>CAYRTL010000005.1:50805-95354 GCA_964427005.1 uncultured Acetobacteraceae bacterium
GGGGCGAACTGCTGATACGCGACACTGTTGTTGCCCTCGTTCTGGTTCGGTGGGGCGAACTGGTAGTTAGCAGCGCTGTTCGCACCCTGGTTCTCGTTCGGTGGGGCGAACTGCTGATACGCGACGCTGCTGTTGCCCTGGTTCTGGTTCGGTGGCGCGAACTGATAATTCGATACCACGCAGGCGGCGTAGCCTGTGCCAGTGAATGCCAGGCCCAATGCCACGGCTGCCGTGAGGGTCCGGAAGTTCATTTTGACGCTCCTGTTGATTACTGAGACATTAAGGAGCCGTCTCGCATATTAATCGGGCGGCAGCATTGATCTGGATCAAAGCTGCTCTGGTGGGCCCGCATTGATGCCACGGCAGGATCATCGCGAACTGAACAGCCTCGCCGCCTCATTGCGCAGCGCAGCGCGTGAACCATCATCGATGTAGAACATATGCCCGCCCGGAAGCACCGACAGACGAATCCGGGATGTAACCGCCTCGTCGGGTACCTGGTCGAGCAGTAACTGGGTCCCGAAATACGGCGTGATCAGGTCATATAAACCGTGCGTGATCAGCACCGTCAGGCGGGAATCAAGCGCAAGTGCGCTGCGCAGCGCGTTCATCGACTGAGGCGCGTTCCAGATGCCGCGGCCCCAATCCCACATGCGGTTGGCCTCGGCATTTTCCAGCCGATATTCGGTATCCGGGCGCCAGTTCAGCCGCGACTCATAGACCGCGAGCATTGCACTGCTGACCGGGGCCTTCAGACCCTCCAGCACAGGGTCCGGGTAATCGCTGAGTGCCTGTAGCGGGAATGGATCAGCAGTGGTGATCGTGGCGTCGTATATGCTGCCTACGCGTTCGGCAGCCCGATCGAGCTCGTGCAGGAACACATCGTCGCTGAGCAGTCCGTGGTACCGGCGGACCAGCGCAAGGTCGAGGCCGGTCAATTCCGCGACGCGCGCGCTGCGCCGGCTGACCGCTTGCGAATCTGTCTCACCGCGCGTCACGTCTATGAGATATTCCGAAATGGCATAGCGCTCGACGTCGCCGAGTTGATCGCGCGTAACCGGTCCGCGCTTGGCACGCGCCGCGGCGACCATCGATGGCAGGCGCATCACGTAGATGAACGGGTCGAAAGCCGAGCTGCGGCCGCCAAAGTCGAGCGCCGGCGAGATCAGCACGAGACCCGAAACGCCGGTGCCGTGGTTTGCCGCAAGTTCGCGCGCGAGCCGCGGGACACGGAAGCCGCCATAACTCTCGCCCAGCAGGTATTTTGGCGAAACATTCCGCCCAAACCTGTCGAGCCAGCGGCGGATCCCCTCGGCCAGCGACTGCACATCGCCGGTGACCGACCAGAACTTGCGGCGGCCCTCCTCGTTGCTGGCGAGAATGCGCGAGTAGCCGGTTCCAGCTGGATCGATGAACACCAGGTCGGTGAAGTCAAGCCAGGTCTCCGCGTTGGCGATCGGTTCGGGGGAAGCCGAGGGCGCGGTGGCCTCGCCGCCCAGCGGAATGCGCCAGGGCCCGACTGCGCCAACGTTCAGCCAGGCCGAGGCGAAGCCAGGCCCCCCATTGAAGACGAACGTAACAGGGCGATGCGCCTTCTCGGCGCCGTCCAGTTGGAAAGCGACGAACGCGAGTTCCGCAGTTGGCGTATTCTTCGCCTCGTCGAGGCGGATCGCTCCGGCAGTCGCCTGAAAACGTAAGCTACGATCCGGAAGATCGAGCGTGTGCCGCGTGGTCACATCCTCGGGCAGACGATGAGGTTCCGGTTTCACCTCGTCTGGCCGAGGGTTTTGGGCGTGAGCCACCGCCGCGGCGCCGACCCAGGCCGCGCCGGCAAGCGAAAGCGCCCGCCGCCGGTCGATGCCGTTCCTGCTCATGTCGAATGCCGATCCCCCGCCAGCCGTGCGGCATCATCATGGTGATCAGCACGGCTGCACGAAAGCCCGGTGCGGGCAGATCAGACAGGCGAAGTACGAGTGCCCGATCTGGCCGCGCCGCGCACGCTTTCGATGCCACGAGGGAAGCCGCTCCGGTCACTGTAGCGGCGCCATTCGCCTCTCCGTCGGCTATGGCGCGCTGTGACCATTTCCCCCACCAGAACGTCGAGGAACGTGATGCCCAAGACGAGACCAATCGCGAGCTCCACGTTGCCGCGCTTCGGATTGCTGCTGCGGCACGCCGAGGCAAGTGTCGCCAGGTCGAGGCCGTCTCCGACCACGCGGCTCCAGAGGCCGATTTGCTTGTCCGGCGAGAGCGAAACAACGCCGGAGCCGATTTCGCGGGCGCCATAGGCCCGGACGAGGGGTTCATTTCCCTCCATGCCGAGTGCCCGCGTGATCCGGCGCGGCGCGAGCAACTCGGTAAGACCAAGGGCCACGCTGAACCAACCCAGAAAACGGGCCAGCCGGTCACTGCTGCTCATCGAGCTTGGCCCGGAGCTGAGGACCTTGGGATCCCCTTCCGAGCGGGTGATGTTCGAGATGTAGGTCACAGTATTCCCTCGCCGGTTCAGGGTTTCAGGACGACTTTGATGCAACTGTCCTGCTTGTCGCGGAACACCCTGTACATCTCAGGGCCGTCCTCCAGCCTGGCGGTATGCGTCACGACGAAGGAGGGGTCGATCTGGCCGTCCTCGATGCGGCGTAGCAGGTCATCCGTCCAGCGTCTCACATGTGTCTGGCCCGTGCGGAAGGTCAGCCCCTTGTTCATCGCCAATCCCATGGGGATCTTGTCGACGAGACCGCCATAGACTCCGGGGATCGAGACCACGCCTGCCGGACGGCAGACGTAAATGATCTCGCGCAGCACGTGCGGACGATCGCTCTCGAGCGCCAGCATCTGCTTGGCTCGGTCATAGATCGTATCGGGCATCGACAGCGATACGTGGCTCTCCATGCCGATGGCGTCGATGCATTTCTCCGGGCCTTTGCCATCGGTCAGGTCGTTCAACCGCCCGATGACGCTTTCCTCTTCGAAGTTGATCGTGATGGCCCCACCGGCTTCCGCCATGCTGAGCCGCTCGGGTAGATGGTCAATCGCCACGACCTGCTTCGCGCCGAGGAGAATGGCGCTGCGGATAGCCATCTGGCCGACAGGACCGCAGCCCCAGATGGCCACGGTGTCGGTCTCCTCGATGTCGCATTGCGCTGCGGCTTGCCAGCCGGTGGGAAAGATGTCGCCCAGGAACAGCACCTGCTCATCGGTCAGGCTGCCCGGGACCTTGATATGAGTCTGATCCGCGTAGGGAACCCGAAGATATTCGGCTTGCCCTCCTGGATAACCACCGGTGAGATGCGTGTAGCCGAACAGGCCGGCGGTCGTGTGGCCGAACACCTTTTCCGCCAGATACTTCTTGCGATTGGTGGTCTCGCAGACCGAGAAGTTGCCGCGCCTGCACTGTTCGCATTGGCCGCAGTTGATCGTGAACGGCACGACGATACGGTCGCCCACTTTGAGGTTGCCGTTCACACCCGAGCCGACTTCGATCACTTCACCCATCATCTCGTGGCCCATGATGTCGCCCGGGAGCATCGCGGGAATGAAGTTGTGGAACAGGTGCAGGTCCGAGCCACAGATCGCGCAACTCGTAACCTTGATGATGGCATCCCGGGGATCCTGGATCTCCGGATCAGTCACCGAATCGCAGCGGATGTCTTCCTTGCCGTGCCAAACCAGCGCTCGCATTGGGTGGGATCTCCCGCAATTGGATCATCAATGCCGCAGGCTCCCGCGCGTTCCGCCGACACTGCGACGTGAAGCAACTTCCGGGGCCGCTCTCCTGTCGCACCCAGCCTCAAACAGGTCTCCGACGATTTTGCCGTTGGGGCCGTCGGGCGTGTAGAAACGGTAGATGCCTCGCCCCTCCCGCGTCGAATTTCCTACGCCCACCCTGATCGAGAGTACTGAAGCACTCGGCGCCCTTTGCGGCCGGCTCGCGACGGAGGAATTCGTTACAGTCGATACCGAGTTCATGCGCGAGCGGACCTATTGGCCCGAGCTCTGTGTCGTGCAGCTTGCCGGGGCACATGAAGTCGCTGTGGTTGATGCGCAGGTGCCCGGACTTGACCTGGCTCCACTCGGGGACCTTCTGGCCAATCAGGCAGTAATGAAGGTGTTCCACGCGGCGCGCCAGGACATAGAGATCTTCGTGCAATGGTTCGGCGACGTACCCAAGCCTCTGTTCGACACACAGATCGCGGCGATGGTGGCGGGTTTCGGCGAGCAGGTCGGCTACGATGCCATCGTCGCGGCATTGACCGGCGGTTCGATCGACAAGGCGCATCGTTTCAGCGACTGGTCTGCCCGGCCGCTGTCGGCCTCGCAGATCGCGTATGCCGCAGCCGATGTGACGTACCTCCGGCAGGTTTACAGCAAGCTGCGTGCGCGGCTTGAACAGGAGGATCGGCTCGACTGGGTGGCCGAGGAGATGGCGGATCTCGCCGATCCCGCCAAATACAGGCCGGATCCGGAGACCATGTGGGAGAGGCTGCGCCCGCGCAGCGGCAACCGGCGGTTCCTGGGCATCGTGCGTGCGCTGGCGGCTTGGCGCGAGCGGGAAGCGCAGCGGGTCAACATTCCACGCCAACGGCTGCTCCGCGATGAGGGGCTGCTGGAGATTGCCGCCACCGCACCGGACAATCCTGACGCACTGGCACGGGCCCGCGGTGTTAGCCGGGGTTTCGCCGAGGGGCGCACTGGCGCTTCGCTGCTCGCGGCAATCGCGGAGGCAAAGGCGCTCCCTGAGGAAGCTCTGCCAGAGGCGCCGCGCTCGCGCGAGGGCAGCAGACCGTCACCAGCGCTCGTTGCCTTGCTGAAGGTCCTGCTCGCCGCGAAGAGCGAGCATCACCATGTGGCAACGCGGCTGGTTGCCAGTTCCGAGGATATCGACCGCTTGGCAAGCGAGGACGCGCCCGATATCGCCGCTCTGCACGGCTGGCGGCGCGAAGTGTTTGGCGAGGACGCGTTGGCTCTGAAGCAGGGGCGCATTGCGCTTGGCGTGTCCGGCCGGCGCGTCAAACTGATCCCGGCAACCTGACCTGTGGGCAGCTCGGCCTGAACCATGTAATAGTTCGGTTGGGCAAGAATTGGGGGGCGGACGGTTTTCGAGCCATGCGCGGCACCAGCACGCGGCTGCATTATGTACCTCCCCCTGTCCTGCGGCTGGTCGTGGTGCTGCTCGCCTTGATCATCATCATCGCGAATGGCGCGATGGCCGTCATCGTCCTTTGGCAGCAACGAGACTCCGATTCCCGTGTTGGCCGCGCCCTTCAGGCTATGCTGGCGCTGAAGGAGCTCGCAGACCTGACTGAAGGCAGCGGCAAAAGCTTACGCGTCTACCTGCTCACTGGAGATACATATTGGCTGGACTCTTATCGAACGCGGGTACGCGAACTGCCGGAGGAATTGCTTCGCCTTCGTGATCTGATAGCCGATGATGGTACCCAGATCAGCCGCCTGGAGCGGTTGGTGACGATGATCGATTTTGATCGAGCCGCGCTGGCCGCGTCCCTGACTGCGAATGAGCAGTCGATAGATCTGCATCCATCGTCCCAGGAACTGGTCTCCGGCGCGAATCGCACGAACCACATCGTCACTGCGGTTGACGAGATGCTGCAGAGCGAGGCGAAGCTGCTCGAGGGGCATATTTCGCTCGACAGTTCGCACGGCAAAATCGCACTGGCGACGGTTTTCCTTGGCACGATAGGCGGCATCGTGCTCATCGGCTTCATCTTCCTGCTGATGCGCCGGGACGTGCGGCAGAGCGAGCAACTGGCTGAGGCGCAATCCGGTGCGCTGCTCGAAAGCGAGCTACGTTTCCGCCGTATCTTTGAGCAGAGCCCTGTCGGTATCGTGCTGATAGAGCAGGACGGACGGCGCATTGTTCAGGCGAATCCTGCCTTCTGCCGCATGGTCGGTTACGATGGCGATGCCATATCCGGCATGGCGATCGCGGACATGACGCACGTCGACGATCGCCGTCTGCTGACCGATGCGATCGCGCGAGGTACTGATGCGGATGGCGTGGAAATCCGCCACGTCACCCGTTCGGGCGTGATTGCGTGGGCGAGGGTGCATCTCGCCGCATTAAGCACATCAGACGAACGGCCGGGCTACCTGCTGGCCCTGGTAGAGGACGTCACCCGGGAGAAGCGCGTGGAAGCCGAGTTGCGGCAGGCGCAGAAGATGGAGGCGATCGGTCAACTCACTGGGGGTATCGCACACGACTTCAATAACCTGCTGGGTGTCATTATCGGTAACGTCGAGTTCCTGATCGATGCGGCGCAGGGCAACCAGGAGCAGGTATATCTGGCGAAGGAAATTCTCGACAGCGCGCTCAGCGGAGCCGATTTGACACGGCGGCTGCTCGCATTTGCGCGTCGCCAGGCTCTGCAGCCGCGGATAACCGACCTGAATGCGTATCTGCCGAACCACATCACAATCCTGCGACGGCTGCTTGGGGAAACCATCCAGATCAACGCCACGCTGGCTGGGAATTTGTGGCCGACGAGGGCTGATCCTTCTCAGGTTGGCGATGCGCTGCTCAATCTGACGATCAACGCGCGGGATGCGATGCCGCATGGCGGGCGCATCTGGATAGAGACCGCCAATGCGCATCTGCAGGCGGAGGGGCAGGCCGTCGAAGTGACGCCAGGCGATTACGTGGTTCTGTCCGTGAGCGATACCGGAACAGGAATGACGGCAGAAGTGCTGGAGCGTGTCGTGGAGCCATTCTTTACGACCAAGTCGCCCGGAGCGGGCAGCGGCCTCGGGCTCAGCATGATCTTCGGGTTTGCCAAGCAGTCGGGTGGGCATCTCAAGGTAGAGAGTGAACTCGGACATGGCACGACGATCCGACTTTATCTGCCACGAGCGGAACTCACCGAAGCGGACTACGCCGAAGAGGCGCTCGAGGAATCGCTCGCGACTGGCAGCGAAAGCATCCTCCTGGTTGACGACAATCCCGAGATGCGCGCAGTGGCCAGGCGGCACCTGGCCTCACTCGGCTATCAGGTGTGCGAGGCGGGCAGCGGGCCCGCGGCTCTTGCGATTCTCCAGGACGGCAGCTTCGACCTGTTGTTCACCGACATCGTCATGCCCGACGGAATGACCGGCTATCAGTTGGCGGCAGCCGCGCAGGCGCTCCGGCCGGACCTGAAGGTGCTCTACACGACGGGCTACGCCGGGTCTCTCGCCGAGTGGGCGGAGCCGCAGCGCGGCACGATGCTCCGCAAGCCGTACCGCAAGCAGGTCCTCGCAGCCACGATCAGGGCAGCGTTGGAGGCCTGAAACTCAGCCGGCGGCAGGCGGTGCATTGCCGGCAACTTCGACCAGCAGCTTGCGCAGAATCGCCTCGGCAAAACTGCCCGTATCGCGGGCAACGACGAGGAAGGAATCGGGACCGCCAATGACGTTTTCCCGATAATATGCCTCAAGCCCCGGCTCGACCTCGATGATCGGCAGGCCATTGATGGTGACCCCGGCGGCCACCGCCGCGTCGCGCGCGTCCGTCACCGGCCTGCCATCGTTGTTGGCGCCGTCTCCTGAAACGTCGATGACGCGTCGTGCGGCGATGTATCCGCTGGTCAGCAGCAAGCCGGTGCAGAAGTCGATTGCGCCGCTGATCGATGTCCAGCCCGGCACCGGACGCAACGCGTCGCGCACCGCCTTGGCAAAACTCTCAGCGGTGTTCTGATCGTGGATGACCCGCCACGGGACCACCTGGTCCTGCCGTCGTGCATCGGTCCAGGTGACGAAGGTCAGCGCGATGCGCCCGTGCCGGCCGCCCCGCACTGCCTCGACAAACGCGCGATTGCGCAACGAGTCCAGATAGCCCTGGATCTGCATGGTCAGGCGCTGCTCGCTGATGCTGCCCGAGCTGTCGACTGCCAGAACGAGCGCCACATCGACCTCGGCACGGGGCATGCGTTCGACCACGTCGGCCGGTACGGCCAACCTGGTCAGGCGTCGTGCCATGGCGATCGCCATTGCCTTCCTTCGCGTAAAGCTCCCTGCGGGAAGGTTAACAGAATTCCCGCCCCGGCGGGATCGCCATTTACAGCGCGCCGCGGGTTGGACTAGGCAGGCCGGTCTTGCCGCCGGGTGGATACGTTTTGTAACGGATCAGCAGAAGGTGGCGCTGAAAGATCGGCGGAACTTTGACGACGCACCCACATCACCTAAAGGCGCTCGAAGCCGAAAGCATTCATATTCTGCGAGAAGTGGCGGCGCAGGCCGCACGGCCAGTCCTGCTGTATTCGATTGGCAAGGATTCGTCCGTGCTGCTGCATCTGACCCGGAAGGCGTTCTTTCCCGGCACTGCACCGTTCCCGCTGCTGCACATCGATACGACATGGAAATTCCGCGACATGATCCGTTTCCGCGACGCGACGGCAAAGCGCTTCGGCTTCGATCTGCGCGTTCACACCAATCCGGAAGGTCTGCGGCAGAATATCAATCCGTTCGACCACGGCAGCAACGTCTACACCCAGATCATGAAGACCGATGCGCTGAAGCAAGCCTTGACAGAAGGCAATTACGACCTCGCCATCGGTGGCGCACGGCGGGACGAGGAGCGATCTCGCGCGAAGGAACGCGTATTCTCTGTGCGCGGGCCAGGTCATAGCTGGGACCCGAAGCGGCAACGGCCAGAGCTTTGGCATCTTTACAATGGCAATCTCGCACCGGGCGAGACGCTGCGCGTATTTCCGCTGTCGAACTGGACCGAGCTCGACGTCTGGACCTACATCCTGGCAGAAGGAATCGACGTCGTTCCGCTGTATTTCGCTGCGCCGCGCCCCACGGTCGAGCGCGATGGCATGATCATTGTGGTCGATGACGAGAGGATGCGGTTTCGCCCTGGTGAGAAGCCGGTGGAACGGCTGGTCCGATTCCGTTCGCTTGGTTGCTATCCACTTTCGGCTGCCGTCGACTCCACCGCGGCAAGCCTGGAAGAAGTTGTCGTGGAAATGCGGACGACGCGCATCTCCGAGCGGGCGGGACGCCTGATCGACCAGGATCAGGACGCCTCGATGGAGAAGAAGAAGCGTGAGGGCTACTTCTGATGCCTGATTCGCTTCTGCGTGTGTTGGCGTGCGGTTCGGTAGATGACGGCAAGTCGACGCTTATCGGCCGGCTGCTGTTCGAATGCGGCACGATTCCAGATGACGTGATGGCCGCACTGGAACGCGACAGCCGGCGCTTCGGCACAGTGCAAGGCGCGATCGACTACGCGCTGCTGGTCGATGGTCTTTCGGCTGAACGCGATCAGGGCATCACGATCGACGTCGCTTATCGCTACTTCGAAACGCCGCGCCGGCGATTCATTCTGGCGGACGCACCCGGCCACGAGCAATACACGCGCAATATGGTCACAGGCGCATCGGCTTCGGATCTTGCTGTCCTGCTGGTGGATGCGCGCAAGGGTTTGCTGGTGCAAACGCGCCGTCATGCTGCGATCGCATCGCTACTGGGCATCCGGCAAGTGGTCCTGGCGGTCAACAAGATGGACCTGGTTGAATTCGACCAGGCTGTGTTCGGCAAAATCGTCACCGACTTCTACGCATTGCTGGGTCAGCTTGGGCCGCTCGCGGTGACGGCAATTCCCGTTTGCGCCCGGGATGGCGACAACGTCACAGCGTCGAGCAAGCGTATGCCGTGGTATTCTGGCACCACGCTGCTCACCGCCCTGGAAGGCGCCGAACCGACGTCGCTGGTAGCTGAGCGCTCGTTCCGCATGCCGGTGCAAATCGTCATTCGGCCCGACCACGCGTTCCGTGGCTACGCGGGCACCGTCGCCACCGGACGAATCCGGCCACACGCGGCGGTGGTGAATGCGGCTTCGGGCATCGAGGCGGAGGTTTCGCGCATCGTCACGATGGATGGCGATCTTGCCGAGGCGGAAGCAGGCCAGGCGGTGACGCTTGTGTTGGACCGCGAAATCGATGTGTCGCGCGGCGACGTGCTTGCGGCCGTGCCACCTCCAGCGCTTGCCGATCAGGTCACCGCCTGGGTCGTGTGGATGGACAGTACGCCGCTGTTCCGCGGTCGCGCCTACATGTTCATGCTTGGCACGCGCACAGTGGTTGGCACGATTACCGAGATCACCAGCCGGCTCGATATCGATACGTTGACCGAGGTTCCGGTGCGCGAGCTTGGCCTCAACGAGATCGGCCGTGTGGTGATCTCGCTTGCGACGCCGGTCGCGTGCGAACGCTATGCCATGAGCCGCGAACTGGGCGGCTTCATCCTCATCGACCGGCTGACACGTAATACTGTCGGCGCCGGCATGGTCACCGACCTGCGCGCGGGTGCCGGCAATGTCTATTGGCATCGGCTGGATGTGGACAAGGATGCGCGCGCCGCGCTGATGGGACAGAAGCCGGCGGTGCTTTGGTTCACCGGCCTGTCTGGAGCCGGAAAATCGACGATTGCCAATCTGGTCGAGAAGCGGCTTCACGCACAGGGCCGCCACACGATGACTCTTGATGGCGACAATGTGCGACATGGCCTGAACCGCGACCTGGGCTTCTCCGAGGCGGATCGCGTCGAGAACATCCGCCGTGTCGCGGAGGTTGCGAAACTGTTCGTCGATGCAGGGCTGATCGTGTTGGTTTCGTTCATCTCGCCCTATCGCGCCGAACGGATGCTGGCGCGAGACTGCGTCGCCGAGAGTGAGTTTCTCGAAATCTTCGTCGATACCCCGGTGGACGAGTGCCGGCGTCGCGATCCGAAGGGGCTGTACCGCCGCGCCGATGCGGGGCAGATACGCAACTTCACCGGTGTCGACGCCCCGTACGAGGAACCGCTGGATCCAGAGATGCGGCTGCAAACGCTGAGTGCGCCGCCCGAAATGCTGGCAGAGCAGGTGGTCGAGGAGTTGCGGCGAAGAGGAATCATTGGCTGACGTCCCTGCGCTCGAGAGACTCGCTGCCGAAATCCGAGCCTGCCGTGTCTGCGCCGCGCACCTGCCGCTAGGTCCGCGTCCCGTCTTCCGCGCCTCCACCACCGCACGCTTGCTCATTGTCAGTCAGGCGCCCGGCACCAAGGTTCATGAGACCGGTCTGTCGTTCAACGACCCATCGGGCGACCGCCTGCGCGCCTGGCTGCAGATGGATCGCGACACGTTCTATGACGAGAGCCGCGTTGCCATCGTGCCGATGGGCCTGTGCTATCCGGGGAGATTGCCCAATGGCGGGGACGCGCCGCCCCGCCGTGAGTGCGCGCCGCTCTGGCGCGAAAAGCTGCTCGCGCAAATGCCGGAGATCCGCCTGACGCTACTCGTAGGCACATACGCCCTGTCCCACGTACTGGGTCCCGGCGCGATGACGGAACATGTGCGAGCCTTTCGCAAGCATCTACCGCTTTATTTCCCGCTGCCGCACCCGTCCTGGCGGACGACTGCCTGGGAGCGGCGCAATCCATGGTTCGGCAAGAACGTGCTCCCAGCGTTGCGGCGGGAAGTCGCCGCGGCACTCAGCGATTGACCGGATACTTCCGCAGCAGCACCAGCATCAGCCCCATCGAGGGGAGCGCGGCAAACATGCAAAGCGCGTAGAACTCGACCCAGCCAACGCGTGCGGCCAGTACGCCTGACGCCCCGCCGATGGTGTGCACAGCGATAGCCGCCAAAGACGACAGCAGCGCGTAGTGGGTAGCCGTGAATTCACGCGAGCACAGGCTCGACAGGTAGGTGATAAAGGCCGCGTCGGCCATGCCCTGCGCGAACGCCTCGGTGGCGACCGTCCCGTAGAGCACATGCACCTCGCCGGCCGAGACGGCGAGCAGCAGGTACATCGCCATCGCCAGGGTCTGCGCCCAGCCGGTGCGCAGCAGCGCTCGTCCCGTGCCCAGACGCGCGACAAGCCAGCCGCCGAGTGAAATGCCGGCCAGGGTGCCGCCGAGAGAGAACCAGCCGGTCTGCGCGATCGCCTCACGTGAAAAGCCGAGTGCGCGATAGAATGGCGCGGTCATGATGCCGGCCATCGCCTCGCCCAGCTTGAACAGCGCGACGAAGGCGAGGATCAGCACCGCGCCGCGCCGAGTCAGGAATTCGCGTAGCGGCTCGATCACGGCGTGGGCCAGGCGAGTGCGCAGGCCGGCCATCACGACAGGACGTTCCGCCGGTGGCGGCTCCGGCGCGAGCAGCGTCACGATCAGACCGCAGGCGATCAGCGCCGCAACTCCAAGCAGGGACACATGCCAGCCGACGAGCTTGACGGCTGATAGCACGCCAGTGGTCGCAATCAGCAGCGCGACGCGATAGCCCCAGACATAGGCCGCCATTGCCGCGCCTTGCCGATGCTGGGGAAATGCTTCGATGCGCCAGGCGTCCACCACGATGTCCTGGCTGGCGGATAGGAAGGCGACCAGCGCGGCAAGAGCCAGTGAGAAGAACGGCAGGTGCGACGGGTCCGACAACGCCAGCAGTGCGGCGGCTGCGGCGAGGGTGGGCTGGATGGCGGCGAGCCAGCCGCGTCGGCGGCCGAGACGGCCAAGCAGGCCGGGTGGCGCCGCGTTATCGAGAACCGGCGACCACAGAAATTTCAGGGAATAGGCGAGAGCGATATTCGCGGTCAGGCCGATAACGGCAAGAGACACGCCGCCTTCGGACAGCCACAGGCGAAGCGTGAAGCCCGAGAGGGGTAAGGGCAGGCCGGCAACGAAGCCGTACGCGGCCATTAGCCAGAGAGCGGGCGAGACCCTCTCCCCAACCCTCTCCAGCGGAGCGGTTGAGGGTTGGGGAGGGGAGGCGCCGGAGCTACGGAACGTCCGCGTCACCCTTGCCCAGCGGCCGCTGCATTGAGACGACGTCCAACCAGCGGCCGAACTTCACGCCTACCGTGCGGAGCGTGCCGGCCATCTGGAAACCCAGGCTGGCATGCACCCCGATCGAGCCGGTATTCTCCGAGTCACCGATCACCGCGATCATCTGCCGCATGCCTTTCGCGGTGGCCTCATCGACCAGGCGCGCCACAAGGGCTTTGCCGACGCCCTGGCCGCGAACATCCTCGCGCACATACACGCTGTCCTCGACGCAGAACCGATATGCCGAGCGGTCGCGGAACTGGGTGTAATAGGCGTAGCCGAGTACGCCAGTCGCGTCGGTCGCTACCAGCCATGACCAGCCTTGCCCAACGACCTTGGCGAACCGCTTGGTCATCTCCTCGACCGAGGGCGGCTCCTCCTCAAATGTCCCGGTCCCGGTCAGCACGTGGTGCGCATAGATCGACTGGATTTCCGGAATATCCGCTTCGGTTGCCGGCCGAATCTCCATTGCATCCTCTCTCCACTCAGACGGGGAGTCCAAGCACGGCCGCCGCGTCGCAGGCAAACGCGAGCAAGCCGCGGTCCATTCCAGTGCCAGCGACCAGCGACAGCCCGACGGGCGCCCCGTTCACTGTTGTCGCAGGCAGCGTGACCTCCGGCAGCCCACAGAAGCCAGCAATCGCCGTGACGCCCATGGTTGCCTGGCGAACGACGTTCTGCTCGGCCTGGCTTGCGGTTAGAAGTGGCGCGGGACATGGGCTGGTCGGATAGACCAGCACTGCTCCGCCAGTCAGCAACGGCCGGACGCGTCCCTGAAACACGCGTCGGAATGCCCGGCCAGGCGCGGCAACGGCCGCCTCGGTTGCCTTGGCCGCGGCAAAGCGTTCATGCACGCCCGGACCCAGCCGTGGATGGACGGTCTCGATCCAGCCGCCCAGGGACGCCCAGACCTCTTCGGCCTGCACCGTCCGGAAATGGTCATAGAGGCTGTCGATACCTTCGGGCGCGAGCCGGACCCCGACAGCCCTGCCCCGCAGCTGTTCCAACTTCTCCAGTGCCGGCCGCAGCGCTTCGGCCACTTCCGGCTGCGCATTGACCCACGCTTCCTCTACCCGGAGAAGCGGACCCTCTGCCGCTTGGCGCCCGCCCGGCAGGAGCACTTCGCCCACTTCCGCCAGCAGCGAGGCGGTGCGAGAGAACCAGCCGCACGTATCGAAGCTGGGCGCCAGCGGGCAGGCACCAGCAAGGCTGACGGCGCCGTGGCTCGGGCGGATGCCGAAGAGGCCGCAATAACTGGCGGGGATGCGGACTGAGCCGCCAGTGTCCGACCCGAGTGCCAGGTCCGCCAGACCGGCGGCGACGGCTGCCGCGGAACCGCAGCTCGATCCGCCGGGGAACCGGTCCGGCGCATGCGGATTGACCGGTGTGCCTTGCCAGACATTCTCGCCGGTTAATCCGTAGGCTAGCTCGACGGTCTTCGTCTTGCCGACGAGGCGCCCGCCGGCCTGCAGCAGAGCGGTGACGACGGGTGCGGTGGCTGTGGCTGCCGGGTGCGTGCTGGCCCAGTCCGGGTTGCCGTAGGTGGTGACGCTGCCGGCGATATCGAACAGGTCCTTTACGGCAAACGTTCGTCCAGAGAGACGCCCTGTGCTCAAGGGGTTGCGTTGGAAGCGCGCCCCTGGCACGAAGGCCCCGACGGTGTCGTCATCAGCAACCATTTTCTTTGTTCCCATCACTCAGATGTGTCATAAAGGGACATCGTCGTGTCTTTTTTGAGCCAGCACGATTCGGCCGGCTGAGATTTGTTTGGCAACTTGTAGACGCAATGGGGCATACTGCCCAACGGCCCTCCCGCCATCGAAAATGCGATCGGCGATGCACAGGTCGACGAACGCTGGGAGAAGATGCCCGGACCAAAAGCGCCCGGGCGCTGGTTTCGAACTCCTCTGAGGGGGACTGCTCGTGGATGTAAATGACGGACACATCACCGGCCCTTCCGGGCACGGTCCTCAGTCCGTCGCCGATGTAGGCGGCGGCGCGGACAAAGGCGCCCCCCCGCATCTGGAATTGGCAGAGGAGCCACCGGTCCATCCTCGGCTCCTGGCAATGATCAGCGCCGGCCGCTACCATGGTGTCGAGCTTGCCCCAAACGAGTTTCGCGGTAACCTCGGCGACCAGGCTCCTTCGGCGGCATCCCTGTCCACCTGGGCACAGAACGCTGGGATGTGGGCCCGCGCGGTGCGACTCCGCTGGCGCCACCTCATGAAGTTCCACAACAGCAGCCCTGTCGTGCTGTTGTTCACCGACGGCACCGCGGGACTGCTGACCGGTGTCAATACCGAGCACAAGGTCGTATTCATAAAGGATCCGCGCGGGCCTGAGGCCGATCCACCGGTGCCGGTCGATGAGTTGCGGCTGAGCGAGGTTTGGGCGGGCGAGGCAGTTCTGGTTCGCGCGAACCGTGGTTTCACGGAAGTCGATGCTCCCTTCTCGCTACGCTGGCTCACCGGCCTTGTAATGCAGGAGAAGCGGTCCCTTCGCGACATCGGCATTGCTTCGCTTGTACTGAGCATGCTGACCATATTCCCGCCGTTCCTGATCATGACTGTCGTCGATAAGGTGCTGACACATCACAGCTATTCGACGCTGACACTGATTGGCGTCATCGTGGCGGTAGCCATCATCTACGAAACCTTATTGGGACATGCGCGACGCTTGATCGTGCTGGTGGTTGGCACCCGAATCGACGCCAAGCTGAACCTGCACATATTCAACCGACTGCTGCGCCTTCCGCTCGACTACTTCGAGCGTCATCCCGCCGGCGAGACGATGTACAAGATCTCCCAGATTCATCGCATTCGCGAGTTTCTGACTGGGCGCATGCTGGCTGCCTTTCTTGATCTGATGACTCTCTGCGTGTTGCTGCCATTCTTGTTTTGGTTGAACGCACCTCTCGCCTGGATCGTGGTCGCATGTGCCTGCCTGATCGCCATCGTCATCCTGGCGTTTCTCAAGCCCATGGCGGTGCTGTTTGCGCGTGTCGTTGTTGCAGAGACCAATAAGTCGTCGGTGCTCGGCGAGACGGTCTTCGGCGTGAGGACCGTGAAGTCGCTGGCCTTGGAGCCGCAGCGCAAGGCACTCTGGGACGAACGCATTGCCGAGGCGGGCAAGTGGCGGCTCGCGTATGGCAAGTTGGGGAACTGGCCACAGACTCTCGTCACGCCTGTCGAGCGATTCATGTGGATGGGCGTGATCCTGTTGGGTGTTTACTGGGCACTCTCGGATCCATCGGGCTACGCAGCTGGTGCGTTGTTTGCGTTCATGATGCTGTCACAACGTGTCGCACAGCCACTGGTGCAACTCGCGCGGCTCACTGAGGAATATCAGGACGTAGCTTCGTCCATTGGCGAGGCTGCGTCCGTTCTAAACCGGCCCCTGGAAGCGGCTTCTGGAGGGCTGCGGCCTCGTTTTGCTGGCGCGATCAGCTTTGACGACGTGACGTTCACCTATGCCGGCACGAAGGTTCCGGCACTCGATCGCATCACCTTCTCGATTCCTGCGGGCACGATGCTCGGCATTGTGGGCCGGTCGGGATCGGGCAAATCCACGATCACGCGGCTGCTGCAAGGCATCAATCGCGACTATTCGGGGTTCCTGAAGATTGACGGCAGTGATCTGCGCGAGATCAACCTGCGTCACCTGAGGCAGAGCTTCGGCGTTGTGCTGCAGGACAACTTCCTGTTCCGCGGCTCGATCCGCGATAATATCCTCGCGGGGCGACCAGGGCTCACACTCGAGGATGCAGTTCGTGCCGCACGTCTGGCCGGCGCCGAGGAATTCATCGAGCGCATGCCCAACGGCTACGAGACATATATCGAGGAAGGCTCGCCGAACCTTTCCGGTGGACAGAGGCAGCGTCTGGCGATCGCCCGTGCGTTGATCACTGACCCTCGAATTCTCATCCTCGATGAGGCGACGAGCGCGCTGGACCCGGAAAGCGAGGCGCTGGTCAATGCCAACCTGCTGCGCATCGCGCGCGGCCGTACCATGGTCATCGTGTCGCACCGGCTGTCATCGCTGACGGAATGCGACCAGATCCTGGTTTTGGAGAAGGGCAAGGTGATGGACATCGCGCCGCACCGTGTCCTCGTCGAACGCTGCGCCGTCTATCGTCAGCTCTGGGCACAGCAGAACCGCCATCTCGACACTCAAGGTCAACGTCATGCAGCTCTTGCCCCGACCCTCGTCCAAGGCGATTAGCAAAGTCGTCGATGACCGGGGCGATCCGACGCTGCCGGTCATCCTGGAGTTCCAGATGCCGTCGACGACGGTTACGACGGCGCCTGTGCCGCATTCGGCGCGCGGCATCGTCTGGGTCATCGGCAGCATGTTCGCCGTGATGGTCTTCGCGATGAGCGTGATGAAGGTAGATCGCGTCGTGACTGCGCAAGGGCGCGTCGTCTCGCGCTCGGCCACTCTCGTCTTGCAGCCGCTCGACGCCTCGATTGTCCGTTCGATTGACGTGCACGAAGGCGAATCGGTGCACGCCGGCCAGGTACTCGCGCGGCTCGATCCAACCTTTGCCGCGGCAGATGTCGGGGCGCTGACAGCGCAGGTCGCCAGCCTTCAGGCGCAGGTTTCCCGGCAGCAGGCCGAAGCGGACGGGCGCCCGTTCGCCTATAGCGGCACCGATCCGAACCTGGCCTTGCAGGCCGCAATCTTTGGCCAGCGCCAGGCCGAGTACAACTTCAAGCTGGAGAACTACCAGCAGAAGATCAACGGTATGGTGTCGGCCATCGCGAGGGCGAACTCCGATGCCGAAGGCTTCCGGAATCGGCTGGCCGTAGCCACCAATGTTGAGCAGATGCGGCGCGACCTCGAGAAGCTGCAGGTCGGCAGCAAACTTAACACGCTGGCCGCGGTGGATGCCCGTGCGGAGATGGACCGGCAACTGCACAGCGCGTTGGAAACCGCTGCCAGCCAGCAGCGGGATCTTGCCGCTCTGATTGCCGAACGCGACGGCTATGTGCAGTCGTGGCACGCTGATGTGTCTGAGAAGCTGGCCGAAGCGATCAGCAAGCTGTCGGACGCGCGCGAGTCACTGAACAAGGCCCAGCTTCATCGTCAGTTGGTGGAACTGCGCGCGGACCGCGATGCGACGGTGCTGACAGTCGCCAAGGTCTCGGTTGGCTCGGTCCTGCAGCCGGGTCAGCATTTCATCACGCTTGTGCCAGCCGATGCGCCATTGGAGGTGGAAGCGAACATCTCCGGTCGCGACGATGGCTTTGTGCATGTCGGCGATCCGGTGGCCATCAAGTTCGATACGTTCAATTTCATGCAGTATGGCATGGCTCACGGTACCGTTCGCACGATCAGCGCTGACAGTTTCACCCAGCAAGATGAGCAACGAAACCCGAGCGGATCTGTGCCGGTGCCGGGGAACAGTGCTGAACCCTTCTATCGTTCGCGCATCGCGATTGACCGGGTCGATCTGCATGGCACACCGCCGAGTTTCCGGCTGATGCCGGGCATGCCGGTCACCGCCGACATCAAGGTCGGCAAGCGCACAGTCATGGAATACATGCTGGGCCGCGTGCTGCCGGTTGCCGCGGAGGGGATGCGCGAACCGTGAGGTCGCGCCGCCAGATCATGTTAGGTTCGGCTCGGGCCTGAGCGGATGGCCGCGATCGACAGACTGCTGGCCTCCGTCTCGCCGGCTGCCGCTTTGCGCCGGGCGGTGCGGCTGATCGAGCAGGGCAACGTCAAAGATGCCTTTCCGTTGCTGACCCGCGCCGCGCGGGCTGGGATCGCCGAGGCGGAATACCGGGTGGGTCGCTGTTACCTCGAAGGCGCCGGCGTCCCGCCTAGCAGAGCTGAAGGCGCCCGCTGGCTCGAGCGTGCCGCCGCGCAAGGCTATGTCGAAGCTCAGGCGCAACTGGCGACCCTCGCGATCCATGGCCTGATCGCCACCGCCGGGCACGAGACCGGGACTGTGCCCGTATTGTTCGCCCCCACCGAGCCGACTGCTCCAGATTTCGAAGCCAGCCTGCAATGGGCCCGGAAGGCGGCGGAGGGCGGTTCAGCGGATGGTCAGGCGGTGCTGGCGTATATTCTGACCTCAGGCCCCGAACACATGCGCAACCTGGACGAAGCGCATGAGTGGTACGGCAAATCCGCTGCAGCGGGATGCCCGCAAGGATGCCTTGGGTACGCACTGTCGCTGGCGCGCACGGCCACCCAAAAGGAGCAGCAGGTGCAGGTGGCAGAGCATCTGCGCCGCGCGGCGGAAGCGGGCCTGCCAACGGCACTCTACCTGTTGGGCCTGATGACCGAGCGCGGTCTGGGCGTCGCGCCGGACCGTGCGGCCGCCATCCAACTGTTCCGCCGGGCGGCCGAAATAGGCAATCGCCCCAGCCAGGCACGCTGGGGAATGGCCCTTATGCATGGCGATACCGTTCCGGCCAATCCGATCGAAGGGGAATCCTGGCTGCGCCGTGCGGCCCTGGCTGGAGACCCCGAAGCCGCTGCGGTTGTCGGCGACATGTACGCCAAGGGCGGCAAGTTGCCGCCAAACTACGCCGAGGCGGCCATGTGGTTCCGCCGTGCAGCGGAAGTCGGCCATCGGGGCGGCGCCCGAGCACTCGGCATGTTGTATCTCACCGGCGCCGGCATACCGCGTGATGCGGATGAGGCCGCCCGCTGGTTCCGCGTTTCGGCCGAAGCAGGGGATCCTGCCGCCAAGGTGGATCTGGCAAACCTGCTGCTGCGTGGTCAGGGCGATGCTGAGGACGCCACCCGCACGAGGGAATGGTTCGAGCAGGCGGCGGCCTCGGGCGATCTCGTGGCGGCCTTCAATTTTGGTGTCTGCCTCGCCGAAGGTGTCGGCATTGAGCGCGACGATAGAAAGGCGGCCCAATGGCTGCGCCGCGCGGCCGATGGCGTGGTGAACGCGCAGTACTGGTACGGCCGCATGCTGATCGAAGGACGCGGACTGGACCCCAACCTCCAAGAAGGACGTGCCTGGATCAAGCGGGCTGCGGACCATGGGATGGTCGAGGCCGAGGTCCTGCTGGCAGAGCTGATGGTGAGCGGACGAGGCGGGCCGAAGGACCATCCCGGCGCGCTCGCCTTGTTCGAGAAGGCCGCAGGACGCGGCCACGTTGGTGCCATGTTCGCCATGGGCGCGATGTATGGCGGGGGACATGAAGTCCCGACTGATCGGCCGGCGGCGCAGCGCTGGTTCCATGCCGCAGCCGAGCGCGGGCATGCTTACGCGCAGATGATGCTGGGCCGCTACCTGGCGCGTGGGCTTGCGGGTGAACGCGACCACGATCGCGCTCGCGTGTGGTTGGAGCGGGCCTTGTCCCAGGGGTTGCAGGAAGCTCGCAATGACCTGGCGGCACTGCCCCCGCAAGCCGAAGCTCATCAGCCCCAACCACAGGCACTCGGCAGCTAGCCACCGTGGCGGGGGCTCTGGATTCGGAGTCGCTGCGGGACGGCGCCGCGCTGGCGCTTGAGGCGTTTCAACGCGGTCAGGCCGCCGTCGCAGCGGGGAATCGGGACGAGGGAAGACGCTGGCTTGACCGCGCGTGCCGGTTGGCACCTCGCGACCAGACCCTGGCGCTGGCACTTGCCACGGCGTGTCTGGGCCAGGACGACGTGCGGGCGGACGCGTTGTTCGCGTCGATCACAAATACAAACGATGTGCGCGAGGCGTGGCTGGGTCTCGCGACAGCCCGCTGGCGCCTGGGCGACATTGCGGGTGCCGCGGGGGCTGTTGCCCAGGCATTGCAGCGCCATGTGCCCGACCCTGATTCCACCGCTCTGGCGGAAGCCATAACGCAAGCAACCGGCGCGCCCGGTTGGTGCGGCCTATCCAGCCACGGCGAACTCATCGTATGGCCGAAACATCGGCCTGTTGAGGTCCGCCTCGACGGGCGCCGCGTCACGACTTTTGCCGGGAGATCCGGCCGGTGCGTGACGGTCACCACCTGTGCCGGAGAGCACCTCCTGGGCAGCCCGATCGACCTGGGCGCGATCACCGCGACGACGGGCTGCGTCAGCGCAAGGGACGGTGGCTTGGTCGGCTGGGCGTGGCATCCCGGAGATCCGGACATTGATCCTGTCCTGACCATAAGGCCCGCCAAGGGGCGGCGAGAGATCAGCCTTGTCGCCTCAGATACGAGCGTGCGCATCGACGAGAGTGGGCTTCTGGCGCGACCGCGCGGCTTCGTTGTGGCGGCCGAAACGCTGCAGGGGCTGAGCGGGCTCATCCACGTATTCGGACGCAACGGCAAGGATCTCCTGGGCAGCCCGTTGGACCCGTGCGCAGAGCAAGCGGCCGCGGGGGCAGCGGCCGCGACGCTCGCCCGGCTATATCCGGCGGCCCGCCAGAAACCGCTACGGCTGGCAATGCCGGCTGCCATGCCGGTGGCTCTCACGGTGCCTCGTTTGGCGCAGGCATCGCGGCGACGGTTGCCGGCCGATGTGGTGGTGCCGGTACACGGGGGGAAGGAGCACGTCCTGGCGTGCCTGGAGAGTGTGCTGGCCACATTGCGAAAGCCCAGCCGGCTGATCGTGGTCGATGACGCTTCGCCCGACCCAAAGTTGGTTCAGGCACTGAACCGATTGGCGAAAGACGGGCGCATCAGGCTGATCCGGCATGAACGCAACCAAGGCTTCGCCGCCAGTGCCAATGCGGGGATGCGAGCAGTCCCCGGACGGGATGTCGTCCTGCTGAACAGCGACACCCTGACGCCGCCTGGTTGGCTCGATGAGTTACGCGCCGTTGCCTACAGCGCCTCCGACATCGGCACCGTGACGCCATTTTCCAATGATGCGACAATACTGAGCTATCCGAGCGCGGGGCGGAACGACCTGCCAGACATGGCCGCCACGGTGCGAATGGCCAAGCTGGCGTGGCGCGCGAATGGCGGCGCTGCCGTGGAGATTCCGGTCGGTGTCGGCTTCTGCATGTATATTCGCCGCGCGTGCCTGGATGCGGTGGGTCTGTTCCGCGCCGATGTGTTTGCGCAGGGCTACGGCGAGGAGAATGACTTCTGTCTGCGCGCACGTCATCTCGGTTGGCGCCATGTCGCTGCCCCAGGCGCGTTTGTCGCCCATGTCGGTGGCCACTCGTTTGGCTCCGCTGCGCGTCATCTCCAGGCGCGGAACAAGGCGATACTGGAGCGCCTGCATCCTGGTTCTAACGCCCTCATCGAGGCGCATGTCAAAGCTGATCCGCTGGCTGCCGCGCGACGCAGGCTTGACCTGGCGCGATGGCGTGCCGTCCGCCGCCGCGGCAGCGAATCAGTCATCCTGATTACTCACGCCGAAGGCGGCGGCGTCGAGCGCCAGGTCAAGACATCCGCCCTCCAACATCAGGGTCGCGGCCTCAGGGTTGTGGTGCTGCGTCCGGGCCGGACCCCTGACGGCAAGAAATGCGTCGTCGTCAGCGACGGTGTAGCGGCGGATTTTCCCAATCTGCGCTACACCTTGCCAGATGAGTTGCCGGGGCTGCAGCGTCTGCTCGCGGCGGAGCAGCCCCGATACATCGAGCTGCACCATCTGGTTGGCCATGACGCGGCAGTGCTGAGCCTGGTCGAGCGTCTGGCCATTCCGTACGACGTTCGTATCCACGATTACGCCTGGCTATGCGCGCGCGTGGCGTTGGTCGGCCCTGCCGAACGCTATTGCGGCGAGCCTTGCGCGGCACGATGCGATGTGTGCGTCGCCGAGGCAGGCAATCTCATCGATGAGGATATCCCGGTCGCGGCCCTACGGGAGCGCTCGGCGCGCGTGCTGGCCGCCGCGCGACACGTGTTCGCGCCATCCCAGGACACAGCGGCGCGTATCCGGCGTCATTTTCCTTCCGCGAATATTCGTGTGCAGCCTCACGAAAACGACGCGGGAACGATTGGCCCTTTGCGGTCAGATAGCGCCGCGGGCCGGTGCCGTATCTGTGTCATCGGATCGATTGGCATCCACAAAGGCTACCGGGTGCTGCTGGACTGCGCGCGTGACGCAGCGGAACGGCGCCTCCCGGTGGAGTTCGTCGTGGTCGGTCACACAATTGACGACAGAAGGCTGATGGCGACAGGGCGGGTCTTTGTGACCGGCAGCTACCGGTCCGATGAGGCGATAGAGTTGATCAGGGCCCAAGAAGCAACGCTGGCCTTGTTGCCGTCGATCTTTCCGGAAACCTGGTGCTTCACACTCGCGGAAGCATGGCGCGCCGGACTGCAGGTTGTCGCTTTCGATATTGGTGCCCAGGCTGAACGCATCCGCAATACCGGGCGCGGGCATCTGTTGCCATTGGGACTGGCGGCGCCCGCAATTAACAATGCACTCCTTGCGGCCGCGGGCCTCTCGCGTCATGAATGACTCCGCCGTCCACGTCGCATACATTGCGATCCGCCACCCAACTTCTCCGATCCAGCCAAGGAGCGAGACTGCTTAATGTCCGAAGCCGGTACCGCCGTTCCCAAGTCCCCCTCCGCCCAGGCCAACAATGAGGGCGAGCGGGGCCGCATCGCCGAGCTCAAGGTCTCCGGACATTTGATGACGCTGGATTCGGGGCTGTTCTGTGTGTTCCAGGCGCCCGGTTCGCCTGCGGCGAACGACCGCTCGGGATTGCCCGGCGTCCGCATATCGCTGCCCCCCGGTCCAGCCGGCCGGCCCGAGGCTGTGAGCATCAGGACGTTCCACGCTGATGGTTGGCTGCATGGCAGCGATACGGCCGCACTGATCCGGGTGGCGAATGGGCCGGCGCAGGTGCTTGTCACGGTGTATCAGGCGCCGCAGGCACCGCCCGAAGCGGCGCCGCGCCTGCAGGTCATGCGGCTTGGTGCGGAATCGAATGCCGATGCTCAGCCACCGGCTTCCGGAGCAGTAGCTCCCGCCCCCGAAGAGGTCGCGCCGGAAGAGGCGGACATTGTCGTTCATGTGCAGCGGGTTGGCGATGTCCGTGCCCGCATCGGCGAATGGGCAGGCACGCGTGGCAGCCGCCAGTGGATTGAAGGGTTCAGCCTGACGCCAGGGCAGGGCATCGACCAAAGCAACGTAGAGTATCAGGCGGTACTCGGCCGCGGATGGCTGTCGCCCTGGATCGAGGGGGGCAAATTCTGCGGCAGCCGTGGTATGGCGCTTCCGCTGCTCGGCCTGAAGTTGCGGCTGAAGGGTGCCGCAGCGAAGACACACGAATGCAGCTACTCGGCAACCTTCGTGGACGGGAGCTCAGTCGGTCCGGTGCAAGCGGGCGAGACCTGTGAAGCGGAGAGCCTTGCCGCGCTGGAAGCCTTCCAGGTGGTGATCCGCCGTCGTGGTGCCGGAGGTGGTACGGCTGGGTCTGCTCCGCGCAGCGCACGCGAACGCAAGCCGGCCGGCGCAAAGCCGACGCCGGACAAGCCGACTGCCGCGACGTCGAAGCCGGCGCCAGCAGGCCGTCGCTCCCGCTGACCTAAGAGGTTCTGCGTTCATCCGCCAGCAGGGTCGCGGCGTGAAATATCTGTTTGTCCATCAGAACTTTCCCGGTCAGTACCTGCACATCGTGCGGCATCTGGCAGCGTCGGGAGAGCACGACATCGTGTTTCTCAGCGAGCCGAATACCAATTGGATCGCCGGCGTGCGGACAATTCCGTATCCGAAGCCCGCAGCCGCGGCGATGGAGACGCATATCGCTGCGCGGGAACTGGACGCCGGCGTGCGGCGCGCTGATGTCGTCGCACGGACTGCGGCCAATCTGAAGGATCTCGGGTTCAACCCTGACGTCATTATTGGCCACCACGGCTGGGGCGAGCTGCTCAATCTGCCCGACATCTGGCCGGGCGTGCCGCTGCTTGGCTACCTCGAGTTCTACTACTGCACGGATGGGATCGATGTCGGTTTCGATCCGGAGTTCCCGACGCATCCAGGCGACTACCCACGTATTCGCGCGAAGAACGCAATCAATCTGCTGGCGCTCAATCTGGGAGCACATGCGCAGACGCCGACAAAGTGGCAGCTATCGACTTATCCCAACTGGGCGCGGGAAATGATCACTCTGCTGCCAGAGGGCGTGCATCTCGATAAGTGCAAACCGAACCAACAGGCGAAGCGTCGCAACCTCACCATCGGCGAGACGACAATCAAGCCCAACGAGAAGCTGGTCACCTACGTGGCGCGTGACCTGGAGCCATATCGGGGCTTCCACCTGATGATGCGCGCGGTGCCGCATCTGCTGCGTGCGCGCAAGGACATCCGTATCGTTCTGGTCGGCGGGGATGGCGTCAGCTACGGCATGCCGCCAGCCGAGGGAACATGGCGCCAGAAGATGCTCAATGAACTCGGCAACAGTATTGACCCGGACCGCTTGCTGTTCGCTGGCCGGATCGAATACGACACCTATGTGGCCATGTTGCAGCGGTCCGACGCGCATATCTACCTGACTTATCCATTTGTTGCGTCATGGTCGTTGCGCGAGTCCCTCGCGATGGGCTGTGCCGTGATTGCCAGCGATACGCCGACGGTCACCGAGTTCATCACGCACGAAGACAATGGTCTGCTGACGTCGTTCTTCGATCCAAAAGCGCTGGCGGACAGTGTCGTGCGCGTGATTGAGGATGCCGCATTGTCGCGGCGCCTGCGCGAGAATGCGCGGAAGTATGCGGAGAAGCATCTCGCGATGACCGATTACCTTGCGGCGTACGAGGCGCTGATCGCAAAAATTACTGCACGTTGAAAGGGCCGGCTCACTCCTCCGCCGCCAGGCGCGCGGCCTGGTCTTCGGCTATCAGCGCATCGATGAACTCGTCCAGTTCACCCGCCATGATGCGGTCGATCTTGTATAGTGTTTTGTCGATACGGTGATCCGATACGCGACCCTGAGGGAAATTATAGGTGCGGATCCGTTCAGATCGGTCGCCGGTGCCAACCTGTGCCTTCCTGTCGGCTGCGCGTGATGCGTGAGCAGCAGCGCGCTGCTGCTCGTACAAGCGCGCACGCAGGATCTTCATCGCTTTCGCGCGGTTCTTGTGCTGGCTTTTCTCCTCCTGCATAGCGACCACGATACCGGTGGGAATGTGCGTAATGCGCACGGCACTTTCCGTCTTGTTGACATGCTGCCCGCCGGCACCCGAGGCGCGGTACACATCGATCCGCAAATCGGCTTCATCAACATGCACATCGACGTCCTCGGCTTCCGGCAGGACGGCGACCGTGACAGTCGAGGTGTGAATGCGTCCCTGGCTTTCAGTGGCGGGCACCCGCTGCACCCGATGCACGCCTGATTCGTATTTCAGCCGCGCAAATACCCCGCGGCCGGTGATCTCGGCGATGCCTTCCTTCAGGCCACCCAACTCCGTGTCGTTGTACTCCAGGATCTCAAAGCGCCAGCCATGGCCTTCCGCATAACGCTGGTACATGGCGAACAGCTCGGTCGCGAACAGCGCCGCCTCGTCACCACCGGCAGCGGGGCGGACTTCCAGAATCGCCGCGCGTTCGTCGGCTGCATCCTTCGGCAGCAGGGCAATGCGGATTTCGTGTTCCAGCGCCGGAATGCGTTCCTTCAGATCGCGTAACTCGGCTTCCGCCAGCTCGCGCATTTCCGGATCAGCCAGCAGCGCCTCTGCATCGCCCTGCGCGCGCTCCGCGGCACGCAGATCGCCGATGCGGGCCACCACCGGCTCGATGTCGGAAAGTTCCTTCGATGCCTTCACGTACGCCTCGCCTGAGAGGCCCTGAGACAGCATGTCGCGCAGTTCCTCGGCGCGCGCCGCGATACGATCGAGTTTCGGCGCCAGACTCATGGCAGCCGGTTCGCGATCTCCGCCAGCGGCACCGCCTCCTGTTCGCCGGTCACAAGGTTCTTCACCTGCGCCACACCCCGCGCGAGGTCATCTTCGCCGATGATCACCGCGGCCCGTGCGCCGATGCGATTGGCGCGCTCCATGCGCCGACGCAGGTTGCCGCGATAGGCCATCTCCGCGCGGATGCCAGCTTGGCGCAGTGTCTGCAGCAGCTTGAGCACCTCCGCTTCGGCGCCATCGCCAACCGGCACTACGGCGATCGTCGCGGGCGCGGGCGGCGGGTCTTCCAGCAGCATGGCAAGCCGTTCGATCCCAGCCGCCCAGCCGACTGCCGGGGTGGGCGGACCGCCCATCTCCTCGACCAGGCCGTCATAACGGCCACCGGCCATGACCGTGCCCTGCGCCCCGAGTTTGTTGGTGATGAACTCGAACGCGGTATGGCCGTAATAGTCGAGGCCGCGAACGATGCGCGGGTTCTCCCGGAACGGCACGCCGAACCGATCTAGATGCGTCTGCAGTCGTGCGTAGAACGTCGCGGCAGGCTCAGTCAGGAAGCCGGCGATCGTCGGCGCATTCGCTACCACCCGACGGTCGCGTTCGTCCTTGGAATCGAGGATGCGAAGCGGATTGCGCTCCAGACGAGCCAGGCTGTCCGGCGACAGTTCCGACCGATGCGCGCTGAAGTATCCCACCAGAGCGGCGCGATAGTCCGCGCGGCTTTCCTTGTCGCCGAGTGTGTTGATCTCCAGGATTGTGTCGCCAGCGACGCCGAGCGCCTTCAGGATGTCCCAGCCGCAGGCGATCACCTCCGCGTCGGCCAGCGGTTCGGCAGGGCCGATCAGCTCGATACCTATTTGGTGGAACTGCCGGTAGCGGCCTTTCTGCGGCCGCTCGTAGCGGAACATTGGGCCGGCGTAGAACACCTTTTGCGGCAGCGACTGTGTCAGGCCGTTGGTCACCAAGGCGCGGCAGACGCCGGCGGTGCCTTCGGGGCGGAGTGTAATCGCGTCTCCGCCGCGATCCTCGAAGCTGTACATCTCCTTCATCACCACGTCGGAGGTTTCCCCCAACGTGCGTGAAAAGACCCGGGTGTCCTCGAAGACCGGTGTGGTCCACTCGTCGAAGCCATAGATCGCGGCAACGCGGCGGGCGGTATCCACCACGTGCTGGTGCCGGCGCTGATCCTCGCCGATCAGGTCGTGGGTGCCGCGAGCGGGTTGGAGTTCGGTTGGCATTGCGATGATGTGGTCGCCTCTTGGGGGAGGGGCAAGCTAACCGGAAGCCATGCGAAGGCAAGATCGCCGTTACTAGGCGTTGAGACCGGCGCGTAAAGACACTAGCTTGTCCGTGTCTACACGGGAGGCATCATGCCGCTCAACATCAGGGATGAAGATACTAACCGCTTGGCCGAAAAGCTGGCGGCTCGCATGCATTCGACAAAAACCACCGCAGTGAAGCAGGCGCTGCGTGCCGAACTCGACCGGATCGAGCAGAAAGTCCCTCTGCGCCTGCGCGTGCGACCGTTGCAGGACCGCGTGATGTCGCGGGCGCCAACCGGGCTGGAGGCGGACAAAGCCTTCTACGACGCGCTGAGCGGCCACTGATGTTTGTGGACGCTTCGGCTGTCGTTGCCATCCTGACGCGGGAGGCCGAGGCAGACGTGCTGGCCGACCGATTGGACTCTGTGGCTGCCAGTATCACGTCACCAATCGCGGTGTTCGAGGCCGCATTGGCGATTTGCCGCAAGCGGCAAGCCAGCGTGGCTGAGGCACGGGAGGACGTGCGGGAGTTTCTGGAGATGGCCCGCATCGATTTAGTTGCCGTGATGCCAGTGGATGGCGAAGGTGCGCTGGAGGCATTTGCCCGCTATGGCAAGGGCCGGAACCATCCAGCGCAGCTCAACCTTGCGGATTGCTTTGCTTACGCAATGGCGAAACGCCATGGTTTGCCGTTGTTGTTCAAGGGTGACGATCTCGACAAGACTGACATCGCGGACGGACGGTGAGCCGCTCCGCAGCGGATTCGGCCACTGTCGGGCGTGTCGTCGTTGCGTGCGTAGCTCAGAAAACCAGCCACGTCGCCCTGCGGCAGGTGCGCCCGCGACACATGCAGAACGATGGCAGCGTGGTCTTGAGGCAGGTCCAATGCCGTCGTCATCGCGGGCGCCACTGCAACTGGTCGCGAAGATAGACCGCTTCGGCTCATTCACTCCGCCGCCAGCTTCTCCGCCTCGTTCGCCGCCTTCAGCTCCGCTGCCTTGGCCTCCACCAGCTCGACGATATGGTCCACCATCGAGGCGCCGTCGATCGTGTGGTCGGTCTTGCCGGCCCGATAGATCATGTGGCGGCCATTGCCACCGCCCGTCAGGCCGATGTCGGTCATCAGCGCCTCGCCAGGCCCGTTCACGACGCAGCCGATGATCGACAGCGTGATTGGCGTTTCGATGTGCGCCAGCCGATCCTCCAGTGTCTGCACAGTCTGGATCACGTTGAAGCCCTGGCGCGCGCAGGATGGGCAGGAGATCACCTTCACCCCGCGATGGCGGATGCCGAGGGCCTTCAGCAGGTCCCAGCCGACACGAACCTCCTCCTCAGGCTCATCGGACAGCGACACACGGAGCGTATCGCCGATGCCCGCCCAGAGCAGCGACCCCAGGCCCACCGACGACTTGACGGTGCCCATGCGACGGCCGCCCGCCTCGGTGATACCAATATGCAGCGGATGGTCGCAGACTTCGGCGAGCTGCTGATACGCCGCCACGGCCAGGAATACATCCGACGCCTTCACGCTGATCTTGAAGTCGTGGAAATCGTGCTGCTGCAGGATATCGGCGTGGTAGAGCGCGCTCTCGACCAGCGCCTCGGGGTTCGGCTCGCCATATTTCTCCAGCAGGTGTTTCTCCAGAGAGCCGGCGTTCACGCCGATACGCATCGAGCAGCCGTGGTCACGGGCGGCCTTGATGACCTCCTTCACCCGTTCCTGGCTCCCGATATTCCCAGGGTTGATGCGCAGGCAGGCGGCGCCACTGTCAGCGGCCTCGATCGCGCGCTTGTAGTGGAAGTGGATGTCGGCGACGATCGGCACGTTCACCTCGCGGACGATGTCCTTCAGCGCCAATGCGCTCTCCTGGTCCGGACAGGAGACACGGACAATATCCACGCCAGCCAGTTCCGCGCGCCTGATCTGCGCCACCGTGCCCTCGACGTCGGTGGTCAGCGTATTGGTCATCGTCTGCACACTGATCGGGGCGCCATCGCCCACCGGCACGCGCCCGACATACACGCGGCGCGATTTCCGCCGGACAATCTCCTGGTACGGCCGGTAGCTCATCCTGAGGCTCTCCGTATGCTGCGGCGACGTTCGCTAGAATGGGCCTTCTGGCGGCGCGCCGCTACTGGGTCGCAGGGCGTCCCGCCGCCAAAGAGGTGTTCACCGCGGGAAGCTTGCCATCTTTGATCAGGTCCGGATCGAGGGGCAGGTCACGCCGGACCACGCCATTGCCGCCTAGTAGTCCCGTGGAGACGCCGTCGACCACAAGATCGGTCCCACCTGCATTGCCGGTGGTCAAGAGAAGATTTGGTTTCTGCGGCACCTCCCAGGTTTCTCCTGGGTGGAGGATGCGGTTCAACAGAACGGAACCCGCACGGTCGCGGACCTGCACCCAGGAATCGGCACTTGCCCGCAGCACAATGCGCGTCTGTGTTGCAGACGGACTTACTGGCATCGGCGGCGGTGCCGGCACGGCTGCGGCAGCCGCCGAACTGGGCGAGATGCTGGGCACCGGCAATGCCTCGGCCTCCTGTGTCGGCGGCAGTTCTGCGGCCACCGGGGCTGCCTGGGCCACCGCCGGCACGCGCGTCGCGACAAGCGGCTGGACCGCCTGCTCAGCCAGTGGCGCCAGCCGTTCCGGAACCTGGATACTCGTTTCGGCCGGTAACCTGCCGTCGCCAGACAGCCGGTACCATCCGGCGTAGGCGGCAATCGCCAGCAACACGCCGAGGAAGATGACCGCCCCAGCCGGCACACCGCGCTCCGGCACCGGCACCGGGAATGTCAGCTCAGTCTTCTGGTTGACCGTCGCTGCTTCAGCCTTGAAGCGGCGTGCCAGCTCATTCGGATCGAGACCCAAGGCACTCGCATAAGTGCGAAGAAACCCGAGAGCGTAGGCATTGCCAGGCAGATCGCCGATCCGTCCCGCTTCCAAGGCCTCGAGATACTGTGGGCGAATGCGGAGCGCCGTCGCGATGTCGTGCAATGACCAACCGACCCGTTCGCGTGCCGCAAGCAAATCGGCACCGGCCTTGGGCGCGAAGGGGGCGTCATCATGCCGGTCCACGGGAGACATCATGGCGCGGCTTGCCGCCAGTCTTGATCTGCGTTCTTGCAGCACAGTGGCCCCGATCACACGAGCTGGTTGCATTCCCAACGCCCCCTACACTGCCTCGGTTCGCTTGCTCAGTCGAATCGTCTTTGTAGCGATGCGTAAATTAATCATTCTGTCAGACTGGCAGTCCGTGTTCGCGCGCCCAGACGGCGATCGCTTCACGCAAGCCACCCGAGGCGGAGCTATTCCGGCGGATCGCTGACAGCACCGGCCGGAACGCTTGTAGGTCTAGTTTTGCCAGCAGTGCCTTGACGGGAAGGATGCCTGATGCCGCCATCGAAAGGCTGGTGAAACCGAGCCCGACGAGAGTCATCGCCTCCAACGGCCGCGACGCCGCTTCGCCGCACAGCGAGACGGGAACACCCACACCATTTCTGGCCGCGTGCGCCGCGGTAAGAAGTTGCTCGAGCAGGCTCAACACCGGACGCGACAGAAGGTCGTACCGGTTGAACAAGGAGGGCGTGCCTCGGTCAGCGGCAAACAGGAACTGCAGGAGGTCGTTGGATCCGACCGAAATGAAATCCGCCTCGCGCAGCAACTCATCGAGCTGCCACATCAGAGCCGGCACTTCGAGCATGGTACCGATCGAAAGCCGCTCGGGGGCTGGCCTGATACGCCGCGCTTCCGCCAGCAGCAGCGCGCGCGCGGCACGGAATTCGGCGACCGTCGCGACCATCGGAAACATCACCGATAGCGGCCGACCGCACGCCGCCAAAAGCAGCGCGCGCAATTGCCGGCGAAGCAAAGCCGGCCGATCCAAGCCGACGCGCAGCGAACGCCATCCCATCGCAGGGTTCTCTTCTTCAGGTGCGTCGCCAGGCAGCAATTTGTCCGCACCCAGGTCCAGCGTGCGGAACAGCACGGGTCGATCACCGGCGAGATCCAGCACTCGTGAGTAGCTGGCCGCCTGCTCCGCCACATCAGCAATGGCGCCACGCGCCAGCATGGCGATCTCGGTGCGGTACAGGCCAATGCCTTCCGCACCCGTAGTCTCAAGCTGTGCCAGCTCCAGGTTCAGCCCGACATTGAGCATCAATCTGATGCTGGCGCCATCGGCGGTGACCGCCGGTTTGTTGCGCAACGGCGCCCAGCCGGCCTCCAGCTCGCTTCTCGCCTCGAGGGCGCGCACATACGTCGTTCGAACTTCCACCTCGGGCCGCAGAATGAGTTGGCCTTCGTCGGCATCCACGACCGCCTCGTCGCCTGGTTCCGCGGCTTCCAGCATGCCGCGGGTTCCGCCCACCGACGGAAGGCCCAGCGCCCGCGCCAGAATCGCGGCATGGCTGCCGGCGCTGGCTTCTTCGACCGCGAATGCGACGATACCGGCGGCGTGCCAGTCGAGCAGCTCCGCCGGCCCAAGCCGGCGTGCAAGCAGGATGGAGCCGGGCGGCACGCTTGGTCGTTCCGGCTCGCCTGCAAGGGCGGCAATGAGACGGTTGGCCAGGTCTTCGAGATCACCGAGCCGCTCGCGCAGGTAGGGATCGCTCACCCGGCGCATCCGATCGTGCAGTTCGCTGGCGACCCGCTGCACCGCCGCCTCCGCGGACAGGCCACCCTGGATCACGTCGGCGACACGCCTCAGCCAGCCGGCGTCGGCCGCAATCAATCGGTAGGCATCGAGCACTTCCCGAGACGCTGACCCGTCGGGACCATCGCCCAATCCCTCCGGCACGCCGGCAATCAGCTCGTCGAGTCCTCGCTGCATCCGCTGCGCGGCTTCGTGCAGCCGCGCCAGCTCAGCCTCGGGGTCATCGGCGAGCAACCGTATGGGCCGGCCCCGAGTTCCGTGCAGGACGACAGGTCCGATCGCGATGCCAGGCACCAGTGCGGCACCGCTGAACGTGCGCGGGACCGTGGCGGCGACACCTTCTTCGAACCCGTCCGATGCGCCGCCGGCGGCCAGTACCTCCGCGAGCAGCATCGCGACGGTCTCCAGCTCGTCCACCTCCTCGTCGGCATAGCGCCGCGGATTGCGGTTCTGCACGGCGACCACCCCCAACGTTCGGCCGGCGCGGCGCACCGGCACCGCCAACATGGAGGCAAAAGGTTCCTCGCTGGTTTCTGGACGGTAAGCAAATGCGGGATGATTCTGCGCATCCGGCAGATTCATGACCTGCGTGGTAGCGGCGCACAGGCCGACGATACCCTCGCCGACCCTGAGGCGAGTCCGGCCAACGGCCATGGGATTGAGACCTTCCGTGGCCACCAACTCCAGGATCTCTCCCGGCCGCGCCGCGTAGATGGAGCAGACCTCGCTCACCAGCTCCGCGGCGACGAGGCGCACGAGCTCCTGGAGGGAAGCGGGTCCGTGCGCCAGCACTTCGCGCAACCGGCCCAGCAACCGGCGGGGACTAGCCACGGTGCTTTATTTGATGATGCACCTCTTCCCCGGCCCTCCCCCGCTTCGCGCGAGAGGGGGATTAGGCATGGGGAGGAAGTGCATCATCGTCATCCGCTTGCCCGCCGACGCGCCGCCAGCGCCGCCGTGGCCTGGTCCACCAGCTCCGCGATGATCTCTGCCGTCGGCTGTTCGGCGGTCACCATTCCAACGGACTGCCCGGCCATGACGGAGCCGTTCTCGACATCGCCTTCGATCACCGCGCGCCGCAGCGCACCGGCCCAGAAGTGCTCAATCGCGAGCTGCGCTGCCTCTTTGGTCAACTCCCCCGCTTCGAACCTGTCGCGGGTCTCCGCCTGAAAGCGGAGGAAGCGCTTCGCCCCTTGGTTGACCAGCCCGCGCACCGGAATGACCGGAAAACGCTCGTCCAACTGCACGGAAGGCACTGCGTCGCGCGCCGCGGCACGGATGAATGCGCGCTTGAAGTTGGGATGCGCGATCGACTCGGTGGCCGCAGCGAAACGCGTTCCGAGCTGTGCGCCAGATGCGCCCATCTCCAGCAGGGCCAGGATGGCTTCACCGTGCCCCAGGCCGCCTGCCACGAACACCGGCACTTCGCGGATGTGGGGCAGGATCTCCTGGGCAAGCACCATCAGTGAAACCGGCCCGATATGGCCGCCGGCCTCCGATCCTTCGATCACCAGCGCATCGGCCCCCGAACGAATCAGTCGCTTGGCGAGCACCAATGCCGGCGTGAAGGCGACCAGCTTGGCACCACCATCCTTCACGGCGCGCACTGCGCTACCGGCTGGAATGCCGCCCGCCAGGACGATGTGGCCGACCCGCGCTTGCAGGCACACGCGGATCAAGTCGTCCAGCCGCGGATGCATCGTGATCAGGTTCACGCCGAACGGCTTGTCAGTCAGTGCCTGCGTTCCGGCGATTTCCGCCGCCAGCATGTCGGGCTCCATTGAGCCGCAGGCGATGACACCAAATCCGCCGGCGTTTGAGATGGCCGCGACCAGGTGCCGCTCGCTGACCCAGCTCATCGCTCCGCCCATGATGGCATAGCGACAGCCGAGGAACGCGGTGCCGCGGGCCCAAAGTCGGTCCAACTCCGCCCGTGCGGCCACGGCAGCGACGTCAGGTGTGGCGATATCAGGCGGCATCGAGGCCGTACGCCGTGTGCAGCGCGCGCACGGCCAGCTCGGTGTACTCGGCCGCGATCAACACGCTCACCTTGATTTCGCTGGTCGAGATGACCTGGATGTTGATCGACTTGTCGGCCAGCGCGCGGAACATGGTGTTGGCGACGCCGGAGTGGCTGCGCATGCCCACTCCGACAACGCTGATCTTGGCCACGTTCGGATCGGCCAGAACCTCGGAGAAGCCGATCTGCGACTGAGCCTCGGCCAGCGTCGCGCGCGCGCGCGGCAGATCGGCCTTGCCGATCGTGAAGGTCATATCGGTCGTCCCGTCGGCGGACACATTCTGCACAATCATGTCGACGTTGATGTTGTGCTCCGCAAGTGCGCCGAACACGGCGGCGGCGATTCCCGGGCGATCCGGCACGTGCCGCAGCGTGATCTTGGCATCGTCACGGGAATAAGCGATGCCGGATACATTCTGCTTTTCCACTATTTCGTCCTCGTCCACCACCAAAGTGCCTGGCACGTCGGCAAAACTTGACAAAACCTGAATGCGCACCCGCTCGTTCATCGCCAGTTCGACGCTCCGCGTCTGCAATACCTTGGCGCCGACTGAAGCGAGTTCCAGCATTTCCTCGTACGAGATGCGCGGCAGCTTGCGAGCCTTGGGCACGATGCGCGGATCGGTCGTGTAAACCCCGTCCACGTCGGTGTAGATGTCGCAGCGATCCGCGTGAAGCGCGGAAGCCAAGGCAACAGCGGATGTGTCCGATCCGCCCCGGCCCAGTGTCGTGATGCGATTGTCTGTGCCGATACCTTGGAAGCCCGAGACCACAGCGACCTGACCGGTCTGCATGCGGCGGATCAGCTCGTCACCATCGATTCCGGCGATGCGTGCCTTGCCGTGGGCATTATCCGTGCGGATCGGGATCTGCCAGCCCTGCCACGATCGTGCTTCCACACCGATCTCCTGCAAGGCGATGGCGAGCAGACCCGTGGTGACCTGCTCGCCTGTTGCCACCACCGTGTCGTACTCGCGGGCGTCATGCAGTGACGACAGGCCCTGGCAGTAGGCCACGAGCTGATTGGTGACGCCGGCCATCGCGGAGACCACGACGGCCACCTGATTGCCAGCATCCACCTCGCGCTTTACGCGCGTTGCGACATTGCGGATGCAGTCGAGGTCGGCGACAGAGGTGCCGCCGAACTTCATCACGATGCGTGACATCGGTGCCAGTTGTCAGTGGTCGGTTGTGGGTGGTCATACTGGTGCGGGACAGCAGGGGCAACCATTCCAGCCATGTCGGTTTCGCCCGAGGAGGTTGCGCGATTCGACGCGCTCGCGGCCCGCTGGTGGGACCCGAACGGTCCAATGCGGCCGCTGCACCGAATGAACCCCGCGCGCGTGCAGTGGATTGCGGAGCGCATCCCACCTCGCGGTGCCGCCATCCGCATCCTCGACATCGGCTGTGGCGCTGGCGTGGCAGCCGAGGCGCTGGCCCGGCTGGGTTTCGATGTGCTCGGTCTGGATGCCGCGGGCGAGGCGATTGAGGCGGCGCGCGCCCATGCCGCCGGCCAAGGGCTTCCCCTTGCTTACCGCACTGGGGTGGCAGAGGAGCTGGTCGCCGAGGGAGCATTCTTTCCGGTCATCACCGCCTTGGAGGTGATCGAGCACGTCCCCGACCCAGCCGCCTTCGTGGCCACGTTAGCTGGGCTCCTGCCGCCAGGAGGCAAGCTATTTCTCTCGACGCTCAACCGCACACCGCAATCATTTCTCGCTGCAAAGATAGGAGCGGAATATCTGCTGCGCTGGCTGCCTGTCGGCACCCACGACTGGCGCAGGTTCATCACGCCGACTGAACTGGCTGCCATACTGCGGCAGGCCGGGCTCCGCGTGGCCGACATCACCGGCCTGGTCGCCGATCCGCTGACGGGCCGTTGGAAGACCAGCCGAAACCTGTCCGTCAATTACCTGCTTGCGGCGGAAAGCTGAACCCGCGAGCGTCAACGATGGGATTGCAACGAAGTTGTCGCCTATGCAACCTATGCCTGTAGCAGACGGACGCGTGCGAAACTGCCGATGAGCCAGCATGGCTGACATCTCCAGCGACGACACCGAGCGATATCTGCTCGCGCTCGGTGCCAGCAATCTCAACGTCTACGACTGGAACTTGGAAACCGGGGCGATTCATCGCCCGCCGCCAGGGCTGGGGTCACGGCTGGAATGGGTCAAGCCTCCTTCCTCCGCCGTGGAGTGGGCTGAAGTCGTGCACCCAGACGACAGGGCTGGATATCGGGCTGCCCTGCTGGCGCATTTCAAGGGCGAAACACCGCGCCTTGAGATTGAGTACCGCTACAGAACCACCGGAGGCGACTGGCGCTGGCTCCGTCAATACGGGGTCGCGCTCCGTCGTGCAGATGGCCGGGCCTACCGTCTCGTCGGCGCGACGGCGGACATCACCGAAACAAGGCAACGCGACGAGGAGCTCGCGGCCGCCCGCGCCGAGACAGAGCGGACACGTCGGCACATGCAGGCGTTGCTCGACAATATGCGCGACGGCGTCGGTTCGGCCGAGGCGGACGGCACCTACATCACCTCCAACCGGGCGATGTTCGAAATGGTGGACATCCCGCGCGAGCAGATACTCGCGCTCGGCACCATGCAGAACATCTGGCGCCATCAGTACGAAAACGGCCTTGTGCCACAGATTGCGGCCACCGCCGATGAACACGTCGCGGCGCAATACGAATTGTTCACTCGCGCCGATGGCAGTCAGCAGGTGCGTCAGCGGCCGGACGGCTCATGGGTGGAGCGGCATTTCCTGCGGATGCCCGACGACAGCCGGTTGGTCGTGGTGCGCGACATCACGGAAATGAAGCAGCGCGAGGAGGAGATCGCGCGCGAACGGGACGCCGCGGAGACCGCCCGCGCCGAGGCCGAGGCTGCGAATCAGGCAAAATCAACCTTCCTCGCCACGATGAGCCACGAGATCCGCACGCCAATGAATGGCGTAGTCGGCATGCTCGACGTGCTGGAGCATCACGGCATCAGCGAAAAGCAGCGCGAGATCATCGCCACTATGCGTGCCTCCGCATCGGCTTTGCTGCGCATCATCGACGACGTGCTGGACTTCTCGAGAATCGAGGCTGGACGGCTGGAGTTGGAGGAGACGCCGTTCTCGCTGTCCGAACTGGTCAGCGAAACGCTCGAGGCGTTGCGGCCACAAGCCGCCGCAAAACGGCTCCGGCTGACGATGGACATCGTTGCCGGCGCTGCGCGGTGGCTGATTGGCGACCCGGTGCGGGTGCGCCAGATACTGTTCAACCTGGTTGGAAACGCATTGAAGTTCACGCCCGCCGGCAGGGTGCACGTCCGGGTCGCGTCCACGCCCGCCGAGGGCGGTATGCACAGGGTGACGCTTGCCGTGACCGATACGGGTATCGGCATCACGGCCGCGGAACGAAGCCGGCTGTTCGAGCCATTTGCTCAGGCCGACAGTTCAACCACCCGTCGCTTCGGCGGCAGCGGTCTAGGCCTGTCGATCGTGCGTCGCCTCGCCCAGTTGATGGGCGGCGATGTGCAGGTGGAAAGCGAGCCGGGGAAGGGATCGGTTTTCACCGTCACGCTTCGCCTTGCCCCTGCACCGACGAACTCCATGTCGCGGGCAGAGCCCGCGCGGCGTCCGCCAATGACCAGTGCATCTGGCGGACGCGTTCTCGTGGTGGACGATCATCCGGTGAACCGGCAAGTCGTCGTCAGTCAACTCGGCCTGCTGGGGCTGGCGGCGGATATCGCGGAAGACGGGGTCGAAGCGCTGTCGCTGTGGCGGCCTGGCGACTATGCGGCCGTGTTGGCCGACATGCACATGCCCCGGATGGACGGATATTCGCTGACCGCCGAAATTCGCCGAAGGGAAGCAGCCGCCGGTACCGCGCGGACGCCGATCGTGGCCGTCACCGCCAATGCGATGCGAGGCGAGGAGGAGCGCTGCCTGGCGGCTGGCATGGATGCCTACGTGGCCAAGCCGGTCACGCTCGCGCGGCTCAGCGACGTCCTCGGCCGCTGGATTGCCTTGACGCCCCTCGCCGAACCCTCCTCCGTCGCGGTGGATCGCACCAGGCTACGCGCCTGGCTTGGCGCGGACGACGAAAGACTGCAGTCGCTGCTGGCAGAATTCCTGGCTATGGCACGGCAGAACGCGCGGGAGATCGAGACGGCACTGGCTTCATCCAACATGCCCGCGGCCGTGCTGGCCGCGCATAGCCTGCGGGGGGGCGCGCTGTCAGTGGGCGCGCATGATCTGGCGCGGGTCGCTGGTGCGCTCGAGGCTGCCGCTCGTCCGGGCGACGATGCCGCGTGCCGGAATATGCTTGGTCCGCTGGCTCGCGAACTGGAGCGTGCAGCGGAGGATATCGGCGCTTAGCCCGATTAGGCGTCTGCCGGCGGGACCCAGGGAATGCGCGAGAATTCGATGCCTTCCTCAGCCAGGGACTCGGCCTGATCCGCAGTGGTCTCGCCGTAAATGCCGCGCTTGTCGCTTTCGCCCCGGTGCATCTTCCGAGCTTCCTCGGCGAAGTTCGGCCCGACGTAATCGCAATGCTTCTCAACCTCAGCGCGCATCCGCTGCAGCATGGCGCGCATGTGTGCCGGCATTGGGCCGCCGGCGACCGCGGCTGCAGCGGGTGGGGCAGGCGGCTGCGGCGCTGGAACAGGGACTGGCAGGGGCTCACTTCCCTTGGCTACGGCCGGCCGCATCAATGCGCGTTCGACTTTCACATCGCCACAATGCGGGCATTCCAGCATGCCACGCTTGGCCAATCGATCGAATGCGGCACTGTCCTTGAACCAGCCGTCGAAGCTGTGGTCCTGGCCGCAGCGCAAATCGTAGTGGATCATGCTCCTTGCCTGCCGAGACGGATTATTTCCATGTCAGATGGCCTATTCTGGCACTCCGGGCAAGAGAGTGCCAACCGTTTGTGGCAACAATGTTGCCCTGCGTCCTCATTCTCCCTTTAGCAGGGGATCCAGTTTCCCAGCCCGGTCCAACGCTACCAGATCATCGCAGCCGCCGATGTGCCGATCCCCAATGAAGATTTGCGGCACGGTGGTCCGGCCGCCCGAGCGGCGCACCGCTTCTGCCCGCTCGGCAGAGCCATGCGGTGCATTGATCTCGCGGAACGTCACGCCCTTGCTGCTCAGCAGGCTGACGGCGCGCGCGCAATAAGGACACCACGGCTGAGTGTAGACATCGATCTCGGGCATCTCCGACTCCTTCAGCCTGGCAGAGTCGGGCCAATGATGCCGATACGCAAGGCCGGCGCTCACCCGTAGCGGGTAGCCTTCAGATCGCCAAAGGTCTTGCCGCTGTTCTCCAGTTCGAATGTCCTCCGATTGATCCGCACGCGAATGACCGACTGGTCGGTCAGCTTGTACGGCGCAAGGTCATGGAAGAAGGCATGATTGCCATTGCCGAGATTCGCCGCCAGCAGATCGCCACGAAACTCGTCGGCCAGGAAGGCCGCGGCCAGCTTGCCGTCGATCAGCAGGTCCAGCAGCACCGGCTCGAGCCGACCTACATGCCGGGCCCAGCCATACAGCCGTCCATTCAGCACGCCCTCAAGATGGCCCTCGAAGGTGCGCTTTGACGTCATGACGTACTGCGCGCGGTTGGGCTGGACATACTGCAGCAGATTGGTGCGCTGCTCCTCCTCCAGGGCAATACCGCAATAGTTCAGCACGCCGTCGATGAACATGCGCGGAAATATCAGCGCCTTTTCATAGCTGAGGAACAGGAACGGCAGTTGTGAAGCGCGCACGAATTGCGCCAGCGAGTGCATCGCGGAGGTTGCCTCGATGATGGCCTGCGTGCCGTCCATCTGTTCCGACAGCGCATTGCGCGCCGCGACTGCGGCGGGATCGCGGAATATGACGATGAGATGCGGATTGCGGAATCGCGTCAGCTCGTCGTGCTGAAGGAACTGGTGCAGGTCAGGCATCTTGAAGCCCCAGAGGGCGGACTTGGCATTCTGACGTTCAATGAGCGCGTCCAGCCGGTAAAAGTCACGAGCGCGAAGCATCTGGGTGATCTCGGCGTCTTCGAAGATTGGCTCATAGACGTGATCCCCCAGCCACACTCCTGCCGCCTGCAACAGGGCAGAAAGCATGCTGGTCCCCGAACGCGCGAGCCCCGTGATGAGCAGCGTCTTTTCGGATGCGCTTCGCTTGCGTGCGCGCGTGGCAGCAAAACGGGCGATGATGCCCTGGTTGAGAAACGTCGCCGGGTCCAACGGCTTGTCCTCAGTCCTCATGCGTCAATGCATCGCGACACGCGCGTTCATCCACCGACAATATCTCGCAATGCATTCTTGCATTCCCGAACGCGCTTCTTTCGCGGAGCAGCTGTAGACAGTTCTTTAGGTCGCCAGTAATGAGAAAGGTAACCCAAGTTACGTGTCCAGTAACGTTCAGGCGCGGCCCGTCATGTAGCAGCGGTCTACAGTGGAATCGCGAGCAGGGTGTCGAAGCGCGAATTGTCGCATATCACCTGGCGTTCGGCGAAGCGAAGCCTGCCATTGTCCTCGTGGACACGGTCGAGATAAACCCCGGCGGCGAACAGGTCCATCCGGCCATCGCGCATTGTGCGCACCACCAGGAACGGCGTCTCCGCCGCGATCGGCGCGCCCTGGCGCAGCGCCGGCATGCCGACGACATGGCGATAGCTTTGCCGTTCATAGATGTTGGCCTCGCGCAGCGCCGCTACCCGATCGATCAGCATTGCGCGCGAATCCGCGTAGATGAGTCCAGCGGCATAGCCGCGACGATGATTATCCGCAGTGGTGATTCGATAGAGGCACTGTTCAAGGAAGAAGCCCGGCCACTCCTCGAGCCGATCAGCGTCGATGCAGTTGGCGTATTCCGTATTCAGCGCGGCCAGGCGAAACAGCGTTTCTGCGTCGCTCATGATCGCTAGAGGCCCATGTGCATGCGATACGCCTTCCAGAAGCCGCGCACGGATGCTTCGGTCGCACGTGTCTCCTGGGTTTCGGCGCCGGCGCCACCCATCTCGACGACAGACAGCTCATCAGCCGCGGCGGCGATGCCGCGCTGCACGAAGCCGCCGACAGCGCCGTCCTCCATCGAGACGTAACCCGCGGGCCCAACCAGGTTGTTCTGCTTGAGCCGATGTGCCCGGAGCTCCGGTGTGTCGTCCTTGAAGCCGAGATAGGTCCAGTTCAGGTCCGTCGCATCAACACCACGCGGCACGATCTGCCGCACCGCGATCGCGTTGTGCACCTGCTGGAGAATGAACGTCGGAAAGATCGACAGAATCTGCAACTGGATCTCGTCATGGAACTCGTCATGCATGCCCAGCAGGCTCGGGTCCGCGAGCCGGAAGCTCTCCTTCTCCGACCGCAAGCCCTGGTAGCTGCTGTCCTTGCCCTGCGGAGGCGCCAGTGTTGCTGATGCATGATGCTCTCCAGTCTCGCTCACCAGCACACCACCGCCGGAACTGAGGCGCGTGATGCGGAACGTGGCGAAGAACAGGTGCAGCAAACTGGCGTGATACGTATCGCGTACGTTTTCGAAATACAGTTTCCAGTTGTTGGGCAATGCCTGGGTGAAGCGGCCGATGATCTCCAGTTGCCGGTTACCAAACACGCGGCGGACACGGCCGACAATATCAGGGCCGAGCCATGTTTCGAATTCAGGCGCGTCCGGGGATAGCGAGCCAAACGCCATGCCGCAGAACGTGGTGACGCGGAGCTTGCGCGGCCCGTGCTTGGACATGTCGAAATCCGCCGGCATGCCGCCCTTGCCATTGACGCCGCGGGCAAACGCGATCGAGCGTAGATTGCCGCGCAGGTCGTAGCGCCAGGAGTGATAGACGCACTGAAAGTCCTTCACGTTGCCTGAATCTTCCAGGCAGATCAGCGCGCCACGATGCGCACAGCGATTCTCGAATGCGCAGAGTTCGCCGTCCTCGGCGCGAACCACGACGACTGGCATGGCACCGACGAAGGTGGTGCGGTAGTCGCCGACATCGGGCAGTTCGGTCTCGAGGCACAGATAATTCCAGACCGGCCCTTCGAAGACGCGCTTCTGTTCGAGCGCGAGGATGTCGGGGTCAGTGTAGACCCAGTACGGGATGCGGGTCAGCCCTTCGGGCCAGATACGGTCGGTGATGGCATCCATGGAAAGTGCCCCCTAGTTCAATCTCGGGTCCGGCACGCGCGCTGCTACAAGAACATCAACCGAAGTCGCGCCGGCGGCAAGCAGCACCCCGGCGCACGCGTTGGCGGTGGCACCCGACGTCATGACATCGTCGATCAGCAGGATACGTCTGCCACTTACGCGCGCTGCCCGCGACGGCCGAACGGCAAACGCGCCGCTGACTTCAGCCGCGCGCTCCTCCGCCGATTTTTCGCCCAACGATACCGTCGCCCGTTGCCTCACCAGCGCATCGAGCACAGCAGGCCGACTGGCCATCCGACCGACAGCCTTCGCCAGCAGCGCGGCCTGATTGTAGCGGCGATGAAACAGCCGCCAGCGATGCAGGGGCACGGGCACCAGCAGTTCCGCTTCCCCCAGCAACTCGGCGCCAGCACGCACCATGTGCGGCGCCAGCACCTGCGCCAATTCCGTCCTGTCGGCGTGCTTGAACGGCAGGATCAGCCGCCGCCCCGGCACATCATAGCGCAGCGCCCCTCGAGCGCGTCTAAACACGGGGGGTGCACTCCGGCAGCCGGGACATAGCCGCTCCGCGCCTCCCAGCGCGGCGCTGCCGAATGGCACGCCACAGCGCACGCAGAACGGCTCAGTGATGAAGCCGGTCTGTCGAAAGCAGTCGGGGCATAGCGTGCCCGGCGTATCGACCGGCGCGTTGCACGCGGCGCAATGCGGCGGCAACAGCACATCGAGCAGCGCGCGGCCGGCGCGCCACCCGAGGTCAGTGGCTGGCAGATACCTCGCCAACACCGAACGCCACCGTATCGTCGCGTTTGATCTGGTTCGCCAGCTCGATCTCCCAGGTGAGATAGGCCTGCATAGCCTGCTCGACGCCGGAGTTGCGATCGTAGGCCCGTAAGTAGCTATCGATGCACGCCTCGTCTGGCGGCGTCGTCCGGTCCTTCACCAGCGGGCGGCCGAACGCATGCCAGGCGTCGGTGCCACCGTCCAGCACCTTCGCCTCGCCGCGGCACAGGCCCCTCACCTCGTCCACGGCCAGCCGCGCGGCGATCCCGTCGGGTGACGTGATCACCACGTGCTTGGCGGCGGCAAGTTGCGGTTTGAGCGCGACAAGACGCGTGCGTACGCCCCAGATCGCACCTGGGATATGGCCTTCACGGAAATCGATGCTGCGGGCGAGATCGATCACCACCGTTCCATCGCCACTATCCAGCAATGCAACGAGCCCGGTCACGTCGATCGTTGGCACACGGGCGCCCAGTTCCGGTACCGGCAGCCGTTCGCGACCGCTGGTACGGATGGCCTCGAGCCCGCCCTCGACTACGAATACGTCGCGATGCCCCATCTGACGCAGCCATGCGCCCGTCATGCGGGCCCGCACGCCCGTGTCGTCCACCAGCACGATGCGCGCGTTCCGTACCCCGATCCATTGATCGGTTGCCTGGACGAGCTGTCCACCCGGCGCGCTGATGCTGCCCGGCCGATGTCCCGCGCGGTATTCGGCCGGATCGCGTACATCGAGCACGTAAAGGGTACGGTCGGGATCATCCTCGAAGCGCGCGAGATCGATGGCGCCGATGACACCCACGCCAGATTCCTCGGCGAATTTCTGCGCGCGCTGCAAAGCAGTCGCGACAGTCTTCGGCGTGCCAGGCGCGAACTTGTCGGACCGGCCGCGGTCGCAGCGGAAGCCGGCGAGTTCCCAGCCCATGGTGCCGTTGCGCAGTGCCACCACCTTGTTGGGAATACCCGCGCGCCGGAGGCTTTCGGCGCCCATGATGCTGCGCGTCCGGCCGGCGCAGTTCACCACGACCAGCGTCTTAGGATCGGGGGCGATGTCGCCGATACGGTAGACCAGCTCGCCACCCGGGACGCTGACGCCGGTGGGGATCGACATGCGCACGAATTCCTCGTGGGTGCGGCTGTCCAGCACGACGATGTCACG
>CAYRTL010000006.1:0-34700 GCA_964427005.1 uncultured Acetobacteraceae bacterium
GCATCGGCATCGTGCTGAACTCGATCGAGGCGACGATGCAGACCGAAGGCCTGCTGAAGCAGTCGCAACAGCTCGCAACGGAGCTGCAGACCCGGCAGCGTGAGTTGCAGCAGACCAATGAGCAGTTGGAACAGAAGGCGCAGCAGCTCGCCGAACAGAACGTCGAGGTGGAGCGCAAGAACCAGGAAATCGAGCAGGCGCGTCGCGCGCTCGAAGAGCAGGCGACGGAGCTTGCGCTGACATCGAAGTACAAGTCGGAATTCCTGGCCAACATGTCGCACGAGTTGCGGACGCCGCTGAACTCGATCCTGATTCTCGGTCAGCAGCTTGCCGACAATCCGGACGGCAACCTGACGGGAAGGCAGGTGGAATTCGCGCGCACCATCCATGGTGCGGGCACCGACCTGCTGAACCTGATCAGCGATATCCTGGACCTGTCGAAGATCGAGTCAGGCACCATGTCGGTGGACGCCGAGGAAATTCTGCTGTCCAACCTGCAGGAAACGGTGACGCGGCCATTCCGCCACGAAGCCGAGAGTCGCGGGCTGTCGTTCGATGTCCGCGTGGATCCGGCACTGCGTGGCATCACCACCGACAACAAGCGCCTCCAGCAGGTGCTAAAGAATCTGCTGTCCAATGCGTTCAAGTTCACCGAACACGGCGGCGTGCAGATGAGCATTTCCGCCGTGAGTGGAGGGTGGACGTCAGGACATCCGATCCTGGATCACGCGCCGACGGTGGTGGCCTTCGAGGTCAGCGACACCGGCATCGGCATTCCTCCGGAGAAGCAGCGAATCATCTTCGAAGCCTTCCAGCAGGCCGACGCATCGACCAGCCGCAAGTATGGCGGCACAGGCCTTGGGCTGGCGATCAGCCGAGAACTGTCGAACCTGCTGGGCGGTGAGATCCAGTTGCGCAGCAAGCCTGGTATGGGCAGCACGTTCACGCTCTATCTGCCGGTCACCTATATTGGACCGACGAATGCCACTCGCTTCACCGCTGTCCAACCTGCGCCGCGTGCCGATGCAGCGCTGCCCACGCCGGTACGGCTACTGCCGGAACGTCCGACCGAGACGGTCGCTGATGATCGGCACACCATAGAACCAGGCGATACCGTACTGCTGATTGTTGAGGACGATGCGCACTACGCGCGCATCCTGGTCGATCTGGCGCATGACCACGGTCTGAAGGTGCTGGTCGCCATGCGCGGTGCCGATGCACTGACGCTGGCGCGCGAGTACCAGCCGAGTGCAGTGTCGCTCGACGTATTCTTGCCGGATATGCTTGGCTGGACCGTGCTGAGCCAGCTCAAGCAGAATCCGGCGACCCGGCACATTCCGGTGCAAATCGTCACGTTGGACGAGGATCGCCAGCATGGCCTGGCGCGCGGTGCCTTCTCGTTCATGACCAAGCCGACCACAACGGAAGGCTTGCATGACGCACTTGGCAGAATCACCGAGTATGTAAAGCCACGGCGCAAGAAGCTGCTGGTGGTGGAGGATAACGCCGCCGAGCGTCTCTCCATCACCGAACTGCTGGGCCACGACGACATTGATATCATCACCGTGGAGACCGGTGGCGAGGCGATCGAGCTGTTGCGCGACACCCCAGCCGATTGCGTCGTGCTGGACCTGCGCCTGCCCGACATGTCGGGCTTTGAGGTGCTGGAGCGTATTCGCGATGACGATGACCTGGCCAATGTGCCGGTCGTGGTGTTCACCGGACGCGAGCTGTCGCCCGAGGAAGACGCGCAGCTACACACCATGGCCCGTAGCGTGGTGGTGAAGGGCGTTGAATCACCCGAGCGGTTGCTCGATGAGACGGCGCTGTTCCTGCATCGCGTCGTGTCCGATCTGCCGCTCGAAAAGCAGCGCATGCTGGAGAAGCTGCACAGCTCCGACGAAAGCCTCGTCGGACAGAAGGTGCTGCTGGTGGACGATGACGCGCGCAATATCTTCGCGCTCAGCTCGGTGCTGGAACGACGCGGCATGCAGGTGCTCACCGCTACGACTGGCAGTGAGGCGATCGAGACGCTCGAATCGACATCGGGTGTTGCCATCGTGCTGATGGACATCATGATGCCAGAAATGGATGGCTATCAGACGATGGAGGTTATTCGCGCCAATCCGGCGTTCCGGCGTCTGCCAATCATCGCGCTGACCGCAAAGGCGATGAAGGGCGACCGGGAGAAGTGCCTGGAAGCCGGCGCGTCCGACTACCTTGCCAAGCCGGTCAATACCGAACAGTTGCTGTCCGCCTTGCGGATCTGGCTGCACCGCTGAGGATGAATTCGTGAGTCCAGGAGACCAGGTCAACATACTGCTTGTTGACGACCAGCCCGCCAAGCTCATGAGCTACGAGGTCATTCTCTCGGAGCTTGGCGAGAACCTGATCAAGGCGAACTCGGCCAACGAGGCGCTGGCACAACTGCTACGGCACGAGTTCGCCGTGGTGTTGATCGACGTGGTGATGCCGGACCTGAACGGCTTTGAGCTTGCGGCCATGATCCGTGAGCACCCGCGTTGCCAGCGGACGGCGATCATCTTCGTCTCAGCGATCCAGATGAGCGAGCCGGACCTGCTGCGCGGTTACGAAGCGGGGGCCGTGGACTACGTGCCGGTTCCGGTCGTGCCGGAGCTGCTGCGTGCCAAGGTGCGGGTGTTCGCCGACCTCTATCGCAAGACGCGCCAGTTGGAGCAGCTCAACGTCGAACTGGAGCGCCGCGTGGAGGAGCGGACGGCCGAGCTGGCACAGGCGAACGCGGAGCTGGAACAGCGGGTGGAGGAGCGCACGCGCGAGCGCGAGGCGGCGCTGGCACAGGTGCACGAGATGCAAAAGCTGGAAAGCCTGGGCCAGCTCACCGGTGGCGTTGCGCACGACTTCAACAACCTTCTGATGGTGATCCTCGGCAATCTGCAGCTTCTGCGCAAACGCCTGCCAGATGATCAGCGACTGCTGCGGCTGGTGGATAGTGCAATGCAGGGCGCAGACAGAGGCGCGACATTGACCAAGCGCATGCTCGCCTTTGCACGCCGCCAGGAACTGCGACCGGAAACCATCGACGTGCCACGCCTGGTGGATGGCATGGAGGAGATGCTGCGCCGAACGCTTGGCCCTGGTATTCAGATCCTAACCACGTATCGTCCCGCATTGCCACCAATACGTGTCGACCCGAATCAGCTTGAGCTGGCGCTGCTGAACCTGGCGTTGAATGCGCGTGATGCCATGCCGTATGGCGGGCGGCTTGTCATCGGCGGCAGCTTCTCGATCAATCGCGACGATCGTCCGAAAGAACTGGAAGATGGCAACTATGTCTGCCTGACGGTGTCGGACACCGGCGCCGGGATGGATGAAGCGACGCTGAAGCGTGCCGCGGAACCGTTCTTCACCACCAAGGGCGCAGGGAAGGGAACTGGCCTTGGATTGTCCATGGTGCATGGCGTTGCCGCGCAATCGGGCGGCGTGATGCGCATCACCAGCCAGCCAGGCGAGGGTACCACTGTCGAACTCTGGCTGCCCGTTGCTGAAACCGCGATGGTGACCGAGGTAGCACCGGCCATTGCACAGTTCGGAAGCTCAGGGCATTCGTGCCGCGTGATGGTGGTGGACGACGATCCGCTGGTTGTCGCGAGCACCGCGGCGATGCTGGAGGACGTCGGCCATGTTGTCGTCGAAGCATTATCGGGCTCCCGCGCGCTGGACATGCTGCGGCTTGGCACCAACGTTGATGTCGTGCTGACCGATCACGCGATGCCGGGCATGACTGGGGCCGAACTGGCACGACGGATCAAACAGAACTGGCCGAACCTGCCGGTGATACTCGCCACCGGTTACGCCGAACTGCCGAATGGCGAAGACCCTGGCCTGCCGCGTCTGTCAAAGCCGTTCCTGCAGGAGGAGCTGACGTCCCAGATCGCCAAGGTTATCAGCGAGACTCCCACCAACGTCATTTCATTGGACGCTGTCCGCCGCGCCTGAGCTGCCGGACAGGATGGATCGGCCGGGCTAGCCAAGCCTGTTGGCATTGGTCAGACTGGCCGGATAATGGAAATGTCCTTCGATCTCCTAGGCAATGCCGTGGTGTCCGGCTTGCTGCTGGGCGGCTTCTACGCCGCCGTGACAATCGGCGTGTCCATCTCCTTCGGCATGCTCGATATCGTCAATATCGCGCATCCGGCGTTCATCATCCTGGGATCCTACATCGCGTACATCGCCAACACGACACTTGGGATGGACCCGATCCTGGCGAGCGTCATCGCGCTGCCGGGGTTCTATCTGCTCGGGGCCGCGGTGTACCAGGTCTACTACCTGGCCTTCGAGCGGCGCGGCGAAGAAGCGTTGCGTGGACTGGCGTTCTTCTTCGGCCTGCTGTTCATCACCGAGGTTACCCTGGTGCTGGTGTTTGGTGTGGACTACCGGTTGGTCGAAGCGCCTTACATTGGCACTACCCTGCATCTCGGCATGATCGATCTGCCGTTGCGCCTGCTGGTGCCGTGCACGGTGGGGCTGGCGCTGGTTGCCGGCTTGCAGATTTTTCTGTCCAGCACGTTTCTTGGCCGCGCGATCCTAGCGGTCGCGCAGGATCAGTTGGCGTTGCGCCTGATGGCGGCGAACCCAACGCGCATCAAGCGGGTCGCGTTCGCGCTGTCGATTGCAACGGCGTCGCTGGCTGGCGCGGTGCTGATCGTGATTCAGCCGGTCGAGCCGTCCATCGGCCGCGACTACATCGGCCGTGTGTTCGCGATCTGCGTGTTGGGCGGCATGGGGAGCTTTGCGGGAACGTTGGTGGCAGCGATGGCACTCGGGATTGTCGAAAACCTGACTCTGACGTTCTACGGTCCTTCATGGGCGCCCGCCGTGGCGTTCGGCTTTCTGTTGATCACGCTGGCGGTGCGCCCTGCCGGCATCTTCGGGCGTTAGAAGGTGAGCGGATTCAAGTTCGTGATCGCCTTGCTGATCGCTGCGGGAGCGACGTTTGGCGCGGCCTGGCTGATCGGTAATGCCTACGTTTTCTTCGCCGGTTATGTCGTGCTGCAATACATCGCCCTGGCTACGGCATGGAACATCCTGGGTGGCTACACCGGCTATGTGAACTTCGGCACCGCGGCATTCTTCGCCTTGGGCGCGTACACCACGGTGGTGCTGCACAAACTCACTTCCTTGCCCTTGCCGGTCATGATGTGCATCGGCGGCATCGTCTCTGGCATCGTGGGTTTGGGCACCGGCTACCTGACGCTACGGCTGCGCGGCGCGTTCTTCTCTATCGCCACCTTGGCGCTGGCTGTGGTGGTGCAGACGCTGATCACCAACTGGAACTTCGTTGGTGGTTCCCGCGGCGCCTACATTGTGCGTCCGGCGGCCACGCCGCTGCTGGGGATGGACTACATTCAGTACCTGTTTCTGGTCATGCTCGGGCTGGTCGTGATCGTGCTGGCGACAGCGCGTGCCATCGAGCGGTCGCGCCTTGGCTATGGTTTTGCAACCATCCGCGACGACGAGATAGCGGCTGAGGCATCAGGCGTGCCGACGCTGCGGCTGAAACTGATCGCGACCACGCTCTCTGGTGTGTTTATGGGCATGGTGGGCGCTCCAAGGCCCTATTACGTGACATACCTCGATCCGAGCTCCGCGTTCAGCCTGGATTACGCAGTGAATGGTGTCGCCATGCCCATGGTAGGTGGCACGTCGAGCTGGCTCGGCCCGGTCATTGGCGCAGTGTTGCTGGGGACGCTGCAGCAGGTTGCTACCGTCACGATCTCCTCGGCGCTGAACCTGTTGATTGTTGGGCTGATGTTGGTGGCGTTCGTTATCGTGGCGCCGAACGGGATCCTCGGATTGCTGCGGTTCCAAGGCCGGAGCCGCCGCCTATGACTCCAAGTTTCACACGGAGGGCCGAAAAACTGCTCCTTGTAAATCCGTGTGAACTCCGTGCCCTCCGCGTGAACTTCTCCTCATTGGGCTACCAACGTGGCGAATGAGCCGTTGCTCCAGGTCTCCGACCTCGGCAAGCGCTTCGGCGGATTCGTCGCGCTGGAGGCAATCGAACTCGCAGTGAAGGATGGTGAGCGCGTCGGACTGATCGGCCCGAACGGCTCCGGCAAGAGCACACTGGTGAACTGCATGTGCGGCACGTTGCGCAATGAATCGGGCAGCGTGCGCTTCGCCGGCCAGATGCTGGATGGCCTATCGGCACATGAACGCACGCGCCTGGGCCTCTCGCGCAGCTTCCAATTACCGCGCCCATTCAACACGCTGACTCTCGCGGAGAACCTGCGCATTCCATTGCTCTACAGCGGCCGGCACGGCGCAGAGCCGATAGACGAACGTTGCATCGAGCTGCTCGAGATGGTGGGGCTGGCGGGGAAGGCGACACGTCTGCCGCGCGATCTGACGCAGATCGAAATGCGCAAGCTGGAGCTCGCGCGCGCAATGGCCGCGGCTCCGCGCCTGCTGATCGCCGATGAGGCGATGGCCGGCCTGTCACATGGCGAGGTGGATGACATTCTGGCATTGCTGATCCGGCTGAACGAACAGGGCGTAACTGTCATCCTGATCGAGCACATCATGCGCGCGGTGATGCATTTCTCACAGCGCCTCGTTGTGCTGGTAGCCGGCCGCAAGATAGCGGACGGCGATCCGGCCGAAGTGGTGCGTGATCCTGATGTTGTACGGGCGTATCTTGGCGAGTAGCCTGACCATCTCGGGAGTCGACGCCGGCTACGCTGCGGTGCGCGTACTGCACGACGTGTCGCTGACGGTGGGCGCGGCCGAAACCGTGGCGCTTCTCGGCACCAACGGCAACGGGAAGAGCACGCTGTTGAAGTGCGTGATGGGCATCGTGCGGCCATCGTCGGGCAGCATCATGGCCGATATTGACGGCACGCAGTATGAGCTGATCGGCCGTTCCACGGAAGCAATCGTCGAGCTGGGCATTGCTTTTGTGCCTGAGGGACGGCGGTTGTTTCCCAAACTGTCTGTTACCGAGAACTTGCTGCTGGGCGCGTTCCGACGGTCAGCGCGCGCCAAAATCGCGCGCAACCTGGAATTCTGCTTTGAGACTTTTCCCCGGCTGAAGGAGCGCAGCAGGCAGCTCGCTGGCAGCATGAGTGGCGGCGAACAGCAGATGCTGGCGCTCGGTCGCGCGCTAATGTCAGCACCGCGCATTCTGCTGATCGATGAGCCGTCGGTCGGACTGGCGCCACTACTGGTCGCGCGCACCATCGACAAGATCAAGGAGCTGAAGGAGGGATATCAGCTCACCGTGCTCATGGCAGAACAGAACTTCACGCAAGCGATCAGGATCGCGGATCGGGGTTATGTCATTGTGCACGGCCGGATTGAGTTCACTGGCAATTCCGCGGCCGAGCTGAACGACAATGAGCTGATCAGGCAGTTCTATCTGGGAACGTGACGAGGGCAGGTCAGACGACTGGCGTCAGCGTCCAGCTTGTCTCACCCGCTCGCGGGGGTTCGCAGTAGATTGGCACCGCGTTCTGCGTACGCATGTTCGGCTCGATTCCCATCGCCGCGCGAAGTGAACGGAACAGTGCGCCATGCGCCACCACCAATACAGCCGGTGGCTTCGCGGTGGCGCGATTGGCTGCGGCAACCGCGCGCCTCTGCAAGCCGGCGAAGGTTTCGGCCCCCTCCGGCGTGAAGGCACCGCTGATCCAGTCAGGGAACCAGCCGCTCATCGTCTGGCCTTCCTGCACGCCGAATGCCACCTCACGCAGGTCGGGATCGAGTGCAACGGGCAGTCCCAGTGCCTCGCCGACGAATTCCGCCGTGACACGCGCACGCGACAAGGTGGAAGAGACAATGGTAGCGATCCCGCGATTGCGCAGCTTCTGCGCCGCCGCGCGCGCCTGCGCAATCCCGACGTCGTTCAGCGGAATATCGACGTTGCCCTGCGAAATGCCCTGGGCGTTCCAGTTGGTCTCGCCATGCCGGAGGAACCAGAACGGAATCGGCTGAAGCGTGGCCTCCTGGAACGCGCCGTGCACCTCAGTTCAGGCCTTCCTGCTGCAATACGCGCTGTACCGCCGGACGTGCCATCATGCGGTTCAGATGCGCCTCGCAATTTGGCGGCAGTTTCATGTTCATGCGCTTGCCGCCCCAGAACTCGACATAGAACAATGCCGAGTCAGCGATGGAAAATGGGCCCACCAGGTAGTCCTTGTTGGCGAGGGCCTTGTCCATCACGGCAAAACCCTTCTCCACCAGCTCTTTGCCGCGCTCCTTCACCTTGTCCTCGTCTGCCGGATTCGGCGTGTAATTGGAAGCACGGAACAGGCGCGAAAAGCCCTGCATGTGGATCGTGCTGACGCAGTAGTCGAGCGCTTCCAGCGCACGCGTCTGCGCTTCCACATCGTCCGGCAGCAGCTTCTTGTCGGGATTGGTGCGCGCCAGCCAGTAGGCAATCGCCGGATACTCGGTCAGCACCGAGCCGTCGTCGCGCACCAGCGCGGGTACCTTCGACTTCGGATTGACTGCGGTGAACTCCGGCTTGAACTGCGCGCCTTCGCGCAGGTTCACCAGTTGAGCCTCGTAGGGTTTGCCAATTTCTTCCAGCAGCACATGGATGCCAATCGAGCAGGCGCCGGGTGAGTACATCAGCTTCATGATTTCTCCCTCCTGTTAGTGGCGAACCTCGCGCCACGCGCCGATACGCGGACGTTCGAGACCAAGGTTCTCACGCAATGTGGTGCCACGGTAGTCATTGTGAAGTATCCCACGGCGTTGCAGTTCGGGGACAACGTAGCGGACGAACTCCTCGTAGCCGCCGGGGACGTGTGAAGCGGCGACCACATAGCCATCGCACCCGCGGCTGGCGAACCACTCTTCCAGGCCGTCGGCCACGTCCTTCGGGCTGCCGACGAAGCGCGGATGATCCCGGAATGTGCCCCGATGGCTGATCTCCATGAAGTCGCGCGTGGTGGGATTGCGCTTACCCAGGATGCGATAAACCCGATCACGCAGGCTCTGCGCGCCGGTCCAGGTCTGGATCTCTTCCTCGGTCCACGGTTCGTCCAGCGGCTTCTTCGACAGATCCACGTTCAGAACTTCGCAGAGCAGCGATAGCTGATCGATCTCCTTGGGCAGGCTGTCGATCAGTGCCACCTTGTCCTCGGCTTCCGCCCGCGTCTCGGCGACGACTGTATAGACGCCCATGGCTACAGTCACCTTTTCCGGATCACGCCCGGCTTCCGCGATCTGCTGCTTGAACGCGGCGTAGTCCGCCTTTGCCTGCTCGAGCGAATGATAGTTGACGAACACCAGCTCTGCCCAGCGCGCCGCGAACCTGCGTCCACGTCCGCTCTGTCCTGCCTGGATCAGCACCGGATGGCCTTGTGGCGAACGTGGCACGGTGAACGGGCCACGCGAACGGAAATATTCACCCGTGTGGTCAAGGCGTGACACCTTGTCAGGATGGGCGAACAGGCCGGTCTTCTTGTCCAGCACGATCGCATCGTCGTGCCAGGAATCCCAGTGTCCGACGACGACTTCCAGGAATTCATCGGCACGGTCGTAGCGCTGATCGTGCTCGCCATGCGCGGCGTGGCCCATGTTCAGCGCCTCGCCGTCGTTCATCGAGGTGACGATGTTCCAGGCAGCGCGTCCGTTGGTCATCAGGTCCAGCGTCTGGAACACGCGCGCGACATGGAACGGTTCGAAATAGGTGGTGGAGCAGGTGGAACCCAGGCCAAGCCGCTCGGTGGCCATGCCCATAACGGTGAGAATGGTGATCGGGTCCATCTTCACGCAGCGAATGCCGTTTGCGACGGTGTGCGCGTGATCGCCACCAAACCGATCGGGCATCGCAAGCCGATCGTCGAAGAAGCCGACATGGAACTTGCCGGCTTCGAGAACGCGAGCGATATGACGATAGTAGTCTGCGGTCATGAAGCCGGGCGAGGCTTCCGGATGCCGCCAAGAGCCGACGAAGTTGGTGCAGTTCTGTGCTTGCAGGAAGGCCACGAGTGTCATCTGGCGCATGAAACTTCTCCGCACTTTGGCAACCTGTCATTGCGAGGAGCGTAGCGACGAAGCAATCCCCAGCGTAGTTACGCACCTTGATGGGGATTGCTTCGTCGCTACGCTCCTCGCAATGACAATGGGGTGGTGGCCGCGATAACCTAATCGAACAGAGAACTCACCGAACTCTCATCGTGAATCCGCCGCATGGCTTCGGCGATCAATGGAGCGATGGTGAGCTGGCGGATGTTCGTCGCAAGCCGCACCGCCTCGGTCGCCATGATTGAATCGGTGATCACCATCGTCTCGATCGGCGACGAAGCGATCCGTGCCACCGCGCCGCCCGATAGCACGCCATGCGTCACATAGGCGCTGACCGACCGCGCGCCCGCCTTGATCAGGGCATCCGCGGCATTGCAGTGCGTTCCGCCGGAATCGACCAGATCATCCACCAGGATGCAGTCGCGCCCTGACACGTCGCCGATGACATTCATCACTTCGGAATGCCCGGCACGCTCACGGCGCTTATCGATGATCGCGAGATCGCAGTTCAGCCGCGTGGCAAGCAGTCGCGCCCGCAGCACGCCGCCGACATCGGGCGATACGATCATCAGGTCGCGGCCGTTGAAGCGCTCCTGGATGTCTCGGCTGAACAGCGGCGCGGCGTACAGGTTATCCACCGGAATGTCGAAGAAGCCCTGAATCTGGCTGGCATGCAGGTCCATCGTCAGCACGCGGTTGGCGCCTGCGGTTGTAACCAGATTAGCGACCAGCTTGGCAGAAATCGGCGTGCGTGGAGCTGTCTTCCGGTCTTGCCGCGCGTAGCCGAAATACGGAATGACCGCGGTGATCCGCCGCGCCGAACTGCGCCGCAGAGCATCCAGCGTGACCAGCAGCTCCATCAGCGTGTCGTTGGCGGGATAGGAGGTCGATTGCACCACGAACACGTCCTCGCCGCGGACGTTCTCGTGGATTTCGACGAACACCTCCATGTCCGCGAAGCGCCGGATCGAGGCGCGGGTGAGTGGCAGCTTCAGCGTGGCAGCGACGGCCTCTGCGAGTGGGCGGTTGCTGTTGCAGGCAACGATTTTCATGCTGTTCGGCCGCCCAGGGGGATCATACGCGGGATCATCGTACCGGTTCCACGCCGGACTTGTGGCCTTCTACCAACGGCTTTTCCGCCTGTCCATGAACCGGCTCGCCGGGCTCGCGCCCCGACTGGCGATTGATCACATCATTGATCCCACCGGCAGCCTCGGTCGCCACCGCAACGGCGACGTCCGCCCAATAATGGTCCAGCGATCCGACCGGGACGTCGTTGAGCTGCACCACCTTGCCGCGTTCGTCACCACTCGGCACCTTGACCGACCATTGTATCTCCACCCGCTGCTGGCCGCCGCCAATGGGGGTCATGCGCACATTGCCTTGCACGATAAAATCGGCGCCACTCGCCGTGTCCTGAACTAGCGGACCCAGTGCGGCGAGGTGCGTCTTGATCTGCTTCGTCAGAGACACATTGCCGTCGCCTGGCGCGCCGGTCACCTGGGCCACCTGCACCTTCGCGACGCGGTTATACAGGCTGTTTGGATCCGCACGCAGCACCGCGGTCTGAATGCTGTTGAGCAGGTCGGTGATTTTCGGCGCGGCGTCATTCGCGGCCTGTTCCAGTATCTGCGGTGTTGCTGTTGCCCAGGCCTGGGTCGGAACAGGGCTGCCCTCGGTTCTTCCCTTGTCCTCGCCCTTCGGGTTCACCACGCTGAATATTGGGACGATGGTCGAACCGCGGGTTTCGGCTGTCGTCAGCAACTGCCAATCATTGGCTCGCACCTTTTCAGCCACAGCCGGTACTTCTTGCGCCTGGAGCCCCGCCGCCAGCGCGCTGGCGAACTGCCGGCTGGCGCCATCCGGCAGCAGCGCATTGGCGGGCGGCGGAACTGCAAGCCGCGGCGTTGGTGGTTGCGCCAGAATGCGCCCGGCGGCGCCGGGATTGCCGAGGAACGGCTCTGGCAGGTCGCCGCAGGAGGCGAGCAAGAGAACCAGAAGCAAGCTAAGTCGGAAGATCACGGACTACCTTCGCTCGAGTGCGATGATGGAAATCTGATGCCCGATCGGGCCGCCGCCCCTCAATGTGTTGCGGCGATAGCTGAAGAATCTGGCCTCATCCGCGGCGGTGTCCGCATCGAGCGCTTCGATCTGGCGAATACCGGCCGCGGTCAGGCGGGCAGCGCAATAGCCGGGAAGGTCGAACTGCCAGTGCGCTTCGCGTCGGCCGGCGGCGAAGAACCGGCTACTCATTTCGTCTTGCGTAAGCGCTGCATCGCGCATGTCGGCGCCCACCTCGTAGGAAGGCTGCCGAATGCACGGGCCGATGGCGGCGGCCATGTTCGTGACCTCCGCTCCCAGCCTGACCATCGCGTCAACAGTCGCCTCGATCACGCCCGCGACCGCACCGCGCCAGCCGGCGTGGGCGGCGCCGACGACCCCTGCTCGAACGTCGGCGAGCAGCACCGGCGCACAGTCCGCGGTGATGATGCCCAGCGCGATGTCCGGCCGATCGGTCACCATTGCATCAGCCCGTGGGCCTTGGCCGGGTGCCCAGGGGGCGGTGACGGGGACGACGTCGGCGCCATGCACCTGCATCAGGCCAACAAGGCGCTCTGGTGCCGCACCGATAGTGCGCGCGGCGCGGGCGCGGTTTTCCAGCACCGCATCGCGTGCGTCACCGCCGGACAGGCTGCAGTTCAGGCTGGCGTAGGGCCCGCTGGAAACCCCCCCGTAGCGCGTGAAGAAGCCGTGAGGCACGCGGAGCGAGTCGGCGGTGAGCAGCATGGCAGGGCTTTTGGCGGCGCGGGGGAGTGTTGTCCAGCTACTCGAACCCGGGAGGGGGTGGGTAGTTCGGGCTGCACACTGCGAGCGCCTTGAAGAGGCGGCCCATCCGATTTGGTTCCGCCAGGCGGCGCGCTGCTTCGATCAGCGCTGACGTGCGTGCGGGCGGTTGGCTCCGCGCCAGCCGATCAGTGCGCTGGAACAGGCCGAGGCGGGTGAGAAAGATGCCTTGTGGCAGGGGGCCATGCGTCGTGGCACCAGCCTCCCGGGCGGTGGCGGCGAAGGCCGCGAAATCGACATGGGCCGTGATGTCGGTGGTGCCGGGCGCCGAGAGCGGATCAGTCGGCTGGCCGTCGCGGATTGCCTGCAAGCTGTCGCCGGGCGCACTTCGCTCTGGGCCGTAGTCGAGGAAGAGCGCAGCTCCCGGGGTGTCGCTGAAGCGGGTGCCGAGGGTGCGGGCGATCGCCAGGGCTGGTTCGTTTATTTCGAGGATGACACCAGCACCCTCCCCCTCTCCCGCGAAGCGGGGGAGGGTTGGGGAGGGGGGGCCGGGGCATTCGATAAACCTGCCGTCCTCGACAAACCGCTCCATCCACTGATCGCCACACCTCACAAGCTGCCGTATCGGCAGAGCGTCGAGGAATTCGTTGGCTAGCAGCAGCATCGGGGTCACTGGCAGGGTAGACAAATCATCATGCCACGTGGCGTCCGGAAGCCTGGCTGCCTGGATCGCGCGCAGCCTTGGCGACGTCTCAATCAGATGCAGCCGCAGAGCCCTTCGGAACGCGGGCGCGACCGCCCCGATGGCCCGCAGCGCGTCGGCCATGAGCGTGCCACGGCCTGGTCCCGCCTCCACCAGCAGCACGGGGTCGGGCTTCCCGATCAGATCCCAGGTCACCGCCGCCCACAGCCCGAGAATTTCGCCGAATACCTGAGTGATCTCAGGCGACGTCGTGAAGTCGCGGAACGGATCGTGCGCGGCGTAGTAGGCGGCGTTGGCGCGCGCCATGAACTGATCGAGCCGTTCCATCACCTCGCGCGCAGCATCAGCCAGATGCCGCCAATCAGCATCGGGATGCACAGTAACTGGCCCATGGTCACGCCGCCAATCAGGTAGCCCAAAAACACGTCGGGTTCGCGGAAGAACTCGCATGTGGTACGCGCGATCCCATAACCAACCAGGAACGCCCCGCTGAGGAAGCCGAACCTTGCGCGCAGCCGCTCCGAGCGAGACAGCGCCAGCATCACCAGGAACAGCACCACGCCTTCCAGCAGCGCTTCGTAAATCTGGCTGGGATGGCGGGGAATCGGACCGCCGTTAGGGAAGATCATCGCCCAAGGCAGCCAGTCCGGCGCGGGCCGTCCCCATAGTTCGCCATTGATGAAATTGGCGATCCGCCCGAAGCACAGGCCGATAGGAACGCAGACCACCACGCGATCGGCAAAGCCTAGCAGTGGAATGCCATTTCGGCGGCAGAACCAGAGAATTGCGACGATGACCCCGAGTGCGCCACCGTGGAAGCTCATGCCGCCTTCCCAAACGGCGAAGATCATCCCCGGATGCGCCAGATACACGCTTGGCTGGTAGAACAGCACGTATCCGAGCCGCCCGCCCAAGACGACGCCAAGTGTGGCCCAGGTCAGGAAGTCGTCTGCCTGCACCGGAGTGGCGACGGGTGGCGGCTGCCGAACCAGGTAGCGCAGCAGCCGCCAGCCCAGCACCAGTCCGGCAATGTAGGCCAGCGCATACCAGCGGATGCCAAAGGGCCCGATCTGCACCAGGACCGGGTCGAACTGCGGAAACAGCAGGACAGGGATCATACGTAACGATCGTTCTGTATCAGGTAATCCTGGACGTAGCTGCGGACGCCTTGTTCGAGCGGCGTGAACTGACCGGCATAGCCGGCGGCGCGCAGCCGAGACATCGAGGCTTCGGTGAAGGACTGGTACTGGCCCCGCAGCTCCGGGGGCATATCGATGAATTCGATCCGCCGGGGCATGCCGGCCGCGTCGCTTACCGCATTGGCTAGGTCGAGATAGGTGCGCGACTGGCCGGTGCCGATATTGAACAGCCCATTCACCTCTGGCGTGTCCAGCAGCCACAGCAGGACGTCCACCACGTCGCCGACCCAGATGAAGTCGCGGCGCTGTTCGCCATCGGCGACATTGGCGGTGTCCGACCGATAGAGCCGGGCCCGTCCCTCGGCGGCGATCTCGTCGTGTTTCACCTTCACCACCGAGATCATCCGGCCCTTGTGGTATTCGTTGGGGCCATAAACGTTGAAAAACTTCAGCCCGACCCATTGCGGAGGATGCGGCCGCCTCTCGGCTATGGCGCGCGCTACCCGCAGGTCGAACGCATGCTTGGTCCAGCCATACAGGTTCAACGGCCGCAGCTTCGCCAACCCCTCAGGCGTCGCGTCATCGTCGAACCCAGCCGAACCGTCGCCATAGGTGGCGGCAGATGAGGCGTAGACCAGGCGCACCCCATGATTTGTGCACCAGTGCCAGATACGCCGCGGCAGCTCGACATTGATTGCCCAGGCAGCGTCGCCATCTGCGGCCGTGGTGTCGGTGATGGCGCCCAGGTGATAGACGAGTTCCACCGGTGGCCGGCTGTCGAGGAAAGCATCGATTTCTGCCGGTGGGATAATCCGCGACGGCGGGTGCTTGGCGAGGTTGCGCCATTTCCCGCTGCTGCCCAGATGATCAACGATAACTGTTTCTTGGCCGCGGCGGGTCAGGGCCGCATGCAGGTTTGAGCCGATGAAGCCGGCGCCGCCCGTGACCAGAATCATGGCCGGCGTTATAGGGGCCAGGGCGAGTCCACGAAAGGCTGCCCGGTAGCCGGAGGATGGGCAGGTATGGCTGAGCGACCGCGTTTCTTTGATGATCTGGCTGGCGTGGCAGGTGGAGCGATGTCCGCGCTGGCAGGCCTGCGCGAAGAAATGGAGGCGATGGCCCGGGCGCGCATCGACGAGGCGATTCGCAAGCTCGAACTGGTCAAGCGCGAGGAGCTCGAAGCCATGGCGGAGCTGGCAGCCAATGCGAAGGCGGCGCAGGAAGCGACAGAAGCAAAGCTGACTGAGGTATTGCAGCGACTGGCCGCCCTGGAAGTCCGGGTGACGTCACTGGAGACGCGGAAAGACGCTCCGTAAGGCTTGCGGCGCGGTGCGCTGCCTCGGTAGGCTAGGATTCGTGGTTAACATGGCGCCGTAACCCCAAGATTTCGGTAACCATGAAACCGTCCGGCCTTCCTGCACGATGGGAGACCAAGCATGTCCATGACGGCCCTCAGCCACGATGCAGCCGCCAATCCCCTCGACATCATGGAACAGATCGTCATCGCCAATGATTGGGCGTTCGACCGCCGCAGTGATTCCGAGATGGCGGCCGAGGCACCCGGGCGCTGGTGCGACTACGGCCTGTATTTCTCCTGGTCGCACGAGATCAGCGCCATGCACTTCACCTGCGCCTTCGACCTGAAGGTGCCGGAAAAGCAGCGCAACGCGCTGTACGAGTTGCTTGCTCTGGCGAACGAGAGGCTGTGGATCGGGCATTTCGGGCTGGAGAGCGAGGATGGCATGCCGGTGTTCCGCCATGCCGTGCTGCTCCGCGGTGCCCCTGGGGCCTCGGCCGAAAGCCTGGAGGACATGGTGGACATCGCCATCACCGAGTGCGAGCGCTTCTTCCCGGCGTTCCAGTTCGTGCTCTGGGGTGGCAAGTCGCCGCAGGATGCGCTGGCGGCGGCAATGCTGGAATGTGTCGGCGAGGCTTGATGGGATGATCCCCCCGATCCTGCTTGTCGGATGCGGCCGGATGGGCAGCGCCATGCTGTCCGGCTGGCGCGAGCAGGGCTTGGAGCCATCGGTCGCGGTCGATCCCGCGCCCGCCGCCTCCAGCTGGTCCGGACCTGACCTGACAGTGGTGCCGGATATTGGCGCGCTAGCGCAAAGCTTTGCCCCAGCCGCAGTGGTATTTGCGGTCAAGCCGCAGAATGCGGCGGAGACCTTGCCGCTGTATCGGCGCTTTGCCGGCAAGTCCGTGTTCCTGTCGATCATGGCGGGCCGGACGATTGGCGGCATGCGGACACTGCTCGGCGACGGAGCAGCGATCGTGCGGGCCATGCCGAACACGCCAGCGGCGGTGCGGGAGGGCGTGACCGTGGCTTGTCCGGGCCTGGGCGTAGATACCGCGCAGCGCGCACTATGTGAGCGGCTGCTGCGGGCTATCGGCTTGGTGGCTTGGGTGGAGGACGAAGCCTTGCTCGACCCGGTTACCGCGGTATCAGGGAGCGGACCGGCCTACGTCTTCCTGCTGGCCGAACTGATGGAAAAGGCTGCGCTGGAGCAGGGCATTCCACCCGATCTGGCGCGGCTGCTGGCGCGGCAAACAGTGGCCGGTTCGGGAGCACTGCTGGCGGCAAGTTCCGAAGACGCGGCGGCATTGCGCATTGCGGTCACCAGCCCCGGTGGCACCACCGAGCGAGCCCTTGCCGTGCTGATGGCGCCGGAAGCCTGGCCCGCGGCGTTGAGCCGTGCCATCGCAGACGCAACGAAGCGGTCACGCGAACTGGCGGGGTAGCGAGCTTCGGCCTGCTCGATATCAGCCATCACATGACAGCAATGAATCTTTCGCCTGCGGAAGTATCAGCGAGAGACCATACCTCTCTATCCAATGCCATCGCGGTCACTGCGTGATGCGACCAGTTTGTTCTCGCATAGGTCGAACGCAAAATACGCTCGCCGTAACAGAGCAGACGCCCTTTCATAATCGCCGCTTCGAAAGGCTTGGTCCGCCTCTCGCACGTACTGACCCGGGTTGATGTCGCAAAACGACCCAGTGTCCGCATGTATCCCGATCGGCCTGAAAGCGGTTGGGACAAACGCGAATGAAAGGCCCTGGGTCACCGCGCTTCGCCTGGTCATTCTGCGCATAGCGGAACTTTGCCTCGATACAGGCGCCCACGGCGCCTCCTTGCCAACCGTAGGTAAATCCCAGAGAGTGAATCGGCTTGGTCGGAACTGTTTCTCGGCCACTGAGCAGTAAGATCGCGAGATGAAAGAACTATTCTCAACAGCATCTGTGCATCCGCGTGATCGGTTCGACTATTGGCACAGCATCGCCTGCGCCACTATTGTGAAGCATAGCTCCGTTCCAGCGGACAGGCTGAGCTTCCAGGCAAATATCCGGATTGGATCACTGGCCGGTATTCGGTTGATAGACTTCAATGCGTCGCCGATGTCTGTCGCGCATGAGGTGCGACACATTGCCACTACGGATCCCGACGACCTTTTTGTTTGCCGTCAATTTGCCGGACGAATGGCACTGGAGCAGAACACGCGCGAAGTGCAACTGGAGCGAGGCGACATCACAGTCATCGATCCGAGATTGCCTTACACCGGCAGATTTGCGGCATCGTGCAGAGTACTTGTTCTCAAGGTGCCACGTCGCTTGCTCGAAGCGCGGATTAGCCCCATGTCGGGAATGATTGGCCGCCTGATCAGGCCACTGGAGGCCGAGCACAGGCTGACCTCCGCCTTCCTCGCGATGCTTACCCATCACCTGGATCAGCTCAGCCCAACATCCCAGGACGCCGTCCAGAACCAGGTGCTTGATCTGCTCGCCGTCTCGCTCTTGTCAGCGACCGGAAGCGAAAAGTCCTGCCTCTCTTCAGCCCGTGCGTTGGTCAGCATGCGGATTCGCGCTGCTGTGGAGGCCCGGCTCGCGGATCCTGCGCTGGATTCAGCCAGCGTTGCCTGTGCTGCCGGCGTGAGTACACGTTACGCCAATGCCGTGCTCGCCGAGGAAGGAACGTCCATCGCTCGCCTGATCCAGGAGCGGCGGCTGGCACGTTGCCGCGCGGTTTTCGAGTCGCAGGCGCATCGGAAGGTCAGTGAGGTCGCATACAGCTGGGGCTTTACGGACATGACCCACTTCGGTCGCAAGTTCAGGGAGGTCTATGGCGTCCTACCGACAGCATATCGAAAGCAAGCGATAGCCGAACGTCGGCGCCAAACCGCGAGCTAGCGGGCTCTTCACACTTACGTGTCGTAAATGGCGGAACCACCCAACGGGCGCCAATCAATCAGCAGTTCAACTGATTAGCAGACACAACGACGAACCACACGTCGCCGGCGCCGTTGTACGCCGGATCACAGCAGTCAGCGGCGAGGTCATCGGAATGGCAGATGCCACTGCACAGACCAGCCCGTTCTACGTACATGCCTCGTCTGTCACCGCATTGGCGCGGCCGCTGGTCCTGAAATCCGGCGACTCCTTTCTGGTTGGCGACCAGTACGGTGACTGCGGTGAGCGGGGCGAGTGTGCGGAAGGGCTCTATCACCAGGATACGCGCTACCTGTCGCGCCTTGTCTTCAGGCTGAACGGAGCGAGGCCGCTGCTTCTCGGTGCGAGTGTCAACCGGGCTGGCGATACATTCCGAGCAGTGTTGACGAATGTCGAGCAGTCGCCCGACGAAACGCGCGCGGCTATCGAGCGCGACTGCCTGCACATCCTCCGGACTAACCAGCTCCGTAACAGAACGCTCGTGTCCACCATCTCCATGCGAAGTTTCGCCCGCGAGCCGATGACCCTGGAGCTGATGACCGAGTACGACGCGGATTTTGCCGATATCTTCGAGGTTCGTGGTGTAAGAAGAAGGCGACGTGGTGAAGTGTTCGATCAGGACGCCGACTTCCACGGGGCCACGATTTCCTATCGTGGGCTGGATGGGACCGACCGTCACTGCCGGATCGAGTTCAGCAGTGCTGCGAATGACGTGCTTGGGCGACAGGCGCTGCATCGCTTCGTGCTTCAGCCAGGCGGAGCGGCCAGCCTTACCGTGATAATCACCTGCCGAACGTCGGGACGCCAAGTGGCGGATGCCTGCGAGCCGGACCAACTGACTGCCTCCGCGATTGCGCCCGAACTGGTGACATCCAAGGAGCTTCTGAATGACTGGGTCGAGCGCTCGCAGGCCGATCTGGGTATGCTGGAGACCTGCACGTCGTATGGCGCATATCCCTATGCCGGCATACCGTGGTTCAGCGCACCCTTCGGCCGCGACGGCATCATAACCGCTTTGCAATGCCTGTGGTTGCGGCCTGATCTGGCGCGCGGCGTGCTTGCGTTCCTTGCTGCCACACAGGCCACCGAGTTCGATCCCTCCCTCGACGCCGAACCAGGGAAAATTCTCCACGAGGCGCGCAACGGCGAGATGGCGGTGCTCCGGGAAGTACCGTTTCATCGGTATTACGGCAGCGTTGATGCGACACCATTGTTCGTCATGCTGGCCGCGGCCTACTGGGACCGCACCGGCGAACTTGCATTCACACGATCGCTTTGGCCGCACGTCCGAGCGGCACTGGCCTGGATGCGAGAGCATGGCGACCGGGACAGCGATGGGTTTATCGAGTATGCGCGCCACACCGAAGCTGGGCTGCTCAACCAAGGATGGAAGGATTCGGCCGACTCGATCTTCCACTCAGACGGCAGGCTTGCCGAACCACCGATAGCGCTGGTCGAAGTTCAGGCCTACGCCTACGCCGCGTGGCGTGGCGGCGCCCGCCTGGCGGGCTTGCTTGGTTTGATCGATGAGCAGACAACGTGCACCGATCATGCGGAGTCGCTGCGAGAGCGATTCGAGGAGACATTCTGGTGCGAGGATCTGGGGACCTATGCACTGGCACTCGACGGGGCGAAACAGCCATGCCGCGTGCGGTCCTCGAACGCCGGGCATGTGCTGTTTGCCGGCATGGCGTCTGACCAGCGCGCGCGGCAGGTCGCGGCGACGCTGATGTCGCCAAGCGGATTTTCCGGTTGGGGCATCAGGACAATTGCCGAAGGCGAGGCTCGCTATAATCCGATGTCTTACCACAACGGCTCTGTATGGCCGCATGATAACGGCCTGATCGCCATCGGCTTCGCGCGCTACGGCCTGCGCGACGCATTGCTGACCGTCTTCGAGGGTTTGTTTGCGGCCTCCCGATGCATGGACCTCCATCGTCTTCCGGAACTGTTCTGTGGCTTCTCACGCGCGGCGGGAGAAGTGCCCACGCGTTATCCTGTTGCATGCAGTCCGCAAGCCTGGGCAGCGGCTACCGCCTTTGGCCTGCTAGAGTCGCTGCTAGGGATTTCGTTCGAGGCAGATGCGCAGCGTGTACTGATCGACCGGCCGCTACTGCCGGACTATGTCAGTGAGATGCGGATCGCGCGCCTTCCTGTCGGCGAAAGCTCTGTGGATCTCCTGCTTCGCCGCCACTTGCGCGATGTGGCGGTCAACGTGGTCGGCAAAACGGGCAACGGCGAACTGGTGCTGAAGAGCGCTTAGCGGCGGCGGCGAAGGCGGCTTGTACCGCCTCACGCCACTCGGGCCGTCTCCATTACGGATTACGGATGACAGTCGCAGTATCGGAAGGCGCTGGCGTCACTACAGTGGTGCTGCTGCGGGGGGCAGGTGTTGTCTCCGCGTGTATGCACCCGGCGAGGGTTACCACAGTGACGGCAAGCAGCAGAATAGAGCGCATCCGGAGTCTCCACTTGTGAATGACAACCGGAAAGCGAGGCGACGTTAGGTGAGTTCCAGGCCAGTGGAGCACGGTTCAGTGATTGTGCTCAGGACGAGCCGTGCTTGTGCTTTAAGGCACGTAGGGTCCGTAATGCACACACAGCCAGCCCAGGCCGCCAAGCAGGGTGCCACACACCGCGAGTGCGATAAACCAGCGTTGCCTATCCAAGAAGCGGAAGACGGTGACCAGGCCCAGGCATAGGAAGAAGACAAGCGGTAGCGCGATACTGTTATCGCTCATTCGAAGTTCCCCATTCCCCGTATTCAGCCGTAAACGGTGGCTCGGGGACAAGGTTCCCTACTGCCGACATTTGGGTGCTCCGTGCCAATGGCTGCATCAGAGCGCTTCCTGTCGTAAGATGTGCGCCCGAAACCTTACCCAGGAGCACCAATGCGCCTGCTGCTTGCCACCATGTCGCACGAGACCAACACGTTCTCGCCCGTGCCGACCAAGCTGGACCGGTTCTGTCGTGACGGTACGGCGCTGCTGAGTGGCCAGGCGGCCATGGACTTTTACCGGGGCACCGGCACCTGCATGGGCGGCTACCTCGCTGTAGCCGAACAGATCGGAGCGGACGTCGTCGTGCCGGTGTGTGCGAGTGCCCCACCCAGCGGGCCGGTCGATAGCGATGCTTACGAAACGATCTGCCGCAGGATCACGGATGAAGTGGCAAAGGGCGGCTTCGATGCACTCTGGCTCGACCTGCATGGTGCGATGGTGACTGAGCGGTTCGACGATGGCGAGGGAGAACTGCTGCGCCGGATTAGGAGCATCGATCCGAAGACGCCGCTCTGCGTGGCCTACGACATGCACGCCAACGTTTTTGATGCGATGGTCAGCAATGCGCAAGTTGTGACCGGGTACCAGACCTACCCACATATCGACCAGAAGCAGACCGCTGAACGCGCCGCGCGTGCACTGCTGCGGGTCATGGGCGGCGAGGTAAAGCCAACGGCTGCATGGGGTTCCGCGCCGATGCTGCCGCACGTAATGGCGCAAGGCACGCATCGAGCGCCCAACAAGGATTTGCAGGCCATGTGCGCGGCATGGGAGGCAAGTGGACGGGCCGTCGCTGCCAATTTGTTCGTTGGTTTCCCGCACGCCGATATTCAGATGGCCGGGCTTTCCGCTGTCGTCGTGACCAACAGCGATCCGGCCGATGCGCAGGCCATGGTTGATGAATTGCTCAGCGCAGCATGGAACGCGAGGCGCGAATTCATGTTCGATATCGAACCGCTGGAAGCATCCGTGCGTCGCGCCAAGGCGTTGGGCGCGCCAGGGCAGCTGCCCGTTGTGCTGCTCGATCACTACGACAATTGCGCAAGCGGCGGCACCATGGACACCACCGACACCTTGCGCGAGATCATCCGCCAGGATCTCGATGATGTCGTGTTCTTCGGCATCTATGATCCCGACGCGGTGCGTCAGGCGGTTGAGGCTGGAGTCGGCGCGACGGTCACGCTGTCGATCGGGGCGAAGCTGCCGATGCCGCAATTGCCGGTCTCGAGCGCACCGCTGACCGTCACCGGGGTGGTGCAGACGATCTCATCGGGCAGTTTCCGATTAAGGGGCGGCCTCACGCCGGGCCTTCAGGTGTTCATGGGACGGACCGTCGTGCTGGACACGGGAAGGGTGCAAATCATCCTGCTCAGCCGCCATATCGAGCCGACGGCGCAGGAGATGCTGCAGGCGCTGGGAATTGATCCTGCCCGCAAGAAATACGTTGCGATCAAGAGCCGGGTGCACTGGCGAGCCGACCTCGGCAAGGTCGCGCGTGAAATCGTGGAATGCGCCGGTGTCGGCGTATGTACGTCGGATTATGGTCAATTGACATTTCGAAAGGTGCGCCGGCCAGTGTTTCCATTGGATCCTGATTTGCAATGGAATCGGCCCGCGTAAGTAACTCAGGATGGTTCCGCTTTCTGTTCTCGATCTTGCACCTATTCCCGAAGGCAGTGACGCGGGTCAGGCGCTGCGCAATTCGCTTGATCTCGCCCGGCATGTCGAGGCGCTTGGCTATCGCCGGTACTGGATGGCCGAACATCACAACCTGCCAGGCATTGCCAGCGCCGCAACCGCGGTGGCATTGGCGCATATCGGCGCTGGTACGAACAGTATCCGCATCGGCGCCGGTGGCGTCATGCTGCCGAACCACGCCCCGCTGCTGATTGCCGAGCAGTTCGGCACGCTGGCATCGCTGCATCCTGGGCGCGTCGATCTGGGACTGGGGCGAGCACCTGGATCGGATCAGATCACTGCGCGGGCAATGCGGCGGACCTTGCACAGCACTGGCGACGAATTTCCCCAGGATGTGGTCGAGCTCATGAGCTACTTCCAGCCGGCCGAACCGGGGCAGGCGGTGCAAGCCGTTCCCGGCGCCGGTTTGGATGTACCGATATGGATCCTGGGTTCCAGTACCTTCGGGGCACAGCTTGCCGCGATCCTGGGTCTGCCGTTTGCCTTCGCGTCGCACTTCGCGCCGGCCATGATGATGGAGGCGATCGCGATCTATCGGCAGCGGTTCCGGCCGTCGAAACAGCTCGCCGCCCCCTATGTCATGCTTGGTGTCAACGTGATCGCCGCCGAGACGGACGCGGAGGCGCACTTCCTGTTCTCGTCACTGCAACAGTCGTTTCTGAATATCCGGCGCGGCATGCCGGGCAAGCTGCCGCCGCCCGTTCCGGATTTCGACGCGCAGCTCGACCCCTATGCACGGGCAATACTGGACGATGCGCTGTCATGCGCTGTCGTCGGTGGACCAGAGGCGGTTGGCAAGGGTCTGGATGCGTTCATCCAGCGCACCGGTTGTGATGAGCTGATGGTGACCGCGAATATTTTCGACCATGAGAAGCGAAAGCGATCCTTCGCGATCGTGGCCGACGTGGCTATCCGAAGGTAACGCCCTCACGCTTCGCAGTCCGCCCCTGGTCATCTACAGTCGGAGCACTGACCGGGGGAGCAACCATGATCATCGACTGTCACGGCCACTATACCACGTCACCCCGCCAGCACGAGGCGTGGCGGACCGAACAGATCGCCGCCCATGCGGAGGGGAGGGCCGCACCGACTCGCCCTGTGATCACCGATGACGAGATCCGCGCAAGCATCGTCAATGGTCAGTTGAAGCTGCAGCAGGAACGCGGCACCGACCTCACGATCTTCTCTCCTCGCGCGGCCGGCATGGGCCACCATCTTGGCGATGCCCGCACCAGCGAGGCGTGGGCCAGCGCCTGCAACGAGCTCATCCACCGCGTCTGCACGCTGTTTCCGCGCAACTTTGTCGGCGTCTGCATGCTGCCACAAAGCGCCGGTGTCTCGCCGCGCAACTGCATCGCGGAGCTGGAGCGCTGCGTGCTGGAGTACGGCTTTGTTGGCTGCAATCTGAATCCTGATCCTTCGGGTGGATACTGGAAGGATCCGCCACTTGGCGACCGCTACTGGTACCCGTTGTACGAGAAGATGGTGGAACTCGACGTTCCGGCGATGATCCACGTCAGCGCGGCGTGCAATCCCGCGTTCCATACGACTGGTTCGCATTATCTGAACGGCGATACCGCTGCCTTTATGCAGTGCCTGACCTCGGACCTGTTCAAGAACTTTCCAACGCTGAAATTCATCATCCCGCATGGCGGCGGGGCGGTGCCGTATCATTGGGGACGGTTCCGCGGCCTCGCACAGGACATGAAGCTGCCGCCCCTGACCGAGCATCTGCTGAACAACGTGTTCTTCGACACTTGTGTCTATCATCTACCCGGGCAGGTGCTGCTGGCGAGTGTCATTCCCGTCGGGAATATCCTGTTTGCATCGGAAATGATCGGGGCCGTACGGGGCATCGATCCGGACACCGGTCACCATTTCGACGACACCAAGCGCTATATCGAGCAGCTCAAGCTGTCGTCCGAGGATAAAGCAGCGGTTTACGAGGGTAACGCGCGCTGGGTCTATGGCCGATTGTCTGCGCAGCTTCAAAAGCAGTTCGCTGCAGCAGGCGGGTAGCTACGAAGGCTCCACGTCTTCGCCCGCTGCCAGCCTGGCATTGATGTCGTCGCGCCAGCGAACGTAATCCTCGCCGCGCCATGCGTCATGCCGTCCCTGCGCGTAGGCGAGGGCATTGCGATGATAAACCAATGCGTTGCGACGCGTTGCAGCGAAATTGCCGCGTGTTGCCACGACCTTGCCAGGAACGCCCATGACGACGGATCCCTCCGGTATTTCAGTGCCCGGTGGAACGAGGGCCATCGCACCGATCACGCAGCGTCGGCCCAGCTTCGCGCCATCCATCACCACTGCGCCAATGCCGATGAGGCAATCGTCACCCACTTCCGCGCCATGGACGACGGCACGATGCGCGATCGAGCAGTAGTTGCCGATAACCGTGCCCCCGCGGCCACCGACGTGGATGACCGCTCCATCCTGCACGTTGCAGTAGCGGCCGATCCGCACGGCGCCGCCTTCGGCGCGGATCACCGAATAGGGCCAGAAACTGCTCCCCTGACCCGCGCTGACCCGTCCGTATATGCGTGCCGTAGGATCGACGTAGGCGGGCCGATCCAGTTGGACGTCAAAGCCGAACGTGAAGGACATCGTGCAAACCTCTCATAGAACGATAAGAACCAAGTTGCCGGTTTTTTGTGCGGGTGGAAATCGCAGACACTTCTCCGCGATCCGGACAAACGCTTGCCGAAAGGTCCCGTTCAGTTCCTGACGCGTTCGGAAGGAAAGTCAACAAGGATATCAGATCATGCGAAGCATTCGACCCGCCCTTGCGGTATTGGCGTTGGCGACAGCGCTTGGTGGATGCGCGTACGGCTATCCCGATTACAGCTATCGCTATCCCTACGAATACTATGGCTATCCGAATGGGTATTACGCCAGCGGCTACTATGCCGGTTACCCATATCGAGCGTACCCCTACCGCTATGAACCCTTCTATGCACCGTACTACCGCGACAGCAATCCTTCTCCGGCCGGTGGTGGCGGGAACGGCTGACGAAGTTTAGCGGAGCGCATACCAGGCACAGCCGATCCATTCGTGAAAGGCGAAGTAGCTTGCCTGCCATCCGCCTGCCGTGGGTACAAAGTCATCCACGAAAGAGGCGCGGACGGCGTCGAGCTGAGTCGGTGCTGCAACCCCGATGATGCCGGCGCTGGCAAATGCCATGAGTGCCCGGCGCATATGCCAAGCCTGTGTCACGACATAGACGGAGCGCAGGCCCTGCTTGTGCAGAATGTCGGCGCTGAAATGGGCATCTTCCCAGGAGTCGCGCGATACGGGCTCAATCCATTGCACGGGCACCTGAAAGTCACTGATCAGGCTGTCGGCCATCAGCTCCGCAACCGGTGGCTCTCCGGCATGCAGCGCTCCACCGGATACCAGGATCGGCAAGCCTGTGCGGCGATGCAGCATTGCGCCGGCGCGTACTCTTTCGAGGGATAGCGCGCCAACCAGCCACGTCGGCTTGTCTCCAGGGCCGCGCTGCGAGTCACCGCCCAGAATAACGATGGCCTGCGGCGGAGCATCGTCGGGTGCTTTGAGGGGCAGATCTTGTTCCAATGCAACGAGGAGAGAACTGCCCACCGCGGGAATCGCAAGCAGCAGCAGCACCAGCAAGCCGGACCATGTTGCGAAATGCCCGAGGCGTCGGTGACGCCGCTGAATCAGCAAGCCCGCCAATGCGAAAAGTCCCAGCGATATCGGAGGGACCAGCAGGGCAACTGCTATGCTCTTTACCGGCACCGGCAGTGCTATACTCCGAGTTCTTCGCTGGAGATCATCCGCACGCCCAATCCAGCCAACCGTTGCCGCGCGTCATCCATCGTGGTGCGGCCGTTCTCAGTGGGCACGCCGATGCCGCGGCACGCATCCATAACTGCGACCACCTGGTAGCCAAGACGCACGGCATCTTCCGCCGACCAGGCAACACAGAAATCGGTTGCCAGACCGGCGAGGAAAACGCGGCGAAATCCTCGCTGTCGAAGCCAGCCGTCCAATCCCGTGGCGGTCTGGCGATCATTCTCGAAGAAGGTAGAGTAGCTGTCGATCTGGGGGTGAAAGCCCTTGCGTATGATTACCTCCACCTTGGTCAGATCCAAGTCCCGATGCAGTTCCGCATTGGCCGAGCCTTGCAACGCATGGTCGGGCCACAGTACCTGCTGACCGTACGGCATGGTGATCGTGTCGTACGGCTTCCTCCCCGGATGCGCGCCCGCAAACGAGCTGTGGCCGGGTGGATGCCAGTCCTGCGTGGCAAAGGCGTGATCGAACACGCGTAGCAGCCGATTGATCACCGGGACGACAGCATCGCCATCCGCTACTGCCAGTTCGCCACCCGGCATGAAGGTGGGCTGCACGTCCACCAGCCCCAGTATGTCCGACGCCCGGTCGATCATCGGCCTCGCTCCCTGGTCCGTTCTGCGCGACGATAGTATGGAACATCCGAGGAGGGGGAGCGATGGACCTGCATTATCTGAAGCAGCAGCGCCCGGTCACAGACGCATTGCGGCGTACCGTGATGGAGGACCTGCCGGAGTTGGCCGACATCGGCGACGGCGATCTGCGACGCAAGGCGGTCGAGGCCTGGGCGTTTGCCCTGTCGCATTCCAGCTTCGGGCGAATCAGTGACATTCCGCCTGGAGGCAATCCTGGGATGAATGTGCTGAAGCGCGGCTCGCAGGCCGATCACCTGCGCGGCGTGGCAAAGTTGGCGCTGCAGATCGTCGATACGTTCATCGCGCAGCGGCCGGAGGTCAGCATAAACCGCGATGTTGTGCTGTGCGGCGCGCTCTGTCACGACGTCGGCAAATGCTACGAATTCGACCCGGAAAACCAGGCGCGCTGGGCAGATGATCCATCCGCGACCGGGCAGCCGACACTGCGGCACACCGTCTTCGGCACCTATGTGTGTCTGACTGTCGGACTGCCTGAGGAGATTGCGCACATAGCGTGCGCGCATTCACTGGAGGGCCAGCACATTGGCGTGTCCTCGGAGTGCATGATCGTGCGGCATGCGGACCACGCTTATTGGTCAGTTGCTGGCGCGCTCGGTCTGCTGACGCCCGAGTCTTTGCGGCCGAACCCGATCCTGCGCGTAAGGCCTCTGGCGAATGAGATGAAACGGGCAGCGGAGTAGTAGTCATTCCAGCGTCTCAGGTGGTACGAACCGCTTCCACCGCCCGGGCACCTCGGCCTGCTCGCCATAGTCCTGAAGCGCATCGGCGGCTTGGCCGATGAGCTGGCCGAACGTAAGTCCGCGCGCCGAAAGGAATGCGTCGAGTTCGCCGATGACGCGCGTCAGAGCACCAAAGCCTTCGTGCATTATCACCGATAACAACTCGCATGCCGATGCACCAGCGAGCGCCATTCGCGCCACGTCGGCACCGCTCCGCACGCCATTGGTGCCGAGAAGAGGAAATTGAGGGCCGACTGCCCGCCGAGACTGGGCGAGGAATCGGCAGACGATAGGGAGGGCCCATGGGCCGCCATAGGCTGCGGAAGTGCCGAGTACGGGCATGAATGTGTCCAGATCCGGCACCATCGCCATGAAGCGTCCCATCATACAGACCGCGTCTGCACCAGCGGTTGAGGCGGCAAGTGCCAAGGCCGGAAGATTCGCCGACAGCCCGGTCAGCTTCACCCAGAGCTGCATACCTTCCGTCGCCGCACGGATACGCGCAACGAGTGCACCAAGGCGGACGGGATCGGTTTCCTGGACGATAGCGCCGGGCGTGGCTTCCGACGCGTGCGGTGCACCGACATTGAGTTCGAATACCCGCAATCCTGCGAGACGCGCCGTATGCGCGAGCTCCTCGGCTCCCTCCGCGGTCGCAAGCACGATGCTTGCTGCAACGAAGCGCTCCTCCCGCGCCGCGTCGCGATCGATGCGCGCAAGCGCGGCAAACCATTCGGCCGGCTCGCGTTGTGCCAGACCGGAACGGCAGAAAATGGAAACGCCATGCCGCACCGGTGCGCCTGTCGCGTCAAGTTGCGCATAATCGGCGCGATCGAGCTGGCTTGCCGCGGGAGGCTGCTCGTTCACTGATTTGGCGATCACGCCCGCCGCGCCGGCGCGCAATGCGGCACGAATCCCGGCTTCGGTCATCACCGGCTCGCCTGAGCCACAGATCACCGGGTTGGGCAGTACGAGATTCCCGATGATGGTTCGCAGGCGGGATGTCATGCGGTGAGTGTTGCGCGTGTGCAGCCGCCTGCCTAGCCTCAGTCTATGGAAACATCGCGCGATGCACATTCTGTCTTCGAACAGGCAGCGAGGTACGCCGCAGAGTATCGTCGGCTCGTGGGCGAAGCTGCTCCGCCGCTCACCTACGCGGCGATGCGCGCTGTCTTCGATGCTCCAACCCCGGAGATTGGTGCGCCCCCGCACGAGGTGATCGAAGATCTGGTGACGCGCAGCACGCCGGGGCTGCGCGCGATGACCGGACCGCGCTTCTTCGGCTGGGTGATCGGTGCCTCGCATCCGGTTGGAGTAGCCGCAGATTGGCTGACCGCCGCGTGGGGGCAGAATGCCGGCAACCACGAAGCGTCACCTGCCGCGGCCGCAGCCGAGGCGGTCGCAGCGAAATGGCTGCTGGATCTACTGGATCTGCCACGCGATGCATCGGTCGGGTTTGTCACCGGTGCAACTGTCGCCAACTTCGTGTGCCTTGCGGCCGCGCGCGGTGCGGTGCTGCGCCGTGTTGGTTGGGACGTCGAGGCGAACGGCTTGTTCGGCGCGCCACCGATCCACGTGCTGATCGGCGACGATGCGCATACCAGCGTTTTCTCGGCCTTGCAGTTCCTCGGGCTGGGGCATGATCGCGTCGTACGTATCACAACAGACATGCAGGGACGTATGCAGGCGGCCGAGTTTGCGCGTGCCATCGCTGCATGCGATGGGCCGGCGATAGTGATCACGCAGGCCGGCCAGCTCAATACCGGCGCATTTGATCCGATCGGCGATATTCTGCCGCAGGCAAGGGCGCACGGTGCGTGGGTGCATGTCGACGGGGCGTTCGGTTTATGGGCACGGGCGTGCAGTACGACGGCACACTTGGCGGCAGGGTTTGAAGCAGCGGATTCATGGGCAACCGATGGGCATAAATGGCTGCAAACTCCGTACGATTGTGGCTACGCCATAGTGCGAGACGCCGAAGCCCACCGCAATGCAATGACGATTGCGGCCAGCTATCTGCCGGCAATTGCCGAAGGTGACCGTGATCCAACCCATTTCGTACCCGAGCTGTCGCGCCGGGCGCGCGGGTTCGCGACCTGGGCAATGATCCGCCATCTTGGCCGTGATGGCATCGCCGCGATGGTCGCGGAGCATTGCAGGCTGGCCTCGCATATGGCCGATACGCTGTCGCGCGAACCGGGCATATTCGTGCTGAACGATGTCATTCTGAATCAGGTGATTGTGCGCTTCAGGTCGCGTGACGCGGACGAAACCGCCGATCGTCAGACGCTTGATACGATACGACGCATCCAGGCGGATGGGACCTGCTTCGCAGGCGGCGCGCGATGGCGCGACAGCTCGGTGATGCGGCTATCGGTTATCTCCGCGCCGACCACCGAGGCGGATATCAATCGAAGCTGCGCGGCGATCACCGCAGCGTGGCGCGCCGTGTCGGGCAGCAACGTCAGTCGATGACGATGAGGTCACCCCCTGTCATTGCGAGCGAAGCGAAGCAATCCTCATCGTGGGTGCGCAGCCATGATGGGGATTGCTTCGCTTCGCTCGCAATGACAGCGGGGCAGTATCATGCAAATCGCGGGATCACCTTCTCACCGACGATTTCAATCGAACGCATGATCTGGTCGTGGGTCGTGCGGCCGATCTGGAACATGAAGATCATCTGGTCGATGCCCGTTGCGGCCCAGCGCTCGACCTGACGGCAGACACTGTCGGCGTTGCCGCCAATCGCCATGCCACTCTCCAGCAGGTCATCATTGGAATAAGCGGCCATGCGCGCCTTGATCCGCGCCACGCCCTCGGACGAACCGAACCGCACATGGTTCAACTCGGCGTCATTATCGCCGTAGTAGAACCGCGCAGCCGCGCAACCGATCTCGCGGCCCATCCGGTCATCGTCATGCACGCAGCCGATGGCGAACACGCCGACATGGTTGTTGACGAAGCGTCCGATTGGCGTCGCGTTGCGGACGGCCGCGCGGTAGGCATCGACATGCGGCTTGATCTCGGCGTGCGTGTAGCGGGTGACGCCAAGCACGCCAACGCCCGCGGCACCGGCGCGTTCGAACGTCTCCAGGTTGGAGGCGGCGAACCATAGCGGCGGATGCGGACGCTGAATCGGCCGCGGCACCACCTGGCGCGCCGGCAGATCGAAGTGCTTGCCCTTGTAGCCGGGGAAATGCTCCTGCTCGAGCATCTGCACCACGGCTTCGAGTGCTTCGCGTCCAACTTCTCGTCCGTATTCGGCATCCGAGTTGAAGCCGAGGCCTTCCACGACATAGGCCGCGGTGCCGCGACCCGCGCCGAATTCGCAGCGGCCATTGGACAGCACGTCCAGCGTGGCAACGCGCTCGGCAATCATGAATGGGTTGTGGCATGGCATCAGGATCACCGCGAAGCCGAGCCGTATGGTCTTCGTGCGTTGCGACAGCGCGGCGAGGAACATCTCGGGGCAGGGGCAGTGGCCGATTTCTGCGAAGAAGTGCTGTTCGGTGAGCCAGAAATGGCTGAACCCGGCGTGCTCCGCCGCAACCACGTGGTCGAGGTTCTGCCAGTACACGTTGCGTTCGGTGTCCTCGGTCCAGGGCTTGGGCACCTGGATCTGGCTCAGCAGGCCGAATTTCATTTCTCTCGTCTCCCGGTCGCGTAGCGACCGTACGAGCAGCACCTGCTTGCGTCCAAGGCATAACACGCATATCGCTTATAATCTGAACGTCATATCTGCCGGATGGAAACCCGCGCGCTCCGCTACTTCCAGACCGTCGCCGAATGCGGCAGCTACAGCCGTGGCGCCGAATTGCTGCGCATTTCGCAACCGGCGGTCAGCCGCCAGATCGGGAAGCTGGAAGATGAAATCGGCGCGCGCGTGTTCCGCCGGCACGCGCACGGCGTCAGCCTGACGGATGCGGGCCAAGTATTGCTGCGGCACTGCCATTCCGTGCTGCGCGAACTCGACCAGGCTCGCATGGAAATCCGCAACGGTGTGCAAGGACCATCAGGCAGCATCGCCTTGGCCGTGCCGCCCGCCTCGGCGCATTTCCTGGTGCCGGCGCTGGTGCAGCGATTCAATGCCCGCTATCCGAACGTATTCCTGAAACTGGCGGGCGGATTTTCCGGACAGATCCATGAGTGGCTGGTTCGTGAGCAGGTCGATATTGCCTGTTTGCACGATCCACTGCCGCAGAAAGGCTTCGAGATAACGCCCTTGGTCAAGGAGGAGGTGTTCCTTGTCGGCCGGCCCGACACGATACCGGCCGGACGTGACCATGTGCGTATCGCCGATTTGGCGGATGTGCCGCTGATTGTTCCGAGCAGACCAAATGCCTCGCGTCGTCTACTGGATACCTGGGTCGCGCGCACCGGTGTGACGCTCAACATCCGAGCGGAAGTGGATGACCACCTGATGATCCGCGCGCTGATCCGTGCCGGCGTCGGCTGCAGTCTTCTGACCCAGGGGGCCTTCAGCGGTGAGCGAGCACGCGGTGAAGTCGTCGCGCATCGTTTTCGCCCACGCGCGTGGTGGCCGCTGGCCATCGTGCGCACCAGCGGTGCAGGGCGATCGGAAATACTTGAGGCACTGCACCAGACAATACGCAACGTCGCGCGGGAACTGACCCGGTCAGGTGCCTGGCCGGCAAGGTCAGTGTCGTAATCACAGCTTTATGCCGTTGCCACCGCCGGCCGTGCCCGTGCAATGCGGAGCACCAACATCGCCGCCGCCAGGCACGCCAGCCCGCTCGCCACGAACGCCAACAGATAGCTGCCTGTCCAGGTGCGAACGATCCCCGCGCCAACGGCTGCCGAGGCGCCGCCGATCTGATGCGTAGCGAATATCCAGGACATGATCACCGGGGCGGCCTTCTTGCCGAACACCTCGTTTACCAGCGCAAAGATTGGCGGCATCACCGCGATCCAGTCGAGTCCGTAAAACACCGCGAAGATGGTCAGGCTGATGGAATCGAAGCTGGTGTAAGGCAGCAGCATCAGCGACAGGCCGCGCAGTCCGAAAATCCAGAACAGCAGAATGCGCGGATTGTAGCGGTCGGTCAGCCAGCCGGAGATGGCGGAGCCGATCAGGCTGAACACGCCGAGTGATGCCAGGATGCCTGCGCCGGCAAACTGCGAGTAGCCGTGATCGACGCAGAACGCGATCAGGTGGGTCCCGATCAGGCCGTTGGTGGAGAAGCCGCAAACTCCGAAGCTCAGCGCCAGGAGCCAGAAATCGACGGAGCGCATCCCGCGCATCAGGCCGTCGATCGCAACGCCGAAGGGATTGCGCGAGCGTGGAGGGGCAGGCGGTTCGGCTGCGGCACCGAGCGGGGCAAGCCCAATAGCCGCAGGCGACTCCGGCAGCAGCAGCGCCGCCAGCGGGATCAGGGCCGCAACCGTCAGGCTCACCGTGATGGAGACGCTTTGCCACCCGTAGTCCTGAGATAGCCGCCCCAAGATAGGCAGGAAGATCAACTGCCCCGCGGCATTGGCCGAGCTAAGCAGGCCCATGGCCAGGCCGCGATGCCTGACGAACCAGCGGTTCGCCACGGCTGCCGCCATGCCGACGGCACCGGCGCTGGAGCCGATTCCGACCAGCAGACCCCACGTGAGGAAAAGCTGCCACGGTGCGGTGATGAAGGTGGAAAAGCCGGTTCCAACCAGAAGCAGCGCCAGGCACAGCATGATTGTGCGCCGAAGGCCCAGCGTCTCCATCAGACCGGTGATGAACGGGCCGGTCATGCCGAGAAGCAGGATATTCAAGGAGATAGCGGCCGAAATTGTGCCAACGCTCCACCCGAACGCCTGCTCGAGAGGAACGATGATGACCCCTGGTGCCGCGCGCACCCCAACGGCACCGAGCGTGATGGTAAAGGCGACGACAAGAGCGACCCAAGCGTAGTGGACGCGTCCTGAGCAAAATCTTGCCAAGGCGGCGGTCATGCGCGATGCCTTTCTGCTACCCGCCAGTATGGCGGTGCACCTCGCTCTCCACCAGACCCCAGACCTCCGCCTTTAGCGCAGCGTAGTCATGCGAAAGCTGAATCGACACGTGCCGCGGGCGCGGCAGCGTGTTGTGCAGGATTGCTTTCACCCGGCCCGGCCGCGCCGACATGACCACAATCCGGTCCGCCAGGATCAGCGCCTCGTCGAT
>CAYRTL010000006.1:34800-43925 GCA_964427005.1 uncultured Acetobacteraceae bacterium
GCGCTGCATGCGGAGGCCGAACTCCACGTTGCCCTGCACCGTCTTCCACGGGAACAGCGCGTAGGACTGGAAAACCACGCCGCAGCGTGGCTCGATACGGGTGATCGGTTCGCCGTGCAGCAGCACGCGGCCTTCTGTCGGCTGAATGAAACCAGCGAACATGTTCAGCATGGTGGTCTTGCCGCAGCCGGAGGCACCGAGCAGGCAGACGAATTCGCCGGCCTCGACATCGAGCGAGAAATCGCGCACCGCCACCACGGAAGGGCCGCGGCCGATGGAGAAGCTACGCGTGACGTGCTCAGCGCTCAGGATTGGCGGCATCAGGTCCGACGATGCCGCTCCCAGGGCAACAGCAGCCGTTCGATCCTCTCGGCGATCAAGTCGGCGATCAGCACGGTGATTGAGATCGCAACCATGCCGACAAGGACGAGAGGCAGATTGCCCCAATCCTTGCCTTGCCAGATCAGCGCGCCGAGACCTGATTGCGCTGCCACCAGTTCGGCCGAGAGCACACAGGACCACGAGATCGCCAGCGTGATCTTCAGGCCGGCGATAATGCCGGGAAGGGCGGCGGGGAGGATGACCTGCCACATGATCGCGGTGTCGCCTGCGCCCAGGTTACGTGCGGCGCGAACCAACAGCGGGTCCACGCGCTGCACGGCGGAGAGTGTGTAGAACAGGATGTAGATCCAGGAGCCGAGAAACACGATGGCAACTTTCTGCTGCTCGCCGATGCCAAGCCAGAGGATGGTGAGCGGAATCCAGGTGATGGATGGCAGTGGCCGCAGCAGCGAGATGAACGGATCGATGATGGCCTTTGCGGGCCACCACACGGCCATGATCACGCCGAGTGGCACAGCAACGAGACCGGCGAGCGCGAAGCCGGCGAAGACGCGTTCGGAGGAGACGAGTACCGATTTCCACAGGTCGCCGGTCGCGATCAGCTCCTGAGCCTGAGCGACGATTTGCGCTGGTGAGGGCAGGAACAGCGGCGACACCGCGCCACTCGTCGTCGCCCATTGCCACGCGAGCACGAAGATCGCGACGGAGGCCAGTCTGATGGCCAAGGCACTCTTGCTCGGCATGGCCGATGGCCCGACGTCATCGTCATGGCCGGGCTTGGCCCGGCCATCCACGTCTTCCTTGCACAGGTCCGGCAAAGACGTGAATAGCCGGGCCAAGCCCGGCCATGACGATCAAAGCGCAGTTCACTGCTTCGGCATGAAGCTGGTGTTCTCCCACTTCGCGACATCCGGCACGCTGGGAATCTTCTTGTTATCATACAGCCACTGCGCCAGGTACTGCATCTGTGCCGTGTGCAGCTTCATGTGCTCCTGCCAATTCTTGGTGCCGTAGTATTTCTGCGGCTTCATGCCTTCCAGCACTTCTTCCGGCGTCTTCTTGAAGTAGTGGGCCACCGTCTTCGCCGCATCCTCGCGATTGGAGTTGGTATAGTCGGCGCCTTTCAGCATGCCGGCAGCAATGGCGCGCGCCTGATCCGGATGTTGCTCCACCAGCTTGCGCGAGATGATCACGATGTCAGGCGACGCCATGGTGCCGAATTTCTGGTACGTCGTTGTGTCGGTGTCCAATCCGAGCAGCTTTCCGTCGGGCGCCGCCTTCTTGAGCCCGTCCAGCAACGGCTGCCAGACACACGCTGCCTCGATATCACCCTTCGCAAGCGCCGGCGCCATCTCGTTGGGCCCAAGATTCAGATAGTCAATGTCCTTCGCGGTCATGTTCTGTGTGCCGAGAAGACCGCTCAGCGTGATCTCGGCCGACGTATTCGCCGCGACCTTCTTGCCGCGCAGGTCCTTGATCGATGCGACGCCGGGCCGCGCCCAGCAGCCTTCGATGCCCGGCGAATCATCGACGTTGTAGAAGTAGTAGAAATTGGTGTCGCCGCGTGCCATCGCTGGAATGACGGAACTGCGGCCGAGATTGCTGAACGCCGATGAACCGGCATCCACCGAGGCAAGTCGATCGCTGGAGTTCAGGATCACCTGGTATTCGACTTCGATCCGCTGCTCTTTGAAGAAACCCTTGTCGATCGCGACCATGATCGGGACCTGGCCGAACCAGGTGACCGATCCGGCAAAGCCAAGTGATTCGGCGCGTGCCCCAGCCGCGCATAGCAACAGCGCGGCCGCGCCTGCCAACCATCTGATCATGCCACCCATTTCTGCCCCCCGTTCTTTATCTTACCGCGGCCGACGTTCCGGCGCGCGTGCATGCGAGCCGCCATGTTCGGGCCATTCCCACGGCCCGTCCACATCCACACCCATGCCGCGCAGCATCTCGACATGATCCTCGGCATTGTCCTGCGGATGGTAGCCGAGAAAATCCCAGTTCGGATCGAACGTCTTGATCCGCTTGTTCGCGGAGTAGCCGTTCACCACCAGGCAGCCGGGATCCGGATGACGCAGCGATGCATCGACCAGGCGCGCCACATCGCCGGGCGACAGCCAGGTGGCGAGCGAGCGCTGGTCGATCGGCAGTGGCCGGTACGTGCCGATGCGCAGCGACACCGAGCTTATGCCGTGGCGGTCGTAGTAGCAGCGCAGCATGGTCTCGCCCCACGCCTTGAACGTGCCGTACAGGCTGTCCGGCCGCGGCGGCAGGGCAGGGGAGACGCACTCCTCGATCGGATAGCAACCGAAGGCGTGATTGCTGGATGCGAACACGATGCGCTGCACGCCCGCGAGACGCGCTGCCTCGAACACGTCGAACATGCCGCGCGCGTTGACGCGAAACAGGTCCTCCACCGTGTAGTCGCCGCCAACACCGGCGAGATGCACGACGGCGGCAACGCCTTCCATCATGCGTTCGATCGCGCCCCGGTCGGCGATGTCAGCGACGATGGATTCCTCGTTCGGCGTTGGATCAGCGATCGGCCTTGCGTCGGTGAGGCGAAGGTGGCGCCACTCGGTGCGCAGCCCGTTGCGCAAAGCGGTGCCAATCGCACCGGCCGCACCAGTAATCAGGACCCGATCGGTCGCGGGGTTGATCATTGGTTCCAGCCTACTGTCATTGCGAGGAGCGAAGCGACGAAGCAATCTCGCGCGTGGTGGGGATTGCTTCGTCGGCTTTCGCCTCCTCGCAATGACAGTATCATCACAAGCCCTCGGCGCATCGTGCGACACGCTCGACTGCTGTTAGGTAGTCGTCGATCTCCCGCTCCTCCGGAGCAATCAGCACATGCTGGACGCCGGCGGCCTTGTAGGCCTCTAGACGTGCACGCACGGCGTCCGTGTCGCGCTCATATGGCGCGCGCAACGACACGGTGAAGTCCGCGCCGGGGCGGCTCGCCCGCAGGCGCTGCACCACCCCGGGTGCCTGCTCCGGCGTCACGCGGCTGCCATGCCAGCCGTCGAGCCGCAGCGCGCGTGCAATGGCTGCATCCGACGAACCGCCGATCCAGATCGGGATCGGAGCACAGGGCTTAGGCTGCATGCGCATGGTCTCGATCTTCGCGGGAATCCAGCGCGCGGGGAACGTGACCGGGTCGTCGTTCCACACCGCCTTCATCATGGCGATGCCTTCGTCCATACGCCGACCACGCTCGCGGAACGGCACGCCAAGAGCGTTGAACTCGGCTTCCATCCAACCCACGCCGGCGCCGAGAATCAATCGCCCGTTCGACAGGTTTTGCAGCGTGGCCAGCTCCTTGGCGAGCGGCAGCGGGTGTCGCATCGGCAGCACCAGCACGCTGGTGCCGAGTTTGACACGCTGCGTGTAGGCGGCGGCCCAGGTCAGCGTCAGCACCGGATCCCAGAAATTCGGCGACGGCGGGTAGTTGGCGTCCTTCGGGATGATGATGTGCTCGCTGACCCAGACGTCCGCGAAGCCGAGTTCCTCGGCTTGCACGGCGGCGCGGCGGATTGAGTCGGGGCCGGCCTTACGGCCGATATGGGGCAGATGGATGCCGATTTCCATGACCGAACTCTCCTCCCGAGATCTGGGAGATAGTCCATACCAACCGTCTCAGCCCTTCAAGGCCCCCGCCGATAACCCCTGCACAACGAACCTGCGCAGCAGCAGCACCAGGATCACAGTCGGTGCCAGCGCAATCAGACAGATCGCCATCGTCAGGTTGAAGAAAGCGAACACGTCACCAACAAGGCTGGCGATCATCACCGGCAAGGTCATGAACTCCGCGCGATTGTTGAGGATGAGCGGAATCAGCAAATCGTTCCACGCGATGACGAAGACGATGGCGCCATAGGAAGCCAGCGCCGGTGTGGACAACGGCAGCGTGATGCGCAGGAACGCGGTGAAACGCGAACAACCGTCGATGCGGGCGGCATCATCGAGTTCCTGCGGGATGGTGGCGAAATACGGCACCATGATCAGAATCCCGTACGGCAGCAGGAAGCCCGTCTCGGCAATGATCACCCCCCAGATCGCGTTGAGCATGCCAAGCTGCCGGAACGTTACGTACAACGGAATCATCAGCACGATGATCGGCACGAACCGCGCGAACACGTTCACGCCCATGAGCCACATCGCCCAACGCAGCCTGAGCCGAACCACCGTGTAGGCGGTCAGCGAGGCAAAAATCAGCGTCAGCAGCGTGACGCTGACCGCAATCACCGTGCTGTTGATCAGGGCGTAGTGGAATTTTTTGATGTTGTCGGGAAGATAGGTCGCCTGCTCGAATACCTTGCCGCGTTGTGCCCCGCCCGAGAGGATCACGCGGAAATTATCGAGCGTCCATTCGGGTGCCCACAGGCCGTGGGTGTCGGCGTGCAGACTCTTCTCGGATTGCATCGCACCGAACACCACCGCGATCAATGGCAGCAGAAGGAAGGCGATCACCAGCAGGTTGGCGATATGCAGTGCGGCGCGAGTTGTCGTCCTGGGCCGCATTATCGGATTCGCCGGTAGATCAGGCCGACATAGGCGATGGCGAACAGGCCGATGATGATGGCCAGCACATAGGCTGAGGCAGCACTCACGCCGATATCAAACGGCGGCGAGAAGCCCTTCTTGTAACTGTACCAAGACGCGACCCAGGTTGCATCCCCAGGTCCTCCCTGTGTGATCGCCAACACCTCGTCAAAAACGGCGAATGCGAACGAAGTACGCAATACCAGGATGACCACGATGATCGGCCGCAACAGAGGAAGCGTGATGTGCCAGAAGCGCTGGAGCGCTCCGGCACCGTCCACCGACGCAGCCTCATACAGTTCGGGATTGATGCCCTGCAACGCCGCGTGTATCAGCAGGATGGCGAACGGCAACGTGCGCCAGATATAAGGGATGGACACCGCAAACAGCGCGGTCGCCGGGTCACCCGCCCAGTTCACAGCCGTACCAGACAGCCCGGTGGTGAACAGGATCCGATTGAGGAAGCCATATTCGAAGCTGTAGATGAACGACCATATCAGCCCGCTGGCAATAGGCGGAACCGCATATGGCACCAGGATCAGGAACTTCGTGATCCGTCCCGTCCAGACATGCTTCTGGTCGATCAGCAAAGCGATGGCAATTGCCAGCACAATCTCAAGGCTGACCGAGAACACGGTGAAGATCAGCGTGTTCTTGAGGGCAAGCAGGAACAGCGAATCGTTGAAGATGCGCTCGTAGTTGGCCAGCCCGACGAAGGGAAAGACGCCACGACGCAGCTCCGCCAGCGAGACCTTATGAAATGACAAATACGCCGCGTAGTAGATCGGGTAGGCAAGCACCAGCGCGAGGGTGACCAGCGTGGGAATGTTCATCACCACGCCAAGTGCTTTCGGCGGCAGCTCCCGGCGGAACTGGAACGGTCTCGCTGCGGCCAAGGCCCGCGCCGTCAACCCTTTTGCACCTCCTTGATCGCGGCGATCAGGGTATCGCAGCAGGCATCTGCCGTCGTTTGGCCAGTCAAAGCCTTGGAGACTTCAATGTTGATCCGGTCGGACCAAGGGAAGTGCCAAGGCTTGTAGATGGACGGCACAACCTCGGCGACATAGGTCGCCTTGTCCCAGATCTGCAGGATCTGCACCGGGTCGCCCCATGGCTTCCATCCTTCGGTGACCGCGGTGCCCCTCATGACCGAGTTGTAGCCGGACCCAAGCATCGCATCGCGGGCCAGATTGATTGCCTGGGTGTACTGGCCGTCCTTGGTCTTGCCGCCGAGATATTGCAGCAGCTTCCAAGCCCATTCCTTGTCACGATTGGCGGTGCAGAGGAAGTAGACATGCGTGTCGCCTATGGTGCGTCCGTCGCCCGGGGAGCCATGCACCTTGATCTTGCCGGCATTGGGTGACTGCGCCGGATCGTTGGCGACGTTCAGGCCGTAATGGTGGTTCGGCCCGCGATAGACGTTCTTTCCAGCCCCGAACGCCTTGGCAGAAGCGGTGAACTGCGCCTTCAGCGATTCGGGATCTGCAAGTTCTTCCTTGAAGGTCTGGATCCACCATTTCAGCGTCTCACGCGCGACGGAGCCGGGACCCAGTTGGTGATTGCCTTGTTTGTCGAAGAACACGCCGCCGCGGTTCCAGGTCATCTGGTACCAGGTGCCCGGCAACTGCTCGAGGCCTACGCCAGCCACCCAGAAGATCGGATATTCCGCGATCTTGTCCTTTTTCGCCTTGCGCAGTTGCTCCAATAGTTCGTCATAGGTCTTGAAGGGCTCGAACTTCGCCTTCTCCATCAGGTCGGTGAAGTAGTTCCACACCCAGACCGTCGAGAAGTACGGCAGGCCCATCAGCTTGCCGTCATACACCGCAACCTGTTTGGCGCTGTCCGTCAGATCGGCGAGGTAATCCTTGGCGCCCGGCAAATCGTCGAGCGGTTCGACCAGACCCTGGCTGATGAAATTGGGGAAGGAGAAGGGCGAGGACTGCGAGACATCGATCGTCTCGCTACCCGCGTACATGGTCATCAGCTTGGCGGGATGATCGTTGAATGAGGAGATGGTCGATTCGACGGGAACTCCCCAGTCAGCTTTGAACCTGGCCGAAATCTTCGTGTAGATGTCGCCATAGGTCCAGACGACGAAGTTGACCTTATCGACCTTGCTCTTAGGCGGTGCCGCCCACGGGCCTGCATCCTGTGCAAAGCTTTGGCCTGCGCCGAGCAATGATGCGCCAGCCGTGGTCATTAGGAAGTCGCGCCGACCTAGCCGGCGCAAGGCGCCCAGGTCCCGATCCATGCCGAAGCCCCCTTATTTTCCTTTGTTACGAGGCTCCTACGCCCAACCTCCCCGTGTCAACCAGAGCATGGGCCACGGAGCTTGCGCCGACCCACCGGGCTGCGCCACCTTCGCGATCAGTCTGCCTCCTAGCGAGGTGACCGATTCGATGGACTCTGCAAGCATGACCAGTGCCCGCGAGGCGAAACCGCGCGCGAAGTCTGCCCGGCGCCCCAGGCGCCGAGACGAGAGCGTTGCCTTGCTGGATCCACTGGCACCGCCCGATGTATTCGCGCCGCTGACAACGGAGCGGCTGATCTTGCGCCCCTTGGTCGCCGATGATGCCGAGGCGCTACACCGGCTGGTCAACGATTGGGAAGTGACGCGCAATCTGGCCGTTGTGCCATTCCCCTATCCTCGGGAACTGGCGGACGAATGGATCGAATCGACCCGACGCTCATTGGCTGAGGGAAGTGCGTATCAGCTTGCCATCACCGGGCGGGATGGCGAGCAGGAGATGCTGGTTGGGGTGGTCGGGCTTCGCATCGACGTCGCGAGCCGGACTGGCCGTCTCGGCTACTGGGTGGGGCGGCGCTTTTGGGGCCATGGTGTCGCCACCGAGGCGGCCGGCCGCCTCGCACGCTGGGCGCTCGCCAATCTCGATATCGACCGGCTGGAGGCCAAGGTCATCACCGACAATCCCGCATCCGCTGCGGTGCTCCAGCGTATTGGTTTCCGTCAGACCGGGCACGGCACCGATGAATTCCTTGCGCGAGGTGGCGAGCATCCCGTCTGCCATTTCGAGGCAACGCGCGATGACATATTTGGTCATGTCGAGCCTGCACCGGAGGAAGGTAGCAAGCCGCTGCTGCTGGTTGCCGCCTGCGCGCTGATCGATGCGGATGGCCGAGTGCTTCTGGCGCGCCGGCCGGAGGGAAAGAAAATGGCCGGCCTATGGGAATTTCCCGGCGGCAAGTTGCACCCTGGTGAGACGCCGGAGTTCGCGCTGATCCGCGAACTGAAAGAGGAACTTGGGATCGACGTCTCCGTCGCCTGTCTCGCACCGTTCGCTTTTGCATCGCACGAATATGAGCGATTCCATCTGCTGATGCCGTTGTATCTCTGTCGCCGATGGAAGGGCACCCCGATGGCGAAGGAGAACCAGGCGCTTGCCTGGGTGCGTCCGCAGAAGCTTGCCGATTATCCTATGCCGCCGGCCGACAAGCCGCTGATACCGCTATTGCGCGACTTCCTTTGAGGACTTGATTATGCCTGAAAAGAACCCCACCGCCTGCCTGCTGGTGATCGGCAATGAGGTGCTGTCGGGCCGTACGCAGGACGCCAACATCCGATTCCTCGCGACGGGCCTTGGTGCAATCGGCATTCCGCTGCGCGAAGTGCGGGTGATTCCCGATGTCCCTGAAACGATCATCAATACGGTGAACGAGGTGCGGGCCAAATTCGACTATGTGTTCACGACCGGTGGCATTGGTCCAACGCATGACGACATTACCAGCGAATGTATCGCGGCAGCGTTTGGTGTGCCGTGGGAACCGCACCCGGAAGCCTGGGCGCGCATGGAGCGAAGCTACAAGCCTGGTGAGTTCAACGCTGCTCGCCAGCGCATGGCGACAATGCCGCGAGGGGCGACGCTGATCGACAACGCCATGTCGGTGGCTCCGGGGTTCCAGATCGGCAACGTGTACGTAATGGCAGGCGTTCCGCGCGTCATGCAGTCGATGTTCGAATGGCTGGCGCCGCGGCTGAAAGGCGGGGCGCCGATCGTGTCACGCTCGGTGCATGTAACCGGGTTGGCGGAAGGCATCATTGCAGCACCATTGGGCGAGGTGCAGGCGAAGTATCCGGATCTCGATATCGGCAGCTACCCGTTCTATCGGCCGGCTGCCAATGGCGTTGCCATCGTCGCGAAGGGCACCGATGCGGCAGCAGCGGAGGCGGCAATCGAGGAGGTGACTGCGATCATCACCGGCTTCGGCAAGGTGCC
>CAYRTL010000006.1:44025-94022 GCA_964427005.1 uncultured Acetobacteraceae bacterium
CGGAGGCGGCAATCGAGGAGGTGACTGCGATCATCACCGGCTTCGGCAAGGTGCCGATACCGGGCGAACCGGAAGCCGCCTAGTTCGATCTCCTGATCATGTCGGTATGAAGCGAGCTAGCCGTACTGCGGTGTGTCCGCGGCTGGGGCGAAGGCTTGGCATGATCAGTAGGCAGTCGTCATAGGGCGTGCGGATCTCCGTTTCGCCATCCAAGGCGATCAGTGTATTCCGTCTAGGAATGATGTCGCCGCCGCGATAGGGCTGCACGAAGGCGAAATTGCTGCTGGCCGCCGTGACCGCCGCGGTGACTTCCGCGAAACGTTGACCGTGAGCCACGGGTCCCGGCAGCGCCGGATGCTGGTCAACCATGTTCAGATAGCGCAGCAGTCCTGCTACGCTGGCGAACATCGTGCCCACTGTTGCTTGTTCCCAGTGTTGTCCTGCTTCCACCAGATTGCCGGCACAAGTGGTCGCCGCGTCGGCGAAGCGTGGATAATCAATGATGCGACGACCGCTTACGTGCCCCTGATCGGCGACAACAAGGCCGGGGATACCAACGCCAAACGCCAGGCTTTTTCCCTTTGGTGATGTGCCACACAGAATTAGCGGATCCGAAGGCCACAACATCGAATGCAGGTCGAGCAGCACATCCACCGTGTCGATCAGCTGCCTTATTTCGCGCGCCCGGTCGAGCTCCACGGAATGCCGTGCGCTGTCCAGAACCACTGGCTCCCAGAGACGATTGATATCCTCGTCAATGAAGCGTGACACCGTTGGATGGCGCGGGTCGAACCGCTCGTACGCCGCCAGATTGACGAAGCCGAAGGTCAGCTTGCCGCGCGTTGGGGTAAGCCCGGCCCTCAACAGCCTATCCAGCACGATGGCACCGGCGATCTCGTTGCCATGCACGATGGCAAGCAGTGTGACATGTGGACCAGGCTTGCCCGAAGACCGTGTGGTGAATCCGCGGATGCCGGTGTTTCCCGCCACCCACGGTCCGATATCGGGTGCGGCGATATGCACCTCGAATGATGGCACCGCGGGTTGGGCGATCGGAGACATGCTGCGATACGTTCAGGTCAGCAGGCGGTCCGCCAGACGGCGAATGAATGCGTCACAGGCATCGAGTTGATCCTGAGCAATCCATTCGTCGGGCTGGTGCGCCTGCGCGATATGCCCTGGTCCGCAGATAATCGTCGCGATCCCTGTGCCTTGATAATACCCACCTTCGGTGCCGTAGCTTACCTTGCCCGTGCTGTTCGAGCCCGTGATCTGCTTGACGACATTCGTCAGTTCATGATCGGGACTGAGCGAAAGGCCCGGCATGCGGGTAAGCACCTCGTATTCGAAGCCGGTCTTCCGGTCTACGGCATGCATTGCCGGCTCGATATTCGTAGCAACATATTGCTGCAAACGTACTACGTGCTGGTCCCGATCGTCGCCAGGGATGGTGCGCCATTCCATGATGAACTCGCACCGTTCGGGGATGATGTTCAGAATGGTGCCGCCCTGGATCGTGCCGATATGAACAGTCGTGTGTGGTGGATCGAACCCGTCCTCGAACGGGCCTTCTTTCGCAAGCCTGCGCGCCTCATTCGCGACATAGGCGACCGCCTCGCCGGCAGCCTGGATTGCGTTCACCCCTTTGGCCGGTTCGCTGGAGTGTCCCGTCAGACCCCGCACGCGCACATGCAGATTGAGCTTTCCCTTGTGCGCCAGGATCGGCTGCATCCCTGATGGTTCGCCCACTACACACAAGGCCGGCTTCAGTCCGGACTCGTCCAGATCCTGTATCAGCCGCTGCGCGCCTTGACAGCCAACTTCCTCATCATAACTGATGAACAGGTGCAATGGACGGGACAGATTGCGCGCCTTGAAGTCGGGCACGGCGGCAAGGCAGGCCGCTACGAAGCCCTTCATATCGGCGGCGCCGCGCGCATAGAACCGGCCGTTCGCTTGGCGCAAGCTGAATGGGTCCGCAGTCCAGGCCTGACCATCGACCGGAACGGTGTCAACATGACCCGACAGTGCGACGCCGCCCGCTGCCTGCGGACCAATGATGGCGTGGATGTTCGCCTTCTGCCCGGTCGCATCAGTGCTGATCCGATACGGAACGCCATGGCTGTCCAAATAGTGGCGAACGAACCCGATCAGCGGCAGGTTTGAATTGCGGCTGGTCGTATCGAACGAGACCAGCCGAGCCAGTAGTTCCGCTGTGGTCAGGCCTGCTGGATTTGCGCTAGGTCCATCCATGCCGGCAGTCTATACGGCCCGACCGCAGCGGCAAACCGCGCCGTGCTGCGGCCCCGCCACTGGTTTGTGCCGGGGGCGCCCGCTATAAGCCAGCCGGGGCGTGGGAGATCCAATGACAATCTGGCTGATCCGCCGGCTCATCCAGGCGCTGTTCGTCGTTTTCGCCATGTCGGTGATCGTGTTCATCGGCGTGCACGTGATCGGCAACCCGGTTGACATCCTGATATCGCCAGAGGCCGACCAGGCGGAACGCGCGCGCGTCATCGCTGCGCTCGGGTTGGACCAGCCGCTGTGGAAACAATATCTGCTGTTCGTCAAGGATGCCCTGCACGGGGACCTGGGCCGCAGTTTCGTGTTCAATGAGCCGTCGCTGCGACTGATTGCTCAGCGTATGCCAGCAACCCTGGAGCTGGCAGTCACTGCCGTGCTCATGTCGATAATCTTCGGCGTGCCTCTTGGATTGTACGCCGGGCTTTATCCCGAGAGCGCGATCGCCCGAACGATCATGGCCGGCAGCATCCTGGGTTTCTCCCTGCCGACATTCTGGGTAGGCCTGATGCTGATCATGGTGTTTGCCGTGCAGCTTGGCTGGCTGCCCAGTACCGGGCGCGGCGCCACGGCCGAATTGTTCGGCGTCCAGTGGTCCTTCCTTACACTGGATGGCCTACGGCACCTTTTGCTGCCAGCGCTGAACCTGTCGCTGTTCAACATATCGCTGGTGCTGCGGCTGACGCGCGCTGGGGTGCGAGAGACGCTGCCGATGGACTTCGTGAAGTTCGCACGCGCCAAGGGTCTGACGCCGGCACGGGTGATCTGCGTGCATGTGCTGAAGAACATCATGATCCCCGTCGTAACGGTGGTGGGGTTGGAACTGGGATCGACTATCGCCTTTGCCGTGGTGACCGAGAGCGTGTTTGCCTGGCCCGGCATGGGGAAGCTGATCATCGACTCTATCAATGTGCTCGATCGGCCGGTGATCGTGGCCTATCTGATGATGATCGTTTTGCTGTTCGTAACAATAAATCTCGTTGTGGATTTTCTTTACACCTTGCTTGACCCGCGTGTCCGGCTGGAGGCAAAGGGGTGAGTACCACCGTCCTTCCAGCTGCACCGCGTGAGGAAACTCCGCTTCGCCGTTTCGTATCGGAGTTCGCCGCGTCCCGCGTGGCGCTGGTAGGTCTGATTGTCTTCGTCCTGATCGGCCTCGCTGCGGTCTTTGCGGCGCTGATCGCTCCGCAAAACCCGTACGATCTTTCGCAGCTCGACATCATGGACGGGCGGCTGCCGCCGGGTTCCGTCTCCGGTGCGGGCTACACCTATTTGCTCGGGACAGACGATCAGGGACGAGACATGCTGTCCGGCATCCTCTACGGACTCCGCATCTCACTCGGTGTAGGCGTCGGATCTGCCCTGATCGCCTGCATCGTTGGTACAATGCTGGGACTGGTTGCCGCCTACGCCGGCGGGCGGACTGATGCGGCGATTATGCGTCTCGTGGATCTGCAACTGTCCTTTCCGTCCATTCTCGTTGCACTGATGATCCTTGCGATGCTCGGCAAGGGCGTGATGAATGTCGTGCTCGCGCTGGTGATTGTTGAATGGGCCTACTACACGCGGACAGTCCGCGCCTCCGCCATGGTCGAGCGGCGGCGTGAGTACATTGAGGCCGCGGAATCGCTCGCCTTGCCCAAATGGCGCATCATCTTCCGGCACCTGTTACCCAACTGCCTGCCGCCGCTGATCGTAATCGCCACCCAGCAGGTGGCGCGTGCGATCGCGCTGGAGGCAACACTGTCCTTCCTCGGTCTCGGCGTGCCGATCACCGAACCGTCGCTCGGCTTGCTGATCGCCAACGGCTACCAGTACATGCTGTCCGGTAAATACTGGATCAGCTTCTACCCAGGGATCGCGCTGCTGGTCACCATCGTTGCCATCAATCTGGTCGGTGACCAGTTGCGCGACGTCCTGAACCCGCGACTGAAACGGTGACAACGGCCACGCTCGAGGTGCGCAACTTGCGCACGCATTTCTTCACCCGCGCGGGCGTCGTCAAAGCGGTGGATGATGTCTCGTTCGCTGTCGAGCGGGGCCGTGTGTTGGGACTGGTCGGGGAGTCAGGATCCGGCAAGTCAGTCACCGGCTTTTCCATCATGGGTCTGGTAGATCCGCCTGGACGCGTGGTCAGCGGTTCGATCCTCTACCAGGGCCGTGACCTCGCGCATCTTCGCGAACGCGAAATGCGCGAACTTCGCGGCAATCGCATTGCAATGATCTTTCAGGACCCGATGATGACGCTCAATCCGGTCCTGCGCATCGACACGCAGATGATTGAGGCGGTCCAGGCGCATGCCAGAGCTTCGCGCGAAGAAGCCCGTACGCGCGCGCGCGATGCACTTGGCATGGTCGGGATTCCGAGCCCCGATGAACGTCTGGCAGCCTATCCGCACCAGTTCTCTGGCGGCATGCGCCAACGGGTGGCGATCGCGATCGCACTGCTGCATCGTCCCGACCTGCTGATTGCGGACGAACCAACGACGGCGCTGGACGTGACGATCCAGGCGCAGATCCTGGCTGAGGTGCAGAAGCTTGCGGCCACTTACGGCACTGCCCTGATCTGGATTACGCACGATCTTTCGGTGATTGCCGGCCTGGCCGACGATATCGCCGTGATGTATGCCGGCCGTATCGTCGAGACCGGCCCCGCCGACACGGTGCTCGATCGGCCGCTACATCCCTATACACAGGGCCTGATCGGTAGCCTGCCGAGCCACAACCGGCGCGGTCAGAAGCTGCGGCAAATTCCTGGAATGACGCCCAGCCTGCTGAACCTACCGCCCGGCTGTGCTTTCCGCACCCGCTGCCCGCGCGCGGATGCCGTCTGCGAGCAGGAGCCGGAGACTTCCGAACCGGTGCCGGGGCAGAGCGCGCGATGCTTCCACCCGCTTATCGCGGTACCCGCATGAACCCCCCGATCATAGAGCTGCGCGGGGTCTCCAAGCGTTTCGGCCCCAGCTATGACGCGGCCGCGCGTCTTGTTCGCTCCGTTTCGTATCGGCTCGGTGTTGCGCCAAAGAACGAGGTCGTACAGGCAGTCGACAACGTCGATTTCACGGTCGCCCGTGGCGAAGTGGTGGGTCTCGTTGGCGAGTCCGGCTGCGGCAAGTCCACTCTTGGCCGCATGGTTGCTGGCATCATGCCGCCATCTGACGGAGAGATACTGTTCAAAGGCCATGACATCGCGACGCTACCAAGCGATCGCGCGCGGGATGCCAAGCTCAAGATCCAGATGATCTTCCAGGATCCGTATGCCTCGCTCAATCCAAGGCTCCGGGTGGAGGAGATTGTTGGTGAGGCACCTCTGGTGCATGGACTGGTCAAACGCTCGCAGTTCGACAGCTATCTCGACGCGCAACTTCGGCGCGCCGGTCTCGATCCAAGTTACCGGCGCCGTTACCCGCACCAGTTCTCCGGCGGGCAGCGCCAGCGCATCGGCATCGCCCGCGCGCTCGCCGTCCAACCCGAGTTTCTGGTTTGCGATGAGGCTGTTGCCGCACTCGATGTATCCATCCAGGCACAGATTTTGAACCTGTTCATGGACCTGCGCCGAGATCTCGATCTTACCTACCTGTTCATCAGCCACGACCTTGGCGTCGTGGAGCATCTTTCAGACCGCGTGCTGATCATGTATCTCGGTCGCATCGTCGAGAGCGCTCCAGCGGAAGAGGTCTTCACACGGCCGAACCATCCTTACACCCAGGCGCTGCTCGCCGAAGTGCCGCGGATCGAAGCGCGCAAGCGCCGCTTTACCGCGATCAAGGGCGAAATACCGAGCCCGCTCGCGCCGCCCCCCGGCTGCCACTTCCATCCGCGGTGCCCGCATGCGATGCCTCGCTGCAGCCAGGAAGCGCCACTCCTACGCGAAGTGGCGCCAGGCCACCGCAGTGCCTGTCATCTGAACGATCGGCACTGAATGGCGCAGACCCCGCCATGAGGGTTCTGGTCTGGCAGTGGGGGCGTCGCGGGGGCGCGCCGCGCTTCGCTTCGGCGTTGGCCGACGGCCTCCGCATGATACCGGGAACCGAGGTGCTGCTGTCACTGTCCACGGGTGCAGAGATCCTGCAGAGCCGCTATTCACCGTTGTGCGATTTGCCTTTTCGGACCTACTCGGATCTGCGCGGGTACATCAAGCGGGTTGCGCAGGCGCCGCTCATCGTTCGCCACCTCAGTCAACGGCTGAAAACGCTTCGGCCTGACATCGCCATTTGCGCGTTGCCCGGCCCGCTCGATCTTCTCATGGTCATCGCGTTGCGACTGCACCATGTGCCGCTCGTGGTGATTGTGCACGATGCTGACACGCATCCTGGCGATGGCATGCCGCTTCAGATGTTCCTGCAGCGCCGATTGATCCGACGCGCCGATGCAGTGGTGGCCCTCAGCCACTACGTCGCCGGCCTGCTGGTGGCGCAGCGTCTCGTCAACCCGGGCCGGCTGATCGTTCTCTCCCATCCACCATTTGTGTTCGGCCCTAAGCCGCGGCCGCCGCGCGCGCATGGCGGTCCATTGCGACTGCTGTGCTTCGGGAGGCTACTCCCGTACAAGGGACTCGACCTGCTGGCCGCGGCGATGCGGCGGGTTGGCCGCGACCGCCAATGGGAACTGCGGGTCGTGGGAAGCGGCTTGGAGAGCGAGGAACTCGAGCAGTTACGTTCGGTTCCAGGCATAAAGGTGGAGAATCGCTGGGTCCCCGAAGACGAAATCGGTGCATTGATCGCATGGGCTGACGCCGTCGTTCTGCCGTATCGGGAATCGAGCCAGAGCGGTATTGCTCCAGCGGCCATTGCGGCCGGACGCCTTGTAGTGGCCACGCGGGTAGGCGGTCTGGAAGAGCAACTCGGGAATGAGAAGCTCGCGACACTGTGTGAACCTGACGCGGCAAGTATTGCCACGGCGGTCGGTAAGCTGTTTGAAGCCCTTCCTGCCTGCCAAAAGTCGGCTTCGACGGAGCCGCGACTGGCCTGGCGAGACATGGCGCAGCGTCTGCTCGATCGCATCAAGCTGCCGAGATAGCAGCGGCACCAGCCCAGGGATTACAGCATGCCAGTCCGCATCACCGATGTGCGTGAAATCACCCAGCCGATCAGCTCGCCGATACGGAATGCGTATATCGACTTTTCCACCATGACCTCGAGCCTGGTTGCGGTGGTGACCAATGTCGAGCGCAATGGCCGCCGCGTGATTGGCTACGGCTTCAACTCCAATGGCCGCTACGGCCAGGGTGGGTTGATCCGCGAACGCTTCGCTCCTCGCATCATGAACGCCGAACCCGGCACATTGCTGGACGGGACGGGAGAGAACCTGAATCCGGACCGGATCTGGACCTGCATGATGACTAACGAAAAGCCGGGCGGGCACGGAGACCGCTCGGTCGCTGTCGGCACAATCGATATGGCCGTGTGGGACGCGGTCGCGAAGATCGCGGGCAAACCGCTGTTCCGTTTGTTGGCGGAGCGCCATGGCATCGAGGCCGATCCGCGAGTATTCGTCTATGCCGCGGGTGGCTACTACTATCCCGGCAAGGACGATTCAGCGCTGTGCGCGGAGATGCGCAGCTATCTCGATCGTGGGTATACCGTGGTGAAGATGAAGATCGGCGGTGAGAGCATTGATCAGGATCGGCGCCGTATCGAGGCCGTGCTGAAGGAAATTGGCAGCAACGCACAGCTTGCGGTGGATGCAAACGGTCGGTTTGATCTCGCCACGGCAATCAAGTACGCCAAGATGCTGCGCGATTATCCGTTGTTCTGGTACGAGGAAGCAGGCGATCCACTCGATTACCAATTGCAGGCAGCGCTGGCGGAGTTCTATCCGGGCCCAATGGCGACCGGTGAGAATCTGTTCAGCCATCAGGATGCGCGCAATCTGATCCGTTACGGCGGAATGCGCCCTGATCGTGACTGGCTGCAGTTCGACTGCGCCTTGTCGTACGGACTGTGTGAATACCAGCGCACATTGGCGATGCTGAAGGATGCGGGCTGGTCATGGCGGCGCTGTATCCCGCATGGTGGACATCAGATGTCGCTCGCCATCGCTGCCGGTTTGGGACTAGGAGGTAATGAGAGCTATCCGGATGTGTTTCAGCCGTATGGCGGTTTTCCCGACGGCACACGTGTAGAGAACAGCATCGTCATCTTGCCGGAGCTGCCTGGAATCGGCTTCGAGGGGAAGAGCGACCTCTACCGGGTCATGCGTGAGTTGGCGGAGTAGTCTGCGTGCTTCGCATCGGCATAGCTGGTGTCGGTCATTTCGGGCGCTATCATGCGCTGAAAGTCACTGCTTCCGAGCGTGCGACGCTCGCCGGGGTTTTCGACACAGATAGCGAGCGTGCCAAGACCATCGGCTGGGAAGCTGGTGCGCCTGATCTTGATCTGCCCGCCTTGCTAGCGGCGTGCGACGCGCTCGTCATCGCGGCGCCCGCGGAGGCACATTACGAGCTCGCCCATACCGCCTTGCTGGCTGGCAAACATGTGCTGGTAGAAAAGCCGATGGCTGCGACGTTGGCCCAGGCGGACGAACTTGCGGCGCTTGCTGCGGGGCGGAAGCTGGTATTGCAGGTAGGGCATCTCGAACGCTTTTCCGCGGCATTCGCAGCGATGGAGGGACGGCTCGGCGCACCTCTTTACGTGGAAGCGACCCGCATCGCGCCGTTCCGGCCGCGCGGTACCGACGTATCAGTCATTCTCGACCTGATGATCCACGATCTCGACCTGATCCTGTCGCTGGTGGCGAGCGAGATCGAAAGTGTCGACGCGGTCGGTGCCGCGGTCGCCAGCGAGCACGCAGATATCGCCAACGCACGCATCCGGTTCGTCAATGGTGCAGTGGCCACGATAACTGCCTCCCGCGTGTCCATGCGCACCGAACGACGCATGCGCGTATTCGCGCGGGACGGCTATCTGGCAATGGATTTCGCCAATCGTCGCCTGACGGTGATTGCACGCGGTCGCGGAACGCCGGTTCCCGGTGTGTCGGACTTCGGCATAGAAGAGGTCTCGTGGCAGGAGCATGATTCGCTCGCAGCCGAGCACGCCGCGTTCATCGCTTCGGTGCTGGACGGAACACCGGTCCTGGTAGATGCAGCGGCCGGGCGGCAGGCCTTGGCGGCTGCATTGATGGTGACCGACAGCATCGAAGCCTCTCGCGCTCGAATGGTGGCTTCCGGGCTGATCGCGCCGTCCTCACCCGGATAGCAACCACAGGACGGCGTCCGCTGCTGCCTCCGAAGGTGTGCCGGCTTCGGGGCGAAGCAGTTTCAGTACGTCCTGACATGCTGAGCGCTGGGAAGCTGCCATCCCAGGGTCCTTGAGCAGCGCGCGTATCGCGGACGCGAGGCGATCGGGCGTACATGCCTCCTGCAGCAGTTCAGGAACAATCTCTCTCTTCGCCAGCAGGTTGACCAATGAGACATACGGCACGGTGAACAATCGCCGTCCAATGGCGGCACTGAGCGGATTCACACGGTAGGTAACCACCATCGGCACACCCGCCATCGCGAGTTCCAGGGTCGATGTCCCTGACTTGGTCAGTGCGGCGTCGGATGCTGCGAACGCGTCGTGTTTGTCTTCGTTGTCAGTCACCATTATTGGCTGGCGTTCCCAATGGCGCGCACCATCGCGCACCGCTTCCGCGACTGGTCCGGCCAAAGGCACCACGGGCGTCACCTCTGGCAGCCGCCGCAGTGTCTGCCCGAGTATCGGCATCAACCTGGCCACTTCGGTGCGTCGGCTGCCCGGCATGACTGTGAGCAGCCGCGTCCGCGCCTCAACAGCGTGCCGTGCGCGGAAGCGTCCAGCATCGCCGGTGTCTGCGCCGCTTTCCAGCACAGGATGCCCGACAAACGTCGCGGGCAGGCCATGGCGCGCGAACAAGGCCGGCTCGAAAGGCAGTAGGCAAAGCAACTGTTCCCACAATCCAGGGTAATGCCGCACGCGACCTTCGCGCCAAGCCCACACTTGCGGGGCGACATAGTGAACCCGTCTTATGCCGAGTGGCTGGATTGCCCTGAGAAGCCGCAGCGTGAAGCCTGGACTGTCAATCGTGACAACAATGTCCGGCTTGCGTGCGGCAATGTCCGCCGCACTCTGCTGCAGCCGCTGGCGCAAGCGATACAGCCGCGGCAGCACCTCCAGCAGACCCATCAGGGCAAGTTCCTGTATTGGGAAGAGGCTGGCCAGTCCCTGCGCGGCCATTTGTGGGCCGCCAATCCCGGCGAAACGCATGTCCGGACGCCGAGAGGCAAGTGCCTGCATCAGCCGCGCGCCGAGTACATCGCCGCTTGCCTCGCCGGCGACCAGATAGATCAGTGCCATCCAGTGGACCGATACGGGGTGGGCCGGTCAGGATGCAAGGGAGCGTCTCGCATTTGATGTGTGGAACATCCGTACAGATGTGAAACATGCGCTCATCTACGTTCGCGTCAAAAGGAGGGGGGACACGCGCGTGACCCATTCATCCCAGGCGCGGGCCGCTTAGACTGCCATGCGTCGCTATCCGGACGGCAACTATCGCTTACGCCCGGGCGACTGGCTCATCCTGCTGATTGGGGTGGCGCTGTTGTTTGCATCCGGCGCGGTCGTGCTGCGATTATTCTAGCCTGACCTATCGTCCGTATCAGGAGGCAGGGAATGCGCGGCTTGCACGGCAAGCGGGTGATCTTGACTGGCGGTGCGAGCGGGATTGGCCGCGCGGCTGCGCTTCGCCTCGCGAATGAGGGCTGCATCCTTGCGATTTTCGATCTGAACGAAGCAGGTGCCACGGAGACGGCCGAACAATGTCCTGATCAGGATGCGGTCCGCGCATTTCGCGTCGATATTACCCATGAGGCAGAGGTCAGGGCGGCCGTTGCCGCATTCGAGAAAGAGTTTGGCCCGGCGGAAGGCCTTGCCAATATCGCTGGTTGGGATCGGCCCATCAGGTTTCTCGATACCGATCGTGCCTTCTGGGACAAAGTCATTCAGATCAATTTGTACGGCCCGCTCATCATGCATCACGTCGTGGCCCGAGGAATGGCTGAACGGCGAGCAGGTCGCGTGGTGAATGTCGCGTCCGACGCCGGACGGGTCGGATCATCGGGCGAGGCCGTATATTCGGCCTGCAAGGGCGGGCTCATTGCATTCACCAAGACGCTCGCGCGCGAACTGGCGGGCAGGGGAGTGACGCTGAATGTCCTGTGTCCCGGCCCTACGGACACACCCCTGTTCGACGAGTTTCGCCAGGCGCCCGGCGGCGACAAGCTGGGAGACGCATTGGCACGCGCCATCCCGCTTCGACGGCTCGGTCAGCCGGACGACTATCCAGGCGTGATTGCCTTTCTGTTGAGCGACGATGCGGCGTACATGACGGGCCAGACCATCAGTGTGTCGGGCGGGCTGACGATGGTCTGAGCAACGCGTTTCAGCCAGCGTCGCGGCATTTGATCATGCGGAGGGGCGTATAGATCAGCGCGACCGTCCCGTCGTGCTTGACCACCTGATTGCGCGTACGCACCAGGCCACGGCCCGGCCTGTTGCGCGACAGACGCGCCTCGATGACCTCGACCTCCACATGGATCGTGTCGCCGGCGAAGACCGGCTTCTCCACGTTCAGCTCCATGTTCAGGAACGCGAAGCCGGTATGCTGCATCGTCGCCTGCACCAGCAGTCCCTCTGCAAAGCAGTAAGCCAGCGCCGCGGGTGCCACGCGGCTCTTGATGTCCGATTCCTCGCGCAAGAACTCCAGGTTGGTGAACAGGACTTCCACCATCCCCGTGCAGTTCACGAAATTGGTGATGTCGGCTTCCGTTACCGTTCGGCCGATGGTGCGGAACTTCTTTCCGACCGGAAGGTCCTCGTAATAGAAGCCAAGACCGACCGTTTGCATTGATCTTCTCCCGCTGACTGGTCATTGTCAGCGGGTTCCGGTATCACCTTCAAGTCCCGCCTCCGTTCCACGGTTTCGGCTGGAGATCAAGCCGATGGTGATCCCGCCGAGTGCCATCAGGATGGCGGCAAGTGCGGTCCGGTGCCGGCTGAGGAAGAACTCCCAACTGAAATTCCGCGCGCGTGCATCGAACCGGCCGTGCGCACCGTAATTGCCTGGCACGGTGTCAAAAAGGTTCGCTGGTGCGTCTGGTGGTTTGGGTTCATCCGTTAGCTGTCCCGAGTAACCGATCCTTGCCAGCACCCGGTCCAGCAGTCCAGGCGCGATCCGGTTTGCAAGTATCGTCTTCACGGTGGGCGCACCCACCCAGACTTCCCGGCGGCAATGGAACGCCGCGAAAACGATGGCGCGGGCAGGCACTTCGGGCTGGAAGATCGGCGGCACGGGTTGCGGCCGCCGCTCCATCTTGTTGAGTGCCCAATCGAACTGCGGCGTATTCACCGCGGGCAGATGCACCATTGTCAGGTGGACATTTACCCCGTCATGCAGCAGCTCGGAACGAAGCGAGTCGGTGAATCCCCGCACCGCGAACTTGGCACCGCAATAAGCCGATTGCAGCGGAATGGCCCGGTACGACAAGGCTGAACCGACATTGACAATAGTCCCGCGATTGCGCGCCCGCATGCGCGCCAGCGCTACCATCGTGCCGTGTACCTGTCCCAGATAGGTCACCTCGGTCGCGCGCCTGAACTCATCTGGTGTAATGTGATGGACCGGGGCGAAGATTGTCGCCATCGCATTGTTCACCCAGACATCGATCGGGCCAAGCTCCTGCTCGATCTGCGATGCCGCAGTATCCAGTGCAGCGAAATTGGCCACATCGGCTTGAACCGGCAGAGCCCGCACTCCCAATCGGCATAATTCGCCAGCCGCTTCGTCCAGCCGCTGCTGATTGCGCGCGATCAGCGCCACGTTGCAGCCATGCCGCGCGAACTCCCTTGCCGTCGCGCGACCCACACCGGCGCTCGCGCCGGTAACCACCACAACTTTTGACAATTGTATCTCCATCGTGCGCCCGCAAACCTAAACGAAGCGCCGCGGAACGGGATTCATGGTGAAAAGGTTGCTTCGGTTTCACTGATCTCCACGCACCGTGATCGGGACGACGCAACGCGCGGACAGCGACAGACGTTGTGGAGGCAAATCACCCAAACCCAGGGGGCCCCTCCCATGAGCCAAACAGTCGGCGATTTCTTCTGGCGTCGCATGCATGATTGGGGGGTCCACACGGTCTTTGGCTACCCCGGCGACGGCGTGAATGGCCTGCTGGGTGCGCTGAACCGGACAAACGGCCAGTTCAAGTTCATCCAGGCCCGCCATGAGGAGATGGCCGCCTTCATGGCGGCCGCATACGCCAAGTTCACTGGAGAGGTCGGAGTCTGCCTGGCCACTTCCGGTCCCGGTGCATCCCACCTGATCACGGGACTCTACGACGCGAGACTCGACCACATGCCGGTGGTAGCCATCACTGGTCAGCAGGCGCGCACGGCTCTTGGCGGGCACTACCAGCAGGAACTCGATCTGCCCAGTATGTTCAAGGACGTCGCGGGCGCGTTCGTCGCTCAGGCCAGCGCGCCAGCGCAAGTGCGGCACCTGGTCGATCGCGCCATGCGCATTGCCAAGGGAAACCGCCGCGTAACAGCCCTGGTGTTCCCGAACGACATCCAGGAGGCCACCTACACCGATCCGCCGCGCGCGCACGGCACCCTCCATTCCGGCGTTGGCTACAGCGAGCCATTGGTGGTGCCGCGCCAGCAGGACCTGCGCCGAGCGGCGGAGGTACTCAATGCCGGAAAGAAGGTGGCCATCCTTGTCGGTGCCGGCGCGCTGCATGCGACGGACGAAGTGATCGCGATCGCCGAGAAGCTGGGTGCGGGTGTGGCGAAGGCGCTGCTTGGCAAGGCAGTTTTGCCAGACGATTTGCCCTGGGTCACCGGCTCAATCGGACTGCTCGGCACCAAGCCAAGCTGGGAGCTCATGAACAACTGCGACACGTTGCTGATGATCGGTTCGGGCTTTCCTTACTCCGAATTCCTGCCAAAGGAAGGTCAGGCGCGTGGCGTGCAGATCGACATCGAGCCTGAGATGCTCAGCCTCCGCTATCCGATGGAAGTGGACCTGGTTGGCGACTCAGCAGAAACGTTGCGCGCGCTTTTGCCAATGCTGGAGGAAAAGAACGACCGTTCCTGGCGCGAGCAGATCGAGAAGGAGGTTGCCGAGTGGTGGAAGGTGCTCGAAGCGCGCGCCATGACGTCGGCCAATCCTGTCAATCCCCAGCGAGTGGTTTGGGAACTTTCTCCCCGAGTCCCGGAACGCGCCATCATCACCAGCGATTCCGGATCGTGCGCCAATTGGTATGCGCGTGATCTGAAGATCCGGCGCGGCATGATGTGTTCGCTGTCCGGCGGCCTCGCTTCGATGGGTGCGGCAGTTCCCTATGCGATCGCCGCCAAGATCGCCCATCCGGACCGGCCCGTCATCGCACTCGTCGGTGACGGCGCCATGCAGATGAACAACATGGCGGAGCTGATCACTGTCGCCAAATACTGGCGGGAATGGTCCAACCCGAAGTGGGTGGTGTGCGTGTTCAACAACCAGGACCTCAACCAGGTCACCTGGGAACAGCGCGTGCAGGAAGGCGATCCGAAATTCAATGCGACACAGCAGATTCCCGACGTGCCCTATCACCGGTTTGCCGAACTGATCGGTTTGCGTGGGATCTACGTGGACAATCCAGATCGCCTGGCATCGGCATGGGATGATGCCCTTGCATCCGATCGTCCTGTCGTTCTGGAGGTGAAGACCGATCCAGAAGTACCGCCGCTGCCGCCGCACATCACCCTGAAGCAGGCGAAGAACTTCATGTCGGCGATCCTGGCGCCCGACCCAAACGAGTCGGGCATGCTCCTCGGCGCGGCCAAGGAGGTGCTGAGCACAGTGCTGCCAGGCAAGGACTGATGGCTGGCGTTCCGATCGAGTGCGTACAGGCGACTGCCTACACGATTCCGACGGACGAGCCGGAAGCCGATGGCACCATGTGCTGGAACTCCACCACGCTAGTCGTGGTGGAGGTCACCGGTGGCGGGCACACAGGTCTCGGTTACACCTACACTCACAGTTCCATCGTTTCGCTTATCAGGACCAGGCTTGCAGAACAGGTGAAGCAGCACGATGCCATGGATACGCCGGCCGCCTGGCGGCGCATGCAACGTGCCGTCCGCAATATGGGCAGGGAGGGTCTGGCCGCGACCGCAATTTCCGCGGTCGACACCGCGCTTTGGGACCTCAAGGCCAAACTGCTCGATGTGCCTCTTGCGCTGCTGCTCGGATGCTTTCGAGATGCGGTGCCCATTTATGGCAGCGGTGGGTTTACGACCTACAGCAACGAGAGATTGCGCGATCAGCTGACCGGCTGGACCGCGCGCGATGGATGCAAATGGGTGAAGATGAAAGTCGGCACGGATCCTGAGCGCGATCCCCATCGCGCCCAGGTGGCAAAGCAGGCTATCGGCAACGCGACGCTGTTTGTGGACGCGAACGGCGCGTATAGCGTGAAGCAGGCGCTGAGCCTGGCGGATGCATACGCCAGGCAGGACGTCGCATGGTTCGAGGAGCCGGTCTCCTCCGACGATCTGGCAGGGTTGCATCTATTGAGGAAGCGCGTCCCTGCGGGCATGGAGATCGCCGCAGGAGAATACGGCTACACCAGCGATTATTTCCGTCGCATGCTCGCTGCCGGAGCGGTTAATGTGCAGCAGGCGGACGCGACGCGCTGCGGTGGCTTCACGGGCTGGCTGCAGGTGGCCGCCTTGTGCGAAGCATTTCAAATCGATCTCTCTGGTCATTGCGCGCCTGCGCTCCACCTGCACGTGGCCTGTGCCGCGCCACGCCTGAGGCATCTGGAATGGTTTCATGACCATGTGCGCATTGAGCACATGCTGTTCGATGGCGCGCCTGTGCCGCAGGATGGAGCAATCCGTCCCGATCTGTCGCGGCCGGGCATCGGCCTCGAGTTCAAGCGGCAGGATGCCGAAAGGTACCGCGAACATTGAGGCGACAGATGCGGCTCGGCTTCAGGAACCCTGTTGAGAAGCGATTGCCAGCCTCGGTCGTTGCGGCCCGCAGGCTGAATCGCGCGGCCGGACTTCTGGCGACCTCCGTGTTGGCAGACAGTGCGGTAGAGCACTATCGCGGCTCTTTCGAGAACCGCGCCATGTTTGCGCCATTGGCCGCTGCCGCACTGACACTCGCAGTCAGCGGACATGGCGTCACCGATAACCGCGCTGGCGCGCATGCTGTGCGCGACACAATTTATACTCTGGCCGGATGTACCGGCCTCATTGGTACAGGCTTCCACATCTACAATGTCGGTAAGCGGCCCGGCGGGTTTTCGTGGCTTAACCTGTTCTATGCTGCGCCAATCGGTGCGCCGTTCGCATTGGTACTGGCCGGACTTCTCGGCTTCACCGCGGAACGCGTAAGGGACAACACACCGGGGATGACACCGCGCGTGCTTGGCATGCCGGCGGGACGGGTAATGGCGATGGTCGCGTCACTTGGCATGCTCGGGACCGTAGCCGAAGCCGGCCTGTTGCATTTCCGCGGCGCCTACCACGACCCGGCGATGTATCTTCCGGTTACAGTGCCGCCGGTAGGCGCCGGATTGCTTGCGCACACCGCGCTGACAGAGCGCGGTGTCAATCGGTGGTTCACGCGGTGGTGGATGCGCCTGACCGCTGCACTCGGATTCGTGGGAGTCGGTTTCCACATCTTTGGGGTGGCCCGGAACATGGGTGGTTGGCGCAACTGGTCACAGAATGTGCTGAACGGACCACCGATCCCGGCACCGCCGAGTTTCACCGGGCTTGCACTCGCGGGCCTCGCCGCGCTTGGTTTGCTGGACGACCACCCCGATGCCTGATCGCTATCCCGGTTATGATGTGCTCGCGAAGCGGCATACGCCGTCATGGAATGAGATTACGCGCCGTGTCATTGACCAGCGCCTCGCGATTCCCCGGCAGCCGCGGTTTTTTACGGAAGACGAGTGGCAAACGCTGAATGCGGTGTGTGATTGCATCGCGCCGCAGCCCAAGCACCGGCCGCCGATCCCCGTTGCTGCGATGGTCGATAACAAGATGGTCAAGGATCTGACCGACGGCTATCGCGACTCACGGCTGCCCAAGATGCAGGACGCTTGGCGACGCGGGCTGCATGCACTCGATCAGGAGGCGCGCGCCAAATACGGCGGACGTTTCCATGCGATCAGCAGAAGCGAGCAGAATGCGCTGCTTGCGAAGATGCAGCACGGCGAGCTGATCGATCCTGCCTGGGATGGCATGCCCTGCAAGGTGTTTTTCAGCGAACGCATGGTTCACGACATCGTCGGGGCATATTACGCGCATCCGATTGCATGGAACGAGATCGGCTTTGGTGGGCCGGCCAGCCCGCGCGGCTATGTCCGCATGGGTTTTGACCGGCGCGACCCCTGGGAGGCTGCGGAAGCCAAGCCAGGCCGCGAAGAGGACGCCCGTCGCAAGAACCTTCATGTTGGATGATGCCTTGCATGTTCCGCGCGGCAAGAATGGCCGCGCGCCGGACCCGCTCCGTATCGGCGGCTGGATCCCGATGCGGGAATATCCCGAGACCGAGCCGGTAGATTTTGCCATCGTGGGTACCGGAGCCGGCGGCGGGACGCTTGCTTGTAAGCTGGCGGAATACGGCTTCTCGGTGGTTGCCTTTGACGCGGGCGCATGGTGGCGTCCGCTCGAGGAATTCGCCTCAGACGAAGTGCATCAGCAGAAGCTGTACTGGACGGATGACCGGATTGTTGACGGCGACGATCCGTTGCAGCTTGGATCGAACAACAGCGGGAAGGCTGTCGGCGGCAGCATGGTGCATTTCGCCATGGTGTCGCTGCGGTTCCGTCCCGAGTGGTTCAAGTCGCGTAGCAAGCTCGGCTATGCGGTGGATTGGCCGCTCGATTGGCGCGAGATGTGGCGGTACTACGAGGAGGTCGAACAGGCGCTGTCCATCTCGGGACCAGTGAATTATCCTTGGGGCCCGCCGCGGCCGCGCTATCCGTATCGGGCGCACGAGGTGAACGCCGCAGGCCTGGTGCTTGCCCGCGGATGCGAGGCGCTGGGCATCAAGTGGTCTCCAACACCGCTCGCGACCATCTCCGCGCCACGGGGATTGGCGCACCCATGCATTTACCGCGGCTTTTGCACTATTGGCTGCTCGACCAATGCCAAACAGAGCGCGCTGAACACATGGATACCACGTGCCGTCAAGGCTGGTGCGGAAATCCGCGACCTCGCCATGGTTGGCCGGATCGAGACGGATAATGCCGGGTTGTGTACTGGCGTTCACTACATGCGGCAAGGAGAATGGCGCTTTCAGAAGGCGCGCAACGTAGTGGTCGCGGGATACGCCATTGAAACGCCGCGCCTCTTGCTGATGTCCGCCAGCAATCGCTTCCCCGATGGGCTTGCCAATAGTTCCGGGCTGGTTGGACGGAATCTGATGGTGCAGACGAACCAGGCGGTGTGGGCCCGCTTCGATGAGGAGATCCGCTCCTACAAGGGGCCGCCTTCGCTCGCGTTGACTGAGCACTGGAATTATACGGACGAGGGGAAGGACTTCTTTGGCGGCTACGCCTACATGAGCCAGGGTCCACTGCCCCGACAATGGGCGGCCACGCTGACGGGTGGCCGAGGTCTGTGGGGCGAGGCGCTGGTTCGGGAAATGGAGGATTACAATCATCAGGCCGGTTTGAAGATTGTTGGAGAGGTACTGCCGCAAGAGCGCAATCGCGTCACTCTGGCTGATGAGACAGACCAGTACGGCCTGCCGATTGCCCGAGTGACATTTTCGCTGTGCGACAACGACAAGAAGCTGATCGCGCATGCAATCCGTCATATGACCGAAGTCATGCGCGCCGCCGGTGGTCGGGATGTGTGGCAGGAATGGAACGACACCGCCCATCTGAACGGCACGGTCCGCATGGGTGATGATCCGCGTACCAGTGTGGTGAACGCTGATTGCCGGAGTTGGGATATCCGCAACCTATGGGTCTGCGACGGCTCGGTGTTTCCGACGGTTGGCGGCGTCAATCCTTCCTTGACGATACAGGCAATTGCCTGTCGCACAGCCGATCGAATTCGTGCACTGGCAGCTTGCGGTGGGCTTTGAACCCACCGCAATACTTTCAGGCTAGGCGTCCTCGCGGCGCACGAACTTGAAGAAGCGGCTGATCTTTCCGTCCGCCGTCCTGTCCTGGTACAGCAGAGCCAGCTTCCGATCTTCGAATGTCTTGAAGAACTCTTCCCACGATATCGGCTCCAGCTTCTCGTCCGGTTCGCCAAAGTCGAACCGCAGGATGCCCTCGCCGCTCTCGTCCTCAGTGCCTTTTACCCGGGCCGGCCGTCCGCCGCGCTCTTCGGCCCATTTGCGAATGGTCTCGTGGTCCGTTGTCGTCTGCGCCTGCGCCATGAACTTCCTCCATGCGCCGGCTATACGCCGGCAGTCTGCCCTGCGGCGGATCGCTCTACGTAGCGCAGTGTGATCGGTGCGATGTGGTCCGCGATCCACTGCGCCATGCGCCGCTCCTCCTCGAGCGACTGTCGCAGAGCAGACGAGCCCGCCGTGTGTCCGCATGCATCGGCCAGAGTCAGCAGCGACTGATAGCTGGCGATTTCGTAATGCTCGAACGCATAGTTGGCGAACGTGTTCTTGATGACTTCGTCCGACGCCGGCGCGTGCCCCAGTGCCAGCAGGTTGCCCACGAGCGACATCGCGGTGTCCTTGATCGCGGAGTGGCTCGTGCCGAGGCTGGCCAGTAGATCCTCGATCCGTTGCGCCTGCGCGCGACTTTCCTCGATGTGCCGGCGCATCCGGTCGGCCATTTCTGGGTAGTTCTCCAGCCGTCCAACCTGCCGTTCCAGGAGTTCGATGGCTTGATTTTCCACCGCATGCTGGTTCCGTAAGCCGACGATGTATACGTCTCGGGCTTTCTCAATACGGCTGCTGGTAACAGTGTCGTTCATGAATGCGTCCCTTTCACAAATGCTTGCACCTGAACGCCCCGAATGGATGGAGTTGCGCACTCACCAAATTATGCGCTCAGCATCATCTTCTTCATCTTCAACCGACTGTGACGGGAACATTTTATTCTCTGAGACATTAGATAGACGTCGAGCACTGGCGGAACACCCCTGAGATTCGGCTGCTACGTCACCTTGCCGTTACGAACAATGGAAGGAGTTGATGTGCCACGTCGAGTTCTTGTCACCGGCGGCGCCGGCTTCATTGGTTGTCATGTCTGCCGGACACTGCTCGATCGAGGCTACCTCATTCGAGTTCTCGATCGGCTCCACGAGCAGGTACACGGGGACGGCAGGCTGAATCCAGTACTCCAGGACTGCGACTTTGTCCTGGGGGACGTGCGTGATTCGGATCTGGTCGAGACGGCCCTACGCGGATGCGATGCGGTGATTCACCTGGCGGCCGAGGTTGGCGTCGGGCAGAGCATGTATGAGATTGACCGCTACGTCGCAACGAATGACCTGGGCACTGCCGTACTCCTTCAGGCCCTACTGAAGGAGCCCGTTGAGCGCGTCGTCGTGGCGTCCTCGATGAGCATTTATGGCGAAGGGCTGTACCGTACAGCCGATGGCCGATTGATCGAGGATGCGCTGCGGACGTCGCGGAGCCCGTCTGGTGGATGGGACCCGACGGACGATGCCGGCAGACCACTGACACCTATCGCCACACCGGAAAGCAAGCGGCCGTCGCTCGCTTCGGTCTATGCCATCAACAAGTACGTCCAGGAACGCATGGTCCTGACGGTGGCACAGGCCTATGGCATGCAGGGCGTAGCGCTGCGGCTGTTCAATGTCTATGGGCCAGGACAGGCACTCTCAAATCCCTACACGGGGGTGCTGGCCATTTTCGCTTCGAGGTTGCTGAACGGCAACCGCCCCCTGGTTTTCGAGGACGGTGAGCAGCGGCGTGACTTTGTTCACGTCCAGGACGTGGCAAACGCCTTTTTGCTCGCGCTGGAGAATCCGTCAGCGGCTGGGCAGGTCTTCAACATTGGCAGTGGTCAGTCGATCAGCATTGCCGAAGTTGCACGGCAAATCGCCGTGGCCATGGACCGGCCGAATCTGACATCGCACATACTGAACAAGGCCAGGACAGGCGACATCAGACACTGTTTTGCCGACATCAAACTTGCGCAGCGGCAATTGGGGTTCACGCCTCGTAGATCATTCGACCGGGGCATGCAGGAGCTGGCCGCCTGGGTGGCGCAGCAGAGCGCCGTCGATCGTGCAGGCGAGGCAAGACAGGAACTCGAGGTACGGGGTCTCGTGGCATGACTGCTCCAGGCAACCGGCCGCTGCTGATAACCGGAGGCGCTGGGTTCATTGGCTGCAACCTTGCGGATCGACTGGCATCCCAGGGTGAGAATGTGCTGATTTATGATTCGCTTGCCAGGCCCGGCGTTGAAGCCAACCTGGCATGGCTACGCGAGCGACACCCCGATCGTCTGTCCGTGGCCATCGCCGATGTGCGTGACTTACACGCCTTGCAAGAGGCGGTGGAAGATTCGGGCGCGGTCTTCCATCTCGCCGCCCAGGTCGCAGTGACCACAAGTGTGCAGGATCCGCGAAGCGATTTCGAGGTGAACCTGCGCGGGACATTCAACCTCCTGGAGGCGCTGCGGCGTCGTCCCGTCCCGTGTGTCTTCGCCAGCACCAACAAAGTCTATGGCGAGCTGCATGGCCTGGAACTGAAGTCGGCCGGCGATGCGTATGTGCCGAACGCCGCCTCAAAGCTGGGCGTCGACGAGAAGCAGCCGCTGGACTTTCGCACACCTTACGGTTGTTCGAAGGGAGCGGCCGATCAATATGTGCTCGACTATGCGCGGCAGTTCACCATTCCTGGTGTGGTGATGCGCATGAGCTGTATCTACGGCCCGCGCCAACTCGGCACCGAAGACCAGGGATGGGTTGCGCATTTTCTGCTGCGCGCGCTCGCTGAAGAACCGATCACCATCTATGGTGACGGCAAGCAGGTGCGCGACGTACTCTTCGTAGCCGATGCCGTAAACGCTTACATCGCTGCATGGCGCAACGCCGAACGATGCGCCGGTCAGGCGTTCAATCTGGGTGGCGGACCGGCGAACGCAATCAGTCTGCTCCAACTGATGCAACACATGGAGCATCTGCTGGGTCGGCCCGTACAACGCCGCTTCGCACCATGGCGCCCAGACGATCAGCGGTATTACGTCTCGGATACGCGCCGGATCGTGGCCGCGTTGAACCTGCCGGAACCGGTCGATTGGCGAACAGGCGTCGCCGCCTTATTGCGCTCTTTCGCTGAAACCCGAGACGCCGCCATTCCAGAAGTGGCAGCGGCTGCATGAGAGTAGCGCTGATCAGCCCGAAATGGCGCTTCGAGCACAGCATCTATTTCGGCTGCCGCGAGCCACATCTACCGCTGGAATTCGGCTACGCGAAGGCAGCATTGGAGCGGCATGGTCACGACGTGCTGCTGCTTGACGGCCACTTGCTTGGACTCGACGCGGAAAGACTGGCGGACGCGGTAGCCGCATTTTCGCCCGACATGGTCGTGGTAACCACAGCGCCGAGTTACCTGTTCTGGCGTTGCGCACCGCCGGAGCTGCGCGTGCCGCGTGATACGGTGGCCCGCTTGCGGCAACCTGGAGTGATGACGGTTGCCGTTGGGCCGCATGGCTCGGCCACGCCCGGGGCCACTCTGTCAAAGCTTGGTGTTGATGTCGTGCTGCGCGGCGAATGCGAGGAGACCATTGTCGCGCTGGCCGATGCCGGCGACCCTGCGACTGTCCCTGGCGCTGCTTGGCGCAACAGCGATGCTCAGATTCAGGTGAATGGTCCGCCGCAGGCGGCGAGCTTTGTCGATGCGCCGCCGCTCGCGTGGCCGGATGAGTGGGTGCAGCGTCACCGGCATCATCATCATCGCTTCGATAGCGCGCCGGACGTACCTGGGGCAGAGGTCGAAGCGTCGCGTGGCTGCCCCTATGCATGCACCTTCTGCGCGAAGATTGACTTCCGCGATCGCTATCGCCGCCGCCGCCTGGACCTGCTGCTCGCCGAGATCGACGGGTTGATCAGCCAGGGCGTCGGTTACCTCTACTTCATCGACGAGATCTTTCTGCCGCAAAGGCCGTTGTTGGAAGCGCTTTGCCGTCGTGACGTGAAGTTCGGCGTGCAGACGCGCATCGATCTATGGAAGCCGGACCTTATTGATCTACTGGGCGAGGCTGGCTGCGTTTCGGTCGAGGCTGGCGTGGAAAGTCTGACGCCGGAAGGGCGTGATGCGCTGGACAAGAAATGCCGGCTTTCCACCGAGGAACTTTCCTTGCTGCTGGTTCGTGCCCGTAAGCGCATTCCGTTCGTCCAAGCCAACCTGATCAAGTCAGCCGGAGACGATCCAGCGATGATCGCGGAGTGGCGGGATACATTGCGTAGAGACGGCGTGTGGGCAAACGACCCGGTCCCGCTGTTTCCGTACCCAAGTTCACCCGATTACCGCCGACTGTGGGGCGAGCCGGACGAACGAGCGTGGGAGCGTGCGCACGAGCACTACCTGCGTCAGTTCGATGCGTTCAGCGATATTCAGGAGACAGAACCCTTGCCACTGCCAGAGCTGGAGCGGCTGCCATGCTAAGGCACGTCATGCTTACGACCGACACGGTTGGTGGCGTTTGGCGCTATTCGCTGGAGCTGGCCAGCGGTTTCGCGCAACGCGGGGCAAACGTCTCGCTGGTGACGCTTGGGCTGGCTCCAACCGAGTCACAGCGCGCCGAAGCTGCCGGAATTGCTGGCCTGCGCCTCATATCGACTGACCTGCCATTGGATTGGTTGGCGGATAGCCCTGTGCAATTGGCGGATGCGGCTCGGGTTCTGGCACACATGGCGGCGCGGAGGCGGGTCGACTCGGTGCAACTGCATACGCCGGCCTTGGTAGGCGACGCGGCGTGGCCGGTTCCTGTCGTAGCGGCGGCACACTCCTGTGTCGGCACATGGTGGCACGCCGTAAGAGGTGGCGAGATGCCACCCGATATGGTTTGGCGGGCCGAAGCGGTCGCGCACGGTATCGAGACCGCCGATGCGGTGCTTGCACCCAGCCGGAGTTTTGCGGCTGCATTGAGCGCGCGGTACGGCTGCTCGCGGCAGATTCATGCCGTGCTGAACGGGCGGCGGCCTGCGCTCAGCGCGGCCAAGCGAAACCAGCACGCGTTTACCGCGGGGCGGTTGTGGGACGCAGGCAAGAATATCGCAACCATCGACGCCGCCGCAGCGCATCTGGACTGGCCGGTATTCGCGGCCGGGCCTGCGGCGGGCCCGCACGGCGAGGCGATCGATTGCCCGAATCTACGTCTGCTTGGCCCGTTGAATGAGACGGCGATGGTTGAGCAATACGGATCGGCCTCGGTGTTCGTCTCGGTGGCACATTACGAACCGTTCGGACTTGCGGTGCTGGAAGCCGCGCAAGCTGGCTGCGCACTGGTGCTCTCCGATATTCCGACGTTCCGTGAGTTGTGGGATTGCGCAGCGCTGTTCGTGGATCCCGACGATCCCGCTGGGCTTGCGGATGTATTGCGTTCGCTCATCCGCTTACCCGGGCGCTGCGCCCATCTGGGTGATCTGGCGCAGCAGCGGGCGGCATCATTTGGCGTAGAGCAGATGGTTACGGCGACCTGGCAGATCCACCGGGACCTGCATCGGGAGCCAGCACGGTTGGCGGCATAGATGCGTTTCGTTTACTTCACTCACTCTCTTGCTTCGTGCTGGAATCACGGCAACGCGCACTTCATCCGTGGCGTGCTGCGCGAGCTCCTGGCGCGGGGCCATTCGGTGTGCAGCTTCGAGCCGTCGGATGGCTGGAGCCGGACCAATCTGCTGCGAGACCATGGCGAGACAGCTCTCGCTGGGTTCGCGGCGGCGTTTCCTGATCTGGCGCCGCACATGCATTTTCATCAGCATGAGATCGATGCCATGCTGGACGGCGCCGACGCGGTCCTGGTCCATGAATGGAACGACCCAGCGTTGATCGCAGCGGTTGGCAGGCGTCGTCGCATGGGTGGACGTTTCGTTCTGCTGTTCCATGACACGCATCATCGCGCGGTCAGTGACCCGGACGCTATCAGGAAACTCGATCTTTCTGGCTATGACGGTATTCTGGCTTTCGGTGCAGTGTTGGCCGACATCTATCGCCAGACAGGCTGGGGGGCACGTGCGTTCATTTGGCATGAAGCAGCGGACACTCGTCTGTTCCATCCGCCCGCCAAAGAAGGCAGACGGGAAGGGGTTGTTTGGGTCGGCAATTGGGGAGATGAGGAACGCACCGAGGAACTGCAGTCATTCCTGATACAGCCTGCAGCGGAGCTTGGACTGCCGCTGGACGTATATGGTGTGCGTTATCCGGACCAAGCGATCGAATCGCTCGCGGAAAATGGCGCGCATTACCGCGGATGGCTGCCAAACGCGCGGGTGCCGGAGGTATTCGCCCGCCACCGGATGACAGTACACGTGCCGCGGCGGTTCTATACGGAATTGCTGCCCGGCATTCCGACGATCCGGGTTTTTGAGGCACTCGCGTGCGGCATACCCCTGGTCTCTGCACCTTGGAGCGACAGCGAGGCGCTGTTCCGGCCATGGAAGGATTATCTGCCGGCGCGCAGCCCGTCTGAGATGGTTCAACACATGAGAGCCCTACAGGCGGATGGTGCTCTGTGCCGCTCATTGGGGGAACATGGATTACAAACCATCAGGGAGCGACACACCTGCGGACATCGCGTCGACGAGCTTATGACCATCGTCGATACGTTCCGTGTCCTACCAAAGGTTGCCGCATGATCCGCATGGCATTCTATGGATCAAGTCTGCTGTCGTCGTACTGGAACGGCGCTGCAACCTATTATCGCGGACTCCTGTCGGCGCTCGCGCCCCTTGGCTATGACATCACGTTCTACGAGCCCGATGCATTCGATCGGCAGGCTAATCGCGACTTCGAGCCATCCTCTTGGGCCCGCGTCCATGTGTACCCAGCGCGGCCCGATGCAGTGAAAGCGGTGCTGTCGGAGGCGGCGTCTGCCGATGTGGTGGTAAAGGCAAGCGGCGTTGGCGTGTTCGACGATGAGTTGTTGAGCGGTATTTTAACGGCGGCGCGCAAGAGTGCCGTCCGGTTGTTCTGGGATGTGGATGCACCCGCGACGATCGCGTCATTGAAGGCCGGAAAAGCGCCGGTCTTGCAAAATGCGCTGGAGGACCTCGATCTCGTTCTGACTTATGGGGGCGGCCCACCGGTTGTTGAGGATTACCTGCAACTAGGTGCCGCCTCCTGCGTGCCGATATACAATGCGCTTGATCCCTCCACGCATTTCCCTGTGCCACCGAGTGCAGGCCTGACTGCGGACCTGTCGCTGCTGGCCAATCGTCTGCCTGACCGTGAAGCACGCTGCGAAGAGTTCTTTTTCGCACCGGCCGCCCGTCTGCCGCATAAGCAGTTCCTACTGGGCGGCTCCGGCTGGCAGGACAGGCCTCGCCCGCCAAACGTGCGCCTGCTCGGCCATGTCGGCAGCGATCGGCACAATGCGTTCAACACCTCGGCCCTGGCCGTGCTGAACGTTGCCCGTGACAGCATGGCTGCTGTTGGGTTTTCTCCTGCGACCCGTGTCTTTGAGGCTGCCGGCGCCGGAGCTTGTCTGATCACGGATGCATGGGAGGGCATCGAGCAGTTCCTGGTTCCTGGTGAGGAAATCCTGATCGCCCGTGATGGTGCGGACGTTGCGGAATACCTGACGACACTGACGCCCCATGCCGCGCGTATAATCGGCATCAAGGCACGTCAGCGGGTTCTCGCCGAACATACCTATGAGCGGCGGGCGACAATCGTCGATGCGGTGCTGCGTCGGGCACTGGCCCGCAAGCGGCAATTGGCCGAGGTCTGAGGAAATCCAATGCGTCTGGTGTTCTTTGGATTAAGCCTCAGCTCCTCCTGGGGCAATGGTCACGCGACAACGTATCGTGCACTGCTGCGTGGACTGGCCAAGCGAGGCCACGAGATCGCGTTCTTCGAGTGGGACAAGCCTTGGTATTCCGAAAATCGCGACCTGCGAGACCCCGATTTCTGCTCACTGCACCTCTATTCTTCACCTTCTGAACTCCAGCAGTGGCGTGGGTTCATAGCGGCAGCGGATGCGGTCGTGGTCGGCTCGTTTGTGCCTGATGCAGTGCGCATCATTAGGTGGTTGGATAAATACCGGCACGGACTGCTGTGCTTCTATGATATCGACACGCCGGTCACGTTGCGCAAACTTGCCGATGAGGATTGGGAGTATCTCTCTCCGGCCATCATGCCGTTGTTCGATCTGTACCTGTCATTCACCGGCGGCCCGGCGTTGCGGAAACTGGAGCAGCACTACGCTGTCCGCTGTGCCCGCGCACTCTACTGTTCGGTTGACGATGCCTTGTACCACCCGACGGGCGCTGCAGGCCGGTGGGATCTCGGGTATCTGGGCACCTACAGTCCTGACCGACAGGATACGCTGAAACGCTTGCTCATTGACGTCGCTGTCCGTCTGCCAGAGCGCCACTTCGTAGTGGCGGGTGCGCAGTATCCTGAAGCGATCGAATGGCCTGCCAATGTCGAGCGCATCGAGCATCTATCGCCTAACCTGCATTCAGATTTTTATTCGAGCCTCGGCTGGGCGCTGAATGTCACCCGGGCCGAAATGCTCAGCCAAGGCTACAGCCCCAGTGTCCGGCTGTTTGAAGCGACAGCGTGCGGCGCACCGGTGCTGAGCGACGCCTGGCCTGGTCTGGATGACGTTTTCAATCCGGGTTCCGACCTGCTGACGGTCAACGGAGCGGACGACGTAATCGCCGCTCTCGCGTTGCCAGGAGAGCGCCGGCTCGCCATCGGCAAAGCGGGACGTGCCAGGACGCTTTGGCAGCATACAGGCATGCAACGAGCGGCTGAGCTCGAAGCGCTGCTGCAAGAGCAGATGCGTTTGGCCGACCTGGAGCAACAACCCGCGTAGGCCAAACACGTTCTTCTGAACGTGAGCAAGGTCTAACGCCGTCAACTGTGCCCGCTGCTGTGCTGTTCGGGTTCCCGACGAGGGGATCCCCCCGGGAGGCGCAGGATGAGGACAGGCGAATCTGCATCGCTCAATCGTCGTGGCCTGCTGGGATGGGTGTCGGCGATGGCCGCCATCCCGACAGCGACATTCACCAGGGCCCGTGCCCAAGGAGGCAACGTGCAGACATCCCCAGCCCCAGCCGGGCACGGATCGCATGACATCCGGAAGAAGATGGTCGGTTTCATGCTGGCGCACGAACAGTTCACCGTGCCAAAGCTTTTGCAGATCGGTTCGCTCGCCGCGCGATCTGGCTTTCACCTTCTGGCGACCAGCGATCATCTACAGCCTTGGCAAGCAAACGAGGGTCATTCCGGTGAAGCCTGGGTGACACTGGCCGCACTGGGTGCTCATGCTTCGCATAGTTGGATGGGCACAGCGGTGACATGTCCGATCTTGCGCTACAATCCCGCCGTAGTTGCGGAGGCATTCGCCTCGCTTGGCTTGCTTTACCCTGAGCGCATCTTTCTCGGCGTCGGTTCAGGTGAGGCACTGAATGAGCAGGCTGCGACAGGCCAGTGGCCGAAGTGGCAGGAGCGATGGGACCGGCTGATCGAGGCGATCACGGTCATTCGCCAACTGTGGACAGGCGAGCACGTGTCGCACAAAGGCACCTACTACACCGTCGAAGCCAAACTCTATGATCCGCCCCCGAAGCCGATTCCGCTGCTGACCGCGGCCAACGGTCGCAAATCGATGCGGCTGGCAGGCCGGCATGGCGACGGCCTGATCACCGATCCGCAGACCTGGAAGCAGCACAAGTCGGAATGGGAATCTGGCGCGCGTGATGCAGGCAAGAACCCAGCAGAGATGCCGGTGTTGATCGAACAGTTCGTCATTGTAGGCGATACGGCGGAGGCGAAGCAGGCCGCCGAGCTGTGGCGCTTCATCCCCAAGGCGTTCAAGGGATATTACAACATCCACGATCCAGCGGAGATCCAGCGCCGGGCAGAGTCAGAGCAGCCGATCGAACAAATCATCAAGGAATGGCCAGTCGGGACGGACGCGAACTTGCACGTCACGAAGATCAAGCAATTGTTCGATAGTGGCGCGAACATCGTCAATATTCACTCGGGCCAGCAGGATCAGGCGCGGGTCATCGAATTTTATGGCAGTCATGTGCTGCCGAAGCTCGGGCTGGCAGCCTAGGAAGCTGGAGGTCGCGCAGCCAGTGCGGCCACAACGCTGAGGCAGGACAAGGCAACGAAGCACTGCAGCGACAGTTCGTACCCGCCCGACCAGTCGCGAAGGATGCCGGAGAGCAATGGGCCTGACGCTTGCGCCAGCACCTGCACCGAAAGGGCAATGCCTCGGATCGCTCCGTAGCTGGTGCGTCCGTAATAGTCGGCCCAGGCGATTGGCAGGAGTGTCAGTAGTCCGCCGATGCCGATACCGAAAATCGATGCCGCAAGATAGCCATCGCGAGGTGTCGCAATGCCCAGCATCGCGTAGGTGCCGATGGCCAGTGCGAGGCCAGAGAGTGTCAGCGCATAACGTAGCGGCAACGAACGCGGGAAGAAGCCGAAGCTGAAACTCGCAATACCCGACATCAGCGAAAACGTGCTGACGATCGTCGCCGCGACGGCGGGACTGAGACCGCGTTCGATCAGGAACGGAGCCTGGTGCAGGCTCACGCCCGCCTGAACGGGGTAGGCAAACAGTGTGAACAGACACAGCAGCCAGAACGAGGACGTACGCAGAGCCTGAGCGCGGGTGAAACTCGGCTCTGGTCGGGAACGTCGCGTCGTATGCGGCGTGCCCCGGCGATCCGGCACCAGCCCGAGATCTTCGGGGCGGCGTACCATGAACAGGAATGAGGGGATGAAGCCAATGATCAGCACGGCACTGCCGACAGCAAGCCAACCCGCCCGCCAATCGCTGTGTTGAATCGCGGTCTGTGCAATCAGCGGCAGGCTGACCAGCCCTGCCATCTGCGCGAGGGTCGCGATGCCAGTCGCCAAGGCACGATTGCTGATGAACCAGTTGTTGACCGCACCATAGATGCCAAGGTCGAACGGGCCGGCAAAGTTCGTGCGCGCGATGCAAAACAGCAAGTAGAACATCAGCAGCGAACTGGTCAGCGACAGCAGCATGTTCGACAGCCCTGTCGTCAGTACCGCGAGACACAGCACCAACCGCGCGCCTCTGCGGTCGAGCATACGGCCCAAGGTTGGCGCCGACAGCGCCGCCAACACACCGCCGAGTGAGACGGCGCCAGACAGTGCTGTGCGCGACCAGCCGAAATGACGCGTCATTGGCTCGACAAAGATCGACAGCGTTGCAACCGCGCCGCCTTGACGCGAAAACCCCGCACAGCAGGCGCAGGCCAGTATGACCCAGCCATAGAAGAATGGCAGACGCCGAACCAGCAGACGCGGGAGCGCCACGCTCATGGCGGTGGCCTCCCGCGACGTCCTCAGGCCTTGCTCACGTTCCAGAATACGGGCACCGCGCCCTTCAGAATGCCGCTGAGATTGTTGCGCCACGCCGATGGCGGCAAATACTGGCCCAGCGGGATGAAAGGTACGGTTTCGAACGCGCGCGTCTGGATCTGGGTATCAAGCCGCTTCTTCTCGGATTCGTCGTTGCTGTCCATCCACGCGGTGCGCAACGCCTCGATCTTGTCGTCACTCGGCCAGCCGAACCAGGCGTCCTTGCCGTTGCCGCGCAGATTGGTCGCAAAGACAGGATCGCGGTACTCCGCCGCCGGCGCACCATAGGGGAACAGCGACCAGCCACCTTTGTCCAACGGCTCCCTGCTGGTGCGACGCTGCACGACCGTGCCCCAGTCTAGTGACTGCTCATCCAGATTGATCCCAGCCCGTCGCAGCGACGAAGCGACGACACTGCTCATCGCATCGTAAAAGGTCTGGTCGGTGGGATGCATCAGCACGACCCGTTCGCCGCCATAACCGGCCTGCTTCAGCATGGCCTTGATTTCGTCGGTGCTCGGGCGCTTCCGAACTGCGTTCATGCCAGCATCATTGGCCGAAGGCGTTCCAGGCAGGAAGAAGCCGACGGGCGCGCGATAGAGATTGCTTTGGTCACCCATGACAGCCGTCATCACTTCCACCTGGTCGATGGATGCAAGCATCGCACGGCGAATGGCGTCATTCGACGTCGGCCCTTGCAGGCAGTTCGGTCGTAATCCGCCAAACGTGCCATAGATGTCGATCGGCCCGACCGTGACGCCGGATGCCTTGCGCAGCATCGGCAACAGATCGGGCAGCGGTGAATCGAGCCAATCCACTTCACCCCTGGCAAGCGCATTTGCAGCGGTGGCTGCGTCAGGAATGATGCGCCATTCAACGCGATCCACCAGCACGCGGTAACCTCCAGCGGCGAAGCTTGCAGGCTCCGGCCGCGGATTGTAGCGGTCGAACTTGGCGAACACCGCTAAGTTGCCGGCAACAAACTCATTGGCGACGAAGCGGAAGGGCCCGCTGCCCACGACCTCGGCCACCTGCTTGAACGGATCGGTTTTTGCCAGACGTTCGGGCATGATCACCGGCGTCGGCTGCGTCTTCGCGAGCGCATAGGGCAATGAGGCAAACGGCTTGCGCAGCCGGAAGACGAGCGTCCGATCGTCCGGCGCTTCGAGTGCATCCATGCGCTCGGCTATCGTCTGACCGATCGCATCGCGCTTCATCCAGCGCTGCAGCGATGCGACACAATCGCGCGCCAGCACTTTCTCGCCGTCATGGAACAGCAAGCCATCGCGCAGGCGCATGGTCCAGCGCAAACCGTTATCCTCAACCTGATGCCCCTCGACCATTTGCGGCTTCGGGTCAAGCGCCTCGTCGCGGCCATAAAGCGTCTCGAACACCATCGCGGCAAAGTTCCGCGTGACCAGGGCGGTGGTCCACACAGGATCAAGGCTGGTGAGGTTCGCCTGTGGCACATGGATCAGCGTCTTGGCCTTGCCGCCCACAGCCGGTTGCGCGAGCGAGGGACGGGAGATGGCAACGGCGGCGGCACCCGCCAGCAAGGCACGACGTTTCATTGAGGACGTCCTCCGGCTTCCGAATTGCGGATAATCCAGCATGCACGCCCGGCATCGACAACTGCCGGAAAGCGCCGTCCAGGCATGCGCGTTGATTTAGCGGGGATGTGTATGACCGGCAGGCGTGGTCACGACGAGAGGATGGGCGGCGATGTCCCGAAGCCTGGCAGCTACAACCTGAGGGTCTCGCCAGTTTGCGGGATTACCCTCCTGCCACACAGCGCGCAGCCAGCCGTTCGGATCGACCAGCACCTGTGTCCCGTCCAAGCCTTCTGGCGTCATGCCAAGGAGTATTGCCAGTGCGGTCCAGACCTGCGGCTCGATCGTGACGCAGACGTCCGCGAGCGGGCGCACGAGCGTGTTGCGCACCACGAGGATCGTAACCGCATCGATGTCGCCGGCGGGAGCCGTGCCGCCGGCGATGAGACGCAGAGCGCGGCCGCGGAAATCATCCAGGTCGGCAATCTGTCCCTTCGGGCATTGCGCATCGAACTGCGGCATCGCCACCGGCACGGGCCAATGACCGGTGCGGCGCATCGCTTCGCCAGCATTGTGGGCATGCAGGTAGTCGATCAGGTGCCAGATGGCCTCACTCGAAAGACTGGCGGTGAAGCCTGGCATTTCCGTCATGCCGTCAGCAGTCGTGAAGCCATGGGAGATGAACCAGTACAGGTCACCATCCGCGTGCGCACGAAAATGCTCCGCCGTCAAATCAGCGGGCGGTACCGGCAAGGATCGAGCGGCGGGTCCGTCGCCATGCGCCTCGGCCCCGTGGCAGACCGTGCAATGTGTGGTGAACAGCCGCTCGCCACTGACGATCGAGGTGGCCGCGAACTCGGTGGGCGAGGTGAAGAAACTGGTCGGATAGGCCGCGACGAACAGCAGATCGAGATGCGGGATCGACCATACCAGGATGAATGCTGCGGCGCCCAACCCGAACCATCGGATGCGGCGCCAGAACACACTCAACGCCAGAAATGCGATGCCGACCGCGACGCCAGTCAGCGCGATCGTGATTTCCCTTCGCAAATCGGGATCATCGAATGCGGCCAGGCTGGGCCGCCACTGAAATGGCCAGACCGGTTGTTCGTGCGTGCCCGGTGTGCGCGAGGCAAGAAAGGCGGCGGTGATGACAACACAGGCGCCTAGCGCGATCTCCAGTGCGATCGAGATTCGCATCGTGCGTATCTGCGCGCTTCCAGTCAGCCGCTCTGTCAGCACGAGCCGGTTCAGCGCCGCAAGCGCCAGCAACGCAATGAACGATCCGAGTTTGATAAGCGCGACGTGGCCATAAGCGGTGCCGAACAGTCCGGGCAGTCCGCCCACCAGCGCAGCTATCTGCACGATCGCCGTTCCCATCAGCAGCAGCACGGAGGCCAGACCAACGGGCGTGAAGTTGCGGCACGCGTTTGCTGCTGCGTCGCGCGGCACAATGCTGATAATCAGAAGCAATGGGAGCAACCCGCCTAGCCAGGCGCCGGCAGCCAGCAGATGCAGCACCTCGGAGGCGGTCAGTTCGCCACCTGCCCGCCCGCCGATGGCGCCGGCGTGGCCGAGTACCGGTTGTAAGGCAAGCGCAGCGCCGGATAGCAGCATGGCTGCAACCAAGCTCAGGCGACGCAACCGGGTTATAACCAGCACAAGACTCAGCAGGGCAAGCCGCGCTACCAAACACTGGCCGAATTGGGTGCGCAACGCCACGGTCGGCACCGTGCGCAGGGTCGCGGCAACATTGTCCATGCCGGCGATCAGTGCGGTTTCGGCGATAAGCCATGCAATCCCAATGACCACGCTGCACACGGCGCTGACACGCGCGATACGGAGCAAGACGTCTTGAGCCCGCAGCGCATCAGGCGCCGGTCTCGCCGGCAGCACAGCCAAAAGGAAGAGCAGGGTGCCGAAGAGCGATGCGAGCGCCGCAACATGCAGCCCGCGCAGTATCGACCCAGCAACACCGATGTCAGCCATGCGCTATTTGACCGTGAACCTGAAGGAGCCCTCGGTCTTATGCGTGTCCACCGATGTCGCGTGCCAGATCACGGTGTAGCGTCCATTGGCCAGCGAGGGGAGGCTGATGATCAGTTGACGGTTGTTTCCGCCCCGGGCAGCCGGTTTGCCAATGGGCACCGTGTTGCCTTGCTCATTGCGAAGCTCGACCATGCTGAACAAGGGTTCGACACCTTCACTGAAGGTCAGGACCAATTCTGACGGTGCGGTAGGTACTTCGCTGCCGACAGCAGGACTGGCGCGCTCCAGGAAAGCGTGCGCCCAGGCTGGGGAGGCGCCTACCAGCATGGCCAGCATGAACAAATGAATGGGACGCATCATTGCCACCAGCTCGCGATCGGCTTGCCCAGGCTATTTGGGAACAAGTCATCGAAATAGAGATGGAACTGCGCGATCACACCCACGCGTGAGCCGGTTTGTCCATTGCCGGGGATGAGCGCCTCTACTGTTACGGCATAGCTGTCCGCCGTGTAGTTGATGCCTGCGCCGATCAGGTACTGCGTGCTCGTATTTTTTGGCTTACTGGCCGGAGATGACCAGGCAACTTCGACGACAGGTGTCAGCCGGTTGATGAACTCCGGCAATCCAAAATCCTTCACTTGGGTCTGCAGGTAGCGCATGCTGTACTGCAGCGACAAGCCACCGGTCCACATGTTCGACCTCCCGTTGTTGAACAGCGTTGCACCGCTGTCGGGATCCATGCCGGTGGCCTTCAACTTCTTATCGGCGATCTGGTACCCCAGCGTGCCGGTCAGCGCGAGGGGGCGCAGGAAATCAACGGGAATGTCGCCAAACCCCTTACCCCAATAGATCTTGGGTGTGGTTGCGCTGGTGTCCTCGTTGCCTAGCGTCGCACCAGTATCTCCGGTGGCACCGGTACGGGCGAATTCGCGCGAAATCCCCACCGAAAACATGAACTCGTGCTCGGGGTTGACAAGAACCTTGTACTTGGCCGTTGCGGTAAGATTTTGCCATCCGCTCGCCGTCCCGGCTCCGGGCGTGTGCAGCCAGGAATAACCGTCATTGATACCGAAACCAAAATTCTCAGTGATCCGCTTATCGAATTCGGAGTTGATGTTGTAGAGCTGCGGCACCGAGCTGCCTCCGCCGGGCTGCGGCAACCAGGTGAAAGTTGGCAAGCTCGCCTCATCGGCGACGTTCGGATCGTCGATTATCAGTGTGCTGATGAACATGTGCGGGCCGGCAAAGCCGTGGGCGAACACAGGGTGTAGAGGTAGTAGGCTGGCGCCGGCAAGCGCAGCCAAGAGCTTCGGATAATGCACGATCAGACTCCTCTGACGTGAGTTGGCAGGATCGGCGCGGCAGGCGCGCCATGAAGGAAGCCAGACTCAGGTCAGCGGAGGTGGGCCTCGCGGTTCAGCGGCGAGAGAAATGGGAGCCGGCGGTGCGCGGGCGCGCGGCGGATCCAATAGACGTGCAACGAGCAATTGCCGTTCCGGCAGCGCGGGTGTCGGTGGCAATATCGCAAGCGACCCAGCATGCGTCTGGCAAATGACGCACAGCACGCAGTCATGTCCGCTCTGCCCTGGCGGTGACGGAGCCTGTTGTCCTTCGTCTGCGCCTGCGTGGCAGATCGGAATGTTGCCAAGTGGATCGGCGCCAATGGCAAGTGGCCCAAGAGGCATCGTGGCGACCACGATGATCTGGCACCAGGCAGCAAGCCATGTGACGGCGAACCTTACCGTGGACTGCATGGACCCGGCAGTTAACGTGACAGAGGCGGATCAGTAGCCTCACGTAATGCCAGAGGCAAGCTCCGCGCCGATGTTGCGATCAGATAGATGCCGGCGGCCAGCGCTGTGATCCAGAAGCTTGTCGGCCAGTCCGTCTGATAAGCAAGCACCAGTCCGAGCCAGGCTTCCACCAGCGCCAATGCGGTGGACAGGGCCAGCCCACTCCAGAACCGCGCCGTGAAGCACTGCGCCGAGGCGGCAGGGCCAATCATCAGCGCGAACACCAGCAGGACGCCGACAATCTGCGCGCATTCCGACACGGCCAACGCGACGATAGCCAGGAACAGCACAGAGATCAGCCGCAGCGACACGCCCTTTGCCTCCGCCAGTTCTGGCTGCAGGCTTGCGAACAGCAGTGGTCGCGAGATCACAGCGAGTCCCGCAATGGCGGCAACGGCCAGCAACAGCAGCATCCATACGGTTTCGGCATCAACGCCCAGAATGTTGCCGAACAACAGGCTGGTGGCCTGCGTTGCATAGGCGGTGAAGAAGTTCAGGAACAGCAGTCCCAGCCCCAGCGAGAGAGCCAGTACGATACCAATCGCTACGTCGCGCTGGTGCAACTTTTCGCCCAGCAGGCCCATGCCGATGCCGCCGGCGAGTGTCATGGCGACGAGGCCCCATAGCGGCGATAGACCAACGAGTACTGCCCCTGTGGCGCCGGCAAAACCGACATGTGAGAGAGCGTGACCGGCGAATGCCTGCCCGCGCAATACCAGGAAGTAGCCGACCGGGCCGCACACCAGCGCCACCACACTCGCGGCGGCGAAGGCGGTCTGCATGAAGTCATAAGTGAACATGATGCTCGCCATGGTCATGCTGGTGCGCATCACGCTCCACGTCGTGGCCGCCGGACATGACGAAAATCCTGCCATTCAGCCGCACCACATCGATCTCGGAGCCATAGAGTCGCGAGAGGACCGGGCCGGTGATCACCTCATCGACTGTGCCAAGTGCGGCATGGCCTTGCCCGAGGTAGAGTACGCGGTCCAATGCGCCGAGTAGTGGATTGAGCTCATGCGCGCTGAACAGCACCGTGATGCCAAGCTCCTGTTGCAGCGCCCGCGTCAGCTCCACCACAGCGTGCTGATGATGCGGATCGAGACTGATCAGCGGCTCATCGAGCAGCAGAAGGCGTGGGCGACCCAGCAGCGCCTGTGCCAGCAGCAGCCGCTGACGCTCGCCGCCCGAGGTCTCTGCCAAAGGCCTCCGCGCAAGATCGCTTGCCTCCACCATTTCCAGTGCCCAGGCAACTTCATGGCGTGCCAAACGGCCGAGTAACGGCAGACCCCAGCGATGGCCACGGACGCCGCTCGCGACGAAGTCCCATCCGGACAGGCGGAGGTGATCCAACGCGCCGCGCACCTGCGGCATGTAGCCGATGGCGGGATTGCCGCGAGAGACCGGCTTGCCCAGAACCCGGATCGCGCCGCGGCGGGGCGGCAGCAGTCCAAGCACCGCACGCATCAGCGTCGTCTTGCCCGATCCGTTCGGGCCCAGCACGCCGATGAACTCATCCTGACGGATCGCCAGGTCGATGTCTGTCAGTACGGTCCTGGAGCCAAACGCCAGAGTTACGCCGGCAAACTCAATGGCATTCACGAGGGGCCGCTGGACAGCGCGCGGGCCACTGCATCGAGTTCGCCCTTGATCCAGTCCTGATAGGTCGTGCCGGGAGGTTCTGTCTCGGTCACCCCAACCACGGGGATCTTCGACTCCTCGGCAATTCGCACCATGCGCTGCACGGCAGCGCCGGTCGCCTGGCTGTTGTAGATGAGCAGACGGACGGCATGCTTTCGCAGATCGTTCTCGAATGCTGCCACGTCGGATGCACGCGGTTCGGTATCGTTCATGATCGCGAGCTGGAACCTTTCGTTGCGCATCTTGAAGCCGAGTGCTGCCGCCATATAGCCGAATACCGGCTCGGTCGCCGTGACCGGAGTGCCGGCAAACTTGGTGTGAATATCAGCGATCTTCGTTTGCAGCGGTTGCAATGAGTCGAGGAATGCGTGCAGCCGATTGTCACAGTCATTCCTATGAGCGGGGTCCTTCTCGGAAACTGCTGCAGCCAGCGCCTTGGCATAGGCTGGCATGACTGGCGGATCGTACCACAAATGTGGGTTCTCCCCCGCCTTTCTATGCACAAGGTTGGCCACGACGATGACTTTGCGGTTTGGCGACCGCGCCGCCGATAGCAGCTTTGTCATCCACGGGTCGTAGTCCGCGCCATTGTACACGACGATCGTCGCTCCGGAGAGTGAGCGCGCGACCGATGGGCTGGCCTCGAACAGATGCGGGTCCTGGTCAGGATTGCTCATGACGCTGCTGACGGTCGCAGAGGGGCCTGCGATCTGCTGCGCGACGTCACCATAGAAGTTCTCTGCCGCGACGATACTGATGGTCTGTGCGGTGGCGGGAGCCGCGGCAAGCACTGTCATGACGATCAGGACGCGAAATGCCATCATATCCGAACCTCGCGGCGAACACTGGGCTGGTATGTAATACTATAACATGCTGGATGCAACCGTTGGCGGGCGTGCTAGCATGCCAGCCGAAATGGAGGCGGAATGACGGCAGAGTTCTCGCGACGAACGGAAAGCCTGTTGAATCGGGCGGAGGCGGTCTGCGAGCAGCGTGGGGCCAACCTCACCGAGCTACGGCGCCACGTGCTTGGCTTGATTCTCGATGCGGCATCGCCCACCGGGGCCTATGAGCTGCTTGACCGCTTACGCCAGACGCGGCGTGGCGCGGCGCCCCCAACCGTATACCGGACGCTTGACTTCCTGTTGGAACAAGGACTGATCCACCGGGTGGAGCGGCTCTCGGCGTTCGTGGGTTGCGTCGCGGGCTGCACGGCTGAGGCCGACGGCGAGAACCACACCCATGCGGCGCAATTCCTGATCTGCCGCAACTGCGGTCGGGTGGTGGAAATGCAAGACCACGACGTGTCGTCGGTCCTCGCTCGGGCCGCAAAGGAGGCCGGCTTCAGCATCAGCAATGCAACTGTAGAGGCGGAAGGTATGTGCAGCACATGCCGCTCCTCACCGCTGCCCCGCGCACGCAGTAACTGATTGGCCAGGGCAGTCAGAAAGCGGGCACCGCGAAGTGCGCGCACACAGAAACGCAGTCAGCCTGCGGGCGTTAAGGGCTATCCCTATGCATTTCACATCGCGCTGGACGGCAACGGGATCAATGGCCTGGAAGGCATGGCGGGCGTCTGCCTGTTTCTGTTCGATCCAGCAGGCAATCGCTATGCCTACAAAATCGTCTATTTCGACGGTATCGCGGCCGGTCACGCAGTGTCGGTCAATCCTTCAGGGACGGTTGGCTATCTCGGCAACGCGGGCCAGCATCTGCTGTTCTACAATGCCCATAATCTCGATGAGCTGGAACGCATCTCGACATTGCGGTTCGAAACGGCACGGACATCACTGCAAGGCAGCACGCATGTCATCTGGCTGTCGGACAACGCAGTCGTTACGCCCATCGGCGAACACTTCTATGCATTTGAACTAGGCAACCTGGCGAACCCGCGGCGACTGATCCGTCATGGGGTCAAGCTGCCGCACGGGATGAAGCAGACAGCTTCAGGGCGCTATATCGTCTACGGCTCGATGGACAACCCTGCCGATGGCGAGGGTGGGGAAGCGCGCCATGTCGGGATCTGGGATCGGCAGACCGATCGAGTGACCGTGTTGCCGCTGCCCGCAACGTGCTGGCATGTGGCCGTGCATCCGCGTGACGACATCTTCTATGCCGTGTCATTCCGCGTCGCGCCACAGGATTATCGCGACTATCATCAATGGGGAATGGCCTACCTCAAAGAGTATGCCTTCGAGATCGACGCCAGGCAGAAGCGGGTGCTGCGTCACTGGGCAGCAGGGCGCGAGATCCCGGCCCACATCAATTCCGATATAACCTTGTCCGACAGCGAGCTGATTTTCTGCAACGGCGGCAGCCAGTCCATCGTCGCCATCGAGCTCGACGGTTTCGCGCGCTTTCGCATCATCGACGAACGGCCGGACCTTGCAGCGCACCTGGCGCGTCCCCGCGAGGTCGCAACCCAGCTCTATGACGCGTTCGCACGTGGCAACTTCGGCACGAACAGCCAGCACTTTCTCGGTGCGCTGCGCGTGAGCCGGTTCAGCCTGCTCGACTCAGTCTATGCCTGCCAGTTATCGGCCGATCAGTCGCTGTTGTTCACTGCCAACCGCGGACTGAACTGCATCACGATTTACGATTATCCTGCCGGCGAGGTGCGCATTCGCGTGTCGATGCCGGAGCTGCAGAACTATTTTTCGTTTCTTTCGCCATTTGCCGATCCGCGGCTTGGTTTCCACCACGGCGCGCTGATCGGCTAGCGTTGTCATCCCAGCCTGAAGTTCGGCTTCCGCTTCTCGGCAAACGCCGCCATGCCTTCGCGCTGATCGTGAGTCCCAAACAGCGACAGGAATAGCGCCCGCTCATGGCGTACGCCCTCGACCAGCGTCGTCTCGAACGCGCGGTTCACTGCCTGTTTGGCCAACGCCACTGCGACCGGCGACAGGTTGGCGATGCGTTCCGCAATCTTCAGTGCCTCTGGGATGAGTTGATCCGCCGGAAATACCCGTGAGACAAGATTGGCACGTTCCGCTTCGGCTGCGTCCATCATCCTCGCGGTGAGGATCATATCCATCGCCTTGGACTTCCCGACGGCACGGGTTAGCCGTTGTGTGCCACCCGCGCCTGGCATTACACCAAGGTTGATTTCCGGCTGACCGAACTTGGCCGTGTCAGCCGCGAGGATGAAGTCGCACATCATTGCGACCTCGCAGCCTCCGCCCAATGCAAAGCCTGCCACGGCGGCGATCACCGGCTTCTTCACACGCAGCACAGTCTCCCACCGCTTGCCGATGAAATCCTCCAGCATGGCCTCAGGATGTGTGCGGTCCTTCATCTCCTTGATGTCGGCGCCCGCGGCGAACGCTTTCTCGTTGCCGGTCAGCACGATGCAGCCGATACCGGGATCCGCATCGAAGGCCAGGAGCTGGGTGCCGAGTTCCTCCATCAGTGCATCGCATAAGGCGTTCAGCGCCGCGGGGCGGTTGAGGCGGATCAGCCCCACCCGGCCATGCGTCTCGACGATGATGTTCTGGTAATCGGCCATCTTCGCTCTCCCCGATCGAGGTGGCGGGCCTTGTAGCTATCGCTGGGTACGCGGGCAATAGAACGTACTGCGAGCCGATTGGGTGATCCGGCGGATCCCCAGGCAGGCGGGTCGCATAGGACAACGCTCGCATGGTTCGTTCTCGTGGCCGTAGACCTTCCAGGCGTGCTGGAAATAGCCGAGTTCCCCATCAGGCTGGACATAATCGCGCAGTGATGAACCGCCGGCAGCGATTGCCTCAAGCAGTGTTTCCTTGATCGCTGGAACCAGGCGCTCGGCGCGCGTGCCAGGGATTGTATGCGCCGAACGTTGCGGGCTGAGGCGCGCGCGGAACAATGCTTCACAGACGTAGATGTTACCGAGACCGGCAACCACCTTCTGGTCCAGCAGTGCCGCCTTGATTGGCGTGCGCTTGCCGGTCAGCGCGGATGAGAGGAGGGCAGGGGAGAAGTCAGCCTCGAGTGGCTCCGGCCCCAATCCGGCCAGCAGTTTGTGCGCGTCCTCCGCGCCTGTCAGCACAAGATCGACGGAGCCGAAGCGGCGCGGATCGACAAATCCAACCCGCCAGCCATCATCCGTTTCCAGCACCAAATGCTCATGCGGCATCGGCTGGTTGGGCCGCAGGGGCGACAGCACCATGCGGCCGGACATGCCCAGGTGCATCAGGACTGAATGCCCGCCAGATAGGCGCATCAGGATGTATTTGCCGCGTCTGCGGAACCCGGCGACTTTCGCACCTGTCAGGCGCTGTTCCAGTCCTTCGGGCAGCGGCCAGCGCAGATCGGGGCGATGCGCGATAGCGCGCACAATGGTCCGTCCCTCCAGCCGTTGCTGAAGGCCACGCATGACTGTCTCGACTTCGGGGAGTTCCGGCATTGGGGCGAGGCACGCTATAGATGCGGCGGAAATGACCGACAACCCCGCATCCGCCGAAACGGCCGATTTCGGCTTCCGCCGTGTCCCCCGCGCCGCGAAGAGCGGGATGGTGCGCGCGGTATTCGACAGCGTGGCACAGCGCTACGACCTGATGAACGACCTGATGTCGCTGGGCGTCCACCGCGCCTGGAAGCGTGTGCTGGTGACAGCGCTCGATCCACAGCCAAGGCGGATGCTGCTCGATCTTGCGGCAGGCACCGGCGATATCGGCCTGGCGTGGGTCGAGGAAGGCGGCGGACCGGTGCTGTTGAGCGATGTCAACGCATCCATGCTCGGTGTGGCACGAGATCATGCGCTGACGCAGGGAATGGTGGGCGAGGTGTCGCTGCTGGTGGCCGATGCGGAGCGTCTGCCGCTCCCCGATCGGCTGGTCGATCGCGTGTCGATCGCCTTCGGACTGCGAAACTGCACGGATAAGCCAGCCGTGCTGGCAGAGGCGCGACGGGTGCTGAAGCCGGGGGGGCGTTTCTTCTGTCTGGAGTTCTCGCACGTTCAGGTGGCGGCCTTGCAGCCGCTGTATGATGCATGGTCATTTCGTGTTCTGCCGCTGCTGGGCCGCCACGTTGCACGTGATGAAGCGAGTTATCGCTATCTGGCCGAGAGCATTCGCATGTTCCCCGACCAGGAAGCCCTGGCCGGCATGATGCGTGATGCTGGGTTTGCACGCGTTTCGGTGCGCAACTTGTCAGGCGGCATCGCGGCGATTCATTCTGGGTGGCGGTTGTGATGGCCATAGAAGGCAAGCGCGTCCTGCTTATCGTCTCCGGTGGCATCGCGGCGTACAAAGCGCTTGAGCTGATCCGTCTGCTTCGTGGCAAAGGCTGCGGCGTTACCTGCGTGCTGACCGAGGCTGGCGCGCAATTCGTCACGCCGCTGTCACTGCAGGCGTTGAGCGAAAGCAAGGTGTACACCGACCTGTTCTCGCTTACCGACGAAAGCGAGATGGGCCACATTCAGCTCTCGCGCAGCGCGGACCTGATCGTTGTGGCGCCGGCTTCGGCAGACATTCTGGCAAAGATGGCCGCAGGTCTGGCGGGCGATCTTGCATCGACGCTGCTGCTGGCGACGGACAAGCCGGTGCTGGTCGCGCCGGCGATGAACGTACGGATGTGGCAGCATGCCGCGACGCAGGCAAACATGGCGTTGCTTGTCTCGCGCGGCATCCACGTCGTTGGGCCTGACGAAGGCGCGATGGCCTGCAATGAGTACGGTCCTGGCCGTCTCGCTGAGCCACCGGCGATCCTTGCAGCGATCGAAGCCTTGCTGGTGCCGCAGGCACCGCTTGCTGGGCGGCATGTCGTGGTGACCAGCGGTCCGACGCATGAACCAATCGACCCCGTACGCTACATCGCGAACCGATCCAGCGGGCGGCAGGGACATTCCATCGCCGCTGCCCTTGCTGCCTTGGGCGCGCGCGTGACGCTGATCAGCGGACCGGTCACCGTGCCCGATCCTGCTGGCGTCGCGGTCAAGCACGTGGAGAGTGCTCAACAGATGCTGGACGCATGCCAGGCGGCGTTGCCGGCGGACGTGGCGATCTTCGCCGCAGCCGTTGCCGATTGGCGGGTGGTCGGCACCGCGTCGGGCAAGATCAAGAAGGTGCCGGGCGCCCCGCCACCTGCGCTCGAACTCGTGGCCAACCCCGATATCCTCGCCACCATCGCGCAGACGGGTCCTAAGCGGCCGCGTCTTGTGATCGGCTTTGCCGCGGAGACCGATGACTTGTTGACGAACGCGCAGACCAAGCGGGAGCGCAAGAACGCGGATTGGATCGTCGCAAACGACGTGTCGCCTACGACCGGCATCATGGGAGGCGAGGAGAACGCGGTTCATCTGATCACCGCCGATGGCGTTGAAGACTGGCCGCGTCTGGCGAAGCACGAGGTAGCGCGCCGGCTGGCCGCGCGCATCGCGGCAGCATTGCAGTGAGCTACGAGGTCCGCCCGTTGGGTATTGCGGATGCCGATGACTACCGACGGGTGCGCCTCGACGCATTGCGTCTGCATCCAGAAGCATTCGGTGCCGATTATGCGGAAGAAGCCGCATTGGACCGGGCGCACATCGTAGAGCGTCTGTCGGCCCAGGGGTTTACCCGGTTTGGTGGATTTGCTGACGACGAACTCGTCGGCTTGGCGGGATTGCAAATCCGTCGGGGTGCAAAGGAGAAGCACAAGGCTCGTCTGTTCAGTATGTATGTCGATGAAGCGCATCGCGGCACCGGTTTGGCACAACAACTGGTCGAGGCGGCAATCGCTGGCGCGCGTCAGGCGGGCGTCATCCTGCTGCACCTGACCGTCAATTCCGCCAATTTGCGCGCACAGCGGTTTTATCGCCGGATGGGCTTTACGGTGTACGGCGTGGAACGGCGCTCGCTGCAAGTTGGCGGCCAGTTTCATGATGAAGATCTGATGGTGCTCGAACTCAAATAACCCGCCACAGCGGACGCGCCAGCAGCATCATGAGCAAGCCGGTAATACCCGTCGCGGCGGTCGCCCACGGCGCACCGATGAGGTCTGCCAGCAGTCCCAGCGCAACGAAGCCGATCGGTCCAACACCGATGCAGACTGACAGCACGCCGAGCATGCGGCTGCGCATTTCAGGCGGCGCGGAGAGATAAACCAGCGTAGCCTGCATGATGCTGAATCCCGCTCCGCCAAGCCCGGTGAACAGCAGGGCGGCACCGGCTATCGCTGGCATCGGGATCAATGCGAACACGGTCAGCATGACCATGTAGAGCATCACGCCGCCGACATAGGCGCGACGATAGAAGCTGGGGCGGCACAGCATCGCCATCAGCACGGCGCCGGCAAAGGCGCCGATGCCGTCCATGCTGGACAGGATACCAATACCCTCCGGCCCCAGCAGTAACTGGTCCTGACCGATCACCGGCACCATGCTGGTGAATGGCCAGCCGAACACGTTGTAGATCACGGTGACTGTCAGTGTGCCGATGAGTCGCGGGTCGCTGCGCACCAGCCGCAGCCCTTCGGCGATGCGTGCAATCACCGATTCCGTTGTCGTTAGGGGGAAGCTGTTGCGGTATTGCACGCGCCATGCGGCAAACACCGCGACGGCATACAGGACGACGCTCAGCGTGAAGACACCCTCGATGCCAACGCCGGCCAACAGCAGACCGCCGACCGTCGGGCCAACCATGCGGCTCGCATTGTTTGCGCCCACGTCGATCGACATCGCCGTGCCCATCTGCGCTGCCCCGACCACCTCGCCGATCATGACGCGTCGCACCGGATTGTCGGTTGCCCACGCCAGGCCGTTGATGAAGCTGGCAACCGCAAGGTGCCAGACGGCAAGCACATGGAGATGCGCCAGCATCGCCAGCGTCAGCGACGTGATCACCATGCTGGCCACCACGACGATCAGCGTGGTGCGCCGTTCCATTCGTTCCGCAATTGCGCCGAGAAACGCGCCGAACAGTCCCATCGGCAACAGCCGCAGCATGGTCATCATGGCAACGATGAAGGCGGAACCAGTGTGCTGATAGACGAACACACCGATGGCAACGGTTTCCACCCAGCGGACGACGAATACGACGAGGCCGACGAACCACAGGCGCCAGAAATCCGCGCTGTCGATCAGCCAGGCCGGGCGGGTGGCCGGCCTGGCCACAGTGGTCTCATGCACGAAGGACGTTCCTCGGCGTTTCTGTCGCAATCCTAGCGGCGTGGGTCGCCGTCGCAACACTATTGCCGCAGACCTCGGCCTGGAGGAGCATGCTTTTTGAGCAGAGGAGGCATGATGGCTCACGACCCTGAGATTGCCGAACTGCGGCGGATGATCGATGAGGCGCGGCGGATCGTGTTCTTCACCGGCGCCGGCATCAGCACCGAGTCGGGCATTCCAGATTTCCGCAGTCCGGGCGGCATCTGGACCAAGATGCGGCCGATCGATTTTTCCGAGTTTCTCGCCTCGGAAGAGGCACGCCGCGAAACGTGGCGACGGCGTTTCGTCACTGACGAGACGATGCGCAAGGCGGAACCGAACCGCGGACATCGAGCCATCGCGACACTGGTCAACCGCGGCAAGGCATCCGCGGTGATCACGCAGAATATCGATGGCTTGCATCAGGCCTCTGGCGTGCCGGCTCGCCGGGTGATCGAACTGCATGGCAACACAACGTACGCGCATTGCCTTGATTGTACGCAGCGTTACGAGATCGAAGACATCAGGCAGGAGTTCGAACGCACTGGCGAGGCACCGAACTGCGTATCGTGCGGGGGATACGTAAAGACAGCAACGATATCGTTCGGTCAGGCGATGCCGCCGGCGGCAATGATCCGTGCCGAGGAGGAGACGCTCACGTCCGATCTGTTCATCGCGATCGGTTCGTCGTTGGTTGTGTACCCGGCCGCGGGCTTTCCTGAACTTGCGGCGCGCAACGGCGCGCGGCTGGTGATCCTGAATCGCGAGCCGACAAGCCTCGATCCGCTGGCCGATCTTGTGCTGCACCGGGAGATAGGCGTTACGCTCGGTGAGGCCGTCGGCAACAACTGAAGGAAGACGACAGTGGCACGCAATATCGCCGTTGGTGTTGGCCTGATGGAGTTTCCCTTCTCCAGCACCGACGGATTCTGGCGCTGGGTCGATCTGTGCGAAGCGGGCGGTGTCGATTCCATCTGGCAGACCGATCGTATCGTCAGCCGTCAGCCCATCCTGGAGTGCATGACGGCGCTTGCCGCTATCGCCGGCCGCACGCGTAGGATCAAGTTCGGCGTGAACGTGGTGTCGCTGGCGCTGCGCGATCCGGTGCTGCTGGCCAAACAGTGCGCGACGATTGACGTGCTGTCGCAGGGGCGGCTGCTGCCCGGTTTCGGTATCGGCAGCCCGCAGGGGCCTGAGTGGCAGACGTTGCATATCGACACGTCGACGCGCGGGCGGCGGACCGATGAAGCACTGGAGATCATCAGCCGGCTGTGGTCGCAGGACAGCGTCGACTTCGAAGGGCGGCACAATCACCTGACAGGCGCATCGATCTCGCCGAAGCCGGTGCAGCCTGATCTGCCGATATGGATTGGCGGTTCGTCGCCCGCGGCAGTGCGGCGTACCGCGCGATATGGCACTGGGTGGCAGGCGGGAGCGGAGACGCCGGCGGATGTTGGGCGCGTCATCGCGGAGATCAAGACAGCGCTGGTGGAAACCGGCCGCAGTATTGACGAAGATCACTACGGCGCGGCGTTTGCGTATCACTTTGGCCGCGCAGACGATCCGGGTGTGGCGCAGGTGATGGAGGCGTACCGCAAGCGCACGGGGCGCGATCCGGAGCGACACTTCGCCATCGGCGATGCCGGCACGATGCTCGCGCGGATCGCAGAGTATGTTGAAGCGGGCGCATCGAAGTTCATCCTGCGTCCTGCTGCGCGTGGCGATGAGGACATGCTGGATCAGACCCGCAAGCTGATCGAGCAGGTGCTGCCGATGGTTGCCGCGCGCTGGCCAAAGCAAGCGAAGGCTGCGTAGTTCTGTCATTGCGAGCGTGGCGAAGCAATCTTCTGTGTGATGGAGAGTCTCATACCGGTCTCATTGCCCTTGGGGTGAGACAGGAAGAGGTGACGCAAATGAACGCAAAATGGCGCAGATGAACGCGAATGGGGCCGGAACCCAGGGCGCGTCAGCGCCAATAATCAACGGAATTGCCCGCTGACGCGGGCTGCGCACAGGCCATTCGCGTTCATCTGCGCCCATTTGCGTTAATTTGCGTTGCTTCTTTCTTCCTTCCGGCACACCCGGCGCCGGCTGAACGAAGTCAGGCAGCAGCCAGACCGGGCTGCCTGTCGAGTTCGCGCAGAATGGGGCTGGTGCTGGTGACGATGGCGTGCACCAGTTCGGGCGGGGGTGGCCCGTCCATGTAGGAAAATATGCCAGTTAGATTGACTGGTGGCAAGCGTTAATGTATCTAATCCCCATTTTCTTCAAGTCGCACCAGGAGCCCCATGCTGGCCGGGAGAGGAACAACAGCTTGAGGCGCGCCGCGCGGATTGTTTGACATCACTGACTTCTCTCTCACAGACTCGTCCGACGAACGAAAAGACAAAGGGGGGCTCTACATGTCAGCGACTATTCGAGGATCAACTGTGCCCTGGTGGAAGGAACCCACCAAGGATCAATGGTACGCCTATGTCGCAGCCTGGTTAGGCTGGACGCTGGATGCGTTCGACTTCACCGTCTTCCTGCTGATCATGGCGCCGATCGCGCAGGAATTCGGCGTGCCGCTCATCGAGGTCACCGCGGTCTTCACGGTCACGCTGATCCTGCGCCTGGCCGGTGCGACGGCTTCCGGTTGGTTGGCTGATCGTCTGGGGCGCCGGGCACCGCTGATGATCTCCATCCTGTGGTACTCGATCTGCAACCTCCTCGCGGGCTTCTCACCCAGCTTTACATTCCTGTTCACGGTCCGGGCGCTGCTGGGCATCGGGATGGGCGCGGAATGGCCAGCTGGTGCGGCGCTGGCTATGGAGTCCTGGCCGGCACGGTCGCGCGGCTTCATGTCCGGTGTGCTGCAAGGTTCATGGGGGCTGGGCTTCGCGTTGTCGGCGCTGGCCTACGGCCTTCTGTACTCACCACTTGAAGCCTGGCATAAAGGGTATGGCTGGCGTGGCATGCTGATCCTGGGCGTGCTGCCGGCCTTGGCCGTCGTTTGGATCCGAATGTACGTGAAGGAGCCGGAAGTCTGGGCCGAGAACAAGAAGATCCAGGACACGACTCAGAAGCAGGCGTCGCTGCCGCTGTTCGCCCTCTTCAAGCCGAAATACCTGTTCAACACATTCACGGGCTGCCTGTGGATGGCAGCGAATTTCTGGGTTTACTACGCGATCTGGGCCATGCTCGGCACATATCTGCAAAAGGAGCTGGGCTGGACGCCGGCTCAGGTATCGGTGCCGGTATTCTGGGGCAATATCCTCACCTTCCTCGCCTCCGCCTTCTGGGGAGCGGTGTCGGAAAAAGTCGGGCGCCGTTGGGCGCTGATGATCCCAACCTTCATCGCCATCTTCATCGCACCGCTCTATCTTTCGACGACAGATCCGACCATGTTCCTGCTCTGGTTCATGCTGATGATCTGTTTCGTCGGCGGCAAGGATGCCCTCAACCCGGGCTGGTTGTCGGAACGCTTCCCGACCGAGGTCCGCGCGACGGCGGCGGGCTTCGTGTATCATCAGGGCGCGGTGTGGGGCGCGTTCGTCGCCCCGGTGCTGACCTATTTCGCCGTCAACCAAGGCATGGGTTTCGCCATGCCGATGCTGTACGCCACGGTCGGGTCACTGATCGTGTATGTCATCGCGGTGTATCTGGGGCCCGAGACCAAGGGCATGCATATGACTGCCGAGTTGCAGATCTTCGAGAAGGAAGAGTACCCGTAAGCAGGAGTCTGCTACGTGCGGGTCATGGCGGGGCTTGACCCCGCCATCGACGTCTTTGGTACGCTGATGCAGGCAAAAGAAAGAGGAAACGCAAATAAACGCCAAATGGCGCAGATGAACGCGAATGGGTCCGGGACCCAGGGCGCGTCAGCGGCAATAATCAATCGAATGGCCCGCTGACGCGGGCGAGGCACAGGCTATTCACGTTCATCTGCGCCCATTTGCGTTGTTACTTTCTTCCTTCCGGCACGCGAAACCTAGGCAGCGGCGAGATCGGGCTGCCTGTCGAGTTCGCGCAGGATGGGACTGGTGCTGGTGACGATGGCGTGCACCAGGTCGGGCGGGGGCGGGCCGAATTTGC
>CAYRTL010000007.1:0-7540 GCA_964427005.1 uncultured Acetobacteraceae bacterium
CATTGCGAGGAGTGGAGCGACGAAGCAATGACGGTTGGCTCCGCAATGCTTATCAGCCAGTGACTGTCGGCAGCCCGACCTGGCGGCGAATGTCATTGATGATCTGCAGGACACGCTGCCGATACGGCAGATACTGCACGCCGAATTCCTGCACCAGCCGGCTGTTGTCGATCAGGTAGTTGCCGGATGTCGCCTTGCCGCCCGTCTCATGCTCGAAGTCGATACGCGCATCGGGCAGGAACGCCCGCACGATGTCGGCGATCTCGCCAAGACTGATCGCAACACCACCCGAGTTGTACACCGAGTGCTTCGGCTTGTCCGTCAGCAGCACGCGTGTGAACACCTCGGCAATGTCATCAACATGGATCGGACACCGCATGGCGTCCTTGTAGGGGAAGGCAATCGGCTTGCCCTGTGCAGGCTGGGTGATGATGTTCACATGATCAACCGAACCACGCACCTTGTCCGGCCCCGTTACGTTTGCCGGCCGCACAGCGGTAATGGTCATGCCGTACTTCTCGTTGTAGTCCTGCGCCTGGAATTCGTTGAAGATCTTGTGCATGGCGTACTGTACCTCGCCATGGCGGAAATCGTCTTCCGTGATCATCCGCTCGCCATAATGCTTCTGCATCCCATTCACCGCCAGCGAGCTTGCGAACACAACGCGATTCACACCTGCCAGCCGCGCTGCCTCGAAGCAATTGTCCATCCCCACTATGTTCAGCTTCGTCGCAATATGCGGCGGATGCTCGCTGCCAAGGAAATACGACAGGTTGATGATCCGGCTCGGTTTAGTGCCGAGGGTGGCTGCGATCACGTCATCGAATTGGGTGACATCGCCTCTGACCACCCGCACCTGCTTGCCCAAATCCTCGAACGACGCCGCGCCGGGGTTGATGTCCATACAGACAATTTCCTCGCCCTGCGCCGCCAGCAGGCGGATGACCCTCGTGCCGATGAACCCAGTGCCGCCGATAACCAAGATGGACATGGTTGCCTCCTCCCTCGGTGCTCCCTGCCCGAAGCCTAACCGAATTGCGCTCACACAACAAAAGCGTGGCGGCCTAGCGGCAGGTTTGTTAGCCTGCCCAGATCGTAACGACGCCGACGGAGATACCTTCGTGCAGCCAAGAAAGTATCGTGCCGCCCTCGCCGCATTGCTGTGTGTCTCGGTCCTGGCCGCTCCGGAGATTGCTTCGGCACAGTCGACGCAAACTGAGACTCCGCCTGCGACTGGACCAGGTGGCATGCCCATGCAGGAGTGGCAGGGGTTGAGCTGCCTGTGGGCGGGTGTTCTGGGCAGTGCTGGCGTGTTCTACTACAGTGACGTGCTGACCGTGGCGGCAACAGGCGTAACCAACCCGCTGATTCTGGTGCCTCTCATGGCGACTGGCTTCATTGGAGGATGCAGCGTCGGCGCCAACGGCGCGCCCGGGCTTGTCTGGCTCTACAGGCACTTATGAAAAAAGGATAGCCAATGCGACCACGCGCCGAAGCGAAGATCGCCCGTCTGTCTGAATCCGAGGCGGTATCGTTCGGCCCCTTGGCGCACTACAACAAGCTGACCGGCGATGACGGTCTGCCGATCTTCACCGGGGTGCAGACCTGCGAGCCCGGATATCAGACGCCACTGCACTGGCACCCTTACGTGGAGTGCCTCTTCATTATCGAAGGCGTGATGGAAGCCTGGCTTGAGGGCCAGGAGGCAGAGCCAACGAGGCTGCAAGCCGGCGACATGATCGCGCTACCGGCCTGCGTGCCGCACGTGTTTCGCAATGCCGGCGATGGACGACTGCGCCTGCTGGGCATTCACAGCTCCCCGACGCGGATCGTGCATAGGATCGAGCAGTAGACGGACCCAGCAGCCTGGTTCAGTCGTTCCGCGCGAGCCGCTGAATGACGAAATCGGTATCCATTACGTCGCCGAAGATCGCGTAGAACGCCACCAGCGAGGCGTTGTGTTCCTCCATCGTCATCGCCGCATTGGCGTCGCTCACCATGATTGTCTTGAAGTTGGTCATCATCGCATCACGTGCCGATGACTCGCAGCAGACATTGGTCACGGTGCCGGTGATGAGCACGGTATCGAACCCACGCGCGCGCAGCCGGTAAGGCAGCTCGCAGGTCCCTGGCATGAACGCGCTGAAGCGATATTTGCGGACGATTTCATCCTCCGGCCGCACATCGAGCTCCGGCCACAGTTCCTGGCCCTTGGTGCCCTCGCTCATGGCCGCGATGCGCCGCTGCTGGTTCACTGGCGTCAACATCGCATGCGCGTGGCTCCATTCGTAGGCGCCACGCTCATCGAACGTGTTCTTGATCCAGAACACACCGCCGCCGACAGCACGCACAACGCTGGCCAGCCGATTCACGTTGGGCACAATCTCCCGTGCCATCGGACAGACCGCGTGGCCGACTTCCTCATCCATGAAAGCGTTCTGAAGGTCGACCACGATAAGTGCAGTCCGCTTCGGATCGAGATTGGCATGCGGATGCACCACGCCGCAGCGGGCAATGACACGCTGGGTTACGCCGTCTGGAGCGTCAAACCAGTTCATCGGCCCGACTCCTCATCGTTCACCCGATTCCGGCCGGGTCGCCCACCATTCCGATGCGCGGACCCAGCCGCATTGTCGGCCGGCGCATGACATCATGGCGTGGCCAATCGGGCAATCCATCATGTGCCGGGCTGCCGTTACGGACGAACTCGATCCAGGCTCGGCGCATGGCGCTCGACAACTCCACCATCTGCGTCGGATCACCGCCCGCCAGCATCGCTGCATCCGTCCAGGACTCGAAGTTGCCGAACACGAACGGCAACTCGATGCAGTGGCACGACTTGAAACGCGACTGCGGCGGTGCCCAGTCGAACAGATACGCGTAGGCGCAGCCGCCCTGGTGTGCCACTGCTTCCGCCAGACGCATGGCGGGCAGCAGGAATGTTTCGTCAGTTCCAAGATCAGCCAGCAGGTCCATTGCCGACGCGCCGGGCCGACGAGCACGATAGCGGGCCAGCTCGCGTTCATTGCCGAAGCGCGCGACTAAGGCATCATGCGGCGGATCAGCCATCGCCGGATCTGCCGCATAGAATGCATGCACCTCGTCGGCCGTGGCGCCGACCAGTACCTGCTTGCCGTCCGCTCCAGCAGCGATCGCATCCAGCCATTCAGCCTGGGTCATCGTGGATGGGTATACGGGCATGAACATCGGCATAGTCTGAGCGAAGCGGGCATTCTGCCGCGCCAACTCGCCTTGTGCCTGCAATAGACGCGGCACCTCTAGCGCGCGCAAACGCGCAAGCGGATCACCCGACTGCGGGTCTATGTCGAGCAGGCGAAGTAACTGGTCGGCTCGTTGGCTTGCCATGGCGGAGGTGTACGCGCCACGTCCGAAGCCGCCACTCTGCATGATGGCACGGTGAAACATCACACGCGCCTCCGGCACCATCAGCAGCCGCCCAATCGACGTCGCGCCGGCGGATTGGCCCATCACGGTCACACAACCCGGATCGCCGCCAAATGCGGCGATGTTGTCGCGTACCCAGGCAAGAGCCGCGACCATATCAGATGTTCCGGCTTCCACATCGACGATCCCTGGCCGATGCAGCCAGCCCAGCGCGCCAAGGCGATAGTTCACGCCGACGAATACGATGTCGCCTTCACGCGCCAGACGCGTGCCATCGTACCAGTCCAGCGATCCCGCACCGGAAATCCATGCTCCACCGTGTAGCCAAACCAGTACGGGTCGCGCACGCGTATCGGACGCCGACGTATAGATCGTGAGGCTCAGGCAATCCTCGTCCTGCGGACGCGAGAAATCCCCCATCGCGACGCGCAAGCGCGACGGCGTTTGCGGCGCAATCGCGCCATGCTGTGTCGCTTCACGCAGTCCGTTCCAGAGCGGCGCGGGCGCAGCAGCGGCGAAGCGCAGTTCGCCGATTGGGGGAGCGGCAAAGGGAACGCCGCGAAATGCCGCAACCCCGTTCTGCCAAACCCCTCGCAGCGCGCCGGAGGTCGTGGTGGCAATCGGAGCATCGTCAGCCATCAGAGTTCCTCGACCTGCTCCACGCCCGGGATCACCTTCAGCGCCTGGGCCAGTCGAGGCGTGACGTTGAACCCACCGGGCAGCGCGATTTCCACACTTTGTGTGGTATCGAGACGCGGCACCAGTATGACGCGTCCCTTGCCGTGTCCTTCGCGGCCGAGCAGATCACGGATGTGCGGCACCGAGGCCGTCTCGCGCAACCAGATGCGGATCGCTGCACCCGCGCCTGCAGCAGCCTGGTCGAGTGACACGACGTCCTGCGCGGTGACGCGCAGCACTTCCCCATCCTGCCGCAAATCCGCAGTGACCAGCAGGCTCGAACCGTTGGCGAGCAGATCGCGCGAACGGGCCAAGACTTCGGCGAAGAGAGTCACTTCGCATGAACCGGACGCATCGGTGATGCGGACCCACGCCATGCGATTGCCTGTTCGCGTGACGCGTTCCTTCTGCGCGGCCACCATTCCGGCAATGCGAAGCCGCGTCACACCGGCCTGAGCGCTTGCTTCGACCTGCGCGCAAGGTGTCGTGCCAAGCCGACGCAGCGCCTTGGCATATACATCCAGCGGATGCGCAGTGAGGTGGAAACCGATCGCCTCGGCTTCGTAGCTGAGCCGCTCCATCGGCGGCCAGTCGGCCATGTCGGGAAGGCGCAACGGCTCGCGGGATCCCCCAGACGACATACCGAACAGCGCGATCTGGCCACTTTCCTTCTCGTCCGCAGTGGCCTGAGCGCGTCGAAGGATAGCGTCGGCGCTGGCGAACATACGCGCACGATTGGCTTCGAGCCTGTCGAATGCGCCGGCACGGATCAGGTTCTCGATCTGCATCCGGTTGACCTGGCGCGCGTCGATACGGCTGGCGAAGTCAGCCAAACCGGCGAACGGCTGGTTTCCGCGCATTTCGGTGACCGATTGCATGGCGGAGAAGCCAACCTTCTTCACCGCCGCCAGCGCATAACGGATCGCGAGCGCGCCATCCTCGATCCGTTCGACGGTGAAGTCCGCACCGGAAGCGTTGATGTCGGGGGGGAGGATGCGAATGCCCGAGCGCGCTGCCTCCTCGCGCAATGCAGCGAGACGATCGGTATTGCCTAGCGCCAGGCTCATGCAGGCGGCAAAGAACACCTCAGGGTGGTTCGCTTTCAGCCATGCCGTCTGATAGGCGAGCATCGCATAAGGCGCTGAGTGGCTCTTGTTGAAGCCATAGCCCGCGAACTTGGCCATCGCGTCGAATACACTCTTGGCCGTCGCCGGATCGATCCCGCGTTCGATCGCGCCCTTGGTGAAAATGTCTCGCTGCGCCTCCATCTCCGCGGGGATCTTCTTGCCCATCGCGCGGCGCAACAGGTCCGCACCGCCCAGCGAATATCCCGCCATCGTCTGAGCGATCTGCATGACCTGCTCCTGATAGACGATGACGCCATATGTCGGTTCCAGGATGTCATGGATCATCGGGTGCGGCGCGGTCCAGGCCTCGCCATGCTTGCGCCGGCAATAGTCCGGAATGCTGTCCATCGGACCTGGCCGATACAGCGCGTTTGCCGCAATCAGATCTTCGAAGCGGTCAGGACGCATCAGGCGCAGCGTGTCGCGCATGCCCTGACCTTCCATCTGGAACACCCCGCCGGCGTCGCCGCGCGCCAGCATTTCGAACGTCTTCGCATCGTCCAACGGCAAGCGGTCTAGCTCGACCGGATTGCCCAGCCCGCGCAACAGGTTCTTGGCGCGTTCAAGGATGGTGAGCGTGGTCAGGCCGAGGAAGTCGAACTTCACCAGCCCCGCCTGCTCGACGTGCTTCATCGAGTACTGCGTCACCAGGAACTCGGAACGCGGATCGCGATAGAGCGGCACCAGTTCGATCAACGGCCGATCGCCGATGACGACGCCAGCTGCGTGGGTGCTGGCATGGCGATACAGGCCTTCGATCTGCAGTGCGATCTCCAGCAGACGCGCGATGCCTTCGTCCTCGTCTCGCATCATCTGCAGACGCGGTTCGCCAGCGATCGCCTGCTGCAAGGTCACCGGATGCGCTGGATTGTTCGGGATCAACTCTGCGACCTTGTTCACCTGCCCGAATGGCAGGCCGAGTACGCGCCCCACGTCACGCACAGCGGCGCGCGCCTGCAACTTACCGAAGGTGATGATCTGCGCGACGCGGTCCGAGCCATACTCGCGGCGCACATAGTCGATCACCGCGTCCCGGCCTTCCTGGCAGAAGTCAACGTCGAAGTCTGGCATCGACACGCGTTCCGGGTTGAGGAAGCGCTCGAACAGCAGGTTGAAGCGGATCGGATCGATGTCGGTGATGGTCAGCGCCCATGCGGCGACCGAGCCCGCGCCGGAGCCGCGTCCTGGGCCGACAGGAATGCCCTGCGCCTTCGCCCACTGAATGAAGTCGGCGACGATAAGGAAGTAGCCGGCGAAGCCCATCGAGGCGATGACGGACAGCTCGTAGTCGAGCCGCTCACGGTAGCGCACACGCGTGGCGCTATCGGCATCGATCGCGTCCATGCGGCGGTCGAGGCCCTCGATCGCCATCGCACGCACCGTTTCTTCCTCGTTGCTACCGGCACGCACTTTGGGCGACACAGGCAGCAGCGGCTTGCGCGTCTCCATCATCACCGCGCAGCGCCGCGCGATCGCCAGCGTGTTGTCGCATGCCTCAGGCAAGTCGGCGAAAAGCATGCGCATGTCAGGGGCCGGTTTGAACCAGTGCTCCGGCGTGACACGCCGGCGGTCGCGCTCCGAAAGCAGGCGCCCTTCCGCGATCGCCAGCAGGGCGTCATGCGCCTCGTACATGTCGGGCGTCGCAAAGAAGCAGTCGTTGGTGGCGACCAGCGGAATGCCGGCTGCGTCCGCCAGAGCGATAAGCCCAGGCTCCACTGCGCGTTCGCTGTCCAGGTTGTGGCGATGCAGTTCCATTGCCACGCGATCCGGAAACGCTTCGGCAAATCGTGCGAGCAGACGCTCGGCTTCCGCCTTTTGCCCTTCGGCAAGCAGACGGGAGAGCGGACCCGTGGAACCGCCCGTCATCAGAATCAGTCCGGCCGCGTGGGCGGCGAGCATATCGAGCGTGAGTTGCGGTCGCAGCCCGGGATCGGTCACCAGAAAACCGTGCGACGAGAGTCGCTGCAGGTTGTCACGTCCCGTCGCGTCCTGCGCCAGCAAGACCACCGGTTCGGGGGGCAGTCGCGGATTCTCATCGCGGGTGAGCGCGATCTGGCACCCAATGATGGGCTGGATACCCTTGGCGGCGCACGCCTGGCTGAACTCCAGCGCGCCGAACAGATTGGCCGTGTCGGTGATCGCCACTGCCGGCATGCTCGCCTCACGCGCCAGGGCCGGTATCTTGTCGACCTTGATGGCACCTTCACTCAGCGAATAGGCCGAATGGACGCGGAGGTGGACGAAATCGGCGTGGGGCATAACAGGAATGTATGGCCTCATCCGAGTCTGGCCAATGAGCGCGAACCGGACCTACGCCGCTCGGATGGCCA
>CAYRTL010000007.1:7640-87615 GCA_964427005.1 uncultured Acetobacteraceae bacterium
CTCATCCGAGTCTGGCCAATGAGCGCGAACCGGACCTACGCCGCTCGGATGGCCAGCGGTAAGCTCTCAAGCCCCCGTAGCGTGTTGTTGTAGCGCCGCCGGATCGGGCCGGTGATGTCCAGCGACCTCACCTTGCGCGCGAGAGAGCCGAGGAGGCACTCGCCTTCCATCCGCGCCAGCACCTGGCCGACGCACTGGTGGATGCCGTAGCCGAAGCCAACATGGCCGGCATTGCGGCGCCGCGAAGTACTCGGCGGAGAACGGGTCGAGATCGGAAACGGGATAATCTGGCGTCGCCGCACTCATGACCTTGCCTCCCGTTATTTGTTGCCGGAGGCTACCACGACCTGATCAGAGCGGCACCACTCTCCCATCCCGCAAGGTCACGGTGCGGTCCATCCGAGCAGCCAGCTCTGGATTATGCGTGGCGATCAGCGCGGCGAGGTTCTCGCGTCGCACCATTGCAAGCAGTTCTTCGAACACCACGGAAGCGGTGGTCACGTCGAGGTTGCCGGTCGGTTCATCGGCCAGCAGTATCTGCGGAGCATTGGCCAAGGCTCGTGCGATCGCCACACGCTGCTGCTCGCCACCTGACAGCTTTCCCGGCAGGTGTCCGGCCCGCGGCTGCAATCCGAACGAAGCCAACAGCGCCATTGCCCGCTGTGCCGCGGCCCTGCGGGACGTCCCCGCGATCATCTGTGGCAGGACGACGTTCTCCAGTGCGGAGAATTCCCCGAGCAGATGATGGAACTGATAGACGAAGCCGATGGTGTCGCGCCGGATTGCACTGCGGGCACTGTCGGGCAGCGCGCCGGCGTCGCGGCCTTCGACAAATACCGAGCCTCCGTCCGGTCTTTCCAGCAATCCGGCAAGATGCAGCAGCGTGGACTTGCCGGCGCCGGACGGCGCCACCAGCGCCACGATCTCGCCGGCGTGCAGCGTGAGATCGACACCGCGCAGCACGGGGAGCTCGCCGGCACCCGTACGATAGGTCCGGCGCACGTCGCGCAGGACGAGTGGATCATTCATGCCGCAGTGCTTCCACCGGATCGGTGCGCGCGGCACGCCAGCTTGGATACAACGTGGCCAACAGCGACAGCACAAGGGCCATCATCACGACCTGCATCACCTCATGCCAATCGAGACGTGCCGGCAAGTGCGTCAGGTAGTACACCTCGGGATTGAACACCGACGTGCCGGTGGCCGCCTCCACCCAGTGCTGGATCGTCTCGATATTCCAGCAGAACACGACGCCCAATACCAAGCCGACCAGAGTGCCGGTTACACCAACCGAGGCGCCGCACATCAGGAAGATGCGCATGATAGCCCCGCGCCCAGCACCCAGCGTGCGCAGCACGGCGATGTCGCGCGTCTTGTCCTTCACCATCATGATCAGCGAGCTGATCACGTTGAACGCTGCGACCAGGATGATCAGTGTCAGGATCAGGAACATGACGTTCTGTTCCACCTGAACGGCGGCGAAGAAGCTATTATTGCTCTGCTGCCAGTCGATGATCTGCACACGCGTGTCACGGAGCGCATCAAAGATCGCGCGATGCACGGCTGTGACACGCTCAGGGTCTGTCACCATCACCTCGAGCTGCGTTGCGGCATCGGGCTTTTGGAAGTACACTTGTGCCGCTTCCAACGGCAGGAAGACATATGCGCTGTCGTATTCGTTCTCGCCGACCTGGAAGATCGCCACCACCTTGTAGGCGCGCACACGAGGCACCGTGCCGAATGCCGTCGCCGCGCCTTGCGGGGAGATCAGCGTGAGCTCAGAGCCGATGCCGAGACCGAAGCGGCGCGCAAGTCCGACGCCGACGGCAATCGCGTTGTCGCCCCGGAAGTTGTCTAGTGAGCCGGTCACGATGTGATCGCTGACAGCATGAAGCGATTTCAGGTCGTCCTGGCGAATGCCGCGGACAAAGCCGCCAGACGACTGCCCTTGCCCACTCAGCAATACCTGGCCATCGACGACTGGAACAACGGAAACCACATCCGGAATTTTCCGGATGCGCGCCGCCACCTCATCGAAATTGGTGATCTGTCCGCCGACGCCGTACACGCCCAGATGGCCGTTGAAGCCCAGGATGCGCGAGAGCAAATCCACTTTGAACCCGCCCATCACACTCATCACGATGATCAGCGTGGCGACACCCAACGCGATGCCGACAAGCGAGAAGATGGCGATGACTGAGACGAAGCGCTCGCCGCGGCGGGCACGCAAATAGCGGCCGGCAACCGCGCGCTCAAAAGGTCCGAACATCAGAATTCACCAAGAAGACACGAAGGCACAGAGAAATCCAACCTCATCCCGCAGGCGCCTTTGTGCCTTGGTGTCTTTGTGGTGAAACTTAAGCAATGCGCGCAAGCGCTTCGTCCGGTGTCACCTCGGACCGCTCTCCCGTTGCGCGGCGCTTCAGTTCCACCTTGCCAGCCGCAGCTCCGCGTGGCCCCACGATGATCTGCCACGGATGGCCCATCAGGTCGGCGTCCGCGAATTTGGCCCCTGCCCTTTCGTCGCGATCGTCATACAGCGCAGTGGAACCCAGCTTGGCGTAGAGCGACTCACACATCGCATCGCACGCCGTATCGCCACGTCGCAAGTTGAGAATCGCCGCCCTGAACGGCGCGACGCTATCGGGCCAGATAATACCGGCCTCGTCGTGGCTTGCCTCGATCACAGCACCAACCAGGCGCGAAACGCCAATGCCATAGCTGCCCATCTCAGGATTCACGTGCTTGCCATCCGGCCCCGCGACAGTGGTGCCCATCGCCTTGGTATATTTGGTGCCGAAATAGAAGATATGGCCAACCTCAATGCCACGCCCTTCTCGACGCCGCTCTGGAGACACCTGTTCCCACTTCGCCGCGTCATGCTTCTCATCGGTCGCGGCATACATCGACGTCATTCGGTTGAAGAACGCCTCCAGATCCTGCGGATTATAGTCAAACTGCGAATTGAGCCAGTCGATCTTCTCGAAATCGGCATCGTAGTAGACCTGGCTCTCACCCGTGGGCGCCAAAATGATGAACTCATGACTCAGATCGCCACCGATGGGACCGCTTTCGGCTTCCATCGGGATCGCCTTCAAACCCATGCGCTGGAAGGTTCGCATATAAGCCAGCATCATCGTCCGATAGCTGACCACCGCACCGGCATAGTCCATGTCGAACGAGTATGCATCCTTCATCAGGAACTCACGCCCGCGCATCACCCCGAAACGCGGCCTGACTTCGTCGCGAAACTTCCACTGTATGTGGTAAAGTATCTGCGGCAACTCGCGGTATGAGTGCACCGACTGTCGGAACAGGTCCGTGATCACCTCCTCGTTCGTCGGCCCGTACAGCATGTCGCGCTCATGGCGATCGCGGATGCGCAGCATTTCCTTTCCGTAGTCCTCATAGCGTCCGCTTTCCCGCCACAACTCTGCGGGCTGTATCGTCGGCATCAGTACTTCCTGCGCACCGGCAGCGTCCTGCTCCTCGCGCACGATCCGTTCGATGTTCTTCAGCACGCGAAAGCCGAGAGGCAGCCAGGCGTAGATACCCGCCGAGGTCTGCCGGACCAGCCCGGCACGCAGCATCAGCCGGTGCGAAGCGATCTGCGCTTCGGCCGGGGTCTCCTTCATAGTGGGGATAAAGCTGCGGGACAGGCGCATCTGGAGCGGTTTCCGGTTGGTTTCACAGAGAGCGGACCGTAACGGGCGTCGTGCCCGTTCGCCACCCTGCCCAAGCGCCAAATTTTTGTGCAGTGCACAAGGCCGAATGCGCAATAAAAACTCGCGAATCGCGGCACTCACGAACGAAAGAGCGTGACTTCGCGGCGAGGAAAGGTTAACAAGAATACAGGCTCGGGCGCCGACGCGCGGGGCCAGGTTTGGGGAGGAAACGCTGTCACACGGCAGGTCGGAGGACCTACGAGGCCTCCTCCCTGACCGTGCTGGCGGTCCGTTTCCGGAATCAATCATAAGGTGCGGCAAACCAGCCGTGGCGAAAGCTCACGTAGTTGCTGGTGATCAGTAGCCAGGCGCCGAACCACACCACGGCCGCAACGAGCGTCGTCACAATCACCTTCATCAGCAGCCGCGGACGCTCGGGTGCCCCGCGCCAGCCAGTGCGCTCGTCAGGGTTTTCGACCGGACGCGTGCTTAACGGCAGCACCCCGAACAGCACCGTCCACCAGATCAGCACATACAGAACGACCCCGGTGAACCAGTTCATGCGGCGTCAGACGCGAAGCAGGTGCACGTCCACCAGGGGGCGTTTCTGCAGCCGCCGCCCAAGTGCGCGTCGCAAGGCGGCCCGAGCGGCATCAGTCAGTGCCGCATCGTCACGACGGATTGACCCGGGCAAGTCATCGATCGCATCGGCAAACTCGTCACTGACCGCCCGCAATTGCGGATCATCAGTGTCGAACAAGCCAGGTGCGCTGATCCGTGGATCTCCACACAGCCTCCCACCGGCGTCGACCGCCATGCTCGCAACGACCACACCGTTGAACAGCATGCGACGCCGCGCGGACATCACGCCGCCGCCAAGTGGCGTCAGCCGATTGCCGTCCAGCACCAACTTGCCGACAGGCGCACTGTCCACCACTGCCGCGTCGCCAGGCGCGAGGCTCAGGATGTCACCATCTTCCAGAAGTATCGGCTTGGCGCCTGCTTCTTGTGCCAGTTCGGCATGCGTCGAAAGATGCCGCCACTCGCCGTGCGTCGGCACCGCATACCGCGGCTTGACCAGCCGATAGAGCCGCCGCAACTCGTCGCGCGCAGGATGACCTGAGACGTGCACCAGATGGTCCATGTCCGTCATCAGATGCACACCACGGCGCACCAGATTATCCTGCACGGTGCCGATTGCCCGCTCATTGCCTGGAATGACGCGTGACGAGAACACGACAGTATCGCCCTGTCCCAGAGCGACGCGCGGATGCGTATCCATCGCGATTCGCGCCAGCGCGCTGCGTGGCTCTCCTTGGCTGCCGGTGACCAGCATCAGCAGGTTGTCGTCCGGCACATCATCGACATCGTCTTCCGTCAGGAACGGGGGCAGATCGCGCAGATAGCCGCACTCGCGCGCAGCAACATCCAGGTTGCGCAACGAACGCCCGACCAACGCGACGCTGCGTCCCGCGGCATGGGCCGCCAGCGTCACTGACTCGATGCGGGCGACATTGGACGCAAAGCAGGTGACCGCGATGCGCCCGCGCAGACCGCGCAACAATGCCGTGAGGCTCTGCCGGACCTCGGCCTCACTCCCCGAATGTCCCTCCACCAAAGCGTTGGTGGAATCGCAGATCATCGCCAGCACGCCGCGCTCGCTCAGTTCTGCAAACACCGTCTCATCGGTGCGAGGGCCGATCAGCGGCTCTGGATCAAGCTTCCAGTCGCCGGTGTGCAACAGCAGGCCGTGCGGCGTATCGATCACCAGCGCCTGGGCCTCGGGAATGGAATGCGTAACGCGCACAAACTGAAGCTGGAATGGGGTTAGGCCAATGGCTGAACCGGCTGGCACAATGTGCAGCGGCACCTGATTCAGCAACTGCACTTCAGCAAGCTTGCGCTGCAATACCGCAGCGGCGAAGGGCGTGGCGTAGACCGGGCAGCGCAATTGCGGCCAAAGCCACGGCACCGCACCGATGTGGTCCTCATGCGCATGAGTAATGACCAGCCCCAAAAGCTGGTCGTGGCGATCGGCGATGAAGGCCGGATCAGCCATCATCACATCGACTTCGGGATGCGCAGCTCCGCCAAAGCCGATACCGCAATCGACGGCGAGCCATTTGCCGTCGCAACGGTAGAGATTGAGGTTCATGCCGATCTCGCCCGTCCCGCCCAACGGCAGGAAGGCCAGACCCCGGTTATCAGAGTCCATTCGTGTGTTCGTCAGTCCTGTTCGATCAGACGCGTCTTATCTGAGCGCAATGTGGGGACGGGATTGCGTTCGGCCAACATGCGCAGGCCATCGAGGGTGAGGTCCGGCTGGATCTGCTCGATCACCAAGGTGCCCTCCGCGACCAGCGGGGCGAGGCCGCCCGTCGCGACCACCTTCATCGGCCCGCCGTATTCCGCCTTGATGCGGGCAACCAGACCCTCGACCATCGCGACATAGCCCCAGTAGATGCCGGACTGCATCGCAGGCACGGTTTGCCGGCCGATCACTGCCTGGGGCCGGGCGATGCCGATGCGGGGAAGCTGAGCCGCGGCCTGATGCAGCGCCTCGAGCGACAGGTTGATCCCAGGGCAGATCACGCCGCCGAGATAGGCGCCGTCCTTGTCCACCACATCAAAGGTCGTGGCGGTCCCGAAATCGACAATGATCAGCGGCCCACCGAAATGGCGATGGGCGGCCAGCGTGTTGAGCAGCCGGTCCGCGCCCACCTCAGCTGGATTGGCCACGCGGATGTCGAAGCCCCAATCGAGGGTTGAGCGGGCGACCAGCGGCTCGATGTTGAACCAATCACGGCACATCCGTCGCAGGTGGTACAGCGCGGCAGGAACGACCGTGCCGATGACGGCAGCGGAGATGTCCTCACGTTTCAGGCCGGCGTGCTCGAGCAACGAAACGAGCCAGACTCCGTACTCGTCCGAGGTGCGCTGCGCTTCGGTCCGAATGCGCCATGTGCCACGCCACGCCCCGCCGTCGCGCGCCGCGAAGACGACGTTGGTATTGCCGCAGTCTACAACCAGGAGCATCGGTAGGTTTCACCACGCAGACACAAAGACACCAAGGTCCTCTGGGAGAATTCGTGTCCTTGTGACTTGGTGGTCAATCTCTTTTTCATCCAAACAACGCCTTGGCAGCCGCCTGCGCTGCGCCAACAAACGGCGCAGGAAAGATGAAGAAGAACGTGGTGAACAAGCCCGTCGCGGCGGCGACAAAAGAGATCGAAGCCGGCCTTGGGTCCAACGGCGCCTCGGGAGCATCGAAGTACATGACCTTGACGATGCGCAGGTAGTAGTAGGCGCTCACGACAGATGTCAGCACGCCGATGATGGCGAGCGCCCACATGCCGGTCTGCACGGCGGCCAGGAATACGTAGAGCTTGCCGAAGAAGCCGGACAGTGGCGGTATCCCTGCCATAGAGAACATGAAGATGGCCATGGCGAGTGCCAGTCCGGGATCCGTGCGGGCGAGGCCATTGAGATCTGTAATCTGTTCGAGAGCCCGGCCGCGGCGCTGCATGGCAATGATGCAGGCAAAGGTGCCCGCGCTCATGAAGACATAGACGATAAGATAGATGAGGACGCCGCGGAGGCCTTCAGGCGTGGCAACCGCAAGGCCGATCAATGCGTAGCCCATATGGCCGATGGAGGAGTAGGCCATCAGCCGCTTGATATTGTTCTGGCCGATGGCGGCCAGCGCGCCGAGGATCATGGAGGCGATGGACACCAGCACGATAAGCTGTTGCCACGCGGGCAGCAGATGGCCGAACGGCACGGCCATCGTCCGCAGCAGGAGCGCGAATGCAGCCACTTTGGGTGCTGTCGAGAAGAAAACGGTCACCGGCGTGGGCGCGCCCTCGTAAACGTCGGGCGTCCACATGTGGAACGGCACCGCTGAGATCTTGAAGGCCAGGCCAACGAGCACGAAGACGATACCGACGATGAGTCCTGGCGCCGCGGTGTCCGGCCGCGACAGAATCTTGGCCAGACCGGCAAAATCCATCGTGCCGGAGAAGCCATAGACCAGCGAGATACCATAGAGCAGCAGCCCGGATGCCAACGCGCCCAGGACGAAGTATTTCAGCCCGGCCTCGGACGAACGCAGTTCATCCCGCGCAAACGCTGCCAGCACGTAAAGCGCAAGCGATTGCAGCTCCAGGCCGAGATACAACGTCATCAGATTTGACGCCGAAGCCATGATCATCATGCCGACGACTGACAGGAGCATCAGCACCGGAAACTCGAACCGCGCCAAGTGATGCTTGCGGTTGTAGTCGAGCGATAGGATCAGCGAGAGCGCCGCGCCTGCCAGCACCAGGATCTTCACAAAGCTGGAGAATGCATCGGTGACAAATTGCCCGTGGTAGCCCACGCCGGGAGCGGTTGTCAGCACGAGCAATGCAGTGAGCAGGAAACCGCCCAGTGCGAACATGCTGGACAGGAAGAACGTGTCATCCCGTCGCAGCACGCCAAAGATCAGGATCGCCATGCCGACAAGTGCCAAGACGATCTCGGGAAGTGCGATAGCCCAGTTCATCAGTGCAGCACTCCCGCCACCTTGACCGCCGGGCTCAGCGAAGCCGTGTGATGCTGCACCATGGCTGCCACCGAAGCGTCCCAGAATCCGGTAAAGCTCGATGGATAAATGCCCATCCACAGCGTGAGCAGAATCAGCGGCACGAACACGGCAATCTCTCGTGGCGTCAGATCGAGGATCGAACGCAGATCCTCCTTGGTCAGCCGGCCGAAGATCACGCGACGGTAAAGGTAGAGCATGTAGGCGGCGCCGAGGATCATGCCGGTGGCACCCAGCAGCGCCAGCCAGAAGTTCACCTGCAGCGAGCCGACAATCACCAGGAATTCGCCAACGAAACCCGAGGTGCCCGGCAAGCCGACAGATGCCATGGTGAAGATCATGAACGTCAGAGCGTAGAGCGGCATCCTGTCTGCGAGCCCGCCATAGCGCGCGATCTCCCGTGAATGGATGCGGTCGTAGACGACGCCCACCACGAGGAACAATGCGGCCGAGACGATGCCATGCGACAGCATCTGGAACATCGCCCCGTGGATGCCCTGGACATTGAAGGTGAAGATGCCAATCGTCACCACGCCCATATGCGCGACGGAAGAGTAAGCGATCAGCTTCTTCATATCCTCCTGCGCCAGCGCGACCAGCGAGGTGTAGATCACCGCGACAACGGACAAGGTGAAAATAAGCGGCGCGAAGTAGGCAGACGCTTGCGGCAGCATCGGGACCGAAAACCGAAGGAAGCCGTAGCCGCCCATCTTCAGCAGCACACCTGCCAGGATGACCGAACCGGCGGTCGGAGCCTCGACGTGTGCATCCGGCAACCACGTGTGCACCGGCCACATCGGCACCTTCACCGCGAAAGATGCAAGGAAGGCGAGGAACAGCCAGTTCTGCATGCCAGGCGGCATCGGCTTCTGCAGCAGCACGACGATGTCCGTGGTGCCGACCTGAAACCACATCGCGAGCAAGGCGAGGAGCATCAGGACGGAGCCGGTGAGCGTGAACAGGAAGAACTTGAAGGCGGAATAGACGCGTCGCGGCCCGCCCCAGACTCCGATGATCAGGAACATCGGGATCAGCACGCCTTCGAAGAACACGTAGAAAACCACGAAGTCGAGCGCACAGAACATCCCCACCATCATCGTCTCGAGGATGAGGAAGGTGAGCATGTACTCGCGGACCGATCGGGTGATGCTGTCCCAGCTCGCCAGAATGCAGATTGGCGTCAAAACTGTGGAAAGCAGCACGAACAGCACCGAGATGCCGTCAACGCCCATCTTGTAGCCGACGCCGTATTCCGGCAGCCACGGCACCTGTTCGATGAACTGGAAGCCGGGTTCGCTCTGATCGAACTTCACCCACAGCACGATCGACAGCACCAGCACGATCAAGCTGGTCCACAGCGCTGTCCAGCGGGCGTTCGAGGCGACGGTCTCCTCATCGCCACGAACCGACATGATGATTATGCCGCCGACGAGTGGCAGCCAGGTGATCAGCGACAGGACAGGGAAACCGGCAGCGTTCATCGTGACACCAGGAAAATGCCGACCAGAAGCACGACGCCGATGAGCATGACGAATGCATAAACGGCGAGCGAGCCGGTCTGGATCTTTACCGCCTGGCGCGAGCCGTCCACCGTGAGTTCGGCCAGACCGTTCGGCACACCATCGATCAACGTCGCGTCGCCGACCTGCCAGAGAGCACGCGCGAGCCGAAACGTGGGCTGCACGAAAATCGCGTCATACAACTCGTCGAAGTACCACTTGTTCAGCAGGAACAGGTAAATGCCGCGGAACGTGGTGGCCAGCCGCATCGGCAGCAGTGGGAAGGCCATGTACATCAGGTAAGCAGTGGCTATGCCAAGCAGGCCCACCACAGTCGGCAGCGCGTCCACCCACAGCGGGACTTCCTCGAGACGCGCGAGCGTGTGGTTATTGGGACCATTGAAGATGCTGCCGTTCCAGAATTCCTGCCAGCTCTCGCCGATGAAGAACGAGTGCAGGGCGAAGCCTGCTGCCACCGCGCCGATGGCCAGTATGAACAGAGGCACCAGCATGACGGCGGGGCTTTCGTGGACATGCTCCATCACATGGTGGTCGGCGCGCGGCTTCCCGTGGAACGTCATGATCAGCAGGCGCCAGGAGTAGAACGCGGTGAGGAACGCCGCCAGGATAGTGCAGACGAAGCCGTACATGCCGATGCCGGTGTCCGCGGCATAGGCGGCGTTGATGATGGCGTCCTTGGAGTAGTAGCCGGCGAACGGGAACACGCCGGCCAGTGCCAGGTTGCCTATCCACATCACGGCGTAGGTTGCGGGGATCAGCTTCCAGATCCCGCCCATCTTGCGCATGTCCTGCTCGTCCGACATGGCATGGATGACCGAGCCGGCGCCCAGGAACAGCAGAGCCTTGAAGAAGGCGTGGGTGATCAGGTGGAAGATCGACGCCTGATAGACGCCGACACCGGCGGCAACGAACATGTAGCCAAGTTGCGAGCAGGTGGAGTAGGCGATCACCCGTTTGATGTCGTTCTGTGCGCAGCCGACAGTCGCGGCGAATAGCGCCGTCGTCGCACCGATGAAGGTGACCAGACCGAGAGCGACGGGCGCGAATTCATACAGCGGCGACATGCGCGCCACCAGGAACACGCCGGCCGTCACCATCGTCGCCGCGTGAATCAGTGCGGAGACCGGTGTCGGGCCTTCCATCGCATCTGGCAGCCACACATGCAGGCCGATCTGCGCGGATTTGCCCATTGCGCCGATGAACAGCAGGACGCCGATGACCTCGAAGGCGCGGAAGGTGCCACCCAATACCGAATAGGTATCGGCCTGGTGCTGTCCGATCGCTGCGAAGATGGTGGAGAATTCGACTGAGCCGAATTTGAAGAACACGAGCGCTATGCCGACGGCAAAGCCGAGGTCACCAATGCGGTTGACGATGAATGCCTTGATCGCGGCGGCGTTGGCCGAAGGACGGTCATACCAGTAGCCAATGAGCAGATAGGAGCAGAGACCGACGCCTTCCCAGCCGAAGAAAAGCTGCACCAGGTTATCAGCCGTCACCAGCATCAGCATGGAGAAGGTGAACAGCGACAGATAGGCGAAGAACCGATAGCGCGGGTAGGAATCGTGCGCCATGTAGCCGATGGAATACACATGGATCAGCATGGCGACGAACGTCACCATGGCGACCATGACCGCTGCCAGCGTGTCATAGCGCAGCGCCCATGACGCGTGGAAACGGCCAGCCTCGATCCATGTGCCGAGTGAGACTGTGCCGGGATCAGCGTCGCCGCTCACGAGTTGGAAACAGGCAAGCGGTCCGAGGGCCGCCGCAACCAGCATGCAAAGTACGGATACCGCCATGGCGGCGCGGTCGCCGATCTGGCGACCCAACAGGCCGGACACCAGTGAACCGAAGAGAGGCGCGAAGACAGCGACGGCGTAGATCATGCCTGATTTTCCCCAACCGTCATGGCCGGCCTTCTGCCGGCCATCCGTCGAGGCAGAGTGCCGCTGCTGATGGCCGGGACAAGCCCGGCCATGACGGTGGGTGCGATCACTGCTTCACCCCTTCATCAGGTTCACGTCCTCGACCTGGATCGAGCCGCGGTTGCGGAAGTAGATCACCACAATCGCCAAGCCGATCGCGGCCTCCGCCGCGGCCACGGTGAGAACGAACATCGCGAATACCTGCCCGACGAGATCGCCGAGTGCCGCCGAAAACGCCACCAGGTTCAGATTGACCGCGAGCAGGATCAGCTCGACCGACATCAGGATGATGATCACGTTCTTGCGGTTGAGGAAGATGCCGAAAATGCCCAGAACCAACAGGATCGCCGACACGACAAGGTAATGGCCGAGCCCGACTTCAGTGCCCATGATGCGGTTCCTCCACGGGCTCCGGCTCGCTCACCTTGGGGCCGAATATGCCGATATCCTTCACGCCCGCCCCTAGCGAGACGGTGACCAGCTCCAGCGTCTCTTCCACCGTGCGTTCGGTCTGAACGCGGATGCTCTGATGCCGCGATGTCTTGCGGTCGCGGAGCGTCAGCACGATCGCACCGATCATCGCCACCAGCAGCAGCACGCCGGCCGCCTGGAACAGGAACACGTAGTCCGTGTACAGCAGCCGCCCTAGCGCCGCGGTATTGCTGACCTCGGCAGGCGGTGCCGGAGACAGCCGCAGCGTTGCCGCGTCTGGAGCGAATTTCCAGCCGCCGAGTACCAGGACCAGCTCGATGAACAACACCGCGCCGACCGTGGCACCAACCGGCAGGTAGCGCTGGAAGCCGCTACGCAGTTGGGCGAAGTCGATGTCGAGCATCATCACCACGAACAGGAACAGCACAGCGACCGCGCCGACATAGACGATGAGCAGGATCATCGCCAGGAACTCGGCACCTGCGATCAGGAACAGAGCGGCAGCGTTGAAGAAAGTCAGGATGAGGAACAGCACCGAATGGACCGGATTGCGCGAGCTCACCACCATCGCGGCGGACGCGAGCAGGATGATCGAAAAGACGTAAAAGGCGATGTTCGCGATCATCGATAGGGCGCATCCAGTTCCAGGCGTCGTGCGATCTCGGATTCCCACCGGTCGCCATTCGCCAGCAGCTTTTCCTTATCATAGAGAAGCTCTTCGCGCGTCTCGGTGGCGAACTCGAAGTTGGGGCCTTCCACGATGGCATCGACTGGGCAGGCTTCTTCGCACAGTCCGCAATAGATGCACTTGGTCATGTCGATATCATAGCGCGTCGTCCGGCGTGAGCCGTCCTCGCGCGGTTCGGACTCTATGGTGATGGCCTGGGCGGGACAGACCGCCTCACACAGCTTGCACGCGATGCAGCGCTCCTCGCCGTTCGGATAGCGGCGCAGCGCGTGCTCGCCTTTGAAGCGCGGGCTGATCGGCCCCTTTTCGTAGGGATAGTTGATCGTCGCCTTGGGCCTAAAGAAGTAGCGCAGCGTCAGGCCGAGCCCGGCGACGAGTTCGCCCAACAACAGGCTACGGGCGGTGCGATCGAGGAACGCCATCAGATAGACCCCCCGCGGCTATCGTCATGGCCGGGCTTGTCCCGGCCCTCCGTCGTGGCACTTGCGCCGCTACTGATGGACGGCACAAGGCCGGCCATGACGTATGGAGGAAACTTACGCATTGGGCAGCCACCCGAACAGCATCAGCGCAGCCGCCGTCAACGTGAGCCAAAGCAGTGACAGCGGCAGAAACACCTTCCAGCCGAGACGCATCAACTGATCGTAGCGATAACGCGGGAAGGTGGCGCGCACCCAAAGGAACACGAACAGGCAGAAGCAGATCTTCAGGATGAACCAGATCGGCCCGGGTATCCACGTGAAGGGTTCGACGCCGAATGGCGCCAACCAACCGCCAAGGAACAGGATGGTGGTCATCCCGCTCATCAGGATCATGTTCGCGTATTCGCCCAGGAAGAACAGCGCGAAGGCCATGGCGCTGTATTCCACAAAGAACCCAGCGACGATTTCGCTTTCCCCCTCCGGCAGGTCGAATGGCGAGCGATTCGTCTCTGCGAGTGCCGAGATGAAGAACACGATGAACATCGGGAACAGCGGCAGGCAGAACCACACGTGCCGCTGTGCAAGCACGATGTCGGTCAGGTTCAGGCTGCCGACGCACAGCAGCACCGAAACCATGACAAAACCCATTGAGACTTCATAGCTCACCATCTGCGCCGCGCTGCGCAGTGCGCCCAGGAAGGCGTATTTCGAATTCGATGCCCAGCCCGCGATGATGATGCCGTAAACGCCGAGCGAGCTGATCGCAAACAGGTAGAGGATGCCGACATTGATGTCGGCGATCGCCCAGCCGTAGTTCACCGGGATCACCGCCCAGGCAATCATAGCGAGACCAAAGGTGAGCATCGGCGCCATCAGGAATAGCAGCCGGTTCGCGCCCGCCGGGATGATCGTCTCCTTCATGATCATCTTCAACGCATCGGCAAAAGGCTGCAGCAGGCCGAACGGGCCCACCACGTTCGGGCCCTTGCGCAACTGCATGGCCGCCAAAACCTTCCGCTCCGCATAGGTCAGGTAGGCCACGCCGATGAGCAGCGGTACCAGCAGTGCAAGCGCTTCGGCGAAGGTCAGGATGACCCGGCCAGCATCGGTCTCGAATAGGAATGACTGCATCGTGCTATTCCGCCGCCGCGACCAGCGGCGTGCTCGCGAAGGTCGCGGTGCACGCCGCCATGGTTGGGCTGGCGCGGCTGATCGGGTCCGTCTGATAGTAGTTGGCGATCGCGGGCTCGAACGGCGCATTCGACAGCGCAATCGGATCGCCTGCTGGACCGCTCTGATCGCTGCAGCCGAAACGCGGCAGGAAGCCGATGCGTCCGAAGACCGGGTTTACCTGCTCCAGCCGCTCGCGTACCTCATCGATCGTGTCGTAGGGCAGCCTGTGGCCCACTGTCTCGCTGAATGCACGCAGGATTTTCCAGTCCTCTCGCGCCTCGCCTGGCGGATACAGAGCAAGAAAGCCACGCTGCACCCGACCCTCTGTGTTCACGTATGTGCCGTGTTTCTCGGTGTACGCGGCGCCGGGCAGGATCACGTCAGCGCGTGCCGCACCCGCATCGCCGTGGTGGCCCTGATAAACCACAAACGTATCGGCGCCGATACGCGCCATGTCGAACTCATCGGCGCCGAGCAGCCAAAGCACATCGACGCCGCCGTCCAGCATCTGGGCGAGCGACTTGCCATTGCTGCCGGGCACGAAGCCGAGGTCGAGTGCGCCGACACGCGCGCTGGCGGTGTGCAGCACGTTGAACCCATGCCAATCCGGCGCCAGGGCACCCACCGACGCGGCGAGCCGCCACGAGGCCGCCAACACGGCCGAGCCGTCGGGTCTCGCCAGCGCGGACTGGCCCACGATGATCATCGGCCGCTTGGCATCGTGCAGCAGCTTGCCGAAGTCTTCACTCAGCGCATTCAGTACACTGGGATCGGTCCCAAGCTGCCGAACGCGATAGGTCAGATCGGTCTCGCTGCCGATCAGCCCGACCGGGATATTGCCGTTGAGCCAGCGCTTGCGGATACGGGCGTTCAGCACCGGCGCCTCGCGGCGCGGATTGGTGCCGATGAGCAGGATCGCGTCCGCGTCCTCGATGCCGGCAATCGTACTGTTGAAGAGGTAGAAATCACGGCGGGATGGATCGAGCCTTGCGCCATCCTGGCGGCAATCCAGATTGGCCGAGCCCAGCGCGACCATCAGGTCCTTCAGGGCCAGCATGCTCTCGGCGTCGCAAAGATCGCCAGCCACCGCGCCGATGCGATCGCCCGATACGCCGTGCAGCCTTTCCGCAATGGCGGCGAACGCCTCCAGCCAGCTTGCCTCCTCGAGTTTGCCGTTGCGTCGCACCCAAGGGCGATCCAGCCTGCGCCGGCGCAGCCCGTCGAGGGCGAAGCGCGACTTGTCGCCCAGCCACTCCTCGTTCACGTCCTCATTCAGCCGCGGCAGGATGCGCAGCACTTCGGGGCCACGCGCATCGATGCGAATGTTGGTTCCAACGGCGTCCAGCACGTCGATGCTGTCGACCTTCGACAGTTCCCACGGCCGCGCGATGAAGGCATAGGGCTTCGACGTCAGTGCGCCGACAGGACACAAGTCGATGATATTGCCGGACAGTTCGGAGCCCAGCGCTTTCTCGACGTAGGTGCCGACTTCCATGTGCTCGCCACGCGACGTGGCGCCGAGTTCCGGCACGCCCGCGACCTCAGTAATGAAACGAATGCAACGCGTGCAGTGGATGCAGCGCGTCATCACCGTCTTCACCAGCGGGCCGAGATTCTTGTCTTTCACCGCCCGCTTGTTCTCGGCATAGCGAGAGTGGTCCATGCCGTAGCCCATCGCCTGATCCTGCAGGTCGCACTCGCCGCCCTGATCGCAGATCGGACAGTCAAGCGGATGGTTGATCAGCAGGAACTCCATCACACCGCGGCGCCCGTTGCGCACCATCGGCGTGTCGGTGTGTACCACCATGCCGTCGGCAACAGGATAGGTGCAGGATGATATCGGCTTGGGCGGCGCCTTCTCGATCTCCACCAGGCACATGCGACAGTTGCCGGCGACGGAGAGGCGTTCGTGATAGCAGAAGCGGGGGATCTCCTTGCCGGCGGCCTCACAGGCCTGCAGCACGGAGGAGCCGTTAGGGACTTCAACCTCGATGCCGTCGACGGTGACCTTGGCCATTATGCGCTCCGTCCCACTGTCATTGCGAGGAGTGTAGCGACGAAGCAATCCCCATCACGCAGCCGCAGGCTCGATCGCGCGCCAACACGATGGAGATTGCTTCGCTGCGCTCGCAATGACAGGTGAATCATTCTGCGGCCATCCGCATGCCACGTGCCTTGTAGGCCGCGATACGCTCTTCCATGACCGGACGGAAGTGCCGGATCAGCCCCTGGATTGGCCACGCCGCCGCATCCCCCAGCGCGCAGATCGTATGTCCCTCGATCTGCCGGGTGACCTGTTCGAGCGTGTCGATCTCGGGAACCTCGGCCCTGCCCTCCACCATGCGATTCATCACGCGCCACATCCAGCCGGTGCCTTCGCGGCATGGGGTGCACTGACCGCAGCTCTCATGCATGTAGAACTTCGACAGCCGCGCAATCGCCTTGATGATGTCGGTGGACTTGTCCATCACGATCACCGCCGCGGTTCCCAATCCGCTCTTCACCTCGCGCAGCGAGTCGAAATCCATCAGCACATCGTCGCAGATGCTCTTCGGAATTACCGGCACCGACGCGCCGCCGGGGATGACTGCCAGCAAATTGTCCCAGCCGCCGCGCACGCCGCCCGCGTATTTGTCGATCAGCTCGCGCAGGGGAATGCCGAGTTCCTCCTCGACATTGCACGGCTTGTTCACGTGACCGGAGATGCAGAACACTTTCGGTCCCGAGTTCTTCGGCCGCCCCAGCGAATTGAACCACGCCGCACCACGCCGCATGATCGTCGGCGCCACAGCGATGCTTTCGACGTTGTTCACGGTGGAAGGGCAGCCATACAGCCCAACGGCGGCGGGGAATGGCGGCTTTAGCCGAGGCAGGCCCTTCTTGCCTTCCAGGCTTTCGAGCAGTCCCGTTTCCTCACCGCAGATATACGCGCCGGCGCCGCGATGCAGGAACACGTCGAAATCATAGCCTGATCCGCACGCGTTCTTGCCGATGAGACCCGCCTCATACGCCTCGTCGATCGCCGCCTGCAGAACCTTCGCCTCGTTGGCGAATTCGCCGCGAATGTAGATGTACGCAGCGCCAGCGCCCATGGCGAAGCCGGCGATCAGGCAGCCTTCGATCAGCTTGTGCGGATCGTGGCGCATGATGTCACGGTCCTTGCACGTGCCCGGCTCGCTCTCATCCGCATTCACGATCAGATAGCAGGGACGATCCGACTGCTTCGGCATGAACGACCATTTCAGGCCGGTGGGGAAGCCCGCGCCGCCGCGGCCACGCAGCCCCGACGCCTTCACCTCCTCCACAATCGCGTCGCGTCCCTTCTCCAGAATGGCTTTCGTGCCATCCCAGTCGCCGCGTTTAAGCGCGCCCTGCAAGAACGGATCGTACAGTCCGTAGAGGTTGGTGAAGATGCGGTCCTTGTCCTGCAACATCGGATCAGCTCTCCGCACCGAAATTCAATGTCGTCAGCGTGGTCGGACCACCCTCGGGCGCGGACGTCTGTCGTCCCTTCATCGATCCCGGCGGTGGCGGCTCGCCGCGGCGCAGAGCTTCGAGCAACTGAGTGGTGCTTTCCGCATCGAGATCTTCATAGAAGTCGTCGTTCACCTGAATGATCGGCGCGTTCACACAGCCGCCAACGCATTCGACCTCGGTCATGGTGAACATGCCATCGGCGCTGGTCTCGCCCCAACCGTCGATGCCGGTTAGCGCGCGGCACGCCGCCACCACTTCGTCGGATCCGCGAAGCCAGCACGGCGTGGTGGTGCAGACCTGCAAATGATATTTGCCGATCGGCCGAAGGTTGAACATGAAATAGAAGGTAGCGACCTCATAGACGCGTATTGGCGCCATATCGAGCCGCCTGGCTACCTCATCCATCCCAGCAGTTGGCACCCATGCGCTGCCGGTCTGCCGCCGCATCTGGTTCTGCACCAGATACAGCAGCGGTATTACGGCGCTCGCCTGCTTCCCCGGCGGATACTTCGCCAGTATCGGCGGAATTGCTGCCTCGCTTTCCGCATCGAAGCTAAAGCTCGCCGGCTGATAGGATTCCGGGAACGGCTCGGGATTGGTCTGCGTGCTCTCGGCCATTTCTATCTGTCAATCTCACCGAATACGATATCGAGCGATCCGATGATTGCCACCGCATCCGCCAGCATGTGCCGCTTCGCCATGACATCTATTGCTTGCAGGAAGGCAAACCCGGTCGAACGTATCTTGCAGCGATACGGCCTGTTGGTTCCATCCGCAACCAGATAGACACCGAATTCGCCCTTCGGACTTTCAACGGCGGTGTAAGTCGCGCCAGGCGGTACGTGGTAGCCCTCGGTGTAAAGTTTGAAGTGATGGATCAGCGCTTCCATCGAGCGCTTCATTTCCGATCGGCGTGGCGGTGTGAACTTGCGATCCTGCACCTTTACCGGCCCTGGCTGCATCTTGCTCAGTGCCTGGCGGATGATCTTGACGCTCTCGCGCATCTCCGCGAGCCGCACCAGGTAGCGGTCATAGCAATCGCCGTTGCGTCCGACAGGAACTTGGAAATCGACTTCGGCGTACTTGTCATAAGGCTGGGCGCGACGCAGGTCCCACGGCACGCCGCTGGCCCGCAGACATGGCCCGGTGAACCCCCATGCCAACGCCTGCTGCGCGTTCATCACGCCGATATCGACCGTACGCTGCTTCCAGATGCGATTGGCGGTCAGCAGCTCCTCAAGGTCGTCGATGAACTTCGGGAACCCTTCCGACCACGCTGCAATTCGCTGCTCCAGCCCCGCGGGGAGATCTCGCGATACGCCGCCGGGCCGAAAATAGTTGGCATGAAGCCGCGCACCTGACGCAGCCTCATAGAACTCCATCAGCTTTTCGCGTTCTTCGAAGCCCCACAGGCTTGGTGTGATCGCGCCGACGTCCAGCGCGTATGTCGTCACATTGAGCAGGTGGTTGAGCACGCGCGTGATTTCGGCGAACAGCACGCGAATCCACTGTGCACGCTCCGGCGCCTCGATGCTCAGCAGTTTTTCCGTCGCCAGTGCGAAGGCATGCTCCTCGCACATGGGCGAGACGTAATCCAGACGATCGAAATACGGCACCGCCTGCATATACGTCTTGTATTCGATCAGCTTCTCGGTGCCACGGTGCAGCAGGCCGATATGCGGATCGGCTCGCTCCACCACCTCGCCATCCATTTCCAGGATCAGCCGCAGCACGCCATGCGCAGCCGGATGCTGCGGGCCGAAATTAATCGCATGGCTGTCGATCTCGACGACTCTGCTGGCAGTGGGACGAGCTTCGATGTCACTCATCGCTTCGACCCTTCTTCTTCCGCGCGCACCGTGTGTACCTTCTCATCGCCCGGCAGCGTGGTCAGCGCTTCCCACGGCGAGAGGAAATCGAAGTGCCGCCAATCCTGCGTCAGCCGGACCGGCTCGTACACCACCGCCTTGCGGTCCTCATCGTAACGGACCTCGACATAACCGGTCAGAGGGAAGTCCTTGCGCAGCGGATGACCCTCGAAGCCGTAATCCGTCAGGATGCGTCGCAGATCGGGTTGGCCGGAGAACACGATGCCGAACAGGTCCCAGGCCTCGCGTTCCCACCAGGTTGCCACCGGCCAAACGGTATGCACCGACGGCACGGGCGTATTCTCATCGGTCGTGATGATGACGCGCAGCCGCTGGTTCAGCGAGACTGACAGCAGGTTATAGACGACATCGAAGCGCTGGGTGCGTTCCGGCCAATCGACGCCGCAGATGTCCATCACCTGCTCGAACGCCAAGCGCGGATCATCACGGAGCGTAAACATCAGCGACAGCAACGAATCGCGCTCAGCATGCGCCACGACTTCGCCCTTCTCCACGAAGGTGGAGCGAACGCCTGGCAGTGTGGCTACGGTTTCGGCGAGATCAGCCACGGAGGATCGTCCCCGTGCGCCGGATCTTCTTTTGCAACTGCATGATGCCGTACACCAGCGCCTCGGCTGTCGGTGGACAGCCAGGTACATAGACGTCCACCGGTACAATGCGATCACAGCCACGCACGACGGAATAGGAGTAATGATAGTAGCCACCGCCGTTGGCGCAGCTTCCCATGCTGATCACCCAGCGCGGCTCCGGCATCTGGTCGTAAACCTTGCGCAGCGCCGGCGCCATCTTGTTGGTCAGCGTGCCTGCGACGATCATCACGTCGCTTTGCCGCGGCGAAGCGCGGGGGATGGTACCGAAGCGATCGAGATCGTAGCGCGGCATGTAGGCGTGGATCATCTCCACTGCGCAGCAGGCAAGCCCGAATGTCATCGGCCACAGCGAACCGGTGCGCGCCCAGTTCACCACTTTGTCGATATTGGCGACGATGAAGCCCTTATCGGCGATTTCGCCGGTGATGCCTTTGACGACCGCGTCCTGCTCCGGCCCTGGCGGCAACGTGTCACGGTTCCAGGCGATGGCTGTGCTTCCGCTCATGGTGCTACTCCCAATCCAACGCTCCCTTGCACCACTCGTAGATGAATCCCACGGTCAGCACGGCGAGGAAGCCCATCATCGACAGGAAACCAAACCAGCCGATGTCCTTCAGCGATACTGCCCAGGGAAATAGGAACGCGACTTCCAGATCGAAAATGATGAAAAGAATTGCCACGAGATAGAAACGCACATCGAAGCGGCGCCGTGCATCGTCGAACGGCTCGAAGCCACATTCGTAGGGGGAAACCTTCTCCGGATAGGGTTTCTGGCGAGCGGCAAGCAGCGAACCGCCGACCATTGCGATCGCGATTCCGCCGGCGATCACCATGAACACCAGGATGGGGAAGTATCCGTAGAGCACTGGCTGCATGTCAGGTCCGATCGAACAGGCGGATGCCGCGCATCACGCGGCAGGCCGCAGCCTTTAAGGCTGTGCCAAACCAGCCACCCCGATGCGAGACGCGGCGGACATTAGCCCCAACCGCTGCGCGCCGCTAGGGCACCGCATGATCTGGCGCGAGCGACGGGACTTGAACCCGCGACCTCCGGCGTGACAGGCCGGCGCTCTAACCAACTGAGCTACGCCCGCATGGAAGGCGGCCGTTTAGGCTGCCGGGATGGTGGCGTCAAGGACGCCTGGTGGGCGGTGACGGATTCGAACCGCCGACCCTCTCGGTGTAAACGAGACGCTCTACCGCTGAGCTAACCGCCCGAGAGTGGTCAGCGGTCAGTTGTCAGTGGATCAGTCAGCAATCCGCTGACCACTGACTACTGGCCACTGATCACTGAACCGCGTCCTTCAGTCCCTTTCCTGCCTTGAAACGCACGGTGGTTGACGCCGGAATCGTCATTTCTTCGCCGGTGCGCGGATTGCGCCCTGTACCGGCCTTGCGTTCAGCCGTCTGGAACGTGCCAAAGCCAACCAGGCGCACTTCCTCCTTGTTCTTCAATGCGCTCTCAATCGCGCCGAACACCGCATCGACCACTTCCGATGCCTTCGTGCGAGGCAAGTCGGTCTGGTCGGCGACAGCCGCGATGAGATCCATTTTGTTCACTGGCGCAATCCTCTCGATCCGGTGAGTGGGTGATGCCGGCGCGAACGGCCGGTCAGAGCGGGCGACACTAAACGGCGCGATGTCTGCCTCGTCAATGACAGCAGAAAGGCTCGCTGGCGTTAACCAGCGAGCCTTTCGCTGCACTTGCTTCAGTGTGGCAAAGATGCCGTAGGCTGCTCCGCAGGAGGCGGGGTGACCGGCTCCGGCGGTTCCTCCCACTCGATCGGCACAGGCTTCGTGACGAGTGCCTGCGCGATCACCTCATCCACATCAGCCACCGGCACCAACTTCAGGTTCTTCTTCACGTTGTCCGGAATCTCAGCAAGGTCCTTCTCATTCTCCTTCGGAATGAAGACCGTGGTGATCCCGGCACGCAAAGCCGCCAGCAGCTTCTCCTTCAGCCCGCCTATCGGCAGCACACGGCCGCGCAACGTGATCTCGCCGGTCATGGCGACGTCGCGCCGCACTGGAATGCCGGTCAGTACCGACACGATCGATGTCGCCATGGCCACACCAGCGGACGGTCCGTCCTTCGGCGTCGCACCCTCGGGCACGTGCACGTGGATGTCGCGCTTCTCGAACAGCGTCGGCTTGATGCCGAACTTCGTCGAGCGCGACCGCACGTAGCTGAGTGCGGCGGAGACGCTTTCCTGCATCACGTCGCCCAGCTTGCCCGTCTGCTTCACGTTACCCTTGCCGGGCAGCATGACGCTTTCAATCGTCAGGATCTCACCGCCGACCTCGGTCCAGGCCAGGCCGGTGACGACACCAACCATGTCCTCGGCCTCGGTTTCGCCGAAGCGGAACTTCCGAACGCCCGAGTATTTTTCGAGGTTCTTCCGCGTGATCATCACCTTCTTGGTCTTCTTGGTGACGATTTCCTTCACCGCCTTGCGGGCAAGATTGGCGATCTCGCGCTCCATGTTCCGCACGCCCGCTTCGCGGGTGTAGTAGCGGATCAGGTCGCGCAGCGCGTCATCCGAGATGTGCCACTCATCGGCCTTCAGGCCATGCGCTTCAGACTGCTTGCCGATCAGGTGACGCTTGGCGATCTCCACCTTCTCATCCTCGGTGTAACCCGGGATGCGGATGATCTCCATGCGGTCCATCAGTGGCTGCGGCATGCGCAGGCTGTTCGCCGTGGTGACGAACATCACGTCCGACAGATCGTAATCCACCTCCAGGTAGTGGTCGTTGAAGGTGGAGTTCTGCTCCGGATCCAGCACCTCCAGCAGTGCCGAAGAAGGATCGCCGCGCCAGTCGGCGCCGAGTTTGTCGACCTCATCCAGCAGGAACAGCGGGTTGGAGGTCTTCGCCTTCTTCATGCCCTGGATCACCTTGCCGGGCATCGACCCAATGTAGGTGCGCCGGTGACCGCGGATTTCCGCCTCATCACGCACGCCACCAAGCGACATGCGCACGAAGTTGCGGCCCGTGGCCTTCGCCACCGACTTGCCAAGCGAGGTCTTGCCGACGCCGGGCGGCCCGACCAGGCAGAGGATCGGCCCGCGCACCTTCGGTGACCGCGCCTGAACGGCGAGGTACTCGATGATGCGTTCCTTCACCTTCTCCAGCCCGTAGTGATCGGCCTCCAGCACCTTCTCAGCCGCGTTCACATCGTTGCGGATCTTGCTGCGTTTCTTCCAGGGGATCGACAGCATCCAGTCGAGGTAGTTGCGCACTACCGTCGCTTCGGCGCTCATCGGGCTCATGGTCTTGAGCTTCTTCAGCTCCTGCATGGCCTTTTCGCGCGCTTCCTTGGAAAGCCGCGTCTTCTTGATGCGCGCCTCGAGTTCGGCGTTCTCGTCCTTGCCGTCCTCGCCTTCGCCCAACTCCTTCTGGATCGCCTTGAGCTGCTCGTTCAGGTAGTACTCGCGCTGCGTCTTCTCCATCTGCCGTTTGACCCGGTTGCGGATCCGCTTCTCCACCTGCAGCACGCCGATTTCGGACTCCATGTGCCCGAACACCCGCTCCAGACGCTCGCCGATCTTGGCGGTCTCCAGCAGTTCCTGCTTCTCGGGGATCTTCAGATTGAGATGGCTCGCCACCGTATCGGCGAGCTTCGAGGGCTCCTCGATCTGGTTCAGCGAGACCAGGACCTCAGGCGCGATCTTCTTGTTGAGCTTGATGTACTGCTCGAACTGAGAGACGACGGTGCGTCCCAGAGCCTCCAGCTCCTTCGCGTCCGCGCCCTGATCGGGCATCGCCTCGACGAACGCCTCGAAATAGGCATCCGTGTCATTGAAGCCGACGATTCTCGCGCGCCGGCCGCCTTCGACCAGCACCTTCACCGTGCCATCAGGCAGCTTCAGAAGCTGCAAAATCGTCGAAACAGTTCCAACGCGGTAAATATCGTCCGTTGAGGGATCGTCCTGCGCCGCGTTCTTCTGAGCGACAAGCAAGATCTGCTTGTCGTCCTTCATTACCGCCTCCAGCGCGCGGACGGACTTCTCCCGGCCAACGAACAGCGGCACGATCATGTGGGGGAAGACGACGATATCGCGTAGCGGCAGCACTGCCAGCAAATCGCCCTGCGCGGGCACAGGCAGCTTTTCCTCCGGGCGTCCCTGCGGTTCCGCAGGCCGATCGGATTCATCCATGATTGACCTCCTTATGGACAGTCGACGCCGACTCCGCCCGACTTACTACGAGTTCTGCGGCACGGAAGGCGTCTGGTGGAAGACAGACCCACCAGTCAGCACCGCATATCGGCTGCCCGGGGAAGCAGCGCAAGGTCTTGAAAATTCTGGGTCGCAATTTCGCGAGGGGCTGTCCGCCTGCTCAGGCGGAACTCTCAGCCCGTTCCTTCCCGTAGAGGTATAGCGGGTTGGCTCGCGATTCGGCGACTTCGCGATTGATGACCACCTCCTCTACGCCGTCGAGACCAGGAAGATCGAACATGGTGCCCAACAGAATTGCCTCCATGATCGAGCGCAACCCACGGGCGCCGGTGCGGCGCGCGATCGCCCGTGTGGCCACTGAACGCAAAGCGTCGTCGGTAAAGGAGAGTTTCACCCCCTCCATCTCGAATAGCCTGCCGTATTGCTTGATCAGCGCGTTCTTCGGCTTGGTCAGGATCTCCATCAATGCGCCTTCATCGAGATCCTCCAGCGTGGCAACCACTGGCAGACGCCCGATGAACTCCGGGATCAGGCCGAACTTCAGCAGGTCTTCCGGCTCAACTTCCCTGAGTATCGCGCCCGTCCGCCGCTCATCGGGGGAGCGGACCTCCGCGCCGTAGCCAATGCCGGACCCCTTGCCCCGAGCCGCAATGATCTTCTCCAGGCCGGAGAAGGCACCGCCGCAAATAAACAGGATGTTGGTGGTATCGACCTGCAGGAACTCCTGCTGTGGGTGCTTACGGCCACCCTGGGGCGGCACCGAAGCGATGGTCCCTTCCATGATCTTGAGCAGCGCCTGCTGGACGCCCTCACCGCTCACATCCCGGGTAATGGACGGATTGTCCGACTTGCGGGAAATCTTGTCGACTTCGTCGATATAGACGATGCCCCGCTGCGCCCGTTCCACATTGTAGTCGGCCGACTGCAGCAGCTTCAGGATGATGTTCTCGACGTCCTCACCGACATAGCCCGCCTCGGTCAGGGTCGTTGCATCCGCCATGGTGAACGGCACGTCGAGGATGCGCGCCAGTGTCTGGGCCAGCAGCGTCTTGCCCGAGCCGGTGGGCCCCACAAGCAGGATGTTCGACTTGGCGATCTCGATGTCGTTGTTCTTCTGCCCGTGTGCCAGCCGCTTGTAATGGTTGTGGACTGCCACCGACAGTACGCGCTTCGCGTGGTCCTGACCGATGACGTAGTCGTCTAACACCTTGCATATTTCGCGCGGCGTCGGAACGCCGTCGCGGGACTTCACCAGATGGGTTTTGTGCTCCTCACGGATGATATCCATGCAGAGTTCGACGCACTCGTCGCAGATGAATACGGTCGGGCCGGCAATAAGCTTGCGGACCTCGTGCTGGGACTTGCCGCAGAACGAGCAGTACAGTGTGTTCTTCGAATCGCCGGACTTGCTCATGCGTACTCCTGCCCCGGACTCGCGGGGAGCCAGGGGACGACTTTACCCCCCGCAAGGCGCGAGGGACAAGAACCGTGGAAATCCCTCTCCCGCGAGGCGGAAGAGGGCCGGGGAAGTGTTAAATGTGACCCCCTCCCCGATCTCCCCCACTGCGGGAGAGAGGGTCTGACGAAGCTCAGCTCCGACCGCCAGCCTCTTCCGGAGTCGGACGGTTCTCCACCACCTCATCGACGAGACCAAAATCCCGGCTCTCTTCGGCGGACATATAGGTGTCGCGTTCCAGCTTGCGCTCGATCGCCTCGATCGGCTGACCAGTATGCCGCACGTAGATCTCGTTGAGCCGCTTGCGCAACGTCAGAATTTCGCGAGCCTGGATTTCGATGTCGGTCGCCTGCCCTTGGGCACCCCCTGAAGGCTGGTGAACCATGATCCGCGAGTTGGGCAAGGCGTAGCGCTTGCCCTTCGCCCCGGCGGTCAGCAGCAGGCTGCCCATGGAGGCGGCCTGGCCGATGCACACGGTGGATACCGGACTACGGATGTACTGCATCGTGTCGTAGATCGCGAGGCCGGCAGAGACCACGCCGCCCGGGCTGTTGATGTAGAAGGACACATCCTTGTTCGGATTTTCCGACTCCAGATACAGGAGCTGGGCGCAGATGAGCGCACTCACCTGGTCATAGACGGGGCCTGTCAGGAAAATGATCCGCTCCTTCAGCAGGCGTGAATAGATGTCGAAGGCGCGCTCGCCCCGGGCGGTCTGTTCCACCACCATCGGCACAAGATTATTGGCGTAAACTTCAACAGGATCGCGATCCCTCATGGCGGGCACCTTCAAGTCGTAGGGAGCGTCTTAGATAAGTGGAACCTGACCGGACTCCAACCAGCGGAACGGCAGAGAATGTTCACCCCGCTGCCTCTTCCGGCTCCTTGGCGAGCTCTTCTCCCGTCACCGTCTTATCCTCAACCTTCGCCAGCTCGATGATGAAATCGATGACCTTTTCCTCAAACAGCGGCCCGCGCAGCGTCTCCGCCGCCCTCGGATTCTGGCGAAAGAACTCAAAAATCTGCTGTTCCTGCCCCGGGTAGCGCGAGGCCTCCGCCCGCATGGCGCGCGTCATTTCGTCAGCCCCGACTGTAATGCTGTTCACCCTGCCGATTTCCGCCAGCAGCAATCCGAGCCGGACCCGGCGTTCGGCAATCTTCCGGTAATCGGCCTTCAGCGTGTCCTCGTCCTTGTTCTTATCGTCCTCGTCCAGGCGGCCCTGCTTGCGATCGGCTTCCAGCCGCTGCCAGATCTGGCTGAACTCCTGCTCCACCATACCCTCGGGCGAGGCGAACTGGGTCATGTCCGCCAGCGCGTCCAGCAACTGCCGCTTCAGCCTGAGGCGGGCAAGCTGGTCGTATTCCGCCTGAGTACGCTTGGACACAATGTCCCGCAGTTCCGCGAGGTCATCGAAGCCCAGCTTCCTCGCCAGCTCATCGTCAACCGCGGGCACCAGCGGACGGCTCAGCTTGTGGGCCGTCACTTCGAACGACGCGGCCTTGCCCGCCAGTGTCGGGACTCCGTACTCCTCCGGGAAGATCACCTCGATCGTCCGGGTCTCGCCTGGCTTCATACCTTCAAGTTGTTCGCTGAAGCCCGGAATGAAGCCGGCGCCGCCGATTTCGACCTCCATCTCCTTGCCCGTGCCGCCAGGGAACTCGGTTCCCTCGATCCGACCAACATAATCGACCGTCAGCACCTCTCCCTTCTCGGCACCCCGGTCACCCCGCTCTTCGGCCGGTATCTCCTCCAACGTCCGATTACGCTGCGCGATCTCCGCTATTGCCTTGTCCACCGTGTCCGGCGCGACCTCCGCCTTCATCCGGGTTAACTCTATGGTGGAGAAGTCCGGCAGCGTGATGTCAGGCAGCAGTTCCAGTTCGACCTTGAACTCGAGGTCCTTCGCCTCCCCGGCACCTGCGTCGAGGTTCAGCACATCGATTTTCGGCTGCAGCGCGGGCCGCAGCCCCCGCTCCGTCAGCACCTGCTGCGTGGCTTCGCTGACCGACTGCTCCAAGACCTCGGCGGTGACCGCGGAGCCATAGCGCTGCCGCACCACGGTGGGAGGCACTTTCCCGGGACGGAAACCCGGCAAGTTCAGCGTCTTGCCCAAATTGGCCAGCCGCGCGGCGCGTTTGCTCTCGATATCCGCAGCGGGCACCACGACGGTGTAGGCGCGCTTCAACCCCTCGGATAGCGTCTCGGTAACCTGCATTGTTTCACCCTGCCTCCGTCTACCCGCCTCGTGGTGCGGGCGGAGGGACTTGAACCCCCACGGCTTGCGCCACCAGAACCTAAATCTGGCGTGTCTGCCAATTCCACCACGCCCGCGCTCGCAAGCTGGCGGCCACGCGAGGGCGCGGCTTTACCCCAGCCGCTCAGGCGCGACAAGCGCACGAGGCGCTTTGAGATTTCGGCCGCTGGTATCAACGTCCGCGCGGGGCTATACCTCGCGTCCCATGATTTTGCGCTTTTGCCGCTCAAATTCCTGTGCGTCCCCCCATGCCAAGCAAGCCGACCTCGTGCTAGCTTGGTTTCAACCGTTATCATTTCGTAGGTAAGTCGCATGGCTCAGACCAGCCGCAGCAAGGGAAAGGCTCGGCCCCGGTCCCGCTCTGGCAACGGGTCCCACGAAACGGCCGCCACGCCGCCATCGCGTGACTACAGCATTGCTGCGGTGGGCCGGGCTCTGGACCTTCTGGAGGCCCTCTCACGTATCGGTCCCGCCCCTCTGGCGGCTCTGGCAGACGAGGCACGGTGCACCCGCACGGCAGGGTTCCGGCTTCTACGCACGCTGGAGGCACGTGGGTTTGCCATCCAGGACGAAGCGCGCGGGATGTGGCGGCTCGGCGCCAGATGGGGGGTGCTGGGACGTGCTGCCGCCGAACAGGGTGCCCTGGAAGCCACGGCGATGCCGTTCCTTGCCGCACTCGGCAAGACCAGCGGCGAGAACGTGTACTTGCGGGTTCGCGACGGCCTGGAGTGCGAAACCATCGCCGTCTACCAAGCCGACCCCGGGCTCCGGGTATACAGCGAAGTTGGCAAGCGCCAGCCGCTGCATGCCGGCTCAAGCCGGATGCTGCTGGCCTATGCGCCGGAGGCGGTTCAGACCCAGGTCCTGGCACAGCGCCTGCCCCGGTTCACCCCGGCCACACGAACCGACGCTGCCTGGATCGCAGCCGATCTTCAGCGCATCCGCAGCCGTGGCTACCTGCTTACCACGGATGAGGTTGTGGCTGGCGCGGCCACGGTCGCCGCCCCGGTTCGCGACGCGTCCGGACAAGTCGTCGCGGTGTTGTCCGTCAGCGCACCGACCATGCGGATGCGGCCTCCCAGGCCCCGCGCCCTACTACCGATGGTCCTGGATGCCGCGACGAAACTGTCGCGAGCGCTGGGGGCCGCGGCGAGTGAAAACGCTGCGCGTAGCGCCACCAGCCCCCGCGTCGGCACGTCAGCTACGGCCGGCGCCGATACGGGCGCGCTCGCGCCGGTTCTGGCCTCCCCCGGCCCTCACTCCATCTTTCGCTGATCCTCAGGCCTCTTCCCTTGGCTTGAGTACGCCTGAGTAGGTGAGAAGCGCCAGCGACGTCGCAAGCTTTCCCAGGAACGAGAAGGTGGGCCAAAACACGCGCCAGAATTCAGTCCCTGGACCGGTATCGACCCAGCATTTGTCCGTCTGGTGCAGCGCCATCACCGGCACCATCATGTCCATCGCATAGAACATCGGATTGATGTCGCTCCGCCCGCAGGGCGGCGCCGGGGCCGTATTCTGCTCATGTTCGGCGCGCAGGAAAGCTGGCGCCTCACTCACCTCGGTCATGGCATAGGAGTAATTGACCACCAGCACCTTGGACTGTTTCCACGCCCACCACACGCCACCAGTGCCGATGGCCAGCAGAATGAGCACGGTCAGGGTTGCCCGCACCGGTGACAGTCCGAAGCCAAAGCACACCCCCCAGATGCCGCGCACCAGCCGTGCCAGCCAGTTGGAACTCGGCATCACCCATTGTTCGACAATGGCCACTTCGCGAGCCGCCTGATAATGCCCTTGCGCCCGGAGCACCTTTGCGAGGTGCCGGTACGGCTGAGGATGGAATTCAGCCGCCTTCGATTCCTGCCGGTGCACCCATTCTAGGCGCTGCTTGATATGAGCACGCTGGGCATGCAGCCTGCGCCAGGCAAGCCGAACGGCCCAGGCAGGCGAACGTCCATGTCCGGGGAGAGAAGCCCAGCGGCTGAGCGCTGATACCGCTATCCCGATTCCACTGCCTTCGTCGGAGGGGAGATGGCCAAATCGGTCATATACGAACCCGTCCAGGTTCAGCAGGCAGACTATTCCCTCCCCAGTCCGTCCGGCGCCCCACCCAGCCGGAAAACCCTCATCGTCGAGCGTGGCGGCCCGAGCGCCGCCCAGATCGATCGTGAGCGGCACCTCCGCCATGAAATCACGCGCCATGACCGCCGCACCGATACGAGCATGCGCGAGGTGCACCCGCGGCAATGCATCGAAGCCCTTGCGGTAGCCGTACTTGCTGTCGCCATAGGTAATTTCGGCGGGAAACCGCAACTCATCCCAGATCAGGCTGCCCCCCGTCTGTAAATTCTCGCAGTCCAGCCGGCCGAGTACCGCGAGGTTCAACAGCTTCACATCGCCAGCGACCGAGAGATTGGTGGCTACCAACGCACCCGCCGCCGTGCGGCCCGCCGCCATTGGCGATGGACCAATAAAGACCGCACCCGAGCAGTCGAGGTCGCGGCCGACCTTGGTGCCCCAAAGACTGACGTACCCAAGACTGGCGAAGCCCTGGTTCAGCAGCACGTCGCCGGCGATCGCCACATTGGTCAGGCGCAGCGTCTCGCGCGAACCAGTCTCCGGCCAGTTCTCGAACGAGGCCCCGCAACATTCCACGTTGCTGTCCACCGTCGCCCCAAGCAGGCTCACGCCCCCGCGCGCGGTGAACCCGTGGCGTAACAGCACCGCGCCACCAATGGTGGCGTTCTCCGCGGCGAGCGCCACTCCGGTGCCATTGGCGGTCGGGTTGCTGAAGCTGGCGCCATCGCACTCCAGATTGCCGCCGAGTTTCGCTCCTATCAGGCTGACGGTGCCTCGCGCTGTGAAACCATTGCGCAGCAGGACGGCGCCGCCGATGACGGCATGATCCGCGGCGAGGGCGACTCCGGTTCCGTCTTTCGTGGCATTGGTCAGCTTGGCCCCGTCACATTCGAGGCTGCTGGCGATCCGCGTGCCCCGCAAGGTGATCGCGCCCTCGGCAGTAAAGCCGTTGCGTAATAGTAGCGAACCGCCGATTTCGGCGGTGTCCGCCGCCAGGACAACACCACTCCCGTCTTCGGAACGATTCACCAGCCGTGCGCCATTCATATCAAGCGTGCCGGCGATGCGCGCGCCCATGAGCCAGATGAGGCCTGCTGCAACGAACCCGTCGCCCAGGATCACCACTCCATCGAAACGCGCGGCCTGGGCACCAATCGCGTCGCCTTCTCCCGCGCCGACGCCGGCACCACGCGCCACCACGTCTCCCGTGACGTGCGCGGTATCCAGCGATACGCCGCCGATGGCTGTGAAACCGCCCATCAGGTCCAGGCTGCCTCGAATTTCCGCTCCTGAGAGCCGCAGCGCATAAAGCGCGTCGCGGTTTGCAATGCCTGGCCTTGGCGGTGGGACGTGCAGGCGTGCTCCCCGTGCGAGCAGATCCCCATCAATCACCGCGGCATGCGCGTCGATCCAGGCCGCATCTTCCAGGGGCGTTGCGCCGGTGAAGTCGAACGACCCATCGATGCGCAGTCCCCGCATACGCACCTCGCCAATGCGGCTGTTGCGCAGCGACAGGCGCGCCAAGCGGGCATTGCAGAAGTCGAGCGGCGCTGCGATTTCACAGCCCTCCAGCGCGAGCGCGGGCAACCCCGCGCCCGACGGGCCGGCGCAATCGGCGAGATCGAGCGTCTCCTCGAGGCGTGCGCCGCGGATTCGCACGCCCGGCAGTCTGATGGGCCACGCGCTGTCTGCCGGCTGCAATCCAAGGAGCAGATGGCGCAAGAAGGCGGCCCGAATGAGCGGGGGGTCCTCACCCGGAAACCGCGCCACCTCACCTGCCGCCGTCCGTGCGATCACCTCCGCCTCTGCGTCGAGCAGAATCGCTGGATCGAAGCCAGGTTTGCGCAACTCGTCAGGCATTGTGTTCGCCAGACACGCCGCTCATCAGAGCTTTCCGGCCTTCTTCGCTTCATCCAGCAACGCGGGCACGCCCTCGGTGATTGTATGGATTCCGAGTACGCTGGTCAGTTGCAGCACTTCCATGATTTCAGCGACGGTTGCGCCATGCGCCAGCGCGTTGCGGATGTGCGTACGCAGGCCGGGCATATACAGATGTGTTGTGGCAGCATCGATCGCGACATAGATCAGCTCGCGAATCTTCGGCGCCAGCGTGCCGTGTTGCCAAGGGACAGAGGAAAGTCGCGAATAGGCGTCGAAGAATTCCGGAGAATGCTGCAAGAGCTGTTCCCACACGGGATTCCAATAGCCGCGATTGGCGACGAATTCCTGTTTCAGCCTTTCCTGTTCTGCCGTCAGCGGCCCTTCCTTGACCTCGGAGCCACGACCTGACTTGCGCAACTCGTCAATCAATATCGGTAACCCGGTCGAGATCGTATGAATGCCGAGTACCGACACGATCTGCAGCACTTCCATGACTTCGTCACGCGAAGCGCCATGCTTCAACGCGTTGGCGATATGAATTCGCGTACCGGGGTTGTAGAGATGCGTGGTTGACGCATCGATCGCGACGTAAATCAGTTCCTTGATCTTCGGCGGCAGCGTGCCGTGCTTCCAGGGCACTGAGGAGAATGCGCTGTACGCCTCGAAAAATTCTGGCGAAAGCTGCAGCACGCCATCCCACAGTTCGCTCCAGTAGCCTCGGGCCGCAGTGAATTCGTCCTTGAGCTTCTGCCGGCGTGCATCGAGTTCGGCCATGTGAGTTCCTCCCTCAGCCGTGGAAGGGTCGGAAGGAAGCCCGCAACAAGTCAAGCACGGTTACGTGGCGGCCCCGTTGCCAATCTCCAGGAACTTCTCGCGCCGGCGTGCCTTCAGGGTGGCGCCGTCCAGCGCGACCAGCGGTGCCAGCGCGGTGGCAACGGCATCGCCGACCGCGGCGATGGTCGCGGTTGCATCGCGCTGCGCGCCGCCCAGAGGCTCCGGGATGATCATGTCCACCAAGTTGAACCGCTTCATGTCCTCCGCGGTCAGCCGCAAGGCCTCCGCCGCGGCAGCAGCCTGCGAGGCCTCACGCCATAGGATCGAAGCGCACCCCTCCGGCGAGATGACCGAATAGATGGCATGTTCCAACATCAGGACGCGGTCGCCGGCGGCCAGCGCGATGGCGCCACCTGAGCCGCCCTCGCCGATGATGGTGGCAACCAGCGGCACGGGCACCTCCAGGCAGGCTTCGATCGACCGCGCGATCGCATCGGCCTGACCCCGGGCTTCGGCATCAATTCCGGGGAATGCGCCAGATGTGTCCACAAAGCTCAGAATCGGCAGGCCGAACCGGCCGCCCAACTCAATGAGACGGCGCGCCTTCCGATAGCCCTCCGGCCTCGCCATTCCGAAGTTATGTTTCACGCGGCTTTCCGTATCGGAGCCCTTTTCGGTCCCCAGCACGACAACAGAGCGTCCACGAAACCGGCCGATTCCGCCCAGGACGGCGGCATCATCGGCGAATGCGCGATCGCCGGCGAGCGGCGTGAAATTGGTGATCAGCGCGGCAATGTAGTCCATGGCCTTCGGCCGATCGGGATGGCGCGCCACGAGCGTTTTCTGCCACGGGGTCAACTTCGCGTACGTGGCGCGAAGCTGCCTGTCGGCTACCGCCATCAGCCGCGCCACTTCGTCGGCGATATTGATGCCGTCGGGCTCCGACATGCGCCGGAGCTCTTCGATTTTGCCCTCCAGTTCGGCAATCGGTTTCTCGAAATCGAGGTAATGGCGCATGGGGCGCGGGCTTTAGCACAATTCCCCGAGCCGGAAAGGCTGTGGGCTCAGCTATGCGGGCCGGCGTTGGCCGGGAAGAAATAGGAGATCGGAACCCCAAGGATCTGGCTCAACCGAACCAGATGCTCGGGAGGCACACGCGTCCTTGCGCGTTCGTAGGCCTCGATCTCGGCGGAATCCACCCCCAATGAGGCAGCGAGCTGGTCCTGGCTCAGGCCGAGGGCGAGACGCTTTCCCCTGATGCGGCGCCCGACATGCTGATCGATCGCCGTCACATCCATTCCTCTCACTAAGTCGTCAATACAACGTTAAATTAGCGTTATTCCGTCGGTCTCATAGCCTGAGGACCGCGGCCGTGCCAGAGGTAAAACGCTCGGGTCTCCCGCGCGAAAGGGGCAGTCTCTTCAACCCGGCGCTATGACCGGCCTAACAGGGCGTCAGTCAGCGAGATAGCACCCTAGCGTAGGCCAGCGGATTTCCTGACCGCGGCCAAAATCTCGGCAGAAAGTTCTGGATCATCGGCAAGCCTCGCCAGAACGACGGCACCGACCATGCCGGACAATGTGGCCAAGGCCCGGTCACGGCGCCGTCCGGGCAGACAACCGACCAGCGCGTCCGTCATCCGGCGGATCGAGGCCGTGATCGAAGGCCGTATGTTGCGCCGGCGCGCCACTTCCGGTCCCAGCGTGGTCAGCACGCAGCCTCTATCGGCCGCCTCTACATGCACCGGATCGAGGTAGCCGCCGACGATCTGGGCGAGGGCGCTGTCCCGGTCCGCTTCCTGGCTGATCCGCTCCCACCGCGCGGCGGAACGCGCCAGCGACGCGGATGCTGCCTCGGCGACCAGCATCTCCTTCGAGCCGAAATGCGCATAAAATCCACCATGTGTCAGGCCCGCGTGGTGCATGATCGCATCCACGCCGACAGCATCGATGCCGTGGCTGCGAAACAGGGCCAGAGCAGATTTCAGGATCCGTTCGCGTGTCTCGGCTTTGCGCTCACTTGTGACGCGCATCTGTGCCATCCCTGTATTGCATGACGATCGTCATGTATTTCCTTGACTAGCATATGACGATCGTCATGCTTGCGGCAAGTCGCGGAGGAGCTGACGATGGGACCACGCCGCCTTGCCCGCGCGCTGGCCGGACGCATCCATTATGCCTGGGTTGTCGTGGGCGTGATGTTCACCGTCATTCTCGCCACTGTCGGCGTCCGCGCCGCACCAGGCGTGCTGATCGTGCCCCTCGAGCAGGCGTTTGGCTGGAATGCTGCGACGATCTCCGGCGCAATCTCGCTGAACATCCTGCTAGGTGGGCTCGTTGGCCCGTTTGGCGCTGCCCTGATCCAGCGGATAGGGATGCGCGGCACAGTGCTCGGCTCGCTCTCGCTGCTGGCGTTTGGCGCGGCCGGCGCCGCATTCGCCCGCCGCCCCTGGGAACTCTATGCCACATGGGGCGTACTCGTCGGCATCGGCTCGGGCGCCGGCATGGTCGGCATGGCGACGGCGGTGGCCAATCGCTGGTTCGTCGCGCGGCGTGGCCTCGTGGTTGGGCTGCTGACCGCGAGCAATGCCAGCGGCCAGCTCGTCTTCCTGCCCTTATTGGCAAGCCTGGCCCAAAATCTGGGCTGGCAAAGCGTGCCTTGGGTGGTCGCGCTGGTGATCCTTGCGCTGATCCCGATCACCGCGCTGGTCCTTGCCGAAAGTCCGGGCAGCATTGGACTTGGGCCCTATGGGGCGGCCACCGAACCGCCGACCGTGCCGAGTGCCGCCAACCCGTTCGTCATCGCCTTGTCTGGCTTGGCACGCGGCGCGCGCTCCCTGGATTTCTGGCTGCTGTTCGCCAGTTTTGCTGTCTGCGGCTTCTCCACCAACGGCCTGGTGGCGACCCACCTCATTCCCTACTGCATCGACCACGGTATTCCCGAAGTCGGTGCGGCCAGCCTGCTCGCCGCAATGGGAATATTCGACCTCATCGGAACAACGGCGTCCGGCTGGCTCACGGACCGCTACAACGCCCGGGTGCTGCTGTTCTGGTACTACGGCTTGCGCGGCCTCTCGCTGATGATCCTGCCATTCACCAGCTTCGACATGGTCAGTCTGTCGATCTTCGCCGTGTTTTACGGCTTGGATTGGGTCGCGACCGTACCTCCGACAGTCGCTCTGACGACGGACGTGTTCGGTAAGCGCGATGCGCCGGTGATTGCATCATGGATCATGTGTGGACATCAGATGGGCGGCGCGCTCGCGGCACTTGGCGGCGGCGTGCTGCGCAACGCGACCGGCAGTTACCTCACCGCTTTCGTCGCCAGCGGCACCGCCTGCCTCATCGCGTCGCTGCTGGTGCTGCGGATCGCGAGGCGTCCGGTTCTCGTGCTCGCGGAGTAGCGCTAGGCGGGCCGGGCCAGCGGATGATGCGCCTCGACCAGGCGCTGCAGCCGCTCCGTGAGGACATGCGTGTAGATCTGCGTAGTCGCAATATCCACATGACCAAGCAGCAATTGCAGGCTGCGCAGATCAGCCCCACGAGCCAGAAGATGCGATGCGAACGAATGCCGGAGCACATGCGGCGAGACGCGCGCCGGGTCCAGGCCCGCATCGAGTGCAACGCGTTTCAGCAGCAGGAAGAAGGCCTGCCGTGTCAGCGGATGCCGCGGATCGCGCCCAGCAAACAGATAGCGCGTCGCTTTGTCCCCTGTGGACGCCAGCGCCGCGGCCGCCTCTTTCGCGCGTTCGGACAGCGGCACGATGCGCTCCTTGCCCCCCTTGCCCCGAACCAGCAGGACCGCGGCGTCGCGGGTGAGCGCGCGAATCGGCAGCGCCAGCAATTCCGATACGCGCAGACCGGTCGCATAGAGGATTTCCAGCGCCGCTCGCGCGACCACGCCATTCCGCCCGGCCAGGCGCTTGGCGGCATCAAGTAAGGCATCCACCTCCTGTTCGCTCAGATATTTCGGTAGCGTTCTGGGCAGTCTCGGCGCATCGAGCAGGCGCGTAGGGTCATCGGCTCGTATCCCTTCGCGCAGCAGGAAACGATGGAACTGGCGCAGAGCTGACAGTCGGCGCGCCGCGGTGCGCGCAGCCAGGCCAGACTTCTGCAGGCTCGCCATGTACGACTGCAGCAGAACCGCATCGCACGCTGCGACCTCGTGGCCGCGTGCCGACGCAAAAGCCGCAAAATCATCCAGGTCCGCCTGGTACGCGGCCAACGTATTGCGCGCGGCGCCTTTCTCGGCCGCCAGCATCTCCAGAAACGCCTCGACGTGCCTGTTCGCCGTCACGCCTTCAGTGGCTCTGGAACTTGTCGTTCGGCAGCACCTTCTCCACCGAATGCGGCGTCGGGTTCGGCGGATAGGCGCCCAGCATCACCACAGCCACGCCGAGTACGACCAGCCCGGCCGCCACGACGATGAAAAAGATGCGGATCATCGTCTCGTTCACCGATTCCTCGCCTGCATGGATTCGCCGCCGCCTTCATCTTGGCCTGTCCAGCGGGCGGTGTGCTAGCGTTCAGTGTCATGACACGCAACACCGCACTGAAGGAGGCTGTTCCGCTTCCGGAAGCACTGACCGGCCGCAGCATTGTCCTCGTCGGTTTGATGGGCGCGGGCAAGACTTCGATCGGCCGCAGGCTGGCGGCCAAGTTTGGCCTGCCGTTCCGCGACGCGGATGCGGAAATTGAGCTGGCCGCCGGCTGTTCGATCCCCGAGCTCTTCTCCCGGTATGGGGAAAGCGACTTCCGCGCCGGCGAACGCAGAGTGATCCGAAGACTGCTCTCGGGAGACCCGCTGGTGCTGGCCTTTGGCGGTGGTGCGTTCATGGATCCGGAAACCCGCGCCATCACGCGCGAAGAGGCAGTATCCGTCTGGCTGCGCTGTCCCTTGCCAACGCTTCTGCGCCGCGTGGCTGGACGCGACAATCGTCCACTGCTTGCCGATGGCGATCGGGCGGAAACTCTCCAGCGGCTGATGGACGTGCGCTACCCGGTGTATGCCGAAGCCGACGTCATCGTTGACTGCAGCGACGAAAGCCCCGATGCCACGACCAACCGCGTCCTGAATGCTCTGCTCGCATGGCGGTCACCGCGGCGGCTCTCTGTCGTCTTACCCAGTACCAGCTACGACGTGGTCATCGGCGATGATCTGCTCACCCGCGCCGGCGCTCTGCTGGCACCGCGTATGGAACAGAAGCGCGCGGTCGTTGTGACTGACGCGACGGTTGCGCAACTGCATCTCCCGGCCCTTCAACGCGGTCTCGCTGAAACGGGCGTAACCACCAGCCAGATCATCGTTCCGCCTGGCGAGGCCTCCAAGAACCTCGATAGCTGGCAGAGCGTGGTGGACCAGTTGCTGGAAGCGCGCGTCGAGCGTCGCACGACCGTCATCGCTCTGGGCGGCGGTGTGGTAGGCGACCTGGCCGGTTTCGCCGCCGCCAGCACTTTGCGCGGCCTGCCCTTTGTCCAGGTGCCAACCACGCTGCTGTCCCAGGTCGACTCCTCTGTGGGCGGCAAGACCGGCGTGAATACGGGGCGAGGCAAGAACCTCGTTGGCGCGTTTTATCAGCCACGCATGGTGCTCGCCGACACAGGAACGCTCGCGACGCTCCCGCCGCGTGAACTACGCGCGGGATACGCCGAGATCGCCAAGGCCGGGCTGATCGGGGATGCAGCCTTCTTTGCCTGGTGCGAGGCGAACGGCGCCGCGCTGGTGGGCGGCAACCGCGAAGTGCAGGCCGAGGCCATCATGCGCGCCTGCGCCTTCAAGGCCGCTGTCGTGGGCGACGATGAGCGAGAGGAGAAGCCGAATGACGGGCGCGCCCTGCTGAACCTGGGGCACACATTCGGTCACGCGCTCGAGGCGGAATACGGCTACAGCGGAGGCCTGCTACACGGCGAGGGCGTCGCGGTCGGGCTAGGCCTGGCTTTCCGCCTGTCCGCGCGGCTGGGGCACTGCGCCGCGGCTGATGCGGACCGCGTCGTATCCCACGTGGCGGCGATGGGGATGCCGGCGGAGCTGCGTATGCTGAACCGGCGCTTCTCAGCCGAGACGCTGGTTGGGCATATGCGGCGTGACAAGAAGGTGCGGGACGGTGCGCTGAAATTCGTACTGGCGCGAGGTATCGGGCAGGCTTTCACCAAGGGCGACGTGCCAGCCCAGGCTGTTACCGAGTTGCTGCGCGACGAAGGGTGCGGCCCGTAACGCGGGGTGCCCGCCCGTTGCGCCACCTGCGTCGAATGCCATATGCACCCCTGCTGCGCTGCACAACAACCAGGAGTCCATAATGCCGTTGACCCCGCCCCAGGATCGCGAATTGTTGCATTCGCGCGACATCGTCCTGCGCGGCTATCGGCGGGCAGACGGGCTTTATGACATCGAGGCGCAGCTTACCGACACGAAGACGTACGGCACCGCCAACTTTGATCGGACCTACATCGAGGCCGGTGAGCCGATCCATGGCATGTGGCTGCGGCTGACGGTGGATGAACATCGCCGGATCATCGCCAGCGAGGCGGCCAGCGACTACACGCCCTACTCCATTTGTCCGACAGCCGCACCGAACTTCGCCCGGCTTGCCGGGCTGCAAATCAAGCCTGGCTTTCTGAAAGAGGCCGCCAAGCGTATCGGCGGCACGGCGGGCTGCACGCATTTGCGCGAACTGCTGCAGCAAGTGGCCACGACGGCCTACCAGACAATCGATCCAGCCAAAGCAAAGCAGGAAGCCGATGCGGCGGGAGAATCGAATGAGTCCAGCGGAGACCGCCTGGACGCGCGGATCGCCGCGAAGATGGGCGGCGCGCCGGCGATCCTGAACACCTGCGTCGCCTATGGCACCGGCAGCCCGGTTGTGCAGCGGCGCTGGCCGCATCTCTATACCGGGCCGGAGAAGCAGGCGGCCGACTAGACTAGGCGGCGTGCTGCTCGTAGAAAGCGAACGGTCCCCGATCGAGCACCCCATGATTCGCAGCCTCGTGCCCCGCTTCATTGGCGGCCTGCCGAAAATATTGCAGCACGAATACCCGCACGGCGCTGGTACGCCCACCGCTGTGGCCAACAGCCTCAATCTGGCGAACCAGTTGATTTAAGTCTTGGCGCTCGCGCCGGCAGATCTCGGCAAGCGCATCCCACAGCTCCGGCTCCAGACGCATGCTGGTTCTGCCACGCTCCGCAACGACGTTACGGTTGACCAATCGACTGCCCGTCACGGCCGCCCCCTTTCCGGTGACCGCGGCAGAAAAACACAGGCATCCTAAGAAATGGTTAGATTGGCAGCGGGGCCGCCTTGAGCCGCTCCATGGAGAACCTGCTGGTGACGTTGCGCAGCGGCACTGCGGCAATCAACTTGCGATAGAACTCGTCGTAGGCGGCAATGTCCGGCACTACAACGTGCATCAGGTAATCGACGTCGCCACTCATCCTCCAGGCGTCGACGATTTCGGGCATCGTCTGCACCACGTCGGCGAATCGCTTCAACCATTCGCCGGAATGGTCCGCGGTCTCCACCTCGACGAACACCGAAACGGGCAAGCCGACTTTCGCCGGGTCAATCGTCGCTACACGGCCGCGGATGACGCCGTCCTGTTCCAGCCGGCGGATCCGCTTCCAGCAAGGTGTAGAGGTCAGGCCAACCCGATCGGCAATCTCGGCGAGAGATAGCGAAGCATCGGCGGCAAGCAGGCGCAGGATCTCGCGATCCACCCTGTCCATGTCCTTGTCCGTTGGCATGATCGTCTCACCACCTCCGCACGTCACTGATAGCAGAAAATTGCCATAAAATGCATCCAGCGGGGTGCAAAGAAAAGAATTTGGCAGGTTCGCGTCAAACGGCTTGCCGGGCGTGCTCCTCCGGCGTGCGAAGCGTCAGCGACAGGGCGTGCATGCCGTCGGCGAACTCGGCCGTAAGCGCCTCGTGCACCGCGCGAGACCGGGCCAGCCGGTTCATGCCGAGAAACGCCTCGCTAACCAGCAGTACGCTGTAATGCGTCTCGCCACCTGGGCGCGCACCGGAATGGCCCGCATGGCGTGCACTGTCGTCTGTGACGCGCAGGAGCCTGGGGGAAAAAGCCCGAGTCAGGACGGCCTCTAGCCTTGCGGTGCGGGATGGCATTGCCGACATATCGAATGTCTTCCCAGCGTCGCCAAGAGCCAGTTGCCAAGTCCCCGACAAGCTGCCCATAACGGCACCATGAGCCGACGTGCCCCCAAAGCCAGGGCCTATGCACCGGATCCCGCCGCGCCAGGGCGCTGTTGCGACATGCCTGGCTGCGAAGCGATGGGCGAGTATCGTGCGCCCAAGTCACGGCGCAACCTGAACGATTACTGGTGGTTCTGCCTGGAACACGTGCGGGCTTACAATGCCACCTGGGACTACTACAAAGGCATGTCGCCGGGAGAAATCGAGGCGCAGCTTCGTGCCGATACTGCCTGGCAGCGTCCATCCTGGCCGCTGGGCCGAATTGGCAAGGCTGCGGCGTGGGACGAGGAACTGCTGCGCGACCCGCTGCATCTGCTCGCGGCTGGCCGCATCAAGCGCGGCCCAAGGGAACAACCGCAGCAGACGCCCCCCGAGTTGCGCGGACCGCTTGCGACGCTTGGCCTTTCCTGGCCCACCACTCTGGATGCCGTGAAGACTCGCTACAAAGAGTTGGCGAAAAGGCACCATCCGGACGCCAATGGCGGCGACCGGGCCGCTGAGGAGCGACTCAAGGATATCAATCTTGCCTACGCCGCTCTGCGCTCGCGCCTGATGCCTGCGCCCAGTGTGGCAGCCGCCGACTAATTCCCCGCTCTTGCGCAAGCGCGAGCCAGGACTAGACTTTTCATTGATCGACACAGGAACCGCCCACCCGATGAACAAGGTTGCCTCTCTGGCCGAAATTCGCCCGACCTCCGCGATCGACTTGCCGGACACCAAGGTGTCGGCGCGCGAGGCATTCGACATCGAGACCGACATGCAGGTGCCGGCATTTTCCGTGCGCACCGAGCATGTCCCCGATATCGACACGGCCTACAAGTTCGACCGCGAGACGACGCTCGCCATTGTCGCCGGCTTCGCGTTCAACCGCCGATGCATGATCCAGGGGTATCACGGCACCGGCAAGTCGACGCATATCGAGCAAGTGGCCGCGCGGCTGAACTGGCCCTGCATCCGCGTCAATCTCGACAGCCACATCAGCCGCATCGACCTGATCGGCAAGGACGCCATCGTGTTGCGCGATGGCAAGCAGGTGACTGAGTTCCGCGAAGGCATCCTTCCCTGGGCGCTGCAACATGCCTGCGCGCTGGTGTTCGACGAGTACGATGCCGGCCGGCCAGACGTGATGTTCGTGATCCAGCGCGTGCTCGAAGTCGAGGGTAAGCTGACGCTGCTCGACCAGAACCGCGTGATCCGGCCACACCCGTCGTTCCGGCTATTCTCCACCGCGAACACCGTGGGCCTGGGCGATACAACCGGGCTGTATCACGGCACGCAGCAGATCAATCAGGGTCAGATGGACCGCTGGAACATCGTCGCCACGCTGAACTACCTCCCGCACGCGATGGAGACGTCGATCGTGCTGGCAAAACTCGGCGCCGATCCGAAGGATGCGGCGATGAAAAAACGCATCGAAGCGATGGTGGCGCTGGCCGATTTGACGCGCGCGGGCTTCATCAACGGCGACATCTCCACTGTTATGTCGCCGCGCACCGTGATCACCTGGGCCGAGAACGCTCGCATCTTCGGCGATGTCGGGTTCGCCTTCCGTGTGACGTTCCTGAATAAGTGCGACGAGGCGGAGCGCGCCACGGTGGGCGAGTACTACCAGCGCTGCTTCAACGAGGAGATCCCGACAGGCGGGTTCACGACGCGCAAGTTCAACTAAGTGGTCAGTGGTCAGTGGTCAGCGGTCAGTCGAGCCGCCCACACTGACCACTGACCCCGACAACTGACCACTGAAGATGAGCGGCACGAACAAAGACAACACGCGAGCTGAAGAGTTCAAACGCGCGACTGCCGGCGTGCTGCGCGCGATTGCGGAAGTGCCTGACGTGCAGGTGGCATTTCAGCCAGGGCCATCGGGTCTTTCTGGCAAGCGTGCGCGGCTGCCGCTGCCAACGCGGGCATTGCCTCCGCAGGAAATGGCGCGGTTGCGCGGCGCATCGGACGCGCTGGCGCTACGGCTGCGTCACCACGACGATGCCGTCCATGCCGCGCGCATGCCGGCGCGCCGCGAGGCGAAGGACGTGTACGACGCACTGGAGCAAGTGCGTGTCGAGGTGGTCGGTTCGCGTCATATGTCAGGCGTGGCGGCCAATCTGCAGTCCAAGCTGGCCGAGGAATGCGAGTCCGAAGGCTACGACCGCATGACGCGCAAGGATCAGCTTCCGATCCAGGCAGCGCTGTCGTTGCTCGCGCGCGAGCAGATGTCAGGACAGCAGGTGCCCGAAGCGGCCCGGCGCATCCTGGACATGTGGCGCGATACACTTGGCGACTCCGCCGATGCGGCGCTGGCGGAAATGAACGCCGCGCAAGACGACCAGACGGCATTTGCGCGAGCTGCCCGGAAACTGCTGGCGGCGCTCGATCTCGCCGAGGCCGAAAGCGACGCGGAGCCCGAGGATCAGACCGAGGAAGGCGAGGAAGGCGGCGAACAGTCCGGCCAGCAGGACGAGCAGCAGGACGGTTCGGGCCAGAGCGAATCCGAGCAGGACAGCATGCTCGGCGCCAATCCCGAGGAGATGGAAGGCGACGCAGCCGATGACGAGGGCACCGAATCGGATGACGAGGCGGCGGTAGCCGAAGGCGACGACAGGCCAGGCGGCCCGCAGCCGCGACGTGAGCGCGGCAATCCGGATAACGAGGCGGTCTATCGTGCCTACACTCGTCTCTACGACGAAGAGATCGAAGCCGAGGAACTGTGCGACCCCGATGAGCTGACCCGGTTGCGCCAGCAACTGGACCAGCAGTTGCAGCATCTGCAAGGCGTGATCTCGAAATTGGCCAACCGGCTGCAGCGGCGACTCCTGGCGCAACAGACCCGCGCCTGGGAATTCGATTTGGATGAAGGTCTGCTCGACGCTGGCCGGCTATCGCGCGTGGTGGTCAATCCGCTCCAGGCCTTGTCGTACAAGCGAGAGCTGGACACGGAATTCCGTGACACAGTGGTGACGCTGCTGATCGACAATTCCGGATCGATGCGCGGACGGCCGATCACCGTAGCGGCGATGTGCGGTGACATCCTGGCACGCACGCTGGAGCGCTGCGCCGTGAAGGTCGAGGTGCTTGGCTTCACCACGCGCGCCTGGAAGGGTGGCCAGAGCCGCGAGAAGTGGGTGCAGGAGGGCAAGCCGCGCAATCCCGGGCGGCTGAATGATCTGCGGCACATTGTTTACAAGGCCGCGGATTCGCCGTGGCGTCGTGCACGCAAGAACCTGGGCCTTATGCTGCGCGAGGGGCTGCTGAAGGAGAACATCGACGGCGAGGCGCTGCTGTGGGCGTATCGCCGCCTGCTGGTACGGCCGGAGCACCGGCGCATCCTGATGGTGATCAGCGACGGCGCGCCGGTGGATGATTCGACGCTGTCAGTGAATCCCGGCAACTACCTGGAGAAGCACCTGCGCGAGGTGATTCGCGACATCGAGAACCGCGACCAGGTGGAGCTGATTGCCATCGGCATCGGCCACGATGTGACACGCTACTATCGCCGTGCGGTCACTATCGTGGATGCCGAGGAACTTGGCGGCACGATGATGAAGAAGCTGACAGAGCTATTCGACGAGGACATGGAGGCGGCGTGGGCTCGAGCGGCGAGCGAGCGCGCGGCACTGGTTGTCTGAGCGTGGCGGAGGAGGATATCCTCGCGGCCATCGCATTCAACTCAGACGGACTTGTACCCGCGGTCGCGCAGCAGCACGATACAGGCGAGGTGTTGATGCTCGCCTGGATGAATCGTGATGCCGTTTTGGAAACGCTAAAGACCGGCCGCGTCTGCTATTTCAGCCGCTCGCGCAATGCGCTGTGGCGTAAAGGCGAAACATCAGACCAGGTGCAGCATTTGAAGGAACTGCGGGTCGATTGCGACGGTGACACGCTCCTGCTGCTGGTCGATCAAGAAGGCGTGGCGTGCCATACCGGACGTCGAAACTGTTTCTTTCGCGCCATGCGCGACGGCAAGCTGGTGGAAATCGCAAAACCCCAGGTTTCGCCGGAAACGCTGTACGGCTGCCGCGGGCACGACTAATCAGCAGGCGCTGGCGTTCGCGAAGTCCGCTCTTCCTTCCGCGGTCAGAACACCAAGGAAGAACAGGTCCAGCCCCTTCTGGAATGTCGCCCGCGGCGTCAGGCCGGTGCGTTGCATCACCGCGGGTTGCTGTAGCCCGTGCATGGCCTGCAGCCAGAATTCCACCAGGAAATCCACGTCGAGGTCGCCGCGAACCATCCCTTCGGCTACGCCAACACGAAACAAACGACCGAACACGATCGGTATGTTGAGCTCTCGCATATCGCGCAGGCGCTGATAACAAGCCGGCGCGAAGCGCTGCAGATCGCGGACGAATTCGGGCGTAACCACGCTGAACTGAAGACCGACGACACGCAGCACGGCACGCAGCTTCTGGGTGAAGCTGCAGGACGCGTCATTCAGTACCACATCCACTTCCCGGCGTATCGTTCTCGCGGTCGCATCGATGATCGACTCGACCAGCGCGTCCTTGGAAGCGAAATGGGCATAAAGCGTCTTCTTGCTCATGCCGAGTTCATGCGCGAGCGCATCCATGGTCACACCGCTGAACTTGTGCGCCAGTATCAGCTCGCGCGCGGTACGCAGAATGCGGCCGGACGGGGTGTCGTCCACGTCGAACGGCACGACGTCCGGGGTTGCCGATGTCATCTCCTCATGCGGCATACCGGGTCGGGCGCGCCTCCGCCACGCCTTGCGGCTGCAGGACACGCCGGACATAGTTGGCTAACCGATCGAGACCGCTGTCATCGCCGCGCGCCGCAATGACATGGTCGGGACGTATCAGCACCCACCCTGGCCCATTCATCCGGTAGCGCGCCGCCGCCTCATCCTTCACCTCGAGATGAAGTGTTTGCAGCCATGGCCCGGCCGCTGCCATCAGCCCATCAGAAAGCGGCATGTCGCCAAACAGCAGCAACGTATGTCTCGGCGCACCCAGTATCGGCCACAGCCGCCGAATCTCACCCGTTGCCCCGTCGCTATATCCTGCGTCCAATGCGCGCGTGCCCACATCGGTACGGCGCGGCCGCGATGGGGGTGCGCCAAGCTCGATCAGGCCGCCATCGTGATAAACGATGGCCGTCTCCGAGAGCTCGATCTGCAGCTTCCGCTGCACCACCGGGAAACGCATCACGACAGGCAGGATCACGTTCTTGAGGATTGTCGGCACAATACCGGTGCCGAAGCTCACGTGCAGCTTTTGCGCCGCCCCCTTGATCACCTCGCGCGCAATCGGCCGGCGCTCAGCTTCGTAGCTGTCGAGCAACAAGTCGGCATCACCGACACCGTTCAACACGTGGGCGAGTTTCCACCCCAGATTGACCGCATCCTGGATACCGGTATTCATGCCCTGCCCACCGGCGGGGCTGTGGATGTGCGCGGCATCACCGGCGAGGAAACAGCGTCCGTCGCGATAACGCGCGGCTAGGCGCTCATTGATCCGGAACGTCGACAGCCAGCTCGCATCGTGAAGCCGCAAACCGCCGCGGCCGTGCCGATCCAGTAGTGTCTGGATCTCCTGCAATGTCGGCGGCTGATCCCCGCCCTGGGCTCGAACGACAAAGATGCGCCAGATTCCATTCTCCACCGGAAACAGCGCAGCCGTCCCGCCGTTCTGCCACCAGAGATAGATGCTTGCCGGATCCAGTGCGCCACCCTCGATGCGTGCATCGGCGAGGAGACAGATCTGCGGCTCGGTGTAGCCTTCAAAATCGATACCTAGTCCGTGCCGCACCGTGCTGCGGGCGCCGTCGCAGCCGACGAGATAGCGGGTGCGCAGCGTCTCCTCCGTCCCCTCGGGGCGACGGAGCGTCGCGGTGACGCCGGCGTTATCCTGGACAAAGTCGAGCAGTTCGACACCTCGCTCGACCTGCGCACCGACGCTGGCGAGTTGCTGACCAAGCAGTTGTTCGGTTCGCGATTGCGGCAGCAGCAGAGGGAATGGATAGGGGCTGTCTATGCCGCCACCGACGTTCAGTGACGCGAGTTCTCGCCCACGCGTGCCAGCCGACAAAGCGTGCAGGCGCACGCCTTGATCCAGGAAGCCCGGCATCAGACCCATCGCATCGAATGCTTCGAGCGTTCCGCTCCAGACGGCGAGTGCCTTCGACACTTGGCTCGGCTGCGGCGCCCGATCCACAATGCGGACCGGAATGCCGAAACGCCGGCAGGTGATGGCGAGCGACAGCCCCACCGGCCCCGCGCCTGCCACAAGGACCTGGGGGGTGTTGATGTCTGTCCTTGGCATATGCGTTTCTCCGCCTGGATAACGGAGAAACTCTATTGGTTTTTCAGGTTTCCAGTCAATGGCGGAATGTTCGATATACGAAACCGGCATGACCGCCTTGGCCACTCCACAATCATCGCTGAACGTCCCCAGACACAAGGGGTGAAGTACTCGATGACGCCATTCCTTGTGGCCTGGACGGTCCTTTGGCGAGTTGCAGCCGCGCAAGTGCAGTCTGCCGCATAGCCTCATTGTCGATGCCGGAATATTCGCTTTCCGCGCTTTCGAACACATCCGCGGCCTGTCTGGGTGCGTGGGCCTGATTTAGCTCGCACCAGCTCCACGACGAGTAGATGTAGCCCTTCTGCAGTCGGGCTAAGTTATCGGCACCTTTGATCAGGGTAACCGCGTCCCGAAACATTTTGCGGCCTTCCTCAAAGCGCCTTTGCGCGAAGAGGAAGGCCGCGTAGCCTCGTATCGCGAGTGAACGTGTGACGTCGTTCGGAGATGCCCGGATTGATTTGAGGAAGTGAGTTTCCGCTGTAACAAGATCGCCTGCGTTCGCGCTGAGCATGGCGATGGTGTTGTAGTCGACCGCGGTCACCAGTGAGGGCACGAGATTTGTGAGGTAAACAGCCTGATTGAGCAGCCCCGCGATCCTTTGTCCCAGGACGTTGTCGATATTCTGCTGCATTTCGAGGTTGTCTTTCGCTTCGCCGAACATGAGGCGAGCGTATTCCAACTGGCTGTCGGTAATCTTGTCGGTTGTTTCTGTCAGTTGCTGGCGGATATCGCGGCGCTGCTCGTTGCGACCTCGGATATAGCTTACCAGAAATGCTACGATCGACAGTGCGAGGGCGAGCGTGCTGAGAGAAATTGTCAGAAGGTCCTTTGTCTCCATTTCCTCCCCCATCCCTCTACTGTGGTTCTTCGCCAAGTTGCGCGGAGCTTGGAACGCGCAATTGAGACACCGAAAGGCAAGTAGGTAAATGCCCAGCAATTCATTGCGCAAAGTGGAGAATGCCGCGGGTATGGAGGCGTAAGTTGCCTCGTCGCGACCGAAGCTCGGCAACCGCACTCAGAAGTGCAGTACCCAAATGCGCAGGTTGGCACTCTGGACGAGGCTGGAGTCCCGGCCCGAGGCAGACCTTGGAGGACCGTGCCAGGGTCTGTGGCGGCGTACTCCAAGTGCCTGAACGCTGGTGGGGCTGAGGGGAGGTTCCACCCCAGTCCAAACCAGCGTCATAGCTCAAGCGCCTGTAGCGGCTTGAAACGGACGCCGCCCTGTTCCTCGCTCGTTCCTCAGATACCTATGCAGGCCAGTTGCTACGTCCCCAGGCGCACAGGCTGGTAAAGCCGCTGCCTGCAGCCATGATGTTGTCCTGGTCGAAGGTAATACCGAGGAAGGAATACTCCTCTTCACCGCTGACAACCCCTACGATCCGAGGATCACCACCCCACCAGCCAAACAATGGGCCACCGGAATCGCCCGGAGTCACATCAGCCGTATCCGACTCCAGCTCTTCTCCGCCATTGGAATCCGAATCCGTGTCGCCGACGGTGATGCCACCCTGGAAAGACGGGCGTTGTGCATTGGCGATTGCGCCCGGGTAGCCAATCAAGCTCCAGTAAGGATCGTCGTTCCAATTATCGCTGTAGCCGTTGTAACCAAAATACCCGAGCCACTGCCCAAGCGGCTCATAGAGCCGCAGCACCGCCCAGTCGTATCCGGTGACGTTGCCACTCGTATTATAGCCGCGTGCATCGGATACATACGATTCTATGCCGGGTCCGTGCAGGGAGGAGCCGTCGTAATAAGCAGGCACGAACCGCATCCACCACGGGCTGTCACCCCACGGGACCATGTGCCCCGCCGTAATTACGATCCGATCACCGACGAGAGCGCCAGTGCCGCTTTCGCCCCGATTGTTGAAGATGCGTCCTACGAGGCCCCAGGGCCAGGCAGCGTCGCGAAACTGCCAGCGATCGTCATTGCCGAATACCCACAGGGGTCGAACCGAGCGGCCATTAAAGCGACGCAGCGATGGTCTCGCCTCTATCAGACTCCGACGGGGACTGAACAACGCATCTGCCCATGCAGGCTTATAGGCACCGATTGAGACATCAGCACCAAAACCTTCCAGGAAATGCTCTGGGCCCATCCGCTCGGCGGATCTACCGGGTAGATGACCCAATAAGGTTGTATCGAGGGGCGTATCAACTCGCCACAAAGCCCGATCGCCGACCTGCGCACGTGTAACATGCACCGTGGGTTTCTCGGCATGCGCCGCATCGATGTAAACCGTTCGCATCCTCGCGCGTTCGGCCATTTCCTCGGGGGGCTTACCAGTGCCGAAGACAGCAGGGCGTGCCTGAACGCGTTCCAGACGATCAGGTGCGTTGCGATCACCAAGAAATCGGAAAGATGGCATCGTAGTCCTCCCTAGTGAGAGCCGGCAGCAACATCAATCAGCATTGGCCGGATCTGTGGCGGGCCTGCTCATTGCATCTCCGGCTTTGGTTTCCGGGTTGGGTCAACCCATCAGGAGAGTTGGTTCAGTCACATTGGTATCTACGCCATTTGCTGCCTGATTGGTGTGAAATTCATCACAGCGCCTCTCGATCCTATGCGCGCAAGACGATCACGTGCAGCCCCGTTTCTTTGATGCCACATCGCACCTTTGCCAGACCGAATTCTAGAAGAGCCACTCAAATAGTCGTTGAATGTTCCTATTTTGGAATGACATGGCAGTGTGAGGAATTCACATTGGGCTCTTGGCAATCCCGCTTGGACCCACGAATTGGAAACTACCCTCCGCTAACAAGCTGCGCCTTCTCTGCCCTCAGCGATACGTCAGGGACCTGCGAGGCAGTGGAGTTACTATTCACCACTGCCTCCAGACGCTGGCATCCGACCAAACGCATGCAGCAGACGAACGGGACTTGACTCAGACGGAGTCACGGAATGTCACTTACAATAGCCGATGTTCTGACCACCTTTAATGACGGCATAACGCTCGGGATCTACTTCTGGGTCGGTCCGATTTACGTCAGTGGCATTGGATACCGCCTGGTGCGCGATAGTATCTACGGAGGGTATATCCAAGTCGTCGAGGGCGCCAAACCAGAATCTGGCATTCTATGATTCGATAAAGATATGCTGACAACCCAGGCCGGCAGTTCCCCCGCAAATTTGGATCAGCGCGCGCTTCTTCTGCATGAATGCACACATGCGCTGATTGACGTCTTCGACTGCACGACTGCTACGAGACACATCGACGAATTGGCGGCATAAATTGCTCAACACGTGTATCTGGTCCGCTCAAACCCGGGCTGGACGGTGGCCTCAAACAATGCTCCGTGGCAAAGCTTCTTTCAGGCGGTATTCGTAGGCTTGACACGCTTGCGGGAAATAACACGATCATCACCGTGGCGGACGTCGAACCACTGCGCCAACAACTCGCAGCATTGCCCCGCGTCAATTATGGGACCTTCGCGAAGGATGCCTTAAGCGGCGCCGACGGGCTGAAGGATTACGGCACCTTTATGAGGCTGGCCCGCAAAATGGCCTCGGGGTATCGTAATAGGCTAAACCTTACGTCGCCAATGATCGGAGATCCGCGGATGAGGATCCTAAGGACACCCGTGATGCTGATGCCATCACCCACATAAACCGGAAAGCCCGCCCCTTTCGCGGAGTGGGTAATTTCTCAGCCTGGGACTCCGAGGCTGCAGCCTTGCGGGCTAAGTGCCTGAAAACGCGGGGACGGCTGGTGGAGCTGAGGGGATTCGAACCCCTGGCCTCCTCATTGCGAACGAGGCGCTCTCCCAACTGAGCTACAGCCCCGTCCCGCGGGGCGCGGACAATGCTCAGAGGCTCCGGGCAAAGTCAAGCAGGTCGGGTTTGTTGCCGGTTGCGGACCGAGTTACCCGCCGCTAGCTTCCGCCGGCTTCAGGAGAACCCTTCCCCGATGATGGCGCTGTTCTGGCTCATTGACCGGCTGCTCAGCCTGTATATCTGGGCCGTCATCCTTGCGGCGTTGTTCAGCATTCTCACCAGCTTCGGTGTGCTGGACACGCGGAATCGGATCGTCTGGACGATAGGCGATTTCCTGTATCGCATCACCGAGCCAGCGCTGCGCCCAATCCGCAATCTGCTGCCGAACCTGGGTGGGATTGACGTCAGCCCGATCATTCTGATCCTGCTGTTGCAGGCCGCCCGCATGCTGCTGGGCGAGATCGAGTTGAGCCTGTTGCGGAGCATCTATTGACTCCGTTCTGGCGTCCATTGCCTGACGGTGTCGCCGTGGCAGTCAAGGTGCAGCCGAAATCGCGTCGGCCCGGCGTACATGGGACCGCCCCCTCGGGAGAAGGGGAGCGGTTGCGCATCGGGGTCAGTGAAGCGGCGGATGGGGGCCGCGCCAACCGCGCGGCGTGCGCGGCCCTGGCCGATGCCCTTGGATTGCCCGCTTCCGCCGTCCAACTGACCCTGGGCACGACCAGCAGAGAGAAGACACTTCACGTGTCAGGCGATCCTGCCGCACTCGGCGCCAAGCTGGCGGCGCTGTGACGGCGCGCATCATCGACGGCAAGACGGTAGCCGGCGCCCTGCGGGCGCGCCTCGCAGAGCAGGTCGCACTGCTGCCATTCCGCCCAGGCCTCGCGGTGGTATTGGTCGGCGACGATCCGGCGAGCGCGGTGTATGTCCGCAGCAAGGATCGCGCGGCCAACGGGGTCGGCATTGCCGCACATACGATCCGCCTGCCAGCTGAGATTTCCGAAGAAGAGCTGGTCACGCGCATCGCACGACTTAACGCGGACCCCGCGATCGACGGCATCCTGGTGCAGCTCCCACTACCGGCGCACATCGCCACCCAGGCGGTGATCGAAACAGTTGATCCAGCCAAGGATGTTGATGGCTTTCACCCGCTGAATGCGGGGCGGCTTGCGGCGGGCAGTCCTTTCCTGATCCCCTGCACGCCCCTTGGGGTGATGAAGCTGGTTGCGGAAGCCGGCGTGACCCTGGAGGGCGCGCGCGCCCTTGTGTTGGGACGTTCGATGATCGTCGGCAGACCGATGGCGTCATTGCTGCTTACCGCGAATGCCACGGTCACCACGGCTCACTCCCGCACACGCGACCTCGCCACGGAGTGCCGCCGGGCCGACGTCATCGTGGCGGCGGTAGGCAGGCCTGAACTGGTGCGCGGTGACTGGATCTCCCCCGGTGCGGTGGTGATCGATGTCGGGATGAACCGCCTTCCCGACGGCAGACTTGTCGGCGACGTGGCATTCGAGGAAGCGATCGCGATTGCCGGCGCGATCACACCGGTGCCAGGGGGCGTCGGCCCGATGACGATTGCCTGTCTGTTGGAGAATACCGTGACCGCCGCGCTGCGACGGCGATCAGGCGGCTAGAAGTCGGTGCAGCGGCCGTTGACTTCCCAGTCGCCGTAGCGAGTCGGCTCCGGCCCCTTCGGACCGCCGATCTCTTTTGGCATCGGCTTCGCGCCCAGTGACGCAAGCGCGGCGTTCCTGTCGCGATAGATCGGCATCAGGCCGATCATGCCCGCCACTTCCAGCACACGTTCCACCTCAGCCACCGGATTGAGCAGGACCAAGGAGCCACCGCGCCGCTGCACAGTCTTTGCGGGGATGAGCAAGCTGCGGATGCCGATAGATGAGAGGGCGCTGACATTCGTCAGATCAACGACAACACCGACGTGAGAGGCGGCAACGGCATTGAACTGCAAATCGATCGCATCAGCCCCGGCGATGTCCAGCTTTCCATCCAGCACTATGACGACGACGCCAGGAGCAATTGGCTCGACAACCATCCTCATGCTCTGTCTCCGTCGTGTCAGGTCGAGGCGGCCGCGGACGGCGGAACCGCAAACGGCCGATCAACAGATAAATGACCGGCGTTGTATAGAGCGTCAGCAGTTGCGACGCGAGCAGTCCGCCGACGACAGACACACCCAGGGGTTGCCGTAGCTCGAAACCGGGGCCGGTCCCGACGGCGAGCGGAACAGCACTGAGCACGGCAACCAGCGTGGTCATCACAATCGGCCGCACGCGTCTGCGCGCCGCAAGCACAATGGCATCGAAGGGTGCCAGCCCCTCTTCTCGCTCAGCCTGCAAGGCAAAATCGACCAGCATGATCGCGTTCTTCATGACCATGCCGACGAGCAGGATGCAGCCGATTGTCGTAATCAGGGTGAATTCGATCCCAACGATGCGCAGCGCCAATAGCGCGCCAAAGATCGCAGGCGGCAAGGTGGTCAGGATCGTAAACGGATGCGCATAGCTTTCGTACAGGACACCTAGAACCACGTAGACCGCAAAGATCGCAGCAAGGAAGAGAAAGAGTTGCTGTGTGCCCGTCTTGGTTGCTTCGCCCGCCTCGCCGCGGAATTCAGCACGGATATCGTCGGGCAGGTGAAGGTTGCGCTCCAGGCCGCGGATTGCGGTGATCGCCTGCCCGAGCGAAACACCAGGAACCGTATCGAACGAGATGGTCACCGCAGGGAATTGGCCGCTGTGGACCATCCACATGGTGCCATGGCTCCGCCCCAGCCGTGTAAGCGCAGCCAGCGGCACTTGCCCGCCACCGGCGCCAGGTACGAACACCGTGTTCAGTGACGAAGGATCGGCCTGCATCGCAGGTCCGGCTTCCAGCACGACACGCGAATAGTTATGCGGCAGATAGATCGTGCGGATCTGCCGCTGACCGAATGCATCATACAAGGTATTGTCTATCGCCAGTGGCGTCACGCCCATGGCGGCAGCGCGGATACGGTCGATCTCCAGCCCGGCCTGCAGCCCGGCAAGCTCATTGCTGTTGATGACGTCGGTCAGCGTCCCTTTCAGCTCAAGCATTCCTCGTCGCATTCTGTCAGCCCACTGCGCGAGATAATCCGGATCGCTGGCCGTGAGCGTGTACTGGTAACGCGAAGCACTGCTCTGGACTCCAAGCACCAGGTCCTGAATGGGCGTGAAGAAGACGCGGACGCCTTCGATCTTTGCCATGCGCTCGCGCAGGCGCACGATCACCTGCTGAACGGTCAGCTTGCGCTCGGACGGCGGCCTCAGCGCCACGAACATCTCACCATTGCTCAACACCGAACCATTATCCGTGCCGATGTATGAATTTAGCCCTTCCACCGCAGGATCCTGCAGGATGGCTTCCGATACCGTCCGCTGCAGCCCTGACATGGCTGAGAAGGACACATTGGCGACGGTGACCGTCCGCACGTAAATCACACCAGTGTCCTGCGTCGGCATGAACCCTTTCGGCAGATTGAAGTACAGAAATACGCTGCCGGCCGTCACCGTCAGCGCGGCCGCCACAGTGAGGGCGCGATGCCGCAGGACCCAGCCGAGACTGCGCAGGTAGCCACGCAGCAATAAGGTGTCCCGCTGCGGCGCAGCCTCCCTTTGGCGGAGAAAGCGGCTGCACAGCATCGGCGTCAGGCTGAGCGACACCAGCGCGGAGGCTACAATGGCGGCGACAACGGTGATGCCGAACTCGCGGAAATAGCGTCCGACGACGTCTGGCATGAACAAAACCGGTATCAGCGCCGCAATCAACGCAGCCGAGATCGCCAACACCGTGAAGCCGATCTGGCGAGCCCCGGCCACGGCTGCTTGCCGCGGACCGTCACCCCGCTCCATCAGGCGCATGATGTTCTCGATCATAATCACCGCATCATCCACGACGAAGCCGATCGCGACGGTGACCGCCATGAGGGTGAGGTTGTCGAGGCTGTAGCCGAGGCGCTCCATCACCACGAGCGTTGCTGCCAAGCCGACAGGAATGGCCAGCGCCGGGATCACCGTCGCACTCAGGCGCTTCAGGAACAGACCGGCTACCAGCACGACCAGGCCGATGGCGATCAGGATGGTGAGCTGCACGTCCGCTATCGCGGCGCGGATCAGCCGGCTGCGGTCGATGATGGTGTGCACCTTGATCGCCGGTGGAATCCAGTGTTGCAGCCGCGGCAGCAGTTCCTTCACGGCATCGACAGTCGCCACGATGTTGGCGTCGGGCTGCTTCAGGACACGGATGACGACACCAGGATCCTTGTTATACCAGCCGGCCAGGCGCGTATTGATCACGCTGTCCGTCACATCGGCGATATCGCGCAGCAGCACTGGCGCACCGTTGCGCCAGGCCACCACCACGTCGCGGTACTCCGCCGCCATGAACAGCTGATCATTGGCGCTGATGGTCCAGGAGTGGTCGTCGAATTTCAGCGTTCCCTTCGGTAGATTCACGGACGCGTTGCGCACGGCCGCCCGGATTTGCTCCAAGGAGACATGCATCGCGGCGATCTGCCCCGGATCGACCCGGATTCGAACAGCACCGCGTTCGGCACCACTGACGATGACCTGTGCCACGCCGGGGACCTGGGATATCTGCTCCGCGACGACTGTATCGGCAATGTCGTAAACCTCGCTGGGATCGAGCACCTCAGACGTCAGAGACAACGCGATCACCGCCCAGTTGGATGGATTGGCCTTCCAGTAGGTTGGTGGCTGAGGTAGGTCCTTGGGCAGATTTGGACCGGCGACATTGATTGCAGCCTGGATCGCACCCGCAGCCGCATCGATGTTCTTGTCCAATTGGAACTGCACGGTGAGTTGCGTTCCGCCGGTCGCGCTGAACGAGCGCATTTCCACGATCCCAGGGATCGTGCCCACCTGACGTTCCAGCGGCTGCGCTAGGGCCGATGCGATGGTATCGGCGCTGGCCCCCGGAAGACCGGCCCACACCGCGATCGTTGGGCGATCTACCGCCGGCATCGCGGCGATTGGCAGGCGAAGATAGGCGGCAATGCCGATGAGCAAAACGCCGACCGCGAGCAGTGTGGTGGCGACTGGCCGGCGGACCCAAAGGGCCGATACGTTCATCACGGGGCCGCTGTCGCGGGCACGCGACGGAAGCGTGCCAAGAGGTGCGCGAAACCGAGATAGATGACTGGTGTCGTGTACAGCGTCAGGAACTGGCTCAGCAGCAGACCGCCGACGATTGCAATGCCAAGGGGCCGGCGCAGCTCAGATCCCGTTCCGGTGCCCAATGCCAACGGCAGCGCACCCAGCAAGGCAGCCATCGTCGTCATCATGATCGGTCGGTAGCGGAGGCGACATGCCTGGCGGATCGACTCCTCAGGCGGGCGGCCCTCATTGCGTTCTGCGTCCAGCGCGAAGTCCACCATCATGATGGCGTTCTTCTTCACGATGCCGATCAAAAGGACGATCCCAATCAGCGAAATCAGGTCCAGGCTCTCGCCGCACATCATCAACGCCAGCAACGCTCCCACGCCGGCGGACGGAAGCGTGGACAGGATCGTGATCGGATGGATGAAACTCTCGTACAGCACTCCCAACACGATGTAGACTGTGATGATAGCCGCCAGGATCAGCAGCTTCTCGCTCGAAAGAGAGGCAGCGAACTCGGCGGCGGTACCAGCCAGGCTGGTAGCGATGGCATCGGGGAGGCCAATGCGGCGCTCCGTCCGATGCAATGCATCGACCGCCTGGCTCAGCGCCACGCCGGGCGGGAGGTTGAACGAGATGGTCGATGATGGAAACAACCCCTGATGCGTGATGACCAGCGGAGCCAATCGCCGCTCCACGCGTGCGAACGTGGAGAGCGGAATGGGCGCCGATGAGGCATGGAAGCCTGCACTGACGCCACTCGCGGCGTCATCAGTGCTCGGGGCAAGTGCGTTCGCCGCCGTGACGTAGATGCGATCAAGCACCGACGCGTCGGTGCGGAACGACTGACTGGCTTCCAGGATCACATGGTACTGCGTCAGCGGCGAGTACACCATTGCGATCTGCCGCTGGCCGAACGCATCGTACAAAGTATTGTCGATCACGCTCATGGTGACGCCGTAACGCGCAGCCGCAGCACGATCGACGTGGATCGCCATCTCCAGACCCTCATCCTGCTGATCGCTTGCGACATCAGCAAACGTGGGGTCCTGCCGCATCGTCTCGGCGAGGCGCTGCGTCCATGACCGCAACTCCAGCGGATCCAGGTCCTGCAGCACGTACTGGTACTGCGTCGGCGAGGGACGTGTTTCAATTGTGACTTCCTGCACCGGTTGCAGATGGAGCGCTATCCCCGATACGCCGCCCACCGCCGTCCGCAGCCGCTGCATCATGGTATCGACCGATCCACGCCGCTTATCCGGCGGACCGATATCGATATAGAGGCGCCCTCGATTGAGAGTGGGATTCACGATCCCGGCGCCAACGAAGCTATCGACCGTCCGCACCGCCGGGTCGCGCGCGATGGCCTCCGCCAGCGCACGTTGCCGATCCGCCATGCCGGCGAAAGAGATGTCCTGCGCGGCTTCGGTCACGCCAACCAGCAGTCCGGTATCCTGCTGCGGCAAAAACCCTTTCGGAATCACTACGTGAAGCCAAATCGTCGCTACCAGCGTCAACGCCGTGCAGAACAGCGTCCAATTCCGGTGCCGCAGCACCCAATCCAGGCTCCGTAAATACGCCTCACAGGTCGCATCGAACGCGCGCTCGCTCCAGCGGAACAAGGCATTGGGACGATGATCGGGTGGATCCTGATGCAGGAACTGCGCGCACATCATCGCCGTCAGCGTCAGCGACAGCACGCCAGAGATGATCACCGCCAAGGACAGCGTGATAGCGAATTCACGGAACAGCCGTCCGACCACACCGCCCATGAGCAGCAGCGGGATGAACACTGCGATCAAGGACACGGTCAGCGACACGACGGTGAAGCCGATCTGCCGCGAGCCCTTCAACGCAGCAATGAGCGGCGGATCGCCTTGTTCAACGTAACGGGCGATGTTCTCGATCATCACGATCGCATCGTCCACCACAAACCCCGCGGCGATCGTCAATGCCATTAGCGAGAGGTTGTCGAGACTGTAGCCCAACAACGCCATGGCGCCGAACGTGGCCACAAGAGAGACGGGCAGCGCGACAGATGGGATCACGGTTGCCCACAGCTTGCGCAGGAACACGAAGATCACCATCACGACCAGCGCGACCGTTAACAGGAGCGTGAACTGCACATCCGCAATTGCAGCGCGAATGGTCGTGGTGCGATCGGTAATGACCGAGATCTTCAGCGCCGGCGGCAGGCTGGCGGCAAGCTTCGGCAGCAGCCCTCTCACCGCCTCCACGACACGAATCGTGTTGGCACCCGGCTGCCGCTGGATGTCCAGTATCACCGCTGGTGCACTGTTGTACCAGGCGGCGAGTTCGGCATTCTCGACGCTATCCACTGCCCGTCCGATGTCGCGCAGCAGCACCGGTGCACCGTTGCGATAGGCCACCACCGTGGCCTCGTAGACATCGGCAGTCAGCAACTGGTCGTTAGCGCCGATCTGGAATGCCTGGTGCACACCGTCGAGCTGCCCCTTGGGATTGTCGATCGTGCTGGAGGCAATGGCGCGTCGAACGTCCTCGAGGGAAAGCCCCAGCCCGGCGAGCTTGGCGATATCGGCCTGCAGCCGTACCGCACGTGTTTGTCCACCTTCCACCGTCACCGCGCCGACACCGCCGATCTGCGAGAGCTTCTGCACAATCGTCGTCTCGGCGTAGTCGTTGACCTCATGGAGTGGCAGCGTGTCCGAGGTCAGTGCCAGGATCAGCACTGGTACATCGGCTGGGTTGACCTCGTGATACACCGGCGGTCCAGGCAGCAATTGGATCGGAATCCATCCCGCTGCGGCGTCGATCGACGCCTGCACATCCTGCGCGGCCGCGTCGATGTTCCTGGAAAGGTCAAAGGTCAGCGTGATCTGGCTGATGCCATATGAGCTGATGGAATTCATGTTGGTCAGCCCGGAGATCTGACCGAAATGGTGCTCCAGCGGAGCAGTGATGGAGGTTTCCACCACGTTAGGCGAGGCACCCGGATAAGCCGTGACAACCTGGATAGTCGGGAAATCGACGTCCGGCAGCGCGGCAACCGGCAGCACCCGGTAGCCCAGTAGCCCAAGCATCACTAACGCTATCGTCAGCAATGTTGTGGCGACTGGCCGCATGATGAACGGCGCGGACATCACTCAGCCGCTGTGCTGACGGGGCGGTTCCTGCTCGCGTTTGATGACCTCGACGGGGACACCGGCCTCGAGCCTGAACTGGCCGTCAACCACCACCTGCTCCCCGGGCCTTACGCCGCGCTCAACCAGCACGCGTCCGTCCATTGCCTGGCCAGCCATCACGGTCCGCAACTCGGCTTTCTGCTCCTGCGAGACCACCCACACGAAATCGCCTCGCGGACCATGACGCAGTCCGGCCGCGGGTACCGTGACGGCCGCCTTTCTTTCATCCACCACGATGCGCCCATTCACGAAATTGCCAGGCCAGAGATGCAGGTCCTTGTTCGGGAAGCTGGCCTTCAGCTTGATGGTGCCGGTGGACTGATCAACCTGGTTGTCCACCAGATCGATCGTGCCTTCGTCCAATCGGGTACGGTCATCCGCGGCGAATGCGATCACCGGTATGCGCGTCTGTCCCGGTGTCAACTTTCCTTGCGCCACGGAACTGGCCGCCAGCGTGAAGACCACTGAGATCGGCCGCAATTGCGTGATCACCACCATCGGCGTGTTATCGGAGGCATGTACGAAATTGCCCTGGTCGATCTGGCGGATACCGGCTCGCCCCTCGATGGGCGAGCGAATCATCGTGTAGCTGAGCTGTGTCGTCGCGAACTCGATCTGCGCCTGATCGCTATCTATCTGGGCGCGATACTGATCGACTTGTGCCCGCTGCTGATCCACCTGCTGGCGTGAGGCAAAGTTGCGCAGCGCCAGCTCCTCATAACGTTTCAGATCGAGCAGCGCACCCTGCAGCAGAGCCTCGTCCTTCGCGCGCGCCGCGCGCTGCTGCGCCAACTGTGCCTGGAACGGCCGTGGGTCGATGATGGCCAGCGGATCGCCAGCCTTCACGTCCTGCCCCTCCTGGAACAGCACCTGCATGATCTCGCCGTCCGCACGGCTCTTCACCGCCACCGTATTGTACGCCTGCACGGTACCAATGCCGGTCAAATAGATCTTCACTGGTTCTGAACGTGACACCCCGATCGACACCGGTATGGGCGTTGCGGCTGGTGGTGGTAATGGCGGGGCGCTCGCCATCACGCGCTCACGCAGCGCCGTGAGGTCCATCCTGGCATCCGTCAGGTACAACGCTGCCCCAACCGCCAGCACCGAGACCGCGCAGGCGACACCGACCCGGACCACGAGTTGCCGTGACGGGATCATGGGGGCGCACCCTATGGCCTCTGTGCTATCTCGCGCAATCGGGCCAAATGTAACAGTCCGTCACCGAGAGCAGGGAGGGACAGATGGTACGCGTGGTGGGAATCGACCACCTGGTGATCAGAGTGAGCGACTACGAAAAGTCCAAAGCCTTCTATGGCCGGCTGTTCGACTTCCTCGGTTTCGAGATTTCCGAGGAATACGACGATGCCATCGGCTGGACCAACGGCAAGACACGTTTCTGGATCGGGCCCGCCGATGAGCAAGGCCGCAAGCACAGATACCGCATCGGCGACGTGGGGTTTCATCACTACGCATTCCAACTGCGCAGTCGCAAGGATGTCGATGCGCTGCAAGCGTTCCTGCAGGAACTCGGCGCGGAAATCGTGGATCCGGCGGGCGAGTACTATGACGATTACTACGCGGTGTTCTTTCTGGATCCTGACGGTCTCAAGCTGGAGGGAATGAAGTATGGTGAACGCCATGCCCACGAGGCACGCAAGAAAGCGAAGGGACGATGACCGCCACTCCAAAGGAGACTATCTACACGCGCCTGCCTATCTTCTATGGCTGGGTCGTGGTTGCTGTCGTCTTTGTCACGATGGGTATTGCGGTCAATGCGCGCACCGCATTTTCCTTGCTGTTTCCACCGATCCTCGATGAGTTCGGCTGGGAACGCGGCACGACAGCCGGCGCATTTTCCTTCGGCTTCATTATCTCCGCCATCATGAGTCCCTCGCTGGGCAAGCTGATGGACCGGCGCGGACCGCGCGTCGTGAACGAACTTGGCGTGGTGCTGATCGGATCGGGAATGCTTCTGGCGACCTTGGTGCATGAGCCATGGCATCTTTATGCGACGCTCGGAATGCTTGTCGGCGGTGGCAGCGTGTGCCTGGGCTACACGGGACAGGGCCTCTTCCTGCCGAATTGGTTTGTCCGTCGCCGAGGTCTGGCGATGAGCCTCGCGTTTTCAGGTGTCGGAGTAGGCTCGGTCATCGTGCTGCCTTGGATGCAAACACTTATCGGCAGCACGGGATGGCGCAGCGCATGTATGGCTCTCGGAATTGTCGTGCTTGTATTGCTGCTGCCGCTCAATCTGCTGGTGAGGCGAAAGCCGGAGGATATTGGCCTGGAACCGGATGGCGACCGCTCGTCCCATCTTTCCCGCGCGAGCAGCCACGCGGTAAACGTAGTTGATCATGCCTGGGTCGCGATCGACTGGACGCTATATCGCGCGATCCGCACCAGCCGCTTCTGGTGGATCGCTGTCGGATATTTCTGCGCGCTGTTCGCCTGGTACTCGGTGCAGGTGCACCAGACGAAGTATCTGGTGGAAGTCGGGTTTACTCCGGCCACCGCTGCCTGGGCACTCGGCACGGTCAGCCTTGCCGGTATCCCGGGACAGATTGCACTTGGCCATTTGTCAGATCGAATCGGGCGCGAATTCGTATGGGCGATCGGAAGCCTCGGCTTCACCGTAACGTTTCTTCTGCTGCTGGTACTCCGAGACACACCTGTGCCTGCCCTGCTTTACTTGATGATCGCCGCCCAAGGTGTGCTGGGCTACGGCATCACCTCGGTGATCGGCGCCATTCCAGCCGAGATATTCCAGGGCCGCCATTACGGGACGATCTTCGGCACGCTGATGCTGGCATCCATCGGCGGTGGCGCTGTCGGACCATGGCTGACGGGCACGCTGCATGACTCAACCGGCAACTACACGCTCGCTTTCTGGATTGCGATCTGCTGCAGCCTGGTGTCGGCGGTTGCTGTCTGGTTGGCCGCGCCGCGCAAGGTCCGTACGGTTGCTGGACGCGTGGCGCGGCCTGGGTGACTGAAGGTAGATCAGAACCCGACGCGATCGCCGCCTTTCAGTTTAAGGATTTCGCGCGCTTCCTTGGGGGTCGCTATCTCCAGGCTCAGCTCCTCCAGGATGCGGCGGATCTTAGACACCTGCTCGGCATTCGATTTCGCCAGTTGCCCACGACCGATGTACAGGCTGTCTTCCAGGCCGACGCGCACATTGCCACCGAGAATGCCAGCCATCGTGGTGAAAGCCATCTGGTGCCTTCCCGCCGCCAGCACGGACCACACGTAAGCATCGCCGAACAACTTGTCCGCTGCCTCCTTCATGAACAGCAGATTGCGAGGATCGGCGCCGATGCCGCCGAGAATGCCGAAGATGGTCTGCACGAACAGCGGAGGCTCGACGATTTTCTGATCGAGGCAATAGGCCAGATTGTATAGATGCCCGACATCGTAGCACTCGAATTCGAACCGTGTGCCGTGCGCCTTGCCCAAACGCTCGACGATACCAGCGATGTCGCGGAACGTATTGCGGAAAATATGATCGTCGGTGCGATCGAGATACGGCTTCTCCCAATCGTATTTCCACGTCTTTACCCGATCGCCGGCGCGCGAGATGTTGAAGTTCATGCTGCCCATATTGAGGCTGCACATTTCCGGCTTCGCTTGCAGCGGGGCAGCGAGCCGATCATCGAGCGTCATGTTGAGACCGCCACCCGTGGTGATGTTCACCACTGCATCGACATTCTGCTTGATCACCGGCAGAAAGCGCATGAAGACCGCCGGGTCCGGCGTAGGTGCGCCCGTCTCCGGATCGCGCGCGTGCAGATGGATGATCGCCGCACCCGCCTCTGCTGCCTCTATGGACGAACGCGCAATCTCCTCAGGCGTTATCGGCAGGTAGTCCGACATGCTGGGCGTGTGAATCGCGCCGGTAACGGCACAACTGATGATCACCTTGCTGGGCATGGTTTCCTCCCGATCCGCTCAGATGGGCCAATCTGCACCGCTGGGATGCAGGAGACCAGAGGTCAGGGCTTCAGGATCACCTTGGAGGCGGCACGCTGACGCGCCAACTCGAAGCCCTCAAGCCCGCGCTCCAGCGGCAAGCGATGCGTGATCATCGGCCGCAGCCCTTCTGACTCACGACCCATCAGGTCCAGCACCCGATCCCACGTGGAGCGCGCACAGCTATGCGTGGCACGCAACTGATGGCGGGCACGCACGAAATCCGTCAGAGGGAGAGAAACCGGTCCAGGATGGATGCCAGCCACGACAAGCACGCCGGCCGTGCGCAAGACACCGAGACCATCTACGATGCTGGGCGGATAACCTGTCGCCTCGATCACCACATCAGCCATGCGGCCGTTGGTCACCGATAACACCTGATCCCTCAGCGGCACGTCGGCCACATCGATGAGGTCATGGAACCCAAGCTGGCGCAGTACATCGAACCGAGGCGCGTCGGCGCGACCCGCGACCAGCACCCGCCCCGCGCCTGCCGCGCGAGCAAACACCGCGATCGCCTGACCGATGGTGCCTGGTCCCATCACCAGCACCACATCGCCGAGGCCAACATCGCCCGTCAGCACGGCCTCGCACCCCACTCCGAGCGGCTCAGTCATCGCGCCGAGTTCGGTATCGACGGTCTCTGGCAACGGCAGACAGTTCGCCGCCGGCAGCGTCACATGACGAGCGAAGCCGCCGTCGCGGGTGAGTCCGATTGCCTGCCGGCATTGGCAGTTACGCGTATCACTACGGGCACACGCGGGACAGGTGCCACATGCGATCATCGGCATCACCGTGACACGCGTCCCTTCAGCAAGGCTCACGCCAGGACCCTTCGCGATGACGCGGCCGGCGAACTCGTGCCCCATGGTTACCGGCAGATGAGATACCATGAAGCCATAACCGTCGGTCCATTCGTACGCATGGACATCCGAGCCGCAGATGCCAACAGACTCGATATGCAGCGTGACCTCACCGGCTGCCGGGGACTGCGGGTCTGCCGCGTCGCTGAATTCCAGACCGAAGCGCGGCTGTCGCTTCTGTAGAGCAAGCATAGTGTGGCCCCCCATGTCGTGCTAGCATGGTGAGGTCAACCAGATTTTTCCGGCTAAATCCACCGTATGAACGGTCTCGCAATCACCAGCCGCTGCGCCGTGTGACAGGCTGGGCAGGTGTCCCTTATACTAGGCTGGACGAAGTGGCCCCCCGTGGGGAACACTGAAAGCACTGGGTAAGTCCCCGTAGCTCAGCAGGATAGAGCACAGGATTCCTAATCCTGGGGTCGTGAGTTCGAATCTCGCCGGGGACGCCAATGAGTGCATCAATATAACATGGAATAAGTAACGAGCCGCCATCACGAATCACTTCGCGCCCGGGCTGCCTCGGACCTAAATTTCGGGCTGTGCGCTCTGATGAGACACCGCCAGCATGGCACCGGCAGGGACCACGGCTACCATCCCGATTAGAAGATTTTTCCATCCGCCAGTCTGCGACAGCATATTGCGCGGATGCAGACGGCAGTTTCAGCAGACCTAGCTTCGCTTTCGTAACGCGACGAAACGGAGGCACTGCTGCCATGCCTGGTCCAATGTCCAGACCGAACCGCTCGTCATGCCGCCGGAGCCTCACCCGGAGAGGCTTCTACGCGCCTACACGCGAGACGAGATCGAACTGAGCGGCGATGAGCCACCTGATCGGCGTTCTCACCCGAATGCGGTTCTTTGCTCCGACCAATGTCATCGCGACAGCGGAGGCCGTGGTCAGGGCCATCACGGAGGCGCTGAGCAAGAGCCTCGATCCCGATCCGCTTCTGAAGTTCAGCGAGATCTGCAGGGCAGACCTGGACAGCTTGCATCGAAACCAGGGCGTGAAGCGAGCGACTTCGGAACGATGCCGTTCTCCGCCTTCACTCAGGTGCCGTCGAGCTGGAGCGGCAGACGATCGGATGATTGGTCAGGCGCCACACCTCGGATACATCCACGCCTTCTGGGTGCTGGGGCTGATCTCGCTGGCGGGTCGAACCTGCTATGGCACCACCTGCCCGCCTGACAGACGCAACGCCAGGGTCACGGGCGTTGATCTAGATCAATGAGAGCAGCCGGGCTCTAGGCTCTGATTATTTGCCAGTCACCGGAAGTCACGCGGCGATGCATTAAGAGCACGAACGGGCCGGCATCATCCGAGAGGGACCTGGGCTTCTGGGGCAAACGGACTACGCCACTAGATCACCGTGACGTGGAGGACCTGTGCGCCATCGGCCACGTGTCCCGCACATAGCGCAAGACGATAGTTTACCTAACTATGGAGGCGACCGTGACGATGCTTGATCGCCAGTTGATGACATCGCATTCAGATGAAGCTCTCAGCGCATATGGACCTGCTCGATCGACGATTACGGGTTCTCCCCTTGGCCACGACGAGCTGCGTAAGATCGACGCCTATTGGCGGGCCAGCCTGTATCTCTGCCTGGGCATGCTGTACCTCAAGGACAACCCCCTGCTCCGGTCGCCGCTCGAACTGAAGCACACGAAGCCGCGTCTGTTGGGCCACTGGGGCTCGGACCCTGGCCAATGCTTCACGTACGTCCACTTCAACCGGCTGATCAACAAATACGACCTCGACGCCATCTATGTTTCCGGACCCGGACATGGAGCACCGGCGGTCCTGTCCCAGGCGTATCTGGAAGGCAGGTACTCTGAAGTCTATCCAGACAAGAGCGAAGACGTGCGGGGGATGCAACGCTTCTTCAAGCAGTTCTCCTTTCCTGGTGGCATCGGTAGCCATGCCACCCCCGAAACGCCCGGCAGCATCCATGAAGGTGGCGAGTTGGGCTACAGCCTCTCGCACGCCTACGGAACGGTCTTCGATAACCCGGACCTCATTACTCTCGCGGTCGTGGGCGACGGAGAATCGGAAACCGGTCCACTGGCCACCAGTTGGCACAGCAACAAATTCCTGAATCCAATCATCGATGGCGCAGTGCTGCCGGTCCTGCATCTCAACGGCTACAAGATCAACAACCCGACCATCCTGGCTCGCATCAGCCGAGACGAGTTGACGGCACTGTTCACCGGTTACGGATACACGCCGTATTTCGTCGAGGGCAGCGATGCGGACAGCATGCACCAGGCGATGGCGGCGACCCTGGAGCATTGCGTCCTGGAGATCCGCAAAATCCAGGAAGAGGCGCGCCGCACCGGCCGCGCCTTCCGGCCACGCTGGCCCGTGGTCATCCTGCGCAGTCCCAAAGGCTGGACAGCCCCGCGAGAGGTGGACGGACATTATCTCGAGGGGTTCTGGCGCGCGCACCAAGTCCCGCTGCCGGATATTGCCACCAACCCTGGCCAATTGCGGCTGCTGAAAGAGTGGATGCGCAGCTACAAGCCCGAGGAGCTCTTCGACGAGGAGGGGCGCCTGCTGCCCGAGCTGAAGGCCCTGGCCCCCACGGGCAACCGGCGTATGAGCGCGAATCCGGTCGCTAACGGCGGTTTGTTGCGCCAGCCTTTGTCGATGCCGGACTTCCGCCAATTCGCCGTCGAAGTCGAGAAGTGCGGCGCGACCCTGGCGGGGAACGTGCCCGCCCTCGGCAATTTTCTGCGCGAGGTCATGCGGCTGAATATGCGGAACTTCCGCGTGTTCGGACCGGATGAGACGCAGTCCAACCGGCTGCAGGCTCTCTACGACGTCACCAAGAAAACATGGCTGGCGGAGTACTTTCCGGAGGATGCCGATGGGGGCAACCTCGCTCCGGACGGTCGCGTCATGGAGATGCTCAGCGAGCACACCGTGGAAGGATGGCTCGAGGGGTACATCCTGAGCGGCCGGCACGGCTTCCTAAACAGTTACGAGTCGTTCATCCACGTCATCGACTCGATGGTGAACCAGCACGCCAAGTGGCTCGACAAGTGCGATGAGCTGCCATGGCGGGCCCCGGTGTCGTCGCTCAACTTGCTGATCACCGCGCTGGTCTGGCGCCAGGACCACAACGGCTTCACGCACCAGGACCCCGGGTTTCTCGATCTTGTCGTCAACAAGAGTCCGAGCATCGTGCGCGTTTACCTGCCACCTGATGCCAACTGCCTGCTTTCGGTGGCCGATCATTGCCTGCGCAGCGTCAACTACATCAACGTCATTGTCGCGGACAAACAGGTCCATCTGCAATACCTCGACATGGACGCGGCGATCGTCCACTGCATGAAGGGCGCCACCATCTGGACCTGGGCGAGCAATGACGCTGACGCCGAGCCAGACATCGTCATGGCGAGTTGCGGCGACGTGCCGACGATGGAGTCTCTGGCGGCCACCGCCCTGCTCCGGCAACACTTGCCCGAGCTCAAGGTCCGGTTCGTCAACGTGGTGGACCTGTTCAAGCTGGTGCCTCACACAGAGCATCCGCACGGGCTGACGGACCACGAGTTCGCAGCCCTTTTCACCCCGCACAAGCCTGTGGTCTTCAACTTCCACGCCTATCCGTGGCTGATCCACCGCCTCACTTATCGCCGTCGCGGCCAGCACAACATTCACGTGCGCGGCTATAAGGAGCAGGGCAACATCAACACACCGCTGGAACTGGCCATTCGCAACCAGACTGACCGTTTCAGCCTCGCCATCGACGCGATCGATCGGGTCCCCCACCTGGGCGCCAGAGGGGCCGGTGTTCGCGAGGCTCTGCTGAACCAGCAGAGAACTTGCCTGAACCATGCCCACGAATTTGGCGTGGACCCGTTGAACATCACCAACTGGGAGTGGCCGTTCTAAGGAGATCTTTTGATGACCGATGATCTCGAGAGCGTTGCACTGAAGCTGGTTGGCGACGGGAAGGGAATTCTCGCAGCGGACGAGACCGTTCACACCTTGACCAGCCGGTTCGATACCCTCGGCATCCCGTCGACCGAGAAGACCCGGTGCGCCTACCGTGAAATGCTCTTTACCGCGGGCGTGGCCGAGTTCATCAGCGGTGTCATCCTGCAGGACGAAACCATCCGCCAGAACAGCTCTGACGGCACACCGCTCATCCAGCTTCTTTCGCAGCAAGGTATCCTGCCGGGCATCAAAGTCGATTTAGGTGCGAAGCCGCTCGCCGGCGCCTCAGGCGAAACAGTTACCGAAGGCCTCGACGGCCTCCGGGATCGCCTGTCGGGGTACCGCGATATGGGCGCCCTCTTCGCGAAGTGGCGCGCGGTCATCCATGTCAGCGACACTCTGCCGAGCCAGACTTGCATCAGCGCGAATGCGCACGCGCTGGCGCGGTATGCAGCGCTCTGTCAAGAACAGCATCTCGTTCCTATTGTCGAGCCGGAAGTGCTGATGGACGGGTCGCATTCGATTGAACGCTGCGAGGAGGTCACCGGAAGAGTCCTTCATGGCGTGTTTTCTGCGCTCGATGCACAGAGGGTCTGGCTGGAGCACATGTTGCTGAAACCCAACATGGTCATTGCCGGCAAAGAGTGGCCTCATCCGGCTTCGGTTCAGGAGGTTGCTGTCGCCACATCGCGCTGCTTGCGTCGCCACGTTCCGGCGGCAGTGCCGGGTATTGTGTTCTTGTCAGGCGGCCAGGACGATCGCGCAGCCACGGTCCATTTGGATGCAATTAACCGGCTGCCCGGGAACAAGCCGTGGAAGATCAGTTTTTCCTATGGGCGTGCACTCCAGGACCACGCGCTGGAGACGTGGCATGGGCGAGACGAGAACTTAGCCGCGGCCCGGCAAGCGCTGCATCAACGCGCCCGTTGTAACAGCGCAGCCAGTCTCGGCAGGTACACAGATGAGATGGAAGCGTCGGTTAGCATTCCCAGTTCGCCGCATCGCCGTGAATGGCGCGATGACTGATCGAGGCGCCATCCGAGGGTGTCAAGGTTTGACTTAGATCAATGCCAAGCTGCTGGGTAAGCCAGTACTTCGTCCAATTCAGGGGGAACAGCGCGATGGCGATCAGATCACTGTGGTGGCGCAGTAGATTGTCAGTGCTCCGGGCGATACGGCTTACGGTCGCCGCTGTTTCCTGTATCACTTTTACTCCATCGCTTCTCGCTTACGCCCAGGCTGGATTCGACGACGATCGGGTCATGCTCCAGGGCTTTTATTGGGAATCCAGCCGCCACGGATATCCGAAGTTCCTTCAGTTCGGTACTGAACACTGGTACGCGATCGTAGCGAGAGAAGCTCCCGCCATCCAAGCGGCTGGATTCGATCTTGTGTGGCTGCCTCCGCCCTCTTTCGCTGGTGGCTACAGCGCCGGCTACGACCCGAAGGAATACTTCGTGCTCGACAACAGCTACGGCAGCCAGCAGGAGCAGCGGGCTGCGCTCGAGTCCCTGCTGGCCGACGGCATCGAGCCGGTCGCCGATATTGTCATAAATCACCGAAACGGCAGCGAGAAATGGGCTGATTTCAAAAACCCGGCCTGGGGAACCTGGGCAATCACCCGCGATGACGAAGCATTCACCAATCCAGCTTCAGAAGTATACAACACGCCCGTCGAGCTTCGTGGCGCACCAGAGGAGAGCCCCCAGTATCGCCCGTCGGGTGACTTTGCGTACGCCTCATTCCGTGACATCGATCACACCAATACGCAAGTTCGACGCGACATCATTCGTTATCTTCTTCAGTTGAAGAGCCTCGGATATCGAGGTTGGCGATACGACATGGTACACGGCTACAACGCGAAGTGGATCGCCGTTTACAACAGAGCCACCGCACCGACATTCTCCGTGGGCGAATACGACTGGGATAAGCAGGCTGAGCAGCGAGGATGGGTATGGTCCACTGCCACAGGCCCGGGTGATCTCACGACTTCCAGCGACGTGTTCGATTTTTCGAGCTTTTTCACGTTGAAAGACAACAAGGGACGTTATGCGGCTTGGTATGGCTTCGGCCAGGGCGTCGGTCTCGTCGGGGACAATACCGATGGCCATCCCTGGAAAAATCGGGCCGTCACCTTCATCGAGAACCATGATACCGGGTACCGTACGAATGAAGACGGCTCACCCGAGAATGGCCATAGCCAGGACAACTTCGCCAACGGATGGGAAGTAGAACAAGCTTACGCACAGATCCTGACTCACCCCGGAGTTCCGACCGTATTTTGGAAGCACTATTTCGACTGGGGGCCGGATCTTCAGAATAAGATTCACGCCCTCATCAATGCGCGGAAGGTGGCAGGCGTCAACGCGGGCAGTACGCTCTATCTCCAGGACAATGCGCGGCAAAGCGGCGTCTATGCGGCCAGGGTTGTAGGTCGAAATGGCGACCTCTACGTCCGTATCGGGGGCGATGATGCGACGTGGCAACCCTCGAACTCCGGCTACGCGAACTATCGGGAGTATGCGGAGGGAGCTGGATGGAAAGTCTGGGTCACTCTCCCGGGCAATCCTGATGTCCAGCATAAGCAGGCCCATGCGCCCTTCCCTGTTCCGACATACCGGCCGGCAGAGACAATCACTGTTCCGGATAATTTGCTGAACTAGGCTCTGAGGCCTTTGGCAGTGAACGCAGCAGTCACGGTCGAAGGCCCACCAAGTCTGAGATCGGAGTAGCAACGTGAACGTGTTCTTGATGCGACACGGCGAGACGGCGTGGAGCCTGAGTGGCAGGCACACCAGCACGACGGATCTTCCTTTGACCGATAACGGACGCCGGGTTGCGGAGAGGCTGCAGCCCGTGCTCGCGAGAGAAACGTTCGCCCGTGTCTTCGTCAGCCCAATGCGGCGCGCGCGAGAGACCTGCGAATTGGCGGGTCTCGGCAATGCAGCCGTCATCGACCCGGAACTGGCGGAATGGAACTACGGCGAATACGAGGGGCTGACGCCCAAACAGATCCACGAGAAGGTGCCCGGCTGGCTGATTTTCCGCGACGGTTGCCCGGGCGGCGAAATGCCAGAGCAAGTGAGTGCCAGAGTGGATCGAGTGATCGCCCGGGTCCGCGCTGTTGACGGCGATGTCGCTGTGTTTGCACACGGACACGTGCTCCGCGTCTTCGTCGCACGGTGGATCGGGCTTCCGGTAGGCGCCGCAGAGCATTTCTTGCTCGATACGGCCACATTGTCCGTTCTGTCCTACTACTACGAACTTCCCGCTGTCAGGGTCTGGAACGGATCCCTGCCGACACAGGATAAGCCGCGATGAATGAAGCAAAGCAACTCGTCTGTGATCAGGAGCTTCTTACGCGGTACGGCTGTGGCCCGATCCGGTTCTCCGGGCGCGACGACGCCTTGTACGAGCGGCACCTGCTGTTCGACGATGTCGTCGCTCCGGAAGAGGCCGGGTCGCGCGAGCGCTTCGAGGCAGCCGCGCGTTCGGTGCGAGATGTGCTGTCGCAACGCTGGATACTGACGGACAGAACCTATGACCGGGAGGATCCGAAGCGAATCTACTATCTGTCGATGGAGTTTCTGATCGGGCGGTCGCTCTCCAACAATATCACCAATCTTCTGCTCGATCCCTTCGCGAAGGAACTCGCCGCCCGGAGCAAGCTCGACCCGCTCGCCATCATCGAACAAGAACCCGATGCCGGGTTGGGCAACGGCGGGCTCGGTCGTTTGGCGGCCTGCTTTCTCGACTCTATGGCGACGATGCAGCTCCCGGCCATCGGCTACGGGTTGCGTTACGAGTACGGGATGTTCAAACAGTCCATCCAGAACGGCTGGCAGCATGAAGAGCCAGACAACTGGCTGCGCCGCCAGGACCCATGGGAAGTGCCGCGTCCGGACGAGGCGGTGGAAGTCAGGCTTAACTGTTCGTTCGCGCTGCAAGACGGGCACCTGCACCCTGTGGCGGGCCGACCATCTTCGCTGATCGGCATACCGTTCGATCGACCGGTGGTCGGCTATGGCGGCAAGACCATCAATACATTGCGCCTGTGGGGCGCCGCTGCGCCAGACTATTTCAATTTCCAGGAATTCAGCACTGGCGATTTTGTCGGCGCCCTGGCTGGGACTCTCGCAGCTGAATCGCTGACCCGAGTGCTGTACCCAGACGACTCCACAAACATGGGGCAAGGTCTGCGCTTCGGGCAGGAATATTTCCTCGTCGCCTGCTCATTGGCCGACCTCGTCCGGCGCTTCCGTCGCAGCAATGCCGATTGGAGCACGTTCCCTGACAAGGTCGCGATTCAACTCAACGATACGCATCCGACGATGGCAGTGCCGGAGTTGATGCGGATCCTGCTCGACGAGGCGCAGGTCGGCTGGGACCAGGCCTGGGATATGACGCAGAGGACGTTGGCGTACACCAATCACACCCTGCTGCCCGAAGCGCTCGAGAAATGGCCGCTCGCGTGGTTCGAGATGATGCTGCCGCGCCATCTGGAAATCATCCTCGAGATCAATCGGCGTTTCCTCGGCGCCGTCCGGAAGCGCTATCCCGGCGACGAGGAGCGGGTGCGGCGCATGAGCCTGGTCGAGGAAGGCGCCGAGCGGAAGATTCGCATGGCCAACCTCGCCATCGTCGGCTCGCACAGCACCAATGGAGTCGCCGCGATCCACACCGACCTGCTGCGGAAAACTACGGTCAAAGACCTGGCTGAGATGTTTCCGGAGCGTTTCAACAACAAGACCAACGGCGTCACGCCGCGAAGATGGCTATTGCTGGCGAACCCTGCGCTCGCCGGCACAATCACCGCGGCGATCGGAGACGGCTGGCTGACCGATCTCAGCCGATTGCGCCAACTGACGCCTCTCGCCGAAGACAAATCCTTTCGTCAGGCGTTCCGCAACGCCACGCAGGAGGCCAAAACGCGCTTTGCCGATTGGCTCAAGACAACGACTGGACAGATCGTTGACCCCGCCAGCATTTTCGACTGTCAGATCAAGCGCATCCATGAATACAAGCGGCAACTGCTCAACGCGTTGCGCATAATCGTGCTGTATAACCGGCTGCGTGAGAACCCGGGCCTTGCGACGACGCCGCGCACGTTCTTCTTCGCTGGTAAGGCAGCGCCGGCCTATCGGCTGGCCAAGCTGATCATCAAATTCATCAATAACCTCGCCGGCACGATCGATGGCGATTCGATCGCGCGAGACCGTCTCAAGGTCGTGTTCCTCCCGGATTACTGCGTCTCGTTGGCCGAGAGGCTGATTCCGGGCGCCGAGGTCTCCAACCAGATCTCGACCGCCGGTTACGAGGCGAGCGGCACGAGCAACATGAAGTTCATGATGAATGGAGCGCTGACGATTGGCACACGCGACGGCGCGACGATTGAGATGGCGGAAGAGGCCGGCGAGGAGAACTTCTTCCTGTTCGGCTTGAGTGCCGATGAGGTGGCCGGCAGCCGCAGTTGGTACAATCCGCACTGGCATTACGACAACGAGCCGGAAACCCGCGCCGCGCTGGACCTGATCTTCTCCGATCATTTCAGCCGCTACGAGCCCGGCATTTTCGCTCCGCTGCGCGACACGCTGCTGACGCAGGGAGACCACTACATGCATCTGGCCGACCTCAAATCCTATCTCGAGGCGGACCAGAAGCTGACCGCGTTGTACGCCGACCGCGACGCCTGGGCGCGCAAGGCGATCCTGAACGTGGCATGCAGCGGGAAGTTCTCCAGCGACCGCACGATCGCCCAATACGCCGCCGAGATCTGGCGAGCGAAGCCGTGTCCGGTGTCGTGAAAAGGATCAGTGCATGACCATTTCGCCCCTCGCCGGCAAGCCGGCGCCCGCGGAGATGCTGGTCGATCTGGCCCGCCTCGAACGCGACTATTTCGAACGCAGGCCCGATCTCGACGACCACGAACAACGAGTCAGCTTCGGGACCAGCGGCCATCGCGGCTCATCGCTGCGCGGCTCCTTCAACGAAGCCCATATCATGGCCATTACCCAAGCCATCTGCGACTTCCGACTGGCGCACGGAATCAGTGGGCCGTTGTTCATGGGGCGGGATACGCACGCGCTCTCCGAGCCTGCCCAGCGCACAGCGCTCGAGGTTCTCGCCGGCAATCACGTGCACACCGTTATCCAGCAGAACGATGGGGTGACCCCGACGCCGGTCATCTCGCACGCAATCCTCGTCCACAATCGCGGGCGAAGCGAGCATCTCGCCGACGGCATTGTCGTCACCCCTTCGCACAACCCGCCGGAGGATGGCGGGTTCAAGTACAATCCGACGCACGGAGGTCCGGCCGATGTCGACGTGACGCGGTGGATCGAGAACCGAGCCAACGAATTGCTGCGCACTGCCAATGCCGGCGTGAAGCGGGTGGGTTTCGCCGCAGCCGTCAACGCCGACACGACGCAGCAGGAAGACTTCCTCCTGCCCTACGTCAACGATCTACGCAACGTCGTCGATATGGAGGCGATCCGCGCCGCCCGCCTCAAGCTTGCCGTCGACCCTCTCGGCGGCGCCGCGGTGCATTATTGGGAACCGATCAACGCGATCTACAAGCTGGACATCGCCGTGACCAACCCGAAGGTTGACCCGACCTTTTCGTTCATGACCGTCGATTACGACGGCAAGATCCGCATGGACTGCTCCAGCCCGTATGCGATGGCGCGGCTCGTCGAGCTCAAAAACCGCTACGACGTCGCCTTCGCCAACGACCCGGATTCCGATCGGCACGGCATCGTCACACCGTCGTCAGGCCTGATGAACCCTAATCACTATCTGGCCGTGGCCATCCATTATCTGCTCACGCACCGTCCCGAGTGGCCCGCACGTGCCTTGGTTGGCAAGACGCTGGTTAGCAGCGGGATGATCGACAGGGTCGTGCAAAATCTCGGCCGCCGGCTTCAGGAGGTACCGGTGGGCTTCAAATGGTTTGTACCGGGACTCCTCAACGGCTCGTGCTGCTTCGGCGGCGAGGAGAGCGCCGGAGCGAGCTTCCTGCGACACGACGGCACAGTCTGGACGACTGACAAAGACGGCCCGATCATGGGTCTGCTGGCGGCCGAGATCACCGCCCGCACGGGGAAGGACCCGGGCGAGCATTACCGCAAGCTGACCGCACAACTCGGAACTCCCCATTACACACGAATCGACGCGCCGGCGACGCCGGATCAGAAGGCCAGGTTGGCGAAGTTGTCCCCCGAAGACGTCAAGGAATCGCAGCTCGCGGGCGAGCCGATCATCGCCAAACTGTCACGCGCTCCGGCCAACGACGCTCCGATAGGTGGCATCAAGGTCGTGGCCGCGAGCGGTTGGTTTGCCGCCCGGCCGTCCGGCACGGAGAACCTGTACAAGATCTACGCAGAAAGTTTCATGGACCAATCGCACCTGGACGCCCTCGTCAGCGAAGCGCAGGCGATAGTTAAAAATGCCCTGGAGATTCCCGAGGCAAGCCAGGCGCAAGATGGCGGAAAGCGATGATCGGGGGCAGCCAGCCTGCAGGTCCGTGCTTGTTCCCAGCGGAGTATCGCGCTTCGGGCCTGCTGTTGCATATCACCTCGTTGCCATCGCGCTATGGCATCGGTGATTTCGGCCCGGAAGCCGAGGCGTGGATCGATCGGCTTGCAGATTCCGGTCAAAGCTGGTGGCAGGCTCTGCCGCTTGGTCCAACGGGGTATTACAATTCGCCTTATTCACCACTGTCGTCCTTCGCCGCGAACGAATTGCTGATCAGCCCGGCCCGCCTGATCGAGGACGGCCTGCTTCCGGCCGGTTCCGGCGAAGACCGGTTGTTTCCGGTGGCGGCTGTCGATTATGAGGCCGTCATTCCCTTCAAGCATCGTTTGGTTGAGCAAGCCTGGTGCAGCTTTTGTGCCGGCGTGCGGCCCGATCTGAAGCCTGACTACGAGCAGTTCTGCCACGACCATCACAATTGGCTGGACGATTACGCATTGTTCCGCGCGTTGAGGGACCGTCACGATGGCGCGCATTATCTCGAGTGGCCGGAGGAATTGGTCGGGCGCGTTCCCGCAGCGATCGCGCAAGCTCGACAAGAGTTGCAAGGCCAGATTGATTCGGTTCGGTTTGCACAGTTCCTCCTTTTCCGCCAAGGAGAAGCCCTCAAGCGGCGCGCTCGCGCTAAGGGCGTGCGCCTGATCGGCGATCTGCCCTTCTTCGTTGCCGCCGACTCGAGCGATGTGTGGGCAAATCCAGATCTGTTTCTGCTGGATGATCGCCGTAGGCCGAAGGTTGTCGCTGGCGTCCCGCCGGACTATTTCGCCGCAGATGGCCAGTTGTGGGGCAACCCGGTGTATGACTGGGATGCTGTTCGCCGTACCGGTTATCGTTGGTGGATACAACGTGTGCGCACCCTGCTGGCGCATGTGGACGTGGTTCGCCTCGACCACTTTCGTGCGTTCGCAGCTGCGTGGCATGTGCCAGCGGACGCGGCGACCGCACGAGTTGGCGAATGGGTACCGGGGCCGGGCGAAGGCTTCTTTACCGCACTACAGAGCGAACTAGGCGCTCTACCTTTCATTGCCGAAGATTTGGGGCTGATCACGCCTGATGTGACTGCGCTGCGTGAGCAATTCGAATTGCCCGGACTCCGTGTCCTGCAATTCGCCTTCGATGGTGATCCAGCCAATCCCCACCTACCTCAAAACTATGTGACAAACACAGTCGTGTATACAGGCACCCACGACAATCCCACGACGTGCGGCTGGTTCGAAGACCTGCCAGATCACCAGCGGCAGAATCTATGGAACTACGTGCGGCGCCGCGATGGCGGGAGCCGCGAGGCTGCATCCGCGCTGATGAGTTTGGCGTGGTCGTCCAACGCGGCGCTCGCGATGGCTCCGTTGCAGGACCTGCTTGCCTTGGGCAAGGAAGCGCGCATGAACGTGCCTGGCTTGGCCCAAGGCAATTGGCGATGGCGGTGCACGGAAGACTTGCTGAACTCATCCGCCTTCCGTTGGCTCAGTGACCTGACGAGATCCACAAGACGGTCGCACAACCAGCCGCTATGAACTCTATCGAGACGACCGGTCGCAGCTCCCCAATTGGAGCGTCCGTGGGTTGCGGCGGCACCAACTTCAGCCTGTACTCCCGCTCCGCCATTGCTGTCGATTTGCTGTTCTTCGACAAGGCCGATGATAGCCGGCCCGCGCGCACGATCCGCATCGATCCCGCCACAAATCGCACCTACCACTATTGGCACGTATTTGTGCCGGATGTGCAGCCTGGGCAGATCTATGGCTACCGCGTGCACGGTCCTTTCGATCCCACCATGGGCATGCGATTTGATCCCTCCAAGGTTCTCCTCGACCCCTACGGCCGTGCCGTGGCGGTTCCGAGCGGCTACAGTCGCGATGCCGCATCTGGGACTGGCGACAACACCGCAACGGCCATGAAAAGCGTGGTCGTCAATTCAGGCGCGTACGATTGGGAAGGCGATAAACCGCTGAACACACCATCCTCGCGGACTATCATATACGAAATGCACGTGCGCGGATTCACGCGACATCCGAATTCGGGCGTGACCGAGTCGAAACTCGGCACGTTCGCCGGTTTGATCGAAAAGATCCCGTACCTGAAGGAGCTGGGCATCACCGCGGTCGAACTGCTGCCGGTGTTCCAGTTCGATGCTCAGGACTGCCCTCCCGGACGGGTCAACTACTGGGGTTACTCGCCGGTCTCGTTCTTTGCGCCGCATCAGGCCTACAGCTCTCGTCCGGATCCGCTCAGTGCGGTGGACGAATTCCGCGACATGGTGAAGGCGCTGCATCGAGCGGGCATCGAGATCATCCTCGACGTCGTGTTCAACCACAGTGCGGAAGGTGACCACAGCGGGCCGACACTGAGCTTTCGCGGGCTGGACAACGACACCTACTATATTCTGCAAGATGACCGTTCACGGTACGCCAACTACAGCGGTACCGGGAATACGCTGGATGCGAATCATCCAGTCGTTCGCCGCATGATTGTCGACAGCCTTCGATATTGGGTCGAGGAGATGCATGTGGACGGTTTCCGGTTCGATCTCGCCGCGATTCTGTCGCGCGACGTATCGGGTCAGCCGATGCCAAACCCGCCGGTGCTGTGGGACATTGAATCTGATCCGCTCCTCGCGGGAACCAAGCTCTTCGCAGAAGCCTGGGACGCTGCTGGCCTGTATCAGGTCGGCAGCTTCATCGGGGACGCCTGGAAGGAGTGGAATGGACAATTCCGTGACGACGTCCGCAGCTTTTTCCGTTGCGATGAGGGCACTGTCACGCGCATGGCCGATCGTTTGCTCGGCAGCCCCGATATCTATGGACACAAGGAGCGAGAGCCAGAGCAAAGCATCAACTTCGTGACGTGTCACGACGGCTTCACTCTCAACGATCTGGTTTCATTCAACAGCAAACACAACGAGGCGAATGGCGAGGGTAACCGAGACGGCTGGGACGATAATCGCAGCTGGAACTTCGGTATCGAGGGCCCAACGGACGATGCTATCGTGGAGAAGCTGCGCAACCGGCAAGTGAAGAATTTCCTGACCGTAACGATGCTGTCCGTCGGGATGCCCATGATTCTGATGGGCGATGAGGTACGACGCACGCAGAAGGGCAACAACAATGCCTACTGCCAGGACAATGAGATCAGTTGGTTCGACTGGACGCTTGTCGCCACGCACTGGGACGTGCATCGCTTCGTGACGCTGCTCGCAACACGTCTCGAACTGAGCGACGTGGAGCACGAGCGCCTGCGTGTGCCGCTCAGTCAGCTGATCCGGGAGGCAAACAAGGAGTGGCACGGCGTCAAGCTTGGCCAGCCGGACTGGCGCGCTTGCTCTCACAGCATTGCCATTACCGCTGAAGTCCCGAGATTGAAGCTGCTGGTTCATGTGATTCTGAATGCATATCGGGAGCCGCTGCAGTTCGAGCTCCCGTCGGTGCGCGGCGGAGCAGGCGGTCATTGGCTGCGATGGATCGACACCTCCCTCGAGCCGCCGAATGACATCGTTCCCTGGCAGACCGCGACTGCAGTGCCTGATGGCTCCTATCGTGCGGAGGCACGTTCCGTTGTGGTACTCGGCGCATGGTTGGGAGCCGGATAAGAGGCACTTTTGCCCCTGAGTTGACCGTCGATGCGAGCGAGTTGACCTAAATCAATGAGCACGAACCCGATCGGGTAGAGAAAACCGCCCAGGACACACAGGCCTGCCCATAGGCTGAAACACATCGGGAAGGGCGGTTCTCGTATGGCAAAACTCACTGCATCTGCTCTGCATCGCCCGCCGGCAAATGAGCCACCGTCCAGCGACGCGGCGGAAGTGTGACACAAGCAGACAACGCCTCTTCTCGAGTACCGCCGGTCAATGGCGCCTCATGGAGCTGGCCGCGAGTCCCAAGCACCGTCTTGGCTCTTGGATTTGTCTCTCTGTTCATGGATATCTCGTCCGAGGCGATGAACAGCCTGCTGCCGCTTTATCTCATAGGAACGCTCGGAGCGAGCGCCGTCGCCGTGGGGGTCATCGAAGGAGTTGCCGAGGCGACGGCTTCGATTACAAAAGTCTTTTCGGGCCTGCTCTCCGACCGCATCAAGAGACGCAAACTGTTGGTCGCGCTCGGCTATGGCTTGTCGGCACTGA
>CAYRTL010000008.1:0-22921 GCA_964427005.1 uncultured Acetobacteraceae bacterium
GATCTCGTGGAGAGATGGATGGTAGCGGCGGGCGGATTTGAACCACCGACCAAGGGATTATGATTCCCCTGCTCTACCGCTGAGCTACGCCGCCATCCATTACGCGAGGGACGGGAGATAGTCTTCCCCTCCCCGCCGCGTCAACCGCCACCCCCTCGGGACGGCAGATGAACCCGCCGCCCAGCACACGATCGCCATCATAGAACACGCAGGCCTGGCCCGGCGCCGGCAAGGCTGGCTCCGCCAGCACTACATCGGCACCCGATCCGGTCACCTCAACCATTGCCGGCTGCGGCAACTCTCGCGCGCGCAGCTTCACCTGGCATGCCAAGGCCGCCGCCGGTCTCGGCACCAGCCAGTTCACCTCGCGCAGACGAACCAGTCGCGTACCGGTATCACGAGGCCCCACCACCAGACGGCGCCTCGGCGAATCCAGAGCTATGACGGTCTGGCGATGTCCGTCATGGACCGAGGCGGTACCCAGCCGCTTCGCCTGGCCGACGGTGTAGCGCCCAATGCCGTCGTGCCGTCCCAGCACGCGCCCGTCGCGGTCAACGATGTCACCCGGCTCGCCGGCATCCGGCCGCAGCCGCACGACAGTGTCGGCGTAGTGGCCGGAAGGCACGAAACAGATGTCCTGACTGTCTGGCTTGGCCGCGACGGGCAATCCAAGCCGTTCCGCCGCCGCACGCACCGACTGCTTGTCCGGCATGTCCCCCAATGGGAACAGCGTCATGGCTAGCTGCTCGCGCGTGGTGGCGAACAGGAACCAACTCTGGTCGCGCGCGGCGTCACGCGCCCGATGCAGCTCCGGTCCATCCGGCCCATCGACGCGGCGCACATAGTGGCCCGTCGCCAGCCTCTCGGCACCAAGGCCTCGAGCCATCGCGGTCAGATCGGCGAACTTGACGGTCTGATTGCAGCGGACGCAGGGCACCGGCGTCTCGCCCGCCGCGTAGCTGTCGGCGAAGTCGGCGATCACCGCATCGGCGAAGCGCTTTTCAGCGTCGATGACGTAATGCGGGATGCCCAACCGATCCGCCACGCGCCGCGCGTCGTGGATGTCCTGCCCGGCGCAGCAAGCGCCCTTCCGCCCGGTCGCACCGCCATGGTCATAAAGCTGCAGCGTCACGCCAATGACTTCGTGGCCGGCCTCATGCAGCAGGCCCGCGACGGCGCTGCTGTCCACGCCGCCCGACATCGCGACAAGGATGCGCACCGGCCTACTCGGTCAGCAGGTTACGAGTGCCGGCTGGGAGCTTCACCACCAGCCCGTCCAGTGCCTCCGTCATCACGATCTGGCAGCCGAGACGCGAGGTCTGCGTCAGCCCAAAGGCCAGATCGAGCATGTCCTCCTCGTCTTCCGTCGGTTCGGCCAGTTTGCGGAACCAGCTCGGGTCCACGATGACGTGACAGGTGGAACAGGCGAGCGAACCTTCGCAGGCGCCCTCAATGTCCACCCCATGCATGTGAGCGATCTCCAGTACGGACAATCCGAGCGGTGCATCGACTTCGCGGCGCGTTCCGTCGCGCTCGATGAAGGTCATCTTGGGCATCTGCGTGCTGGTTTCCGTTCAGGCCCGGGCCAATCGCTCAATGCCGGGAGCCTGCGCCCCAGCATGCGCGGCGGCCAACGCTGCCGCGGCGTAGTCGATATCGGCGGGCGAGGTAAAGCGTCCGATCCCAATGCGCAAGGTGCGCGAGGCGGCGTCCTCGCTCAGCCCGAGTGCCCGCAGCACGTAAGAAGGCTCGATCGTAGCGGAAGAGCAGGCGGACCCGGTGGAAACGCATAGGTCCGGCACGCGCGCCATCAGATCGTCCGCAGTGGCGGACGGAAAGGTGAGGTTGAGATTGCCGGCAATCCGCGCGTCCACGCTGCCATTCACGCCGATGCCAGGAACCTCCGCCCGCAGCCTGTTCAGCAAATCGTCGCGCAACGCGCCGAGACGCTTCGCCTCCTCTGCCATTTCGGCCTTCGCCAGACGGCAGGCCTCGCCGAGACCGACGATCAGTGGCGCCGGCAGGGTGCCGGAGCGCAGTCCACGCTCCTGACCACCGCCAGAAAACAGCGGGCTGAGCCGCACCCGCGGCCTACGGCGGACGTAAAGCGCACCAACGCCCTTCGGTCCGTAGATCTTATGGCCGCTGATTGAGGCGAGATCGACTTTCCAGCCGGTCAGGTCGAGCGGGATCTTCCCTGTGGCCTGCGCGATGTCGGTGTGGAACAGGGCACCCGCCTGCTTCGCGATGGCTGCAAGACCGGCAATATCCTGGATCACCCCGATCTCGTTGTTCACGGCCATGACGCTGACCAGGAGTGTCGGCACTTCCAATGCCTGGCGCAGCGTATCCGGATCAAGCAACCCGTCCGGACGCACTGGCAGGAATACTGGTTCAAACCCCTCCTCTGCCAAATCGGCGACCGACTCCAGAACGCATTTGTGCTCTGTGGCGACGGTGACAATTCGCCGCCGCTCGTTCCCGGAGCGCAGAGCGAAGCGGGCGGCGCCTTTGATGGCGATGTTGTTGCTCTCCGTGGCGCCCGAGGTGAAGACAAGCTCCTTGGCATCCGCGCCGATCAAATCGGCCACCAGGGCTCGCGCATCCTCGACGGCGGCCTCCGCCTCCAGCCCCATCACATGCTCGACGCTATGCGGGTTGCCGTAATGCTCGGTAAACCACGGCAGCATGGCCGCTACCACACGCGGATCGCAGCGGGTGGTCGCCTGGTTGTCGAGATAGACCGGACGATTGGGGCGCGGCGGAGAATCGGTCATGTCGGCAATGTGGGTTCAGGCGGCGCGCGGCGCCAGCGCGTTGCGCAGCCGATCCGCCATGCGGCTGTACGCTGAGCCGAACGCGGCCACATCGTCCCAGGTCGCGTTCCATGGCAAGGACACCCGGATCGCCTGACCGGCGAGGGAGCCGAGGCCCATCGCCCTTAGCACGTGGCTCTCCGCCACCTTCCCGGAGCTGCACGCCGCACCAGCGCTAACCGCCACACCGTCGAGATCGAGCGCAATCACCTGCGCATCGGATCGCACACCCGGCAACGCCAGGCAGGTGGTGTTGTTCAACCGCCGGCTCCCACCGCAGACGATGGCGCCCGCGGCGACTGCTGCCGCCTCCACAGCATCCCGAAGCGGGGCGAGAAGGGATGAACCGTTGGCTGCTTCGGCTGCCGCGGCGAAACCGGCGATCGCCGGTAAGGGCGGCGTCCCACCGCGCCGGCCACGCTCTTGCCCGCCGCCCGCGATCAGCGGCGTGATCGCCGTCACCTGCGGTGCGAGCATCAGCGCTCCTGCGCCGGGCGGTCCGCCCAGCTTATGTGATGAGATTGCGACCGTGTCGGCGCCCAGGTCAGGTAACCGCACATCCATCCGGCCTGCCGCCTGCACCGCATCAACATGCAGCAACGCCCCATGGCGACGACAGATCGCGGCAACATCGGCAATGGGCTGAATCGTCCCGGTCTCGTTGTTCGCCAGCATCAGGCAGACCAGCGCCGGCGGCTGCCCCGCCAAGACAGATGCGAGCGCAGCCATATCGGCGGCGCCATTGCGATCGACTGGCAAGACCGTTGCACTCGGTGCCGCGGCGCGAACTGCGTCGTGCTCTGTTGCTCCGACAACGATCCGGCGGCCGGCGCCCAGTGCGTGGATCGCCAGAGCATCAGCCTCAGTACCACCTGAGGTAAATACCAGGTCTTGTGGGCGCGCACCGAACCGGGCGGCAAGCGACTCGCGGGCATCTTCCAGGAGGCGCCGTGCCGCCCGGCCCGCAGCGTGCACGGACGAAGGATTCCCGGTGACCTCCATCGACGCCAACATCGCCGCCCGTGCTTCGGGCCGCAGCGGCTCGGTTGCATTCGCGTCGAGATAATGCATCGCTACTCGGCTGCGAGCCGCTGCCCATCACGCAACGGCACGGCGCGCCCAAGCACATTCCCGCGGACCACATCGGCCAGCATCACGCCTTCCAGAAACATCTGGATCTGCCGGCCCAACTCCTCCCACAGATCATGGGTCTGGCATTTGATCGGGCCGCCTTCGCCGTTGATGCAGCCGGGGCCGCTGTCGCCGCACCGGGTCGCATGAATCGGCTCGTCCACTGCTGCGACGATCTCCGCGATTGCGATGGCATCCGACCGTCGCGCGAGGCGGTAGCCACCACCTGGACCGCGCGCCGATGCCACAAGGCCGGCCCGGCGCAGCTTGCCAAAAAGCTGTTCCAGGTAGGCCTGACTGAGCTTCTGCCGTTCAGCTATTTCCGCCAGGCAGATTGGTCCGCATTCGCACCCAAGCGTCTGGCGGGTCGCCAGATCCACCATTGCCATCACGGCATAGCGCCCGCGGGTGGAAAGCTGCATTTCCTACTCTGCCGCCGCCTGGCGCTGGCGCATCTGCTCCTCGGCGATTCGCGCCACCCGTGCTTCCAGTTCCGCAAGCTCACAATGCATCTGGTCCAGGTCCCGCAGCAGCGGATCCAGGCTGTCGTCGCACGGGATGCCGTAAGGATCGAACCCCGGCACCTTCCGGCCCCGCGTCTGCGTGCGATCCACCGGACGCGCCGGAATGCCGACTACCGTGGTATCGGCTGGCACGTTGTCCAGGACGACAGCATTCGACCCGACACGGGCGTTGTTGCCGACGGTGATGGGGCCGAGGACCTTGGCGCCCGCGCCGATAATCACGTTGTTGCCGATTGTCGGATGGCGCTTTCCCCCGCTGGTCCGCGCCACACCTAGCGTCACCTGATGGTAGAAATAGCAGTCGTCGCCGACCTCGGCCGTCTCGCCGATGACCACCCCCATGCCATGATCGATGACGAGGCGGCGGCCCAGCTTGGCAGCCGGATGAATCTCGATGCCGGTCAGCCAGCGGGCGATATGGGAGGAGAAGCGGCCCAACAGCCGCAGCTCATGCCGCCACAGCCAGTGCGACAGCTTGTGCCACATGACCGCATGGAGGCCCGGATAACACAGCAGGACCTCGAGCCAAGAGCGGGCGGCGGGATCGCGTTCCCGATACGTCCGGATCGTCTCACGCAAGAACATGAAAGCCATGCGACAATTCCGTTGTGAAAATCCGCCCCATCTACTCTATAGTAGCCGCGCTCTGGGACCTGAGGCCCGATCCCGGGGCGCGGTCGGTCGGGGGACCGAAATGGTAGGTAGAGGAGGCGAACCCGGCGGCACCAGTGCCGCTTCCGCGTAGGCTAGATATTCCGACCAGAGTGGTCAAGAATTCACGCGGAACTGTAATGCGGGGGAACGCGTTCCTATTCTACTCTACGACCCCGACGGGCGCGGGTGGGGAGTTATTAGGGTTTTTGGATTGGTGGCGGCTGGGACCAAGAGGGCCCCGTCAGACGCCGTCCGACAAGATAGGAAAGCGGTTTCGGGACGCCATGCCAGAGGTGATGTTTGCCGGCCCTGATGGCCGGCTTGAGGGCCGGTACCACCATTCAAAGGAGACCGGTGCGCCGGTCGCATTGATTTTGCACCCACACCCGCTGCACGGCGGGACGATGAACAACCGGGTCACTTACTCGATGTACCAGTCGTTCCAGCGGCTGGGCTGCTCGGTGATGCGGTTCAACTTCCGTGGAGTTGGTCGCAGCCAGGGCCGCTATGACGGCGGCATTGGCGAGATCGGCGACGCCGCGGCTGCACTCGACTGGATGCAGGCGGTCAATCCCAATCATGGCGGGCTGTGGATCGCCGGCTATTCGTTCGGCGCATTCATCGGGATGCAGTTGCTGATGCGCCGGCCGGAGATTTCTGGCTGGGTCAGTGTCGCGCCGCCGGCCAACCACTACGATTTCGGGTTCCTGGCGCCCTGCCCGTGCGGCGGCTTGATGCTGCACGGCGACGCAGATGAGCTGGTGCCCGAGCCGGCGGTGCGGAAGCTGGTGGACAAGCTCAACACGCAAAAGGGCGTGAGCGTGGACTACCGGGTTTTCGCCGGCGCCGACCACGTCTTTGCCGAGCACGCCGACAAGGTGTCCGAGGCGATCGAGGACTACTGCGGCAAGTCGATCGCTCGGCGCGCGATGGCACTCGCGGCCGATTAGGCCGCGCCTGGCTTGGTAATCCTGCCGCCCGACATCGGTCGCGGCGCGCCGGTAGTCCCAGGGAAGCTGATCGGCAAGCCGGCCTGAACGCGCGCGGCGAGGAAGCCGAAGCACTGTGCTTCGAGTGCGTCGCCGTCCCAGCCGAGCGCTTCAACCGGATCAACGGGCACGGCGAGGAGTGCGCGCAGGGAGGCCATGATCGCGGGATTGTGCCGCCCACCGCCTGTTACCAGCCAGCGCACCGGCTTCTCCGGAAGCGCCGCCGAAGCGACGGCCCCGCAAGTGAACGCGACAAGCGTGGCGGCCCCATCGGCGGGCGACAGCGCCTCAACCCCGCTGTTGGCGAGCGCGGACGCGAAGTCCAGCCGGTCCAGCGACTTCGGCGCGGGGCGGGCGAAGTAGGGATGCGACAGCAATCGGCCCAGGACGGCGGCGTCCACCGTACCGGACCGGGCGATCAGACCGTCGCGGTCGAACGGAACGCCGGCGCGGCGCGCAATCCAGTCATCCAGTGGTCCGTTTCCGGGGCCGGTATCGAACGCTACCAGCGTCCCGTCCGCCCCGATCCAGGTGACGTTCGCGACGCCCCCGATGTTCAGCACCGCCAGCGGCTTTGCCTCGTTGCGGGCCAATGCAGCGTGATACACCGGCGCGAGCGGAGCGCCCTCGCCCCCCGCCGCAACGTCCGCTGAGCGGAAGTCGTGTGCGACAGACACGCCGGTTCGCCATGCGAGTTCGGCTGCGTCGCCGACCTGCCAGGTTCGCCGCCGGTCTGGCTGATGCAGGATTGTCTGGCCGTGAAAGCCGATCAGGTCCGCCCCTCGCCCCAGCGCCGTCACAGCACGCACATGGTACTCGGTCAGCCGCGCCACCGCGGTTTTCAGCCGCCTGTCATCGGAATCCAGGCTCGGGGCATGATCCAGGATGCGGCGCAGGTCGGCACGCAGCCTGTCGTCGTACGGCAAAGTGAGCGTCGGCCCGAATGAACCGATGCGCTCGCCATCCGTCTCAAGCCATGCCGCATCGACGCCGTCCAGCGACGTGCCGCTCATCAGCCCGATGGTGCGCAGCATTCTCCTCGCCTCGCGTCTGTGCTAGCCCAGGCGTGCCATGATCAAGAGTGATTTTCTACAGGAAGCCACCGAACGCGGCTTCGTTTTTCAGTGCACCGACACTGAAGGGCTGGATGCCGCTCTGCGTGCCGGAACAGTAACCGCATATATCGGCTTCGACTGCACTGCGGACAGCCTACACGTCGGCAGCCTCGTGCAGATCATGATCCTGCGCCTGCTGCAGCGTCATGGCCATCGGCCGTTGGTGCTGATGGGCGGCGGCACGACGCGCATTGGCGATCCATCCGGTCGCGACGAAACACGGCAGTTGCTGACCGACGAACAGATCGCGGCGAACATGGCCGGCATCCGCCGTTGCTTCGATCCATTCCTGAAGTTCGGTGATGGGCCGACTGATGCATTCACTGCCAACAACGACGAATGGCTGAGCAAACTCGGCTACATTCCGCTGCTGCGCGAAGTCGGCACGCATTTCACCATCAACCGCATGCTCAACTTCGATTCGGTGCGGATCAGGCTGGAACGCGAGCATCCGCTGACCTTCCTCGAATTCAACTACATGATCCTGCAAAGCTACGATTTCCGCGAACTGAGCCGACGCTACGGCGTGACGCTGCAAATCGGCGGCTCCGATCAGTGGGGCAATATCGTCTGCGGCATCGACCTGGCACGGCGAACGGACAACACGACGCTCTATGGTCTGACGACGCCGCTGATCGCGACTGCATCAGGCGCGAAGATGGGCAAGACAGCGCAAGGCGCGGTGTGGCTCACGCGCGATCGGCTGTCGCCGTACGATTACTGGCAATTCTGGCGCAATACGGAGGACGCTGATGTCGGCCGTTTCCTGCGTCTGTTCACCGACCTGCCGTTGCCGGAAATCGCCAAGCTGGAAAAGCTGCAAGGCGCCGAACTGAACGAAGCCAAGAAGGTGTTGGCAACTGAGGCGACGCGGCTGGCGCACGGGCCGGAAGCTGCTGCCGAAGCAGCCGAGACGGCGCGCCGCGCATTCGAAGAAGGCGAGACGGCGGATACGCTGCCGAGTGTGGAAGTGCCACGCAGCGATCTGGCCGCTGGGATGCCAGCGTTTCGGCTGTTCGCGCTGGCAGGATTGGCGGGCAGCAATGGCGAGGCGCGCCGGCTGATCCGCGGTGGCGGTGCACGCATCAACGATGTGCCGGTGAAGGACGAAGGCCACACGGTGACTGTGGCCGACTTGCATGATGACGTCATCAAGCTGTCGGCTGGGCGCAAACACCATCGGCTGGTGCGCGCGCCGTAAGTGAAATGAGGCGAACGCGGCTGTAATGGCCGTTTGCTATTTTGTCATGGCCGGCCTTGTGCGACGGCTGTCCGGGTCAAATCGCTTGACTGGCGCTGGCGGTTTTTCAACGACATGGCGGGGTTGGCCCCGCCATCCACGTCTTTACTGTCCGAGCGACCCTGACGATATAGGCTGGTGTAGCAGTCAGCTTTGCCACGGGTCGAGAACCCGGAGTCCGCCGGCCTCGTAGCGTGACGTGTCACGGGACGCGACGATGAAGCCACGCGAGGCGGCGATCGCAGCGATGTCGGCACGATCATTCGCAACTTCATCGGCTTCGCCGGTGGTTTGTCCCGCATCTGGTCGACGGCCGTTTTGTCCTCGTCCGTGAGTCCGACCGTGCGGCCCAGGGTGGCAAGTGCATCACCGAGGCCAACGCGCTTTGCCGGCTTCACGGCCCTTTCCAGGATATCGCGGATCTCGGCTGCAGCGCTGCGGCCGTGCTCGGCGGCGAGCACGCGCAGGGCACGATGCACATCATCGGGTACATTCCTGACGCTCAAGTGGCGGCAATCTGGGGGACGGGCGCACCCGGACGGCCATGTACACCGACTGCATCGAGCAGCTCCGCGGCACGGCTGGCGCACGGCAGGTCAGGGTTCGGGCAAAGACTGCGCTGGGGGCATTCACCACGCCAAGCAGTGGGCGGTAGATCATGTTCGGGAAATATGCGAGCTGACGGACTGTGAGACTGGAGATCACCGGCTCGCGGCACGCCGCCGGCTTGCGCTGCGAAGCTTTCCTGACGATCGAACACTGCCTGCCGCGCAACGCCGCTCGTCTTGAGCGGAGCTGGGCATCGGCGGCGGCGCGCCGGCTACGATGGCTTCTGCCCGGCGCATAATTGCTGGATGAACGCTGACAGCAAGAGCGACCTCGCCTTGCAGAATTCTTCGAAGGTTGCCGTGTCATAAACCAACTCCTGCGGTGAAGGCAGAAAGTTCGAGCGGAAAACCTGTTCAGCCTGAGAGCCGAGGCCTGCCATGCAGGCAGGCAGATATTTGCGAGGATCAGAGTCGCTGATCTGATTGTTCTCTGACGCAGGAAGCATACAGATATTTGCCAAGGAATTGTGCTGTCCGGCCGTCTTCTCTCGCTTCAGGTGTGCGGTCGGGTGAATGTGATGAAACTCCTTTTTGTTATATTTCGAGAGAGACTGAGCCGTGTCGATGGCGGCGCCAGTCACCAGACTGCGCGGATGTCTCGCTGCTAAGGCCAGAATGAACGCCCGCGAGGTCGAATTGTTCGATCTGAACAGCGTTCGCGTCCAGCGCAGCGGATCTTCAGGAAGGACACCGAAACTTTCGGCTGCGCCATTCTTGCCCGCCACAAAGTCCGACACCAATCCGATGTCTCTCGAAACGAAATTTTCGCCGCCGACACGATATCGCTCGGTAAATGCGGACCGCCAGAACCATTGACGCAGTCGCTCCATATCTGCCCCGGATTTAACCAGCCCTTCGCAGCAAATCCGGCAGGTGATGATTAGGAGCGCCTCATAAGGGAGAAAGTCCCAGCTATAGATACCGAATTCCGTGGACAGCAGATCGACAGCTTGCAGCAGCCCCTCACGGACACGGGAAACCAAGTTTTGCATGGGCGCTTCGTCAATCTCGCGCAGGGCAATAATCTGTTCCTGCTTAACGCTACCGAACTGCACGGCCGAGAGACACTTTAGGACCGTATCCTTTTCGATTTTGTGAAAGGATTTGGTCTTCAACGAGTCCGCGATCACCTCAACATGATGGTTGAGATCGAATTTTTCCGACCATGTTGCGGCGACCATCAGATCATAGATCGACAGCTTTGTGCCGGAACTGTTGATTCGCTCGAAGATGGGGCACACTTCCTCTATCGTTAGATCCTTTAAGGTCACGACGGGAATTCGATATTTCGAAAATGAATCAACAATACTGTCGAGCCTCGTCTGTAGCGTGGCGCTATCCTGCCGCTGCATCAGACCCGTGCGAAAGTTTAGCATTTTCGTTGTGTCATTGATCCAGCGCAGCGGAAAGACCGGACTCGTCCCGACATCGGCCATGCTGATGAACTCTTCATTCACCAAGTCGTAACCAGGCGCGAATCCTGCTGCATCGTCCGGCGCGCCGATGCTTGAGTAAATGACTGTCAGGCGCTGTTGCCCGTCCAGCACATAGTCCGTGGGCATCATGTCGTCGGTTTTCGGGAGCTGGAAATTTCCAATGTTCCGCTCGCGGCTAGCTTGACGCTCGTCTTCCAGATCAGAAGGCTACCGATAGGATAGTTGTTCTTGATGCTGTCGAGGAGCTTGAACGCCTGCTCTTCTTTCCAGACGAACTTACGTTGGAACTGCGGGATTTTTATTTGGCCGCGTTTGATATCCCCGTTGAGATCCTGAAAGAAAGGGGTCTCTGTGCTCAGTCGGCTGGGTTGGACGGCCATCACTCTTTATCCTCGTTGATTACGCAGCGTCCGCCGCGCGTCGAGGCGTTGGCGCCGGGCAGCACAGCGGCGCGGAGTGCGCCTCGATACGATATCAGAAGACTGTCGCGAAATCCTGCCCTTTCACTTCAATCGCGGCGGCAGGATGCGAGAAGGTATTCACCGGCGCCGGGGCGTCCGGTGTCGTTACGAAGCGGCCCGGCCTCGACGGCTGTGGTTCGGCGCTAACTACCCCCTCGGCTCGCGTATCCACACCCAGCTGCCAAAAATTTGTCTATGTTAAATTTGTAAATATGACGATCTCTCTCACACTGGAACAACAGGCGTGGAATAACGCGCGTGGTGACTTTGCGTCGGGCCGAGGAGCGGCACGCCAACTCATCCATGAGCGGATCGCCGAACGTGCACTGGAAGAGCAGGACGATCTCGCACGGGTCAAGCCGCACGTGGACGGAGGCACTGGCCGAGGTCGCGCGCGGTGATGTCATCAGCCGTGAGGAACATCGCGCCCGCAACACCGCTCGACTGGCCGCGCTGAAGGAGTAATAGAGCGGGTCGTTTCCAGCCATGAGTTGGCAGGACACCGGACCGCGATCGTGGTAAGCTGCGATTATGCAACACGTTGACTGGTCCCAATGCGCTCTGATCGAGACCGGGCCGGGAAAGCGGGGCGGTAAGCCCGTCATCAAGGGGACGCGGCTCCGTCCAGAGGACCTTCTTGTGAACCGGGAGCAGGGGGCCGAATGGCTGGTTGAGAACCACGGCGGGATCACGCCGGATACGGTTCGCGCCGTGTTCGATTTCTACGACAGGCACAAAAAAGCGCGGGTGCCTCACCTCGCTTGAGGGCCCTCCTCGATCACGGCGTCCCGCGCGGTCTGCGGACGCTTCTCGCTGGCGTCGAAATCAGGCACGCCTTTGAGATGGGTTGGCACGAGCTGCGCAACGGCGATCTCCTCCGGGCAGCCGAACGGGACGGGTTCGACGTTCTGATCACGTCGGACAAGAACATCCGCCATCAAAACCGGCTTGGCGACCTGAGGATCGCCGTCCTCGAACTCGGCACCAATCACTGGCCTACGCTGCAACGGCATGCCGGGATTCGTTTCTGTTGCCCTGGCCGAGATGGGGTAGGGCGAGTACCGGCGAGTCGCTTTTCCGCGGCCGCCCCTGGTCCGCCGGCCACCGCCTGAACGATGGGAACCAGATTAGCCCGCCCCCGCGCTCCTCCGATGGAGGCAGGACGCGAAATGGCGCATCCTCCCGTCGAGCAACAATCAAACGGGGGAACACAATGCGACTGCAAGGCAAGGTAGCGCTGCTGACCGGCGCGGCGGCTGCGATCAAGGGCGAGTTGATGGGCTTCGGCGGCGCGGCGGCGCATCTGTTCGTGCGTGAGGGCGCGAAGGTGGTGCTGACCGACATCCGCGACGACCTGGGCGAGCGCGCGGCGACTGCCCTGCGCGCCGAAGGCCATGACGCGCGCTACATGCACCTCGACGTGACATCGGAACAGAACTGGGCCCAGGTGGTGGACGCGGTGATGGCGGCGCACGGGCGGCTGGATATCCTGTTCAACAATGCCGGTGTTTCGTTTCCCGGCAAGGTCGAGGACATCACCGTCGACATCTGGGAACGCGAGCTTGGCGTGCATGCCAAGGGAGTTTTCCTGGGCACCCGTACGGCGATTCCGGCCATGCGCAAAGGCGGTGGCGGGTCGATCATCAATACGTCCTCGGTGATGGGGATTGTGGGCAGTCCCACTTCGCCGGCCTATTCGGCCGCCAAGGGCGCCATCACGATCTTCACCAAGTCGGCGGCGCTGCAATATGCGAAGGAGAACATTCGCATCAATTCGGTGCACCCGGGCTATGCGGATACGCCGCTGACCTTGCAGCGCTTCAGCGATCCGGCCGTGCGCCAGGTGCTGCTCGATCGCACACCGATGGGCCGTCTCGGCACCGCCGACGACATCGCCAACGGCGTGCTGTTCCTGGCGTCCGACGAATCATCCTGGGTCACCGGCTCGGAATTGGTGATCGATGGCGGCATGACGGCGCAGTAAGCGCACATCCGCCACGCGGTATCTGGCGAAAATTCCTTGACATCCGCAACGACTCTATGTTCTTCTTTTGTTCATGTCCGCCGCGGCCCCAACCACTCCAGCCGACGAACCACTCGGCCGCACCGCGCGCCTCACCATGCTACTGGCCAGGCTGGTCACCTACGGCCAGGAACTCGCCGAGGCGCTGAGCCAGCACGGCATCGCTGCCCTCTCCTCCTACCCTTCCCGCTTCGGCACCGGCGATGTCGCGCTGATCCTCGCCCGCATCGAGCGCGGCCTGAAGCTCGCTCTCGGCCTCAATCTCAGGATCGCGTTGCTCCGGCAGCCGGACGCCGCCGCCAAACCCCGGCGTCCGTCAGCTCGGCGCACGCCGCGCACGCCCGCGCCGCCGTCGGACGAAGCGCCGCCGCGCCTCGACACCGCGGTGCCCGACCCGCGCCTCGTCCCCCTGCCGTCGCCGCAGGAGCTCGCCTTCGCACTGCGCCATCGGCGCATCGGCGCGGTCATCGTCGAGATCTGCCGCGATCTCGGCATCACCACCAAGCATCCGCTATGGCGGGACATCCGGGATGCGATCATCTTCGAAGGCGGCAGCCTCGCCGCACACGTCGAGGATCCGCACCGGCGAGTGATGGACAGCCCGCTGCCCGGCTATCCCGGGGTCACCACCCTCACCGCGTTGACGCACCTGCTGACCGCCAGGCCCCCGCCCGTCACCGCGGCCACGGCCGCCACTCGGCCTCCCTGACGCGCCGCATCAAACGCCGTCGTTCCTCTCAGCCCTCGTGGGCCAGGCGCAGCCCTGGCTCCGGCCAGTCCAGCGCAAGCAACTGTCCGGTGCCGGACACGGTCACGTACGCCGTCCGCAGATCGGGGCCACCAAAGCAGATATTGGTCGTCACCGGATCGCCCATCGGCAGCTGCCGCAACAGCCGTCCGTCTGGTGCGATGACGCTGATGCAGCCGGAAATCAGCGTCGCGACGCAGATATTGCCGGTGGCATCCACCGCCAGGCTGTCGAAGCGCTGGAACCCGGGCAGGCCGATGACCAGCCGTCCGCCATTGGGCGACGGCCATCCCTGCTTCTTCACCACGCCGGGCGCGGTGATGTCGAACGCCCAGACCCGTGCTGGCTCCGTTTCGGCCACGTACAGCACGGTCCCGTCGGGTGACAGACCGATGCCATTCGGTGTCAGGGCCGGATAAGCCACCTCCACGATCTGCGAACCATCCGCCTTCGCATAGTAGATCACGCCATGATCGCGGTCGCGCGCACGGGTCTTGCCGAGATCGGTGAAATAGAAACCGCCATGCGCATCAAACACCAGGTCATTCGGCCCGTTCAGCTTATTCGCGCCGCACCGGTCGTACAGCACACTGACCGCGCCGGTCCCGGCATCCACACGCTGAATGCTGCCGCTGACGTAGTCGGATGACACCATGGCAGGACGGAACAGATTTTCCTCCAGCCGCCAGGCAAAGCCGCCATTGTTGCAGATGTAGAATGCGCCGTCGGGTCCAATGGCGGCGCCATTTGGCCCTCCGCCTGTGCGGGCGATTACGCGCACGGTTCCGTCCGGCAGCACCTGGGTCAGCGTCTGGCGTTCGATCTCGACCAGCACCACGGAGCCATCCCGCATCGCGATCGGCCCCTCGGGGAAGCACAGCCCGGTAGCCATGACACGTGGTTCGCTCATTCGTCGTTCCCCCCGCTGGTTGCAGCAAGCCTAGCCGATCCGCCGGGTCGGAAAAGTGGTTTGGTAGGAATTTCGTGTTGCGATGGCAGGCATGCCTGCTCTCCAACTGCGTGCCACTACTCCTGTTGCGTTGGTCACTGCAGGCGGGTTTGCCATCGCCATTATCGGCGCGGTGCTGGTACCTGCATGGTTCTGGCTTCCGCTGGCCGCGGTCGCGGCCGCCGCGATCGCCGTCCTTGTCTTCAACCACACGATCGCGTTCTGCGTGATCTGGCTTTTGGCCGCCGGCGCCACACTGGAGATGACGCTGGGCGACATCATCGGGCCGGAGGCGTTTTCGACCACGATCGCCGCAGTAAAGGCGACCGAACTCGGTCTCGCCGCGGCGTGCGTGCTACGCTATGGACTTCGTCCGGACCTCTTCAATCCGGCATTCGCATTCGTCTTCATGTTCGCGGCCGGACTGGTGCATGGACTGCATCCTGAGCTGACGCCGTCTGCCAGCTTCCGATCGCTGCTGGGCTCCGTAGCGCCTTTCGCATTCGCGTTCAGCCGGGTGCCAGCGGGCTGGAGCAGCGCAATGATCCGAGCCACTGCGCTGATCCCATTGATATCGGGGATCGGTGGGGCCCTCCTCGATCTGGCTGGGCTGCGCCCGTTCTGGTTTGACAGCGGTGGCGAACGATTGGCGGGGCTGGGTCATCCGGCCTTTCTCGCCGGCTTCTGCCTCGCCGCAATCTATGCCTGCCTGGTCGAGCTGTACCGGGAAGGCGGGCAGCGTTGGCTCACCCTGCTGATCGTGAACTTCGTCATTCTCGTTCTGACCGGCGCGCGCGCGCCGCTCGCCTATGCTGTCGTCGTGACAGGCCTGACCCTCGCGTTCGTTCGCTCCGCCGCATTCCCGCGCCGGCTTCGCATCCTGCTCATTCTGCTGGCCGCTTGCCTGCTGCCGGTTCTGGCAGTGCTGGTGCCCGAGCTGTCGATGGTCCGCCTGTTCAATCTGCTGGGCGCCGAGGCGGGCAATTTCAGCGGCAGAGATCTGCTCTGGCCGCCATTCGAGCAAGTCGCCGCCGCGTCACCTTGGTTCGGCTGGGGTATTGGTGCCGGCAATGCGGTGATCCCGCCGGACAGTGAACTGGCCCGGATGATCCAGACCCTGGCAGCCCACAACGAGTATCTGCGTATGCTGGTCGAGGGCGGACAGATCGGCCGCGGTCTGCTGATCGTCTTGTTCGTGCTGTGGGTCGGCCAGCATACGCGCTGCCTTTGCCGCACAGATAAGGTGATCATGCGACTGGTGTTCCTGGCCTTCGCCGCACATGCCTACACGGACAACGTGCTGATCGCGACCACCGCTTGTGTCTTCTTCACATTTGCCACGGCCGTGTTTGCCCGTACTCGCTTGCCGGACGCGGAGCAGGTGGCGTAGGCAGACGGACACTGCTGCCGGAGCCGTATCGTATGCGATTGTTTCATCAGGAAAGGCGCGCCACCTGGTTGGTACTCGGCGCACTCGCCTTCCTCACGCTATGCGTTTCTCAAGCCGCTGCTTCGGGTCTGGCGTTTGTGATCAACTCGGGCGGCGCGTCGATCAGCCTGGTGGACATGTCTTCGCAGAAGGAGATCCGTCGCATTCCCGTCCTGCGCGAGCCGCACCACGTTGCGCTCAGCCCAGACGGAAAGAGCCTGCTTGTTGGCGACACCGTCGGCAACGAGATGCTGTTCTTCGACCCCGCAACCGCTGCCTTGCAAAAGCGCATGCCGGTGGCTGATCCCTACCAGCTTGCCTTCAGTCCCAACGGCAAGTTCCTCGTGGTGAACGGTCTCGCGCGCAACCAGGTGGATGTCTACGACGCCGCCAGTATGCAGTTGCTGAAGCGCTTTCCGATCGCATCGATGCCGAGCCATCTCGATTATGCGCCAGATTCCTCGCGAGTGTTCGTCAGCCTACAAGGGACAGACAGCCTCGTGGCGATCGATCTGAACAAACTGGCAATCCTATGGACCGCGAAGGTCGGCAAGACGCCGGCCGGGGTGCTGTGGCACGACGGCAAGGTACTCGTAGCCGACATGGGCACGGACTATGTTGCAGTAGTCGATCCCGCCAATGGACATGTGACCGACCGCATCCATACGGGCAAAGGCGCGCACAACCTGTTCATCTCACCGGACCGCAAGATCATCTGGGTGAACAACCGGGTGGGTGGTACTACGACATCGCTCGATGCCGCGACGCTGGCGCCGAACCGCAGCTACGCCATTCCTGGCGGTCCGGATGATATCGCCTTCGCCCCCGACGGCAGGTTATGGATCACCCGGCGCTGGGCGGAGAAGGTAGCAGTGCTTGATCCCAAGACGGGGGACTATCAGACGATTGATGTCGGGCGTTCGCCGCATGGGCTGTTTCTCAATCCGAAGGGCAATGTGCCGCCGAGTGTCGCGGCACGGTAAGCAATGGGTGATCCTTTCGACCTGACTGCCGGGTGGTTGCAAGAGCATCTGCTGATCCCGCTGCTCTATGCGCTGGACCTGATGCAGTGGGAGGACGTGTCGTATGGCTGGGCGCTGTTTGCTGTGTACGGTGCCTGCCAGGTCGCCCTCACCTACGCGGTCTGCGTGCCACTGGAACGCTGGCGTCCGGTGGAGCAATGGCCGGATGCGCGAGCCGTCACTGTTGATGTGTTCTATACGATCCTGTCGCGTGTCGGCGTGCTGCCGCTGTTTACCTTCGTGCTGTTCTATCGGGCACAGGTGGCGCTGAACGGGTTTTTGGCCGATCACGGCTGGGTGCCTCCGACATTGGAGCGGCTGCTTCCGTTCCTGCTGGGCCAGCCGATACTGACCTTCGTACTATATGCAATCATCCTTGACTGCGCCGATTACTGGCGGCACCGGCTGTCGCATCGATTCGGTTGGTGGTGGGCGCTGCACTCACTGCATCATGCGCAGCGGCAGATGACGTTCTGGTCGGATGACCGCAACCATTTGCTGGATGATCTGATCGGAGCGCTGTGGTTCGGCGTGATCGCGTTGGCCATCGGCGTGCCTCCGCTGCAGTTCCCTCTGCTGGTGCTGTTGCTGCGATTTCTGGAGAGCCTTTCGCATGCGAATGCGCGGGTGTCGTTCGGCTGGTTGGGCGAGCGGCTGCTGATCTCGCCCCGCTTCCATCGCGCACATCACGGACTGCTCGCCGCCGGGCAGCGAAGCTGCAACTACGGCGCGGTGCTGCCCTGGTGGGACATGCTGTTCGGCACCGCCGATTTCACCCGCGACTATGTCGCGACGGGCGATCCTACTGGCGAAGAAGCGCTCGCCAGCGGCTCATATCTGCGCCAGCAATGGGCGGGGCTACGAAGGTTTGCTGCCGCGGTGGCAAGGCCAGCGGCTCGGTAACATTCATTCGGCTACTGGTCGTGGCAGATGCATCAGCGGCTCGCCCACGCGAATCATGTCCCCCTGCCTGACGTTGTCTGTCAGGGTGAAGCCGTGGGGGGCAAAGACGATGATGGTCGAGCCGTGCTGGAACCAGCCCATTTCTTCGCCCTTTGCCAGCGCGACATTCAACTCAGTCGTTCGCGGGCCGCCAAGACGCACATCGGTGGTGTCGCCAAGGAAGTTGAGGCGGATGCTCGCGACCAAGATCGCAGCCACGGGAACCAACGTAATGTCGTGACCGGTGCGCGCGAGCCTGATGCGGATTGCTGCACGCTCGTTCTTGCAGAACAGACGCTCGACACGCTTGAGCGCGATCGGATTGACATTCCATGTGTCGCCCCCAATGTAGCTGACTGATCTGACGGCGCAGTCATGCGGTGCATGGAATCGGTGATACATCGACGCGGTCAGCCGCAGCGTCACATAGCAGCCGTTGCGATATGGCTGTGCGCATTCGTCATCGAGCAGCAGGTCGCGCAGGGAATACGGAAAGCCCTTGATCTGCAGTACCTGGCCATCCTGCACTGATCCCGATGCCCCGACGATTGCGTCGCATGGGCTGACCATCAGATCCGGGTCGCGATCGATCGGACGTGCCCCGTCTTTCAGCCGCCGGACAAAACAATCATGCAGGCTGCGGAACCGCTGTTCGCGCGCCTCGGCCAGGTTCAAATCGGCGAAGCGGCGCCAGATGCCGATCGACAGATCGCGGATCAGCGGGTGCTCGAGCTGGCTGAACCAACCGAACAACGTTGTAGCCAGCCGCCGCGGAATGCGGTTGGTCAGCAGAAAGTTGACATCTTCATGACAGGCGATTGAGGCAATCGCCGAATATAGCTTGTTCATGATACGGACTTCTTACCGGATGGAGTCGCGTGGCAGCATGGCAATCACGGTCCTCGCAGCATCTGTCGCCGGCGTGGCAGCGCTGGGTCTGCCATTCGCCAAGCGGCGCATCGAACTCTCGATGGCGAAGCACCGCTCGCTGACGGGGCACACACGGCTCGCGCGTCGAATGGCATCTCTCGTCCCGTTCTATGAGTACGACGAACATCAGTTCTTTCGGTCGGACAATCCGCCGGAGGACATCGCCATTCGACGGCAGGACGCCTTTCAACGACTCGCCTCGCTCTATCGAGACCGCTTTCCCCAGACGAGTGCATTGACGGCGCAGGTGCAAAGTGGCGCCTCCGATCTGCAATTCACCTCCGCGTACCGCGTGCCCTTTCAATATAGCCGCTATGTCCGCCAGCATCTGACGGCGGGATCCGTCCTGAAGTTCTCCGATGGCGTCACCGTCACGGATGTGGATGGCAACAGGCTGTACGATGTTGCCAATTCCTATGGGGTCAATCTGTTTGGCTACGACTTCTATAAGGAGTGCATCGCCCGCGGCATGGAGCGAGTGCGCGATCTGGGACCGGTACTCGGCGCCTACCATCCGATCGCCGCCTACAACATCGAACGTATCCGGCAGATCTCGGGACTGGATGAGGTCTCGTTCCACATGTCGGGAACGGAAGCGGTGATGCAGGCGGTTCGGCTCGCGCGCTATCATACGCGCCGCTCGCACATCGTCCGTTTCAGCGGCGCCTATCATGGCTGGTGGAGCGACGTTCAGCCCGGCATCGGCAATCCTTCGACCGTGCGTGAGACATACACGTTGGCTGAGATGTCGGAGCACACCCTTCATGTGCTGCGTACCCGGCGTGACATCGCCTGCGTGCTGGTCAACCCACTGCAGGCAATGCATCCCAATGCGGGGCCGCCGGCCGATTCGTCGCTCGTTGATAGCGGCAGGGACGCGCATTTCGATCGGCAGGCCTATACGCGCTGGCTGCAGCAGCTCCGAGAGGTCTGCACCGAGCGGAAGATAGCCTTGATCTTCGACGAGATTTTTGTCGGTTTCCGCCTCGCGCTTGGCGGGGCACAGGAGTTCTTCGGTGTACGCGCCGATATGGTCACGTATGGCAAGACACTCGGCGGCGGATTGCCTGTCGGCGTGCTGTGCGGTCGCCATGAGTGGATGAAGCGATTCCGCGATAATCGTCCGGCGGATATCTGCCTGGCACGCGGGACATTCAACGCGCATCCATACGTCATGGGAGCGATGAACGAGTTTCTCCGTCGGCTGGAAATACCGGAGATGCTGCGCCTTTACCAAGGCCTGGACGAGACGTGGAACCATCGGGCCGAATGTATGAACCGGCTGCTCGGCGACGCCGGTCTTCCCGTCCGGGTGGTGAACCTCGCCTCGGTTTGGACGGTCTGCTACACGCGACCGTCGCGCTACAATTGGATGCTGCAATACTACCTTCGGGCAGAGGGATTGGTACTGAGCTGGGTCGGCACCGGCCGGTTGATCTTCAGCCTGAATTATAGCGAGGCAGATTTCGCAGCCGTCGCCGAACGATTCGTCGCCGCGGCACGCGCGATGGATCGGGATGGTTGGTGGTGGGCTGGTCCGGAGGCCAGCAACAAGTCCATCAGGCGGCAGGTCCTGCGCGAGATGCTGGCGAGCTACTGGGCGCGCCCGAAGGCACTGGCAGAAGCTCGCTGAAATCTCGCGACTAGCGCGAATGTGGGCTGAACTTCGCGCCCTCGATGAGTTCGCCGCGCAACAGATAGGCAGGGGCTCGGCAGTACAGCTTGATATCGTGGAACGGGTCCGTAAGGATCTTCGTTGCCCACACGAGGCCGGTCTGCACGTCCTCAATCTTGAATAGCTGAATCGTGCGGAACAGCAGACCGCCGATGCCCAATGCCAGCCAGAGATAGCCGACATGGCGCACAAACTCGCCGACAGTGTGGTGCGGCTGCACGGTGTGCAGGAGCGTGGGATCGACGAACAACAGGAGCGGCGACAATGCCCAGATGGTCAGCAGGACGATCTTCCGGCGGAGATTGTACCCCACCTTGATCTCCTCCTTGTATTCGTGCGTGGCGTGGTTCACGAAGTCATAGCCCTTAGGCTCGAAGAAAAAGTGTCCGGCCTGTCGGCTGACCATGGCCACCAACCACCCTATCAACGCTGACGCAGCCGGGTCCTTGAACACCATCATATAGGCACCAACGAAACTGATAGCGCTTATGAGGTGCAGGGACTGGTTTATCCGGCTGTGATGGTAGTAGCGATGATCGTCCCAACGTTGCTCTCTTAGGAGTTCAAGAAATCCTGCCATCGCCCTTCCCATGCTAAGCCTTCAACCCGAATCGGCAAAACTTCGCAAAGCTGACATCGGTTCGGCAGAGAGACACGTGATGGTTTGATGAAAGTAATGGCTGGCGTGGGCCCGGGACTTCGGGCGGAGAGGAGGCCTCTTCGGGACCAGCATCATACAAGTAAGGCCCGATCTGTGAGTTGCCTCACTGCACCGCGCTGACCTAGGTGCGACACCCATCCTTACAGGGATGGGAGGCAAGTTCATGGCGTGGGCAATCACAGCCGCCAGCCGTTTCCGGCCCGACTGGTTCGTCTTGTCACTCGCCGGCGTTCTTCTGACCGCCACGGTGGCTCCATGCCAAGGCCAGATGGCCGTCCTGTGCCACGGGCTTGGGTTGTTCGCCATTTCGTCTCTGTTCTTCTTGCAAGGTGCCCGGTTATCGCGCGAGGCAATACTCGGCGGCATCATGCATTGGCGTCTACATGCTACGATCGCGACGATTACCTTTGTTGTTTATCCGCTGATCGGCGTCTTATCGGCCCGCTTGTTCCCCCAGCTTCTGCCGCCGATGCTGTGGCTCGGACTGCTGTTCCTCGCCACCCTGCCTTCGACTGTTCAATCCTCGATTGCCCTGACCTCTATGGCGCAGGGCAACGTCGCCGGCGCGATATGTTCGGCGACGGCTTCCAACCTGGTGGGGCTCGTCCTCACCCCGATTCTGTTCGGTCTCGTCGCAATGGCCAATGGCGGACGGAGCGGAATTCCAGTCGAAAACATCGGCCAGGTCTTGCTGCAGTTGTTCGTGCCGTTCGTTGCAGGGCATCTGCTGCGCCCCTGGATTGGTAGCTGGGCCGAGCGCAGCCGGCGCATCCTGGCGATCACAGACCGCGGTTCGATCCTGCTCGTGGTTTACGGCGCATTCAGTGCCGCAGTCGTGCACGGCGTGTGGCACCAGTTGCCGCCACTCACAATGATCAGCGTGACGTGCGTTGTCGGATTGCTGCTCGCGGTTGGCCTATTGGTCACCGTCCTTGCGCCGAACTTGATTGATTTCTCCGAGGCCGATCAGGTCGCTGTGGTGTTCTGCGGTTCGCAAAAATCGCTGGTGAGCGGCGTTCCGATCGCAAACGTGCTGTTTCCTGCTTCAGTCGTTGGACCGGTCCTGATCCCACTGATGGTCTATTATCCGATGCAACTCGTCATATGTGCCTGGCTCGCGCGGCAATACGCCACGCGCGGCAGTCAGCGGCATCGGCAACCTTGGAGAAATCCCGTCCGGCTGTTTCGTTCACTGTTTGCCGCCGCATACGAGACGCGCAGGCACCAATCGTAACGCACGCTTCAGCGTGATCGGGTATCCACGGGAGCTCTTCGGCTGCTGCGCCAATCCGATGCTGACGCGATGCGCGCCGCAGCAGCTTCAGTATGGTGGATCTTGCCACGGGTGTACCTGCGCGGAGCCGCGCGACAATTTTGGGATTCGTGCGCAGCAGATGCGCCGCGATCGCATCGTCTGCGTAGTGCGGCGCGGCCAGTTCATTCCATTGCGGGGACACGAACCAGGCCCGGCCCTTCTTCTTGCTCATGGCACTTGAACATCCAAAATCCTGCCGGCTTCGTTGCGGCACGGATCGTTCAGGAATTGACCTCAACGTCCTCTGAAAACA
>CAYRTL010000008.1:23021-79065 GCA_964427005.1 uncultured Acetobacteraceae bacterium
GGCTTCGTTGCGGCACGGATCGTTCAGGAATTGACCTCAACGTCCTCTGAAAACACGGTTCGAAACCGAACTGGACTGTTTGTCGATATGGGGCGGGAGTCCGTAAAAAATCCATATAAATCGGCAGGGGCGATGCGGAATCGGACGGGCCTTTTCGCAAACGGATTCTCGGCGCACCATCAGCGTAAGAACCCATCGCTCCCATCGGAAGGCTCACGCGCCATGCCCGCAGCCCAGCGTCAGATGCACATGGGTGTCTTCGTACTCGGCACCGGCAATCACATGTCCGGCTGGCGCATGGATGACGCCTTCGCCACCCACATGGAACTGCCGGTGATGCAGGAGATCGCCCGCATTGCTGAAAGGGGCAAATTCGATCTGGTGTTCATCTCCGATTCGATGGCGATGGACCCAACCGATCATCCGTCATTCATGTGCCGCTTCGAGCCCACAACACTGATCACTGCGCTCGCCGCCTGCACGACCCATGTCGGGCTTGGCGCCACGGTCTCCACCAGCTTCTCCGAACCGTTCAATGTCGCCCGCGTCTTCGGCTCGATCGACCACATCAGCGGCGGCCGCGCCGCATGGAATGTCGTGACCAGTTCCAATCCCAAGGCGGCGCTCAACTTTAATCTGGACGAACACATCGAGCATGAGTTGCGCTACGAGCGCGCCAACGAGTTCGTCGATGTCGTGCGCGGACTCTGGGACTGCTGGGACGACGGCGCCATAGTCGCCGACAAGCTCACTGGGCGGTTCATCGACGCCACCAAGGTGCGCCCGCTCAACCATGTCGGCCGCTTCTTCAAGGTCAAAGGTCCACTCAATATGGCGCGCAGCCCGCAAGGGCATCCGGTCATCATCCAGGCCGGCGGGTCGCCGTCCGGGCTGGAGCTCGCGGCACGCACTGCCGATGTCGTGTTCTCCGTTGTGCAGGAGCTGGCGCCGGCGAAGGCCGCCTACGCCAATCTCAAGGATCGCATGGCCAAGTACGGCCGCACCCCGGATCAGCTCGCAGTGTTGCCCGGTATGATGCCCATCGTGGGCAACAGCGATGCCGAGGCTCGCGAGACACTCGCGAAGCTGCAAAGCTGGATCACGCCCACCAATGCCGCAACACTGGTCGCCAGCCGCATTGGCTACGACGTCTCCGGATACCCCCTTGACGGCCCGGTGCCACCTCCTCCGCCAGAGCTGAACAGCCAGACCTTCCCCGCCGTCCTCTACGAGATGGCGAAGCGCGAGAAGATGACCTTGCGCGACCTCTACAACCTGACTGCGGCGGCACGCGGCCACTGGGTGGTCTGTGGCACCCCCACCAGGATCGCCGACACATTGGAGGAATGGTTCGCCGAGGACGCGGCCGATGGCTTCAACGTTCTGCCGGCCTGGTTCCCCGGCGGATTTACGGACTTCATCGATCGTGTCGTGCCCGAGCTGCAGCGCCGAGGGTTGTTCCGTCGCGACTACCAGGGCAGGACCTTGCGCGACCATCTCTGCCTCTCGCGGGTGGAGGCTCCGGCTTCCACGCCGATGATGGAGAGGCTAGCGTCCGCCACTGAAGCCGTTCCAATTGATAGGTGAACCATGGACGTCCAGGCAGTCAGCAAGATGCATCGCCCCAAGGGCATGCCCTTCCGTTGCAACAAGATCGGCCATGTGGCGCTCTACGTGAAAGACCTCGAGCGCTCGGCCAAGTTCTACACCGAGGTCATGGGGTTCTCGATCTCCGACGTTTACGAGAGCAATATGCTTCCCGGCGGCGCGGTGTTCCTGCGTTGCAGCGCCGACCATCACGGGGTGGCGTTGTTCCAGCTACCCGAGGGGCAGCCGCCGCATGGCGCGTTCCACCACATGGCGTTCGAGGTCTCGACGCTGGACGAGGTGCTGCGGGCGCGCGAACATCTGCGCAGGCACGATGTGCCGGTACATTTCGAAGGCCGCCGCCGAGCCGGCTGTCAGCTCGCAGTCGAATTCACCGATCCTGATGGCCACAACCTGGAGATCTACTGGGACATCGACCAGATCGGCAGCGACGGCCGCGTGCGCCCGCCCGAGGAATGGAAGGGCGCCACCAGCCTGGAAACAGCGATCGCCGACCCTGTCATCGGTCAGGACACCACGGTGCAGGACCGCTCGTTACTGAATTCATAGCGGGGTGAGGTCGGGTTTTTGTGATTTCCGTGCGGAACCTTAACTTTACTCTCCCGTAGTAAGCTCGCGGCATGGGCTACTGGGGGAAGATCATCGGCGGGGTTGCCGGCTTTGCCGTTGGCGGCCCGATGGGTGCCGTCGTCGGCGCCGCCCTCGGCCATGCCGCGGACAGTGGCGGGGCACCCAACCTGCGCGCGCAGTTCGGCGCGCAGACAGCCTGGAATCCGGCGCGCATCGCCGCGATGTTCAGCCGCCGGGACCAGCTCTTCGCGATCTGCGTCGTGGTGCTGTCCGCCAAGCTCGCGAAGTGCGACGGGTCGGTGAAGCGCGAGGAGATCGACGCCTTCAAGCGCCAGTTCCGCATCGCACCCGAGTCGGTGCGCGATATAGGCCGCCTGTTCGATCAGGCGCGAGACAGCGCCGAAGGCTTCGAAGCATACGCCAGGCAATTAGGCGACGCGTTCGCCGACAATCGCGGCATGCTGGAGGACGTGCTCACCGCGCTGTTCGTCATTGCGCGAGCCGACGGGCCAATCAACGGTCGCGAAGCGGATTTTCTGCGGCGGACGCAGCGCGGCTTCGGGTTGGACGAGGCGGCATGGAGCCGGGCGCGCGGCACCGCTCCACCACGCGGCAGCGCGGACGAGCCGGACGCATACGTAGTCCTGGGCGTATCGCGGACTGCCACCGCCGAGGAGATCCGCACCACCTGGAAGCGGCTGATGCGCGAGAACCATCCCGACAGCCTGGCAGCGCGCGGCGTGCCCGCCGAGTTCATCGCCCGCGCCAACGAGAAGGTGGCCCGTATCAATGCCGCCTGGGACCGCATCAAGCGCGAGCGTGGTTTGTGAGCCTGCGCATCCACGAGCTGCCAAGCCCCAATCACGATGACCGGCCGGCAGGCATCCCGATCGACGTGCTGATCCTTCATTACACCGGTATGCCCAGCGCCCAGGAGGCGATTGATCGCCTGCGCGATCCAGCTGCGCGCGTGTCGTCGCATTACCTGGTGGATGAGGACGGCGCGGTGCTGCGGTTGGTTCCGGAGGAGCGGCGTGCCTGGCATGCCGGCATCTCCTATTGGCGCGGCCACACTGAGTTGAATGCACGCTCAATCGGGATTGAAATCGTCAATCCCGGGCACGAATGGGGCTACCGCGACTTTTCGGCCTTACAGATGGCCGCTGTATGCGATCTGTGCCTTGCCATCCTGTCGCGGCATCCCATCCCGGCGCGCAACGTCGTCGCGCATAGCGACGTCGCGCCTGATCGCAAGGAAGACCCTGGCGAACGCTTCGATTGGCGGGGGCTGGCGGAGAACGGTGTCGGGCTATGGCCTTCATCGTCAGATGGCGGGGCCAAGCCGCACCATGACGAGGGGGTGCATGTTCAGGCTGCACTCACTGACATAGGCTATCGTGTGGATCTGCCGCTGCCGGTCGTGCTGCGTGCCTTTCAGCGCCGTTGGCGGCCGGAAGCGATCACCGGCGAGGCCGACGCGGGTACGCTCGCACTTCTCAATGCGGTGCAGCGGCTTGTCGCAGATACCAGGTAAGCAGCGACGCACCTGCCATGAAATCGTCGATCGTCATTGCCTCACGCGGATTGTGGCTGCCATTTTCGTTGCGGACGAAAATCATGCCCATCGGCACGCCAACTTCGGCGAACGCGGCCGCGTCGTGCGAGGCCGGACTACCCAAATCCAGCACAGGAATGCCCAACTCGTCGGCCCCCTTCTTCAAGGCTGACCTGATCGTCTGATCCACTGGCCCCACCGCGGCGCGCGCTTTCGGTCCGCGATGGAAGCGCACGCCTCGGCGCTGTTCGATGCCGGCGATGATCGCATCGACCTTGCGATCGAGTTCCGCCAATACCGCTTCATCATAGGCGCGCACATCGAGGCTGAAATGGAAGGCGCCGGGCACGATGGTGAGGCCATGCGCGGCAGGATCGGTATGGAACCGGCCGATGGTGCAAGCCATCGGGATGCCCTTCGCTTCGTACTCCTCCCACACGCGGTCCAGTTCCATGGCGAATTCCGCCCCGGCCATGGCGGCGTCGCGCCGGAAGCGGCGCGGTAGGCCGACATGATCATGGCTGCCCTCGATGGACGCGTTGGGATAGCGGAAATTGCCAGGAATGCCGGTGCAGATCGCCACTGGCCGCCCGGCCTCGACCAGACTCGGTGCCTGCTCGATATGCAATTCGACATAGGCGCGCAGTTTCGCGGGATCGAGGAAACGATCTCGCGCACGCAGCGCGTCTGGATCGCCCCCGCATTCGGCGATGTGCTCGGCGAGCGTCCGACCGGTATCGATGCGTCGCACGTCCAGCGCGCCATCCGGCAGGGTGCCGAGTGCACCACGGCTGCCGATATAGGACACCTGGAACCAGATACTCTCTTCGGCGCGAATGCCCATCACGGTGAGATCGCAGTCCAGCCTGACGCCGGCGCGTTGCAGCGCGGCGGCCGCGACCAGGCCGGCGACCACGCCCGCTGCTCCATCGAAGTTGCCGCCATGCGGGACTGAATCGAGATGTGAGCCGACGATGATTCGCTTTGCCTGTGGATCGCGGCCGGGCAGGGTCATGTAGAGATTGGCCGCCGCGTCGTGTTCGATGTGCAGTCCAAGCCGCTGTGCGACCGCTGTCACCGTTGCATGGGCACGCTGTTCGCCTGCGCCATATGGGTCGCGTGATACACCTGGTTCATCGAGACCGTCGCGGCGAAGTTGATCGAACAGCGACTCCGCCAGTTCGCGCTGTTCGGATACTGCTGCGCTAAGTTCCATTATAGCTACCCTCGGTCAATTCCCGGTACAATCCCGCGTATTGGCCTGCGGGCCTGTGCCAGCTCACGTCGGTCTGCATCGCATTCCGCTGCAGCCGCCGCCAAACATCCGGCTGCCGCCAAACCGATAGCGCCCGCAGGATCGCCGCAGCCAGCATGTCCGCAGTGACCGGCGAAAAGTGAAAGCCGGTGCCCACACCCGACGCCATCGCCATCTCGTTCGCATCGATGACCGTATCGCACAGGCCACCGACATGTGCGACCACGGGCAGCGCGCCGTAGCGCATGGCGCAGAGTTGCGTCAGTCCGCATGGCTCGAAACGCGATGGCACCAGCAGCGCATCACAGCCGCCCTGGATCAGGTGCGCAAGGCGTTCGTCATAGCCGAACTGCACGGCAATGTTGTTGCCGGACCGTGCCGCCGCGGCACGCAGCCCCGCCTCGAGCGGAGGATTGCCACTGCCGATCAGCACCAGCTGCGTGCCGCTTTCGAGCAGCACCGGTAATGTCGCGAGCACAAGGTCGATCCCCTTTTGCTCCGATAGCCGGCTGATCACGCCAAACAACAACCTGGACGGATCCGGCTGCAAACCAAGCATTGTCTGCAGCATCTTCTTGTTCACCGCTCTCTCGGCGATCCGATCGCAATCGAACTGCGCCGCGAGATGTGGATCGTGTGACGGGTCCCAGATAGCCGTATCGATGCCGTTGAGAATGCCCGATAGCACGCGGGCGCGGGTACGCAGCAGCCCGTCCATGCCCATGCCGCCTGATGGTGTTCGAATCTCCGCCGCATATGTCGGCGATACTGTGGTGATCCGGTCCGCGAACTGCACGCCCGCTTTCAGATACCCGATGGCGCCGTAATACTCGACACCGTCGATGCTGTAGGCGCTGTCGGGCAGGCCAAGAGCATGCAGCAGATAGGCAGGAAACTGCCCTTGGAACGCCAGATTGTGAATCGTCATCACTGTCGGCGTGGTCGCGCCTGCGTAGTGTAGATACGCCGGTACCAACCCAGTCTGCCAGTCATGCGCGTGCACCACGTCCGGTCGATACCCGTCGACCAGGCCGTCCGCGAGCAATGCTGCAACGCGTGACAGGGCGGCAAAGCGAAACGCGTTGTCCGGCCAGTCACTGCCGTCAGGTTGCCGATAAGGGTCACCATCGCGGGCGTAAAGGTGCGGCGCGTCGATTACGAACAGCTCCAGCTCTGCGGCTTTGGCGGCGACGATGCGCGCCTCACCGCCGAACAGGTCGTTCAGACGAGATACGACCACACCACCTTCCAACGCACGCAGCACCGCCGGATAGCCAGGCACCAAAGATCGCGTGGCGACGCCGTGTTCCACCAGCGCACCGGGCAGCGCACCCGCCACATCGGCGAGGCCACCTGTCTTGATCAGCGGAAAAATCTCCGAGACGACAGCGAGAACGTTCAGTGGCGCCATCACCTCAAGCGGTCGAGCATCGGCTGCGTGATCAGGCAAACACCCTGCTCGGTGCGGCGGAACCGTTCCGCGTCAGCCAGCGGATCCTCACCGACCACCAGGCCTTCCGGAATCCGCACGCCGCGATCGACAATGACGTTGCTCAGGCGAGCGGAGCGGCCGATATCGCAATAGGGCATCACCACTGTGCTCTCGATACTGGCAAACGAGTGCGCGTGCACGCCGGTGAACAGCAGTGAATTCCGTAAGGAAGCACCGGAGATGATGCAGCCGCCCGAGACGAGTGAACTGACCGCCTGGCCGCGCCTGCCTTCCTGGTCGTGCACGAACTTCGCCGGCGGGGTGACTTCGCCATAGGTCCATATCGGCCACTCGCGATCGTAAAGATCGAGCGCCGGCGTCACGTGGGTCAGATCGATGTTGGCCTGCCAGAAGGCGTCGAGCGTGCCGACATCACGCCAGTATGCCTCGGCTTCGAAACCGGAGCGGACACAGGACTCGGTGAAGCGGTGCACCAGCGCCTTCCCGTGCTTCACCAGATACGGGATCAGATCCTTGCCAAAATCGCGACTGGAATTCGGATCCGCGGCGTCGCGTCGAAGCTGGTCGAACAGGAAGCTTGTGGCGAACACGTAAATGCCCATGCTGGCCAGTGCCTTGTCTGGCTTGTCCGGCATGCCAGGCGGATCCTTCGGTTTCTCCAGGAACGAGGTGATCCGGTCCTCCGTATCCACGGCCATGACACCGAACGCGGACGCCTCTTCGCGTGGCACCTCGATGCAGCCCACCGTCACGTCGGCCTGACGCTCGTGATGCATTTGCAGCATCGGCTCGTAGTCCATCTTGTAGACATGGTCGCCGGCCAGAACGATGATGTGGTCCGGGCCGTAGCTCTCGATGATGTCGATGTTCTGGTAAACCGCATCGGCCGTTCCGGCATACCATTCGGTTTCCGACACGCGTTGTGATGCGGGCAGGATGTCGAAGCTCTCGTTGCGTTCGACACGGAAGAAATTCCAGCCACGTTGCAGGTGCCGGATCAGGCTGTGTGCCTTGTACTGCGTCGCCACACCAATACGGCGGATGCCGGAATTCAGCGCATTCGACAACGCGAAATCGATGATGCGCGACTTGCAGCCGAAGAACACCGCGGGTTTGGCGCGCCGATCGGTCAACTCCATCAGTCGGCTGCCGCGCCCTCCTGCCAGCACATAGGCCATCGTGGTTCGCGAGATGGGTCCGGCTTTCGGGATGGCCAGCATGGGTTGCTCCGATCAGGCGTGGTCCCGGGCGCCAGCCCGGTCTTCAACCGTCATGGGTGGGCTCGACCCGCCCATCAGGTGTCGGCAAGCTCCGTCAGGATGCGATCGCGCGTGGCGGTGTCGCTGTCATCGTGCACCGGCTGGATGCAGACCTGCGTCGCGCCGGCGGCGAAATGCGCACGCAGGCCTTCCTGGACCTTCGCCTTGCCACCCCACAACACCATCGCGTCGATGAATCGATCAGATCCGCCATTCGCCAGATCGGCCTCCGTGAAGCCGATGCGCAACCAGTTGTTGCGGTAGTTATCCAGCACCATGTAGCGCGACAGCTCCTTGCGTCCCAACGCACGCGCCTTCGCCGCGTCGGTTTCCAGCGTAACCTTCTGTTCCGCCACCAGCCATTTGTTCGGCCCCAGGATACGTGCGGCTTCGGCAGTGTGTTGCGGAGTGGTGTTGTAGGGGAGCGCGCCACGGGTATGAGTCGCGGCCAGCTTCAGCATCAGCGGCCCCAGTGCGGCGATAGCAATCGGCCAGTTCTCCGAGCCCGGCTCGCCCTTGGTGATGCCCTCGAGATACGCGCGCATGGCTGGCACCGGCTTTTCGTACTTATGGCCGCGTATGCCTTCCACCATCGGCACATGGCTGACGCCGAGACCAAGGATGAACCGGTCACCATAAAGGGACTGCAGCGAAAGCAGTCCGCGCCGCGAGGTAAACGCATCGCGCGCGTAGATCGATGCGATCGAGCTGCCAAGTTTCAGCTTCGTCGTGTTGTGTAGCATGAACCCGCCGACTGACAGCGATTCGTAGCCACGGGATTCGGGATACCACAACGTGTCATAGCCGAGGCGTTCGACAGTCTGCACGAATTGTTTGATCTGCTGGGGGCCACCCAGCTTGTCAGTGGAATACCATACGCCGAGCCGACCGAGTTCCATTCGTGCCTCCCCTTAAACCACCCCCGCGGCACGGAAGCTTGCGATATCCCCGCCGCTATAGCCAAGCTCACCCAGCACTTCATCCGTGTGCTGCCCAAGTCTCGGAGGCGGCCGATCGACACGCGGTCCGTCATGCGCGAACGTGAACGCTGCGACCGGAACAGTAAACGGACCGTTGATGCCCGGCACGCTCTCATGCCGATGCAACACGCCGCGCGAGGCAATCTGCGGATCGGCGAGCGCCTCGCCCATGGTACGCACACGCGAGGCCGGTACGTGGCGTTCCTGCAGCCATGCTTCCCACTCCGCTGCGCTGCGCGTCAGCATAATCTCCGCCAGCAGCTTCTCCTCGCGATCACGATCGGCATGACGTTCGTCGTTGGTGCGCTTGATCATCTCTGGATGTTCCAGCACCGTCCATAACCGCTTCTGCTGCCTCAGGTTGGACGCGCCCAACATCACGATCCCGTCCTTTGTCTGGTACGCCATGCTGGTCGCATGCGGCATGCGGTTGCCGGACGGCTTTGGATGATGGCCGTTACGCATGTAACCGGTGACGTGAGAGGCCATGAGGATGATCGCGACATCCAGCATAGCCATATCGATGCGCTGGCCTTGGCCGGTGCGCTCGCGCTGGAACAGCGCGGCCGAAAGCGCGAAGGCGCCCATCGTGCCGGTAGAGTAGTCGATCGCGGGCGCGCCGATCTTGACCGGGTTCACCTGGGGCGTGCCTGTCATTGCCATGATGCCCGAGGTGGACTGGATGACGTGGTCATACGCGGTCTGCTCGCGCCGGGGCCCACCCTGACCGAAAGCAGAGAAGGATGCATAGATCAGCTTGGGATTGATCTTGCGCATCTCCTCATAGCCCAGACCGAGCGCTTCGAATGCGCCAGGCCGATAGTTCTCCACCAGCACATCGGCGGTAGCGACCAGCTTCTTCAGGATCTCACGTCCCTGCTCGGTCTTCAGGTTCAGAGTGATGGCCCGTTTGTTGGACCCTTGCGTCAGGAAGCCGGTGCCCATGCCCGCATGATTCAGATCGTTGTCGCTACCTGAGTCACGGCTTTGATCGGGATCATCCGGATGTTCCACCTTGATCACATCGGCGCCCATCAGGCCGAGTTGATAGGCGGCGAATGGCCCGGCCAGAACATGGGTGATGTCGATGATCCGGATGCCTTCGAACGGACGCGCCATGCCAGTTCCTCCCTGATGATGTGACGGTGGCGCCTTGCCCGCATGGCGTCAACACGCTTGGATGCCACGAACAGGCGGAGGACGCAGGCGATGTCGGTCGATCTGATCATCGAAGGGCCGGTGGCTAAGATCGTGCTCAACCGGCCGGAGAAGCTGAATGCGCTGACCTACGAGATGCGCGCGCAGTTGCGCGACTACACGCAGCAGCTTCGCTTCGACGAGAACGTGCGCGCGATCATCGTCACCGGCGAGGGCCGCGCGTTCTGCACAGGTGCCGATGTGGGCCGCATGCAGCGCGGCGGGCTGCGCGCCGAACGGGAAAAGATGCAGGGCGGCAGCCACGCCTTCCTGCGTACACTGCACGCCACTGAAAAGCCGATCATTGCCGCAGTGCGCGGGCCGACGGTCGGTATCGGTTGGAGCATTGCACTGGCCTGCGACCTCATAGTTGCATCTGAAACCGCACGGTTCTCGCAGGTATTCCGCCGTATTGGCCTGGCACCTGATGGTGGCGCGATCTGGTTCCTGACGCGCCGCGTCGGGCTTGCACGTGCCAAGGAGCTGGTGTTCACCGCACGGTTTGTGGAAGCCGCCGAAGCGCTGTCACTGGGCTTGGTGAATTACATCGTGCCGGATGGCGAGCTGATGACGAAGACCGAGGAGCTGGCTAGAGACTTGGCCACCGGGCCCACTTTCGCTTTCGGGCTGGCGAAGAAGCTGTTCCACATGGCGAGCGGGCCCAGTTACGAGGACTTTCTGGACTACGAAGCCTTCGTGCAGCCGCAGCTCGATCAGACCGAGGATCACAAGGAAGGCGTGGCGGCATTCCGCGAGAAGCGGAAACCGAGTTTTGTAGGGAGATAGGCTGCACGGTGGAGGCCAGTTTTATTTCGTCATGCCGGGGCCAATCCTCGGGTCAAGCCCGAGGACATGGCCCCGCCATGACGTTGAAAAACTGCCACTGCCTGTCAAACGATTTAACCGGACAGCCGTGGGTCACAACTAAACGGGATCCCAGGGATAGACGTCGCGGGTGCGCTCGAGCGGCGTGAAGCTGTTCTTCACCGCCGGCAGCCAATGTTCAGCGAGCTTCTCCGGCGTCCAGCCATCGGTGCGGGCCACGATACGGATCGGGCGCGGCTGGTTGTACAGATACACCTCGTTCCCGCGCACACCGAAGATCTGCCCGGAAACGCCTTCCGCTGCATCCGTGCCCAGAAACGCGATCAACTGCGCGATATGATCGGGCCGCGTTCTTTCGGCGCGCGCTTTCAACTGCTCCTCGCTCTGCCCGGGCACGGTCTCGATCATGCGGCTGAACGCGTGCGGGCCGATGCAGTTGGAGCGAATCTTGTAGCGCTGCATGTCCATCGCAATGTTGCGCGAGAGGCCCGCAATACCCAGCTTCGCCGCGCCGTAATTCGTCTGTCCGACAGAGCCGATAAGACCCGAGGTGGACGTGATGTGCACGAAGCACCCGCTTTCCTGCTTGCGGAAATACGGCACCGCGGCGCGGCTGACATAGAACGCACCGTACAGGTGCACCTTGATCACCGCGTCCCATTCCTCGGGTGACATGTAGTGAAACATGCGGTCGCGCAAGATGCCCGCGTTGTTCACCACCATGTCGATGCGACCGAAATTGTCGATCGCCGTCTGCACGATCTTCTGCGCGTTCTCCCACTCGGCGACGCTGTCGGTGTTCGCGACGGCGCGCCCCTGGCCGTTCGCCTGAGTGATCTCGGCGACCACCTGCTGCGCCGGGCCGACATCATGGCCCTCGCCGGTCACCGCGGCGCCGACATCGTTCACGACGACCTTCGCGCCATTCGCTGCCAGGCAGATCGCGGTCGCGCGCCCGATGCCGCGCCCCGCGCCGGTGACCACGGCAACCTTGCCGTCAAGCATTCCAGCCATACACGTTCCCTCCACTCATCAGAACCGGGCCAGAATGCGCCGCGCCGCGGCGTGTGTCATCATCCCGGCGGAGGTGGGACATGGATGTCGGATTTCTTGGTCTCGGCCAGATGGGCGCGGCAATCGCCGAACGGCTGGAAGGCACGGATGTGCGGCTGCACGTGTTCGATCCAAATCCGGTGGCGGTCGCACCATTCGTGCTGCGCGGCGCCGTGGATCAACCATCGGCCGCCGAGGTAGCCGCGGCGGCACCGATCGTGTTCGCTTGCCTGCCAAGCGGCGCGGTCAGCGAGCAGGTGGCGGCCGAGATCGCGGGTTCGCCATCGCTGCGTATCTATATAGAGATGTCCACCATCGGCAGCACCACGATGGCCCGCATCGCCCAGCGTCTTGCCGAACGCGATATCACGCTCGTCGACTCCCCGATCAGCGGCGGGCCGAAGGGCGCTCGCGCAGGCACCCTGTCAGTGATCGCAGCGGGACCTTCATCGGCACTGCAGGAGATCAGGCCGCTGCTGGCGCGTATCGGCAAGAACGTGTTCGAGGTTGGCGACCGCCCAGGCCAGGCACAGTTGATGAAGCTGGTGAACAACCTGATCAGCGCCGCCAATATGGCAACCGCGTTCGAGGCACTGGTTCTCGGTGCCAAGGGTGGGCTCGACCCGGACCTGATGGTGAACGTGATCAACGTCTCCACCGGCCGGAACAGCGCCACGCTCGACAAGGTGCCGAAGGCGGTCCTGCCGGGCACGTTCGACTACGGGGCGAAGGTCTCGACCATGGTGAAGGACATCGTGCTCGGATTGCAGGAAGCCGAGGCCCTTGGGGTGCCGATGTGGGTGCACGAGACGGTGGGCCAGTTGTGGCGCTTCGGCGTGAAACAGGGGCTGGGCAACGCGGACATCACGGCACTCATCCAGGTGCTGGAGGACTGGGGCGGTGTGGAGGTACGCAGTGCCCGTTAGAGTGCTACTTCCTCGCTGCGTCCACGCCGCTCAGGACGAACCGGGCGAGCGCCTGGCCAAGACAGATATTCAACTCCTCCAGCGCCTTGTCCCGACCCTCCTTTTGCGTTCGCTCCAGATCGATCCGCCCGTCACTCGCCCAGGTGCGCATCAGTTCAAAGCGGTGAAACAGGACCACGCCGGGCATCGTCGCCACCTGCTGCAGCACGTTCTCGTACGGATCCAGATCGGTGTTGGCGCGCAGGAAGCGACTGAACTGTGGGTCGATCAGCACAAGATCGCCACCTGAATCGCGAACTCTCTCAGCTCCGTTGTGCACGATCTCCAGCATCCCATCCGGGCGTAGACCACGCACCGCCTCCACCGTTCCGGTCTGCCACAGCACCAGCGGATAGCGCTGATGCTTCAACTCCGCTTCCAGCAGCGGCAGCATGTCTTCCGCGGTCATGCCACGACCGCCACGCACAGTGAGGTGGAACTCGATCTTGGGCAGCGCCTGCTGCAGCGCATGCACCATGTGCCACGGGAACGAGGCGCTTTGGGTGGTACTGGTCTGCAATCCTGTGACGGTGACCAGACCAACGGTGGTGGCCGAACCGACAGCCAGCACATTGATCGGGCCACCCGCCGCGATTGCCGTCGCAACTTGCGACAGAGGTTCGTCGGTTGTGATGAATTCGTCGGGCGCCCCACACGCAGGACCCATTTCGCTGCCGGCCTGCACCGACAGCGGGAGCGCGAGCAGGGTCAACGAGAGGGCAGCGAGACTGAGAGGACGCATGCGGAACTATCCGGTATCAGTCCGTGCGAGCGCCTGCAAGCTGCCGCGCGCTTGGAGTCCTGGCGCGCGCCCCTTCCCTCGGTACCAGGCAGCCAGCGCCGCCACCGCCAGCATCGCCAGGCCGCCAAACAGATTCACGGCAATCTGCATCACAGCATGGTCGTCAGATTCAAGGCCGAGGCGAGCGACGAAACCGAAGAATATGCCGGCACAAAATACCGGAAGTGAATTCTGGCCGAGCAGCACCAGCGGCGATGCCAGCCAGGTGCGCAGCCAAGCGGCATCGCGTGGCACCAGACGTGCGGTCAGCCAGGCAAGCGACAGGATGGAGAGCAGACGGAATGGATGCAGGCCGGTCTTGTCCTCGGTGATGACGAAACGAATCACTGGTGCAGGCATGGAATCCAGGATGCGCGGGTGCGTATCGATCACCCAGATGACCATCAGCCCTGCGACCAGAACCAGGACCGCGAGCACATCAATGGGCCAGCGCAGAGCCGGCATACGTGGTGGCGCATAGGCCAGGATCGCACCGATCATGAACAGCAACTGCCAGGCGAAGGGATTGAAGAACCAGCCCTCGCCCGTCCAGGACTGCAGATTGATCCCCGTGATCCGGGCTGCAACGTAGCCGGCGAGCGAAGCTAGCAGCAGCAATCGCGGCTTGCGCAGCAGTGGCAACGCCAGCGCGAAGATCAGCAACAGCGCCACGTAGAGCGGCAGAATGTTCAGCAGGTTCGGCTGAAAGCGCAGCAGCAGCGCCTCGAGCAGCGCGCGATACGGCGCATCGGCCAGCACGTCGAGTCGGGTTTCTTCCAGGTAGAAGACCCTGTCCAGGGCCGTGGCAGAGTACGCCACCTGCGCCGTATACACGACGAACAGGAATATATGCGCGATGTAGAGGGTCCATGCGCGGCGTAGAGTATCCGCTGACGCATACAAATAGCCCTGCCGATCCATCACCGAACCGTAGGCAATGCCAGCGCCGAAGCCCGCGAGCAGCACGAACACTTCAGTCGCGTCGCACATGGCAAAGTTGCGCAGGCTGTAGTCGCCCAGCACGTCGCCCGGAATGTGGTCGGTGTAGATCCACCACAGGGCCAGGCCGCGAAAGAAATCGACGCGGAGATCGCGCTGTCCGCTGCTCCGGACCAACTGCATGTTCCCCTCCGCGCGCCTATGTGGGGGGGCGAAGCGTGAAGACAAAGCAACACCACGCGCTCGTGCGGCGACAAAGTGTTACTCTGTCAACAGGGCGCTTGCGCAAGCCTCCACGTCTGCCGCGGCCGCACAGGCCGGGTGGCGCGAGAGCAGCAGTGTCTGGCGGCGAATCGCGTCGCGCACACGTTCGTCACGGCGGACGACACCGGCAAGAGGAGGGGAATAGCCGAGAAAGGTTTCGCAGGCGCGTCGCAGGGTCGCGAACGTCCGCTCTCCTGCCTGCCGGCTCGGCGCCTGATTGACCACGACCCGCGCATCCCCGTTCGGGCAGTCGGCGCGGTGCAGCTTCATCACCGCGTAAGCATCCGTCAAACTCGTCGGTTCCTCGGTCACAAGCACCAGCAACGTATCGGCCCAGGCGGACATCCGCCGGACAGACCGGTCCAGGCCAGCACCGAGGTCGAGCAGCACAAGGTCATAACGTCCGGCTTCGCGTCGCAAGCTGGCAAGCAGCCGTTCCAAAAGCACCGGTTCGAGCGAGGACAGCGCCCCCGAGCCGGAACGTCCGGCCAGGATGTCGAAACCGCCGTCCGCGTGATGCGCGACCGCCGCGGTCAGCGAGGCTTGGCCCGCGATGACGCCTCCGACATCGCGTTCCGGGGTCAATCCAAGCTGGATGTCCACGTTCGCCAGGCCGAGGTCTGCATCGAACAGCAGGACTCGCCGGTTCAGCCGCGCGCAGGCATGGGCGAGTGTGATGGCGAACCAGGTCTTTCCAACCCCGCCCTTGCCCGAGGCGACGGCGACGATCCGGCCTTCCATCATTTGGCGATCCCTGCGAGAAGGCGAGAGGCGAGCCACTCTGGCGTAATCTGCTGCAATCCGTCCGCCGCACCGGCGCCGATGCCCGCCTCGGTCAGCGCGAGCCCCACATGTGCTGCCGCCAGGATCCCACCGAGACGGCGTGACAGGTCCAGGCGGGTGGCCACCATGAGACGCGCGCCAGCGGCGGCATAGGCCTGCGCGATATCGGCTGCCTCCTCGGGCTGCAGGCCGGCAGGCAGAACCAGCACCATGGCGGCATCGACCGTGGTGGACAGCGCTGCCAACTCTTCCATCTGCGCCGGATCGAACGGGTCACTCCCCGGTGAATCGATCAGCGCGGGCGCAGAGTAGAGGCGCTGCCTCAACGCGCGGCCAAGGGTAACAGGATGGCAGGCGACGACGAGGTTGATTCCGAGAAGCTTGGTAAAGGCGGCGAGCTGTTCGGTGGCGCCAGCCCGTTGTCCATCTGCCGTGATGACCATCGGCATCGTCCCAGCCATCACCAGGCGGGTCGCCAGTCGTGCCGCCGTCAGGGTCTTGCCGGCACCCGGAGGCCCGACGAACAGCAGCGGTCGCTCCCCCACAGGCAACGTCGCGAACTGAAGCGCCTTCGCCAGCGCCGTCTCGAATTCGTCATGTTGCAGTACTGACCGCAGGGATGCGGGGACTGCGTGAAACTCCAATGCTGCGAGGCGGTCCGAATGCGGCAGCGGGGTGGAAGGCGTCTCTTCCGGTTCCAGTGCAGCGGTCACCTCCACGCCATCCCCGACGCGGCGCGTCGCCAGGATCAAGGCGTCTTCGCCCAGTTCGGCACGAACCCGCGCCATTGCCTGTGCCATCGCCGGCGCACGGTAGAGTTTCAGGCGCATGGCACAGGCGACGTCATATCGTCCCCACCGTGCGGATACGTGCCCGCGGATGGATTTCCGCCTGCGCAAGAACGGGCGTTGCCGGCCGCGTGCGCTCGACGATGGCGCGGACATGGCTACGGACGCCACCCGACGTCAGCAGCACAGAGGCCTCGCCGGAATTCGCAGCAGCGTCGAAGGCCGCCCGCAGCTTGTGCATGAACTCCTGCAGCTTGCTGGGGGCCATCGCCAATTGCCGGTCCTCCGGCGGGCCTACCAGCGCGTCAGCGAACTCGGCCTCCCATTCAGCCGAGAGCGTGACGAGTGGAATGTAGCCGGCCGGCCCGGTGTGGCTGTCACTGATCTGACGCGCCAACCTCGCTCGTACATGCGCGACGATGGCGGGAATGGCACGTGCGGCGCCACCGCATGCTTCCTGGATACCCTCAAGTATCGTGGGCAGGTCCCGTATCGAGACGCGTTCGCTGAGCAGAGTCTGCAGCACGCGCTGCACGCCGCCGACGGTGATCTGTGAGGGGATCAGGTCCGCGACCAGCTTCTGTTGTTCACGCGGCATCTCGTCCAGCAGCTTCTGGGTCTCGGCATACGAGAGCAGCTCCGCCATGTTCTCGCGCACAACCTCAGTCAGGTGTGTGGTCAGCACACTCGACGGATCAACGATTGTGCAGCCACGAAACATCGCCTCTTCTTTCAGCGCGGGATCAATCCAGATTGCCGGCAGACCAAACGCTGGCTCGCGGGTGGGTTCGCCCGCAACCTCCGGAGTGCCGCCTTTCGGATCCATCGCCAGCAGCATGGTGGGACGCAGTTCGCCGGTCCCTGCTTCAATCTCTTTCACGCGAATCGAATAGTGGTCGGCGCCGAGTTGCATATTGTCCTGGATGCGCACCGGCGGGAGAATGAAACCCATCTCGGCAGCGATCGCACGGCGCAGTCCCTTGATCTGCTCCGTCAGCCGCGGAGCATCGCCGCCTGCCAATGCCAGTAGCCCATACCCGAGTTCCAGCCGGATCATGTCCATTCGCAGCGTGTCGCTGATCGGTTGTTCGGTGGCGACCACGGGAACGGGCACCTGCGGCGCCTTGTCAGATGGATGCCTGTAGCGCAGCCACGCGCCGCTTCCCGCCAGTCCGGCGAGCGCGAGGAAGGGCAATGTCGGCAGACCAGGAAGCAATGCAAGCACGCTTGCTGCACCTGCTGCCATGGCGAGCGGCTTCGGGCTGCTGCCGAGTTGCCGGATCAATGCGGTATCGGTGGTCCCCTCCATGCCACCTTTGGTCACCACGATGCCGGCAGCAGTGGACACGAGCAGCGCGGGGATCTGCGATACCAGTCCGTCGCCGGCAGTCAGTGTGGTGAATGCGGCGGCTGCGTCCGCGAATGACATGCCGTGACGCAGCAAACCAATGGCAAACCCACCCAGGATGTTGATCACCGTGATGAGCAGCGCCGCGATGGCATCGCCGCGGACGAACTTTGCCGCACCGTCCATCGCACCGTAGAAACTGCTCTCCTCTTCGAGTTCACGCCGACGCCGGCGCGCTTCCTTCTCGTCGATGATTCCGGAGGACAAGTCGGCGTCGATCGCCATCTGTTTACCCGGCATTGCATCGAGGCTGAACCGCGCAGCGACTTCGGCGATGCGACCTGAGCCTTTGGTGATGACCATGAAGTTCACCACCAGCAGGATCGAGAAGATGATCAGTCCGATCACCACGTCGCCGCCCATCAGGAACCCGCCGAAGGCCGCCACAACGTGACCGGCAGCCAGCGGGCCCTCATTCCCGTGTGAAAGAATGAGGCGCGTGACCGCAACGTTAAGCGAGAGGCGCAGCAAGGTCGTCAACAGCAGCAGCGTGGGAAAGCTGGAGAAGTCCAGTGGGCGGTTGAGAAAGAGCGCAACCATCAGCACCAGGACCGCGGCTGTAATGGACAGTGCGAGACCCAGGTCGAGCAGCATTGTGGGCAGTGGCAGGATCAGCACCGAGAGAAGGACAACGACGCCGAACGCGAGGCCGACGTCGCTGCCCGGTGCGAATTGGCGGAGCCGGGAGGTTAAGCCGGAAAGGCTTCCTGAGGCAGCAATGACTTCAGCCATGGTTGCAATGCCGCTGGCTCACGCGGCCACGCCGGCGACGGGCGGCGGCACCGCAATGCCCTGCGCAGCATACTCGCGCAGCTTGTTGCGAAGCGCGCGGATCGAAATGCCGAGGATAGTTGCCGCATGAGTGCGATTGCCCAACGTATGTCCGAGCGTTTCTATGATGAGATCGCGTTCGACTTCTTCCATGCGACGACCGACCAGAGAGGTAATGCCAGTCGTGGCGACTGCGGTCGTGGTTGCGGCTGGAGGTCCCAGCTCGATCGCGTCAATCCCGATATCCGGCCCTTCCGCGAGCAGCACAGCCCGGTGAATGGCGTTCTCCAGTTCGCGCACGTTGCCGCGCCAGGTGTGCGACGTGAGTCGCAGCGACGCTTCACGTGAGAGCGGCCGGAACGGCAAACCATTCACATCGGCGTACCGCCTTACAAAGTGTTCCGCCAAGGCCGCAATGTCGCCAGGTCGCTCACGCAGGGGGGGAATGCGCAGCGACACGACATTCAAACGAAAATACAGATCCTCGCGAAAACTACCCCGCTGCACCTCGGCTGGAAGGTCACGGTTGGTGATGGCGAGAATGCGAACATTCACACGCACCGGCGCCGCTCCGCCAAGCCGATCGATTTCCTTCTCCTGCAGGGCGCGCAACAGCTTGGCTTGCAGGCGGACATCCATCTCGCTGATCTCGTCCAGCAGAAGCGTCCCGCCGTCGGCTGCCTCGAACTTGCCGACCCGACGCGCGATCGCGCCGGAAAAGGCTCCTTTCTCGTGCCCGAATAGCTCTGACTCCAGCAGGTTGTCGGGGATCGCCGCACAGTTCAGCGCGACGAATGCACCGGCAGCGCGACGCGAACGGCGGTGGATGTGACGCGCGAGCACTTCCTTGCCAGTACCGGACTCGCCGCTAATGAGCACCGACGCCTCCGATGCCGCCACTTGTTCAGCCCGGCGCACTGTCGCCTGCATCGCAGGGTCGCGCACCACCATGGCATGGCTTTCGCCGGCCGCGGCTTCCAGGATGGCGGCGATCAGGTCAGGATCGGGTGGAAGCGGCAGGAATTCCCGGGCACCCTCGCGAATGGCGCGGGCCGCGGCCTCCGCATCATCACCCGTGCCACAGGCGACCACAGGGACTGCCATCCGTTCGGCCGAAAGGGCGCACACTACCGCACCCACGCCGTGCACGACGTCGCACAACACCAGATCGACACGTGCATCGGCGCGCAGCCGTGCGAGCGCGGTATCCGCATCGTCTGCCTGATCGAGCTTTGCGCCGCGGGCAATCGCCATGCGCGCCGCCTGGCCAAGCTCCCCCGCAAGCGAACCAATGATCAGGACGCGCATCGCGCCTAACTCGCCCGGTCCGTCTTGACGATTTCGGTCATCGTCACGCCGAGCCTGCTGTCGTCCACCATCACCACTTCGCCGCGCGCGACGAGGCGGTTGTTCACATAGATATCGATCGCCTCACCCAGCTTGCGGTCGAGTTCCACGACGGCGCCGCGACCCAGTTTCAGCAACTGACTGACCTGCATCGTGGCCTTGCCAAGAACCGCGCTGACAGTGACAGGAATGTCGTACACCGCCTCCAATTCACGCGCGCCGCGGGGCCCGCTGGCATCAACATTGGACCCAGCGGTCTCCGTCAGTTCGGTCAGCTCCATGTCACCCGGCATCGGCCGTCTCCCTGATTGTCATGTCGCTCCGCAGCAGTCCTTCGGGGACGAGCACAGCGGCTACTTGTTTCCACAGCGCTGCGGCATCGCGCCTGGCCGTGCCGTTGTGCCAGGTGACTCTCACATCACCTGGTTGAATGCCTTCGCATTCAACGGTCTGCACACGGGCCGCAAGGTCCGAATCGAGCCGCCCGATTTCCTGCGCAACGGCTGCGGCGGTACGTGGATGCGCGCGCACCGTGATCGCCGACTCCTGCGTCAGGGCAGGAAGGACGGTGCGAATGAGGGCTTGCACTTCTGCATCACCGTACCGCGCGCAAAGGGTTGGGAATGTCGCCGCCAGGCTGTCCAGCAGCAGTTGCGCGGTAGCCTGGGCCGAAATGTCCGCCTGCGTTGCAGCCAGTTCACGCTCCGCCGTGAGCTGTTCGGCAATCGCGGTCAGCGCCTGCCGGGTCGTAACGCCATCGGCCTTGGCACCCTCTTCCAGGCCCGCGGCGTATCCCTCGCGCCAGGCAGCCTCTCGCGCAGCGGTCACTTCGGCCACCGAGAATACCGGCTCGATCACCTCGGGCTCGGGTGCAACATCCGCCACGTCGAAATCCTCGGCGAACAGTCCGCCCATCTTCGCATTATGAGCAAAGCCGTCCATCTAATAGACCATCTCCTCGTCCTTGCTCTCGGCGATCTCGATAGCACCCTGACTCGCCAGCTCCTTCGCCAGCGCGACGATACCGGCCTGCGCCTCATCTACGTCGCGCAGCCGCACTGGCCCGAGTGCCTCCATGTCATCCTTCAAGATCTTGCCCGCACGTTCCGACATGTTCTTGAAGAACATTTCGCGCAGCTTTTCCGATGCGCCCTTCAGCGCAATCGGCAGCTTATCCTTCTCGATCGCGCGCAACAGCACCTGCACTGCCTGCGGTGTCAGCCGGACCAGATCATCGAAGGTGAACATCAGCGCCTTGATACGCTCCGCCGATTCGCGATTCCGCTCCTCCAACGCCGCGATGAATCTGGTTTCGGATTGACGATCAAGATTGTTGAAGATGTCGGCCATCATCTCGTGCGCATCGCGCCGCGTGCTGCGCGCGAGGTTGGACATGAATTCCATGCGCAGCGTCCGCTCGACCCCGTCCAGAACGTCCTTTTGCACGCTTTCCATGCGCAACATGCGCATAACCACTTCCATCGCGAAGGAATCCGGTAGCAGTGTCAGAACCCGCGCAGCATGGTCCGCGCGTACTTTGGAGAGCACGACGGCAACGGTCTGCGGATATTCGTTCTTCAGGTAATTCGCCAGCACCCCCTCATGTACATTGCCCAGCTTGTCCCACATCGTGCGCCCGGCCGGACCACGGATTTCCTCCATGATTTGGGACGCGCGCTCGCGCGGTAAAGTCTTCTGCAACAGCCGCTCAGTGCTTTCGTAGCTGCCAACGAGATTCCCAGCCGCACCCATGTGATCGACAAAATCGAGACACAGGCGTTCCACAACCTCAGATCGCACCGCGCCCAGTTGCGACATGGCCGACGAGATGTCCTTGATCTCGTCTTCATGCATCATGGAGAACAGCCGCGTGCACTGCTCCTCACCCAATGCGAGCATCAGGATCGCAGCCTTCTGCGCACCGCTGATCGCACGGTAATCTTCCGACTTCAGCACCTCAACCGTTCTCCTGCACCATCCAACCTCGAACGATAGACAGAGTTTCTTCCGGGTGCTTCTCGACCAATTCTCCAATGCGGCGCAGCGACGAAGCGCGCATCTGTCCCTCGATCTGCGCGATGTTCACCATGCTCTCATCTTCGAGCATTGGTGGTGGCGGGCTTGCCGCGATGACCTGCGTTGACGGTGTGGGCAGTGCGGCACCTGCCGAGCCAATGAGCGAGGCCATTGTCGTGCCGCCGCCCGTAAGCGCAGCAGGTGCCACCGAGGTAATGCGCAAGACCATCGGCCGCAGAACAACCAGCAGTGTAAGAACGCCAATCACGCCGAACAGGGCAGTTTGTGCGAGGTGCAGCAGATCAGCCTTCTGCAGGTTCAGGCCAAACAGGCCCGTGTCATCCGCGACAGGCGCCGCATCCTCTGACGCGAACCGCATGCTCACCACTTCGACGTGGTCGCCGCGCTTTTCGTCATAACCGATGGCGCTCTTCACCAGACCGCTGATCCGATCAAGCTCCTCAGCCGCACGCGGTTGCCAGGCGTGCTTGCCGTCAGGTCCGACACGGTCGGTCCCGTCGACCATCACCGCCAGACTGATGCGATCTATTTGGGGCTGCTCGTGGATCAGCGTACGGACTGTCCTGCTGATCTCGTAATTGGTCGTCTCTTCCTGACGCGCCTCCTGCGAGCCAGCGGCTTCGCGGCCTGCATCGGCATTAGGCAGGTTGTTCTGCACAGTAACGGCACTACTTGGTTCGGTGTTCTTCGAGTTACTGGTGACTGCCTGCGTACTCCGGGTGACCTGCCCATCAGGGTCGTAGCGTTCCTCGGTCTGGTTCACACGATCGAAGCTCATACGCACCGCTGCCTCGGCACGGACATGGCCGGTGCCCAATGTGCGCTCCAGCATCTCCTCGACCGCACGCGACAGACGCAGTTCGGTGCCGCGCCGCAGCTCCTCGGTGGAAAGCGCCTCGGTCACCGCTCCCACTGGCTCACCGGCACGCGCGAGCAGGCCGCCACGTGAATCCACGACAGCGATATTCTGCGGCCGCAGGCCCGGCACCGCGGCGGCGACCAGGTTGAGAATCGCCTGGATGCCTTCCCGATCCAGCCGCCCAACCCCTGCCATGGTAAGCATGACGCTTGCCTGCGCGTCCTGGCGATCACGCGCGAACGGCTCACGCCGCGGCAGCACGAGATGAACACGCACGGCGCGGATGCCCTGCATGGCACGAATCGTGCGCGCGATCTCACCTTCCAGCGCGCGGGTCTCGTTGATCTTCTGCTGAAATTCGGTGGCGGCCAGGCCGTCGGAACGATCGAAGATCTCATAGCCGATGGAGCCGCCGGCAGGCAGGCCTTCTCGGGCCAGGGCCAGCCGTGCCTCGGCGACCTGGTCGCTTGGCACCAGGATGCGGCTGCCGTTGGCAGCGATGCTGTATTGGATGTGCCGCCGGGCAAGCTGGTCCACGACCTGGGACGAATCACGCAGGTCAAGGTCGCCGTAGAGCAGCGCCATCGGCTCGGTGCCGCCCCGCAGCACCATCAGCGCCAGCATGCCAAACATGCCAAGAGCGACGGCGCCCATCGCGACGAGCCGAGCGGCGCCCAAAGCCCGCAGCCCTTCCACGAGGGCTTTCATGACTATCACCTCTGCGCCCGCGCGCGAGCGCGCGTTGCATGGCCTGGCGCGTTTTCCGGCCGCCCGGCCTTTTGCCGTTGCGCGCAGAGTGACTCGTCGCGCTTACCCTGCCGTTAACAACGCGGCACATTGTGCCGGGCTGGCATTCCTTCGCCCCGGCTCGACGCTGGATTTCCGTGACGTTCCAATGTTCTTTCTATAATGATCGGTGGAACCAACGGGTTGGAGTAATTGTGAGCAGGCAGTTCCTGCGGCGGATCGCGTTGCCGCTGGTCATCGCACTTTTCTGGGTTCCCCTCGCCGTCGCGCAGGACAGGCCATTGCTGCGGGTCATGGTGTCGGACAGCGGGCGCGCCACCTTCGACAGCCTGCTCGACGCCATGGCGGAGAACGCCGGGCTCACCGGCCAGCTTGCGGTCAGTTCCGCCGCGTCCCTGCAGGTCTTGCGCACCTTCTGCCGGAATACGACCGATACCAGCCCGCAAATCGCGATGGCCACGCATCGCATGACTTCTTCACTTGCCGCGGAGTGCGCGAAGAACGGTGCGGACGATGTGGCTGTCGTTGAAATGGCGCGGGACCCGCTGATCCTCGCGGTTCGCAGTGGCAGCCCGCTGACCGGCCTGACCACCCGGCAGATCTACCTCGCCATTGCCCGTGAAGTCCCCTATCGCGACGAATTCGTCCGCAACACCTCCGTCCGCTGGTCGGACATCGATCCCAATTTGCCGGCGCAAGACATCCGGTTCCAGTTGCCGCTGCGCGACGAAGGCAGCCGCGCGACGCTGGATTCGCTGGTGCTGCAGGCAGGTTGCCGCAATGAAGTGCCAATCAAGCTGATCTTCTCCGCCCAGCAGCGGACATTGCGATGCATCACCACGCGGACCGATCGAGTCAGGGAATTGCCGCGCGCACAGGCCATGCGCGCCCTCCTGGATGCACCGGTCGGTACAGTCGGCGTGCTCTCGCAGAGGGAGCTGAATGAGGCGAACGGCGAACTCGTTGGCCTCGCTCTGGATGGGACGGCGCCGACTCCCGCGGCAATACAGACCGGTGCCTATGATTTCTCCGGTTCGTTGTGGCTGTACGCCAACCGTGATCGCAGCGCGCAGGCATCCGAAGTGGCAGCGGCCGTGGAGCGGATCCTCGCGCAGGCTCAGAGCGACGAGATCATCGGCGCGAATGGTCTGGTGGTGAAACTGGGCGAGGTGCCACTACCTGCCGATGAACAGGCCGCGCAGCGTACGGCACTGGCGACCAGCGATCAAGGCTACAGCCTGCAATACCTGATGGATTGGGTCACCGAGACGGCATCAGGGGCGTGGCGCATGTTCGGTCCCAGGACCATGCAGGCTGCATGGAGCGGGACCGACACCTCGATGGATTTCAGGAGCCTGATGGACATTGCGGGATACCAGGTCACCGATATCCAGTCGTCTATCGGCATCATACCTGGTGCCAGCATGACCTTTGGTCTCGCGCGCGAAATGTCCGACGCCGACCATGAGTATCTGGAGCGCGTCCTGCGCCGCGATTGGTTGGTGCGGCCGGGTGCACTCTCCGCGATCCAGCGCAGGATCATCCATTCGATCATTGGCGTACAGGAAGTTGGTGGCTTCGAGGTCACCAAGGTCGTCGTCGACTTCCTGCCGCTGCCAAATGTCTCCCTGGTAGTCAGTCCGAAGAACGGCTACGCCGCCCAGCAGCAAGCTGCGGCTGCTGTTCATTCCGAATAGCGGTGCGCTTGGCACTTGAAGGAGGACATTCCGTGTCGATGCGGGTCAGGTTGGCTGCATTTTTCCTGACCGTTGCCATCATCCTGGTGGGGGCGCTGCTCTCCAGGCCTCCCAGCCGTGCGACGATCGAGGTTGGGCCCGTAGGCGGCAGTTTCTACCAGGTCGCTCGGCAGTATCAGCCGGTGTTCGCGCAGCGCGGCATTGATCTGGAACTGCGCCCAAACGCCAATTCGCTGGAGATCATGAACGACCTGTCGAAACAGGACAGCGGGATCGATATCGGCTTCGAAGCGCAGGACATCAGCGGCTACAGCAACGCTCCGGTCGCGACCGTGGGGCACATCCAGCTCCAGCCGCTGTTCATTTTCGCCAGCGCCGATCTGGGCAGGCGCACCCAGCTTACGGATTTGCGTGGCCGCAAAATCGTCATGCCCCCCGCGAATAGCGCGACAAGCGACGCTGCCGTCCGCATGTTCAAGCTCTACGACATCACGCCGGAGAATAGCTCGTTTACCTTTATGCAACTGACGGATGCAGCGAAGGAACTGAAGGCCGGCCATTACGACGCGGGCGTCTTCATGCTGGCACCCGACAATCCCATGGTCCGGGACTTGGCGAATTTTACCGGTCTGCGGCTGGTTCCGGTCCCGGAGGCCAAGGCGATCACGAATCATCTGCCATTCCTCCGGCCCATTGTACTGCCGCGCGGCATCTACGACATTGCCGACGGCATCCCGCCTGCGGATGTTCCCATGCTGGCGGGCACCGTGGATGTCGTGATCCGTAACGATCTTTCGCCTTATGTGATCTACACCTTGCTGGAGGCCATGGCGCAGGTGCACAGAGGAGCGACCTTCCTTAGCAGCGCAGGCGCCTATCCCACCATCGCCGGAGCCGACCTGACGGCCCATCCGCTTGCAGAGGAATATTACCGCTCAGGACTGCCCTGGGCCTTCCGAAACCTGCCGCCCTGGCTGGCGAACTTCGTGGACCGTTACTTCCTGTTGGCGCTGGTGCTGTTCGTGCTGACCGAACTGTACAGGTGTGCACAATACGCCGCAGAACTGGCCGCGTTCCTGCGCGGCTGGCGAGAACGCAAGCGTAAGGCCGCGCGCAGGCTGCGGCCGCGCCGCGTCGCGCCGCGCTCGTATCCTTCCTGAACAAAATGCTGGGCAGCATCCAACCGTACCGCTAATGGAACGGGGTTACGCGGGGAGGCCACAGCGACATGCAGACCGTTCTGACGAATGCAGCGGGGCTGCAGGCCTGGCAGGAGAAGGACCTTTTTCGGCCCAGCGATTACACCGGCATGCTGATGCATGCCGTGCACATGCGCCAGGCATGCTTCGGCCGCGGCAGCGGCCTGGACATGGGCATCGGCAGTGGTGTGCTGTTGGCGACTCTTGGGAAACTCGGGGTGCAGCTTCTGTATGGAGTTGATATCGACCCTGCGGCCATCGAGGTAACGCGAGAGCTGTTGCGCGGGCTCAGTCTGCTGGATCGCACGGAACTGTTGGAAGGCTCGCTTTGGGCGCCTCTCGGCGACATTCGCTTCGATATAGTGCTCGCGAACCTGCCGCATTTCGCTGCAACCGAGCCGAGTGATCCCGATCACTCACCGTACTGGAGCATGGGCGGCGAGGACGGACGGCGTCTCCTCGACCCGTTCCTCGCTGGCCTTGGCGCGCATCTGCGAAACGACGGAATGGCGCTGATCACCCACAACTCGTTTGTCGGACGTGATCGCACTGATGCGATGCTTGCCGAGCAGGGGCTGACCGCGCACACAGTTCTTTCCACGACGGTGCCGCTCCATCCAGCGAAGAGCAGGTTGCTGCAAACAGATATACGGACCCGCTACATTGGCGCTGGCATCAGCCAGCTTGGTCCATACGAGTTCGCCGATGTGGAAATCCTCGAAATCCGCCGTGCCTGATGTATTGACGTGATAAGATTCTGGTTCAGCGCGCTGGCCGTACTGCTCGCGCCGCTTGCACCTGCCCATGCGGATACACGCGCCATAGCCGCGGCGCTTGCGACGCTTGAACAGGCTCGGGCAATTACACCCGCCGGTTGCAACCAGAGCTCGGAAGCTCTCGTCCGCATTATCTGCACCGGCCAACTTCGCGTCGGGCTCCGCACCTACTACCCCGCTTTCTCTGTTCGCGACGCAGCCGGCAATTTCTCCGGTTTCGAGGTCGATATCGCCCGACGCATCGCCGAATTCCTTGGCGTTCGCATGGTGCCGGTGCCAGTCGATCCGAAATCACGCATTCCGATGGTCGCGGCCAATGACGTCGATCTCGTCATCGCTACGATGGGCCATACGCTGCAGCGCGACGCGCAGGTCCGCTTCATCCGGCCGCACTACTATGCATCACGCACCGTCGTTGTCGGGGCACGCGACCGGATAGTGAATGACTGGGATGATCTGGTTGGCCAGACCGTTTGCCTGCCCCTGGGGGCCAGCTCCAACATTCTGTTCATTCGTCACCACATTCGCATCCTCACCTTCGATCGGCCGGAGCAGTTGCTCGATGCTCTGGCATTCAACGAGTGCCCCTTCATCGTACACGACGACACGTTCTTCGCTGATGTGCTGAACAAGGCGCGTTGGGCGCCATACGAGGTCAAATTTGGCTTTGCCCCCATGCCATGGGGCATGGCAGTGGCGCGCACCGGCGCCACGCAACTTGGCAACTTGCTGGATGACCTGAGTGCCGCATTTCATGCCGAAGGCGTCTTTCTGCAATTGGCGCAGAATTACGGGTTGGACCTGTCGTTCCTGAAAGATGAGAGAGCGCGATGGTCATCGCCGCGCTGCATCGCGGCGAACGGCCTGACCGAAGCGAATTGTCTCATTCCACCCATCGATACATCGGACGCCAGCGATGTCTCGACGATTGCGGCCCAGGCGACCTGGCTGGAGGTCGCCACAGCAGACCTGCTGGGATGGCGGATTGATCTGACATTGCTCAAGCACCAAAGCGCCGTCGGTCTTTTGCTGCAAGGCATCTTGTATTCCTTTGCCCTCGTCCTGGGGGCGATCTTGGCCACGATCGCGTTTGCGCTGGCGTTCGGCTGGTTCATGGGGCCGGGGCCGGCGCCTCTGCGCCGTGTCTTCGCTGGACTCAGCGCATTGGGACAAACCAGTCCGCTGCCGCTGCTGTTGTTCTTCGGTTACATCGTAGCGGGGGGCGTGACGCAGTACTCAGGACCGGTAGCACTTGTCGCCGCGGTGCTGGTCATCGGCTTGTTCAACGGAGCCAATGCAGGACGGGCAATTCATGAAGCGTATCAAGCGGAGGCCGCCAAGTTCGGCCGCTGCTCGTTCGTAAGGGCAGTTTCTGTTTCCAGCATTCAGCTCGCTGCGTTCCTTATCAACGCAACAAAGGGCACACCAGCCGCCGGCATGATCGGCGTGCCGGAATTCCTCAACGTGATGACCGATCTCACCGCGTCCTCGCGCGATCGCGTACTGGTGTACCTGATCCTGCTGGTGTTCTACACCGGCCTCGTTCTCGCGGTCATCGGCGTGCTGTCGCGAGCCGAGACGAGGTTGTCGGACTTCGTGCGGGTCCGCGCATGATCGACGTGATCCGCCGATTCATTCCTGAGCTGCTCGCCGGGTTTCTCGTCAACATCGAGATCGCCGCGGGGGCGATGGTGATCGGTCTTGCCGTGGGCGTGCCACTCGCCGTGCTCCGGCAGAAGCTGCCTCGTTCGCGGAAAATGGTCTGGCCGTGCGTGCGGCTGATGCAGGCTGCACCGACCTACGTGATCATGTATTTTGTCCTGAGTGTGCTGCCACGCGATCTTTGGACGCTGGGTCTTCCTGCCACTCGGCTGAGCGCTGTCATCCTGGCCCAGTCCGCGTACATGGCGCCATACGTCGCCGACAACTTCTACCGCGCCCTGGAGCATCTGGAGCGTGGCGAGCGGGAACTCGCGCTGCTGTTCCTGCCGAATCTGCTGCGAGGCTTCGTCATCGTGGTCATGTCCTCGGGTTTTGCCGCCGCCATCGGCGTGTCCGAAGCGGTCGGGGTCACCGTGCGCTACGCCGAACGGCTACACGCACTGGCCGATCGCGTGACCCTGTTCCTGGTGGCCATCGCCCTCTTCTTGGCCGTGTTCGGCGTCGTCAATGCCCTGATCCGCTTCCTCATGCGACGCCTCTCGCAATCTGTTGCGATGGCTTGATCGAAGAACTTGCTCTTTCTGCCCCGAATCTGGCTATGATCGTTCCAATCATGGCCATCCAGGGAGAAAGTCGATGTTCGATCTCGACCGGTTCTTCGCCGATTGCGAGGACGCGGTGGCGCAGGACGGCACTCATCGGGGCGTTCGGGAGGTTGTTGCGCGCGCGGTGAGCGAACCGTATGCGCTGATGGGGGCGCTGGGCGAACCAGAACGGGCAGGGATCAACGTGATCTACCGCGCTCCGAACCTCACGGTACTGAACCTGATCTGGGGCCCGGGGATGACCATCATGCCGCATGACCATCGCATGTGGGCGGTCATCGGCATCTACACGGGGCGGGAGGACAATATCTATTGGCGCCGCCTGCCCCAGGATTCTGACCGTCAGATCGAGGCTGCCGGCGCCCGGTCATTGTGCCGCGGCGACTGCACGCCCATGGGACCTGACATCATCCATTCGGTGACCAATCCGATCCCTCGCCTGACCGGCGCGATCCACGTCTATGGCGGCGATTTCCTCAAGCAGGAGCGCAGCGAATGGGACCCCGAGACGCTGCACGAGCGCGCGTATGACGTCGCCAAGGCGCGGCAGTTGTTCGAGGACTCGAACCGGGCGCTGGTGCACGCGTAACAGTACGCCCTCAGCTCCCCTCGAGTATTCCCAGGCTCCGAAGCAGCGGGACCCGTTTTTCGATCATGTTGTTGACCGCGTCGCCAACGATTCGCGTGGTCTCGGCTGGGTCGGTGACCGGCTTGCCCTCGCGCTGAATACTGCGACCGCTGCGCGCCAGCGAAGCCAGGATCGAGGTGGCAAGCGCATTGGCATCAGGCTGCCGCCCCGCCAGCAGTTCGCCCACAAACATCGTCTCCAGGATGTCGGCGCCGATTGCAGAGCCGATTGCCGGCGCTGCCAGACGCGGCAACTCGGCGGCGTTTCCATTCGCCCGCGCGATTGCCAGATTCAGACGCCTCGATGCGTCTCGGCCGGCCACAGTCCCGCCACCCGGCAGCATTGGGTGAGCATAACCGCCGGCAACCAGCAGCGTGACGGCCTGCATCAACTCCACAAGCGGACGATTAGCGAACGCCGGCGCCTGCTTTGCCTGCTGCACACTGAAGGGCCCTGCGTCCAGCATCGCGAGCAACGGCTGATACACCTCCTGGCGTCCTGTCACGCTGCCAACTGGCGTCGCGAATGTCGGCCCGCCTTCGGGCACCGCCTGCCCCAGGCCTGCGATCGTCAGCGTTTCCAGCACTGCCTGCTGTTCGGGCGGCGGCATAGGTGCCACGCCGCGACGATACAGATCCCGGCGGAAGGTCTGCGCGCATCCCAGGTCCCGCAGCGTCTCCCGCAGATACGGGTCACGCGTTTCGCCGACAATCGGCCCGACATCTGCCGGCACGGACACGGTATCGATATTCTCGGCCAAGGTCGCGCTGCCGATGAAGCGGCACTTTGCCTCCAGCATCTCGCCGGCGACATCTGCGAACATCAATGGATGCCAGTGCTGGTTCAGGTACTCATGCGCGATGTAGCGCGGGTCCTGCTTCCGAATTTCCGTCAGGCGTGTTTCGAGAGTTGGATTGGCCTGGAAGAACAGCGCGCCAGCCTGCTTGAGCCGATCGAGATAATCGAGCACAGCGGGCACCGCGACATCGGATCGCTCTGGACTGGCCACGGCCAGCATACGCATCAGGGCGCGCAGCGGTACCATGGACGCCCAGCCAGTGGTCACGTTGTAGCTAAGATAGACGAGACCACCCGGCTTAAGACGACTCGCGATAACGTCGATCAGATGGCGGCGATTGGCGGGCGAGATCCAGCTCAGCACGCCGTGCGAGACCATGAAGTCAAAATGTGGCAGCGCGCTGTCGGATCGAGAGCTGAGTTCCGCGAACGAGGTCTCAACGAACCGCACATTCGTCAGCCCGGCCTGCAGAGCGAGTGAATTGGCGAACTCGACATGCGCGGGATTGAAGTCGAAGCCCCAGACTTCAGCATTTGGATGCGATGCGGCGACCACCAGCGTGGTAAAGCCGTTGCCACAGCCAAGATCGGCATAGGTTAACGGTGCGTTCAGATCAGGCGGGCGATGACCCAGCAGCAGGCTGGTCATGCCGAGCCAGGACGGCGTCACCTCGCGGTAGAAGCTGCTGGTATAGACCACGTCCGTGACGTAGCCGTCGTCCCACTGGGCCATTTGCCGGCGCATCCCAACTGAAGAACAGAGGCCGCGATCAGGTAACAGGCAGGCGGGATGTTTGCCAGCCTGCTCAGCCCTGCTCCAGTTGCGCATTCACTTCCGCGCCAAGCAGCACCGAGTAGGCGGAAAGATAGAACCACAACATGATTGCGACGACGGCACCCAGCGAACCGTAGGTCGCGCCGAGACGCGCGATGTGCGACACGTAAAAGGAGAGCCCGACAGAGGCCAACAACCATAGCGCGGTCGCCAGGATTGCACCCGGGAAGATCCGCCTGTCCACCGGCTCGCTACGCGATGGCCCGTAGCGGTAGAGCAAGGCGATTGTCCCGAAGACCAGCACGACCAGCATGACCAAGCTCAGGACATTGATCAGCGTGGCGCTGTAATCCGAAAGACCGATGAACGAGATCACTGTCGGCAGGAAGACCAGCACCGCAATGGCCAGCACCGCGGCCGCGACCGCGCACAGCGTCATTGCCAGCGCAATGAGCTGAAAGCCGACGATGCCCCGTTGCTCGATTGTGTTGTAGGCGACGTTCAAAGCCGAGAGGATCGCCTTCGTACCTGCCGCGGCGCTCCATAACGCCAGGCTGAGGCCTACGACGAGACTGATGCTCAGCGTACCGCTGGGTTGGCTGACCAGTTCGTGGACTCTGGCGTCGATGAGCTGGAAGGCCGGCGGTGGCAGCAGGTTTTGCAGCACCTCAAGCTGTTGCTCGACCGACACCACGTCGAAGGCCAGGCCGTACACCGAAATGAGCACACTGATGGCCGGGAAGAGCGCCAGCGTGGCGTAAAATCCGCAGCCGGCCGCCGCAAGGCCGACGCGGTCCGTCGCGCTCTCGCGGAGCGCGCCCACAATGATCCGATACCAACTCCGTCCGGCCGATTTGGTCCGGCCATCAACGGCCCTTGTTTCCACGCGCGCTCCTCGATCAGGCAGCCGGCCTCCAGTGATCCAGTATGGACTCGCCAGCTTCTGGCAGCGAAACGCCTCTTGCGAGGGGCTGGATGCAGGACCGGCCCGGCCGTGGCCGGATAGATTCTTTCCAATTGATCGAGATTCCGACTTGCGCCCGGGAGGCAGGGGTCCTATGTGGCCCCCCTACGCAGCAACGCACGTGCCTCTGGCCCTCGTGGTTACGCAACGACGTCAAGCGTTCTGGCAATCGTATGGTCGCTGGTTCGTTCGACCGTTTCGTCAACTAACGCCCGTCGCCTGGATCAGGCGGGCGTCCAGCCAAAGGAGGCCCGGTGCGATGACTCCGAAGATCGCCCGTTTCCTTGCCGAGCAGCAACCGGCTACGCCGTGCCTGGTGCTCGACGTGGACCGAGTGGAAGCCAACTTCCGCGCCCTGCAGCGCGCGCTGCCGCTCGCGCGAATCTATTACGCCGTGAAAGCCAATCCGGCGCGCCCAGTGCTGGAGCGCCTGGTCCGTCTCGGCTCGCGCTTCGATGCAGCGAGCTACGAGGAGGTTGCCTTCTGCCTGGATGCCGGCGCGCGCCCGGAGGCGATCAGCTACGGCAACACGATCAAAAAGGCTGGCGCGATTCGGGCTGCGTTCCAACGCGGCGTCACGCTGTTCGCTTTCGACTCAGCCGAGGAGCTGGAAAAGCTGGCTGAGAACGCACCTGGCTCGCGTGTATACTGCCGTATCCTGGTGGAGAACGAAGGCGCCGACTGGCCGCTGTCGCGCAAGTTCGGCACGACGGTCGAGAACGCTCGGGAACTGATGCTGCGTGCCGGCGAGATGGGGCTGGACCCATACGGGCTGTCATTCCATGTCGGCAGCCAGCAGACCACCACGCGCGCCTATGAGGTGGCGATCGCCAAGGTTGCAATGCTGTTCACTGACCTCACCGAGTCTGGTGTGAAACTGCGCATGATGAATCTCGGCGGCGGCTTTCCGACCCGTTACCGCGACCCAGTGCCGGAGATCGACCAGTTCGGCGACGCAATCATGACCTCGATGACCGAACACTTCGGCAACGCGCTGCCCGAGATGCTGATCGAGCCCGGCCGCTTCATCGTTGGTGACGCGGGGCTGGTCAGCGCCGAGGTCGTGCTGGTGAGCCGGCGCGATCCACGGGATCCAGTGCGCTGGGTTTACCTCGACATCGGGCGCTTTGGTGGACTCGCGGAGACCGAAGGCGAGGCGATCAAGTACCGCATCACGACTCCGTATGACGGCTCCACCGTGGGACCGGTGGCGATCGCCGGGCCGACCTGTGATGGCGCGGACACTCTCTACGAGAAATCCAACTATCGCCTGCCGATGGCACTGAAGTCTGGCGATCGCGTGGAGTTGCTGGCCACAGGTGCGTACGTCACCACCTATGCCAGCCAGCGCTTCAACGGCTTTGCGCCACTGGCGGAGCACTACCTGTAGTCCCACCTCTCCCGCCTGCGGGAGCGGCGGGACTACACTCCCGCGCATCAGCACGGGAGGACAGATCCATGGCAACTACCACCATCCAGGCGACTGACGGTTCCGGCAGCTTCTCCGCCTATCTGGTCGAGCCTAAGACCAAGCCCGCCGGTGTCGTCGTGCTGATCCAGGAGATATTCGGGGTGAACCAGGCGATGCGCGACATCGCTGCCTGGGTCGCCGACATGCGCTTCATTGCGATCTGCCCCGACCTGTTCTGGCGCATCGAGCCCGGCGTCGACATCACCGACAAGTCCGAGGCCGAATGGAAGAAGGCCTTCGAGCTGTTCAACAAGTTCGACCAGGCAAAGGGGATCGAAGACCTCAAGGCCACCGTCGCCGCAGCGCGCAAGCTGCCGGGCTCCAATGGCAAGGTCGCGACCATGGGCTACTGTCTCGGCGGGCGCCTTGCGTTCATGATGGCAGAGCAGTCCGACGCCGATGCGAACATCTCCTATTACGGTGTCGGCCTGGACAATCTGTTAGGCGATCTGAACAAGGTGACGAAGCCACTCGTCGTGCACATCGCCGGACAGGATAAATTCTTCCCGCCCGAGGGTCGTGCGAAGGTCATCGATGCGGTCAAAGGCCATCCGCACATCAAGTGCTACGTGTACCCGAATGCGAATCACGCCTTCGCCCGGGTCGGTGGCGTGCATTGGGATGGCCGCGCCGCCACCATCGCGAACGGACGCAGCGCGGAAACCTTGGACGCCGCGCTAGGATGATTCGTTATGCCGGGGCTTGGCCCCGGCATGCACGTCTTCAAAGATTGGAGGATATCCAGTCCTTCAGCCGGCTCTTCGGCAGCGCGCCGATCTGCGTTGCCGTGGGCTGGCCGTCCTTGAACAGGATCAGCGTTGGGATGCCGCGCACCGCATAGTTGTTCGGCGTTACCGGATTATCGTCGATGTTGACCTTCGCCACGGTCAGCTTGCCGGCGAACTCGACGGCGAGTTCCTCCAGCGCGGGTCCGATCATCTTGCACGGCCCGCACCACTCCGCCCAGAAGTCCACCAGCACCGGCCCTTCAGCCTGCAAAACATCCGCGGAGAAGCTGTCGTCGGTGACGGGTTTGGTGTTCATGCTCATGTCAGCCTCGTTACTTCGGTTGCTGTGGAATTGGGGGGCAAGGTGGGTGGGTCAAGCAGCGCGTCCGGCAGGATGGCTATGCGCGGCGCGTGGGTCCAGATGAGGGCACAGATGATGGCACGGCCAGGGAAGATCCCGCGGAGGACCGACCGGTAGGCGGCCATTTGGCGGAGATACAGCACCGGCGTGTCTTCGACCCGAACCGGCGGCCGCCGGTTGGTCTTGAAATCCGCAATCAGGACCCTGTCGTCTGACACGACGAGCCGATCAATCAATCCGCCCACCACTTTCTCGCCGACAAGCCCGGTCAGCGGCACCTCCGCACGGCTGCCCGGCCCGAAGAGCGGCCGAAGTTCCGGATGGTCGAGGATGGCCAGGACTTCAGACGCCAGTTCTCCCGCTTCCATTGGCGATAAGCCGTTCCCCGGACGATTGAGCCAGCTCTGTGCCGCCGCGCCTCGCTTCTCGGGCGGAACGTCGGGAAGATGCTGCAGCAGCGCGTGCAGCAGCTTGCCGCGCCGGAACCGGTTGCTGGCTGCTTCGCGTGCGGCCAGAGGCGAAGCGGCAGCCGGAACCGGCCCTAGTTCGGCGTTCTCTGGCCGGCTGGGCGCAAGCCGTTCCGGCCGGCTGCGCTCGACGGGCGGTGCTGCCGCACGCCACTCAGGTGCACGCCCGATCCAGGCCGGAAGCTCCGTACACCTGTGAACCGCACCCTCCGCCCCCGGCTGGTCTGGTCTTGCCTGTTGCTCCGCCACGTAGCGCCGCAGTTCACCGTTCCAGGCCTCGAACGTCCAGCGCTCGGCTGGCAGCGCATCAAAGCCGCGTTCCACCAGCCTGTACCAGCAAGCATCGTCCAGCCCCTTGCGAGTTTGCCAGCCACAGACCAACAGCCGGTCCTCGGCGCGGGTCAGCGCCACATACAGGAGACGATTGTGCTCCTGCATACGCCGTGCCGCCGCCTGATCTCGCATGCGCTGGGCCGCGCTCGAGCGCAACTCTTTGCGTGGCGACCAGATCGGCACTTCGCGCCGGGTTGCCGGGTCCGTTGCCCACAAAATCGACCCTTCGTCCGGCGGCAATGACGTGGCGTCCGGCAGGATGACGAGCGGCGCCTGCAGCCCCTTCGCGCCGTGCACCGTCATGACGCGCACCAGGCTGCCGGCCCCTTCCGCCTCTCGCTTCACTTCGGCGCCGGAGCGGCGCAGCCAGTGCAGAAAGCCCTGCAGCGAAGCCGGATGCGTCTGTCCATACGTCAAAGCCGCGTTCAGCAGTTCATCGACCGGTTCGGCGGCCTCAGCGCCCAGCCTCGCGTACAGGCGCGCACGCGCGCCGAGTGGCCCCAGCGCTTCCGCGAATAGCGCGAATGGCGAGACGTAATCGACACGCGACAGCAGTGCCGAAAAGAATGCCCAGGCCGCCCGCCAGTCTGGCCGCTCCTCGGCACGGCTCCGCAGCGTCTCCCAAAGCGGGCCGCTGCGTCCGATTGCCAACTCCATCAGGCTGTCGTCCGACAGGCCACCCAAGGGGCTGGTCAGCAGACAGGCGAACGTCAAGTCGTCTTGCGGCAGCAGCAACGCGTCAGCCAGCGCCATCAGGTCCTGGACCGCCGGCTGGTCAGTCAACGTCAGCCGATCCAGCCCAGCCACCGGGACGCCGCGTGACTTCAACGCGCGCACCAGGGCGCGGCCAAAGTCATTGCGCCGCCTGACCAGTACCATGACGTCGCCCGGAACGAGTGGTCGCCGTTTGCTCTCCAGTATGGCCCCGCCGCCCGTTTCGCGGGCGATCCATCCAGCAAGCGTCTCCGCCAAACGCTGCGGTGCGGACGCAAGGCCATGGTTCTGATCTGGCACCGACCAAGGCCGCGGTTCCGCTGCGTCGGGAAGCGGCGTCAGCGGCCAAAGCTCGACCGCCCCCGCATGGCCGCCTCTATCGGCATAGTGCTCCAGCTTCTCGCCCGCGGTTACGACGCCGTCTGCGGCGAGTGGATTGGCGAACACCCGATCGACCAATTCCAGCACTGGTCGCGTTGAACGGAATGAAACGTCGAGCTTCGCCTCGCGCCACTGCTTGCCGGCCGCAGTCACGCGGGCGGCGAGCAGCTTGTGCGAACGATCGAACTCCTCGGTGTCCGCGCCCTGAAAGGAGTAGATCGACTGCTTGCGATCGCCCACAGCAAACACGGTGCGATGCACGTCGCGCGCGGTCGCGCCGGAAAAGAACTCCTCGGTCAGCGCATGCGCGATCTGCCATTGCGCCGGCGCAGTGTCCTGCACCTCGTCCAGCAGCAGGTGGTCGAGCCCGCCATCAAGTTTGTACAGCACCCAGGCAACGCCAGGATCGCGCAGCAGAGCCGATGTCCGACCGATCAAATCGTCATAGTCGAGCAGTCCCGAAATTTCCTTGTGCGCCGCGTAGGCTTGCAGCACGGGCTTTGCGAGTGTCAGCAGAGCGCTGGAAACTGATGCCACGCGCAATGCCAGACAGGCATCGATCGTATCGAGGATGCGGTCGCATTCATTGAAGAAGAAGCGCACCAGATCAGGATGCGCGTCGATCACCGTCTTGCTTACGAAGCCGCTTGGCGCACGCGGCTTGTTTTCCTTGGTCAGGAACTCGTCGCACCAGCGTTGCCAGTGCTCGCCGCGATCCTCAGCCGCGAGTCCGAGCCAATCGAGAATCCGTCCTGCTCTCTCCGCACATTCCTTTGCGCCCAACCGCTGGACGATACGGGCCGCTTCGCGCAGTTCGCGTTCCGACTGCCAGTTGATGGCGGCGGCGATGATGTCGGCTTCCGTCGAAGCGGTGACGCCAAGGACGCGGCGCTGTGCAGATTCAAGCCCGCTGCCGAGTTCGAGCGCTGCCCGCAGCCGCGGCAGATCCGATTGCAATTTTCCGACCAGCCGGCCGAACTGGTCTGCCGAAGCAAGCCCTGCCAGCGTTTGCAGTGCTGCACGCAGTTCGGGCGAGCTGGCGTGCGCCAGCATGGTCTCTCGCGCCTCGGTCAGCGCATCCTCGGCATCGCGCTCATCAACCAACCGGAAGTGCGGTGACAATGCCGCTTCCAGCGGGAAGCGGCGGAGTAGCGACTGGCAGAACGCATGGATGGTCCCGATACGCATGCCACCTGGCAGGTCGAGAACCTTCGCGAACAGCGCGCGCGCATTGCGCTGCGCGGCTTCGGTTGGTTCGACATCGAGAGCGCGCAGCTCCCGTGCGAGCTCGATGTCATTCAGCGTGACCCAGCGGCCAAGCGTTTTCTGCAAACGCACCGCCATTTCTGCGGCGGCGGCTTTGGTGAAGGTGAGACACTGAATCCGCTCCGGCGCTGCGCCGGTCAGCATCAGGCGCAGCAGCCGATCGGTCAGCAGCTTGGTCTTGCCCGATCCCGCCGATGCGCCGACGAAGGCGGAAACCGACGGATCGGAGGCCAGGAGCTGTTCCGCGTTGGCGCGCTCGCGGGGAGACGTCCCGCTACTCACTCCTCATCCCCTGCCGCCGACCATTCAGCTACCCGTGCAAGCTGCGCATACTCAGAAAACCGCGGCGCAAAGCCCGGCTGTGGCTGCGATAGATAACGGCGATCCGCCGCGTCGTAGGTATCGATCAGGCCACACAGCGCGTCCCGCGCATCGCCGACCGCCCTGGCGATGACGCCCGCATCGCCCTTGAATAGCGTGCGCAATTCGCCGGCATGGAACCCGCCGGTCACATGCCAGTAGATCAGTTCGTCCACTGCCCCTGAGACCGCGTCGCCGAATGCCCCGGCCTGCGCCATCGCTGCCTCCAGCAGCAATTGTGGCGCCAAGCCGGCGTCCACTTCCTTTTGGCTCGGCGGGGTTCCGGTCTTGTAGTCGAGAATGGCAATGCTGCCATCGCTCCGTCGCTCGATCCGATCAGCCCTGCCTGTCAGGCGAAACAATCCACCGGGTCGGTCCAGCTCATATGTCCCGCCCGCTTCCACGACGATCGCTGCAGGCGGCCGTTCGCCCCTGCGCTTCGCCTCTATGCAGACGACCCAATCCGCGATGCGCTCCAGCCGAGGTGCCCACCATGCGGCGAGCGCCTCGCGCAAATCGGCTTCCGCCAAAGCACGTGCCATCGCCCTGCGTAGTTGCTCCGCCGCATCCGGCGGCCAGCGCACGCCGTGCTGCTCGACAAAATGGCGCAGCCCCGCATGGACGAGGCTGCCGTAATCCGCGGCATCGGTCGCTTCGTCGAGGGGCGGCAGCTTCGACAGCTTCAGCACATGCCGAGCATGAATCGCATAGGGATCGCGCAGCCACGTCTCGATCTCGGTGACCGACAGCCTGCGGGGCCGCAGTGAGACAGGCGGGCATGGACGCGGTGGCCGCGCGGGCCGTGGCCCAGTCAGCGGCTGATCCAGTGCCTGGACCCAGCTTCCGGCAGGATGCTGCGGCACACCCGTCTTCTGCCCCCCGAGCAAAGTCTCCAGCCGGACAAGCCAGCGTGCAGGGACCACCGGTGCACCGTCGCGCCGCCGTGGGCACGACAGCACGACACGCACCGGCGCCGAGGCACAGGCCAGAAAATCATGCGCCGACTGGCCGATGATCTCCTCGGGTGAAGGCAATCCGACAGCCTTGCGCATCGGGCGCGACAGCCAAGGGCCAGGGTCACTCGTCGGAGGCCATACGCCTTCCACCAAACCGCCCAGCACGATGACATCCGCGGTCTGCAGCCGTGCCTCGAGCAAACCCCAGATGAACACGCGCGGATGCTCGGTGCCGCCGCGACCTCGCAGGGCACGTCGGCTGCGCACGACCGCGCCCTCGAGCACTGCGTCGAGCAGTCCAGGCAGTACGTCGCGCCGCTGGTCCGGCAGCATGGGCAGCGCCGCCTGCACCTCAGCCAGACGTTCCGCCAGAGCCTCGCCTTCTTCCCCGGCCCACAGCCGTGACGGACCGCCCAACTCGTCGGTGGCGGCAAGGTGTTCCGCGCATTCGATCAGGGCGGCCAGTGCGAATGCCGGCGACACTTCCACCGCGGACGCAATCCGCAGCGCTGGAGCCAGACACGCTTCCAGCCTGTCCAACAGTCTTGCCGCCTCACGGTCCGCGCGCGCCCGATCCAAACGCCGACGCAATCCGGATAGGCCGGGTAGCGGCCGAGGGCCGCGGAGGCAGGCGACTTCCAGCGCCCGCACAGCCGAGCGGCACGCGGCGGGCGGCATGCCAGCCGCCGCCAACGGGTGCTTCAGCAACGCAAGCAGAGCCACCGGCGCAAGTTCCTCGGCCACCGCATGGGCGAGCAGACGGAGGAAGACTGCTTGTGGCGTATCCGCCAGCGGTTCGCCCGCGCTGTCATCGGCTACCACGCCGTACCGCAGGAGTTCGGTCGCTACCCGTCCGGCAAGGGTGCGATCGGGTGTGACCAGAGCAGCCGTCGCCTCGGGCGTTTCGAGTGCTTCGCGCAGCACCAGCGCAATCGCCGCCGCTTCCTCCTGCTGATCGGCGATTGACAGCAGCGCAAGGCCGTCGATCCCGGTGGGCGTAGGTTCCTGCCATTCGGCGAGCGCCTTCGCCGGCAACAGAGCCCGGGCCAGTGTCGTGGCTCGAGGCGCTGGCTGAGAAGTCCCTGGCCACGGGCGGACATCGCCGCGCGTTGCACCGAGCCGGCACAGCAGCCGCGCCATCCCGGCCTGCGGATGCACATCGTCCAGTTCGGCCCAAGCCTGCTCAGACATTCCGGTATCGAGCCCGGGCAGCACCACCGCGCCATTGCCAAGGCGGACAACCACTCGCAGCAGCCGCGCGACGGCCGGAATGCCACCAGTCGTACCGGCGATCAGGACAGGTTCGGCTGGGGGCGCCGCCTCCCATGCATTCGCCTGCGCATGCAACAGTGCCACCTGTCGCGCGGCCGGATTCATCAGTTGCTGCTCGGCCAGCCACTCCGGCCAGGCTCGGGTGACAATATGCAGGAAAGTCAGCGTCTGCGCCCAATGCTCGGCGTAGGCAGGGTCAGCCGCATCCGGCAGTCGCGCCGCCAGATCGATTTCCGCTCGCTCCGCCTCATCCATCAATGCAGCAAGTTCGGCTGCAAGCGGCCACGCCCTGTCGGCTGAACGGGGCGCACCGTTTCGCCCGCCCATTGCCAGGATCATCCGAGTCAACGCGGCGAGACGCTGCATTGGCTCGACCGGCGGCGGCAGATCGAGCGCTCCACTCAACGCCAGCGGCGCTTCATCCAACCCACCGATCGCCGTAATGCGTGGCAGCAGCAGCGGCTGCCCCTTGGAGACGCGCAAGAACGCTTCGGCCAGCGAACGGGCGGCACGACGAGTGGGCAACAGGATCATGCCACGTGCGACCGCGAGCGGATCGCCGGCATCGGCCATCCATTTGGCGGCGAGCGCGTCGAGGAAAGGCACGCCAGCCGGGATAGTAAACAGGTTCAGCGCGTTTCTCCCGTCAGCCGCGCGTGCAGGAAGTATTCCGCTTCCGCCAGATCGGTCGGCGTGGAGAGATGGAACCACAGCCCGTCATGCACGACCGCGCGCAGCCGGCCGGCTGCCATTGCATTATCCCACGCCCGGTTCATGCTGAACGCCCCCTCGGGTGTACCTTCGAGCAGGGCGGGCGCGATAAGCTGCACGCCCGCGTAGATGTAGGGTGCCACCTCGCGCTCCGCGCGGCGGCGCAATCCGCCCCATGTGTCCAGCACGAAGTCGCCTAGGCCGACATCGGCATGAACCTGGAACGTGCGGTGGACCAGCAGCACGCCATCCACCTCGGCTGGATCGAAGGCGGCGACGAGCCGTCCCAGGGTAGGCTGTGGACCGTCCAGCCAGAACGCGTCGCCATTGACTACGAAGAACGGCCCGGGCCCCAGCAGATCCAGGGCCGCCTTCACCCCTCCCCCCGTTTCGAGCAGGGACGCCTCACGCCGGAGGATCGTGCGCGGCGGCCGCTGCGAACGAGCCTGCAAATGCGCCTCAAGCTGATCGGCCTTCCAATAGGCATTGACGGCGACGGTTCGCACGCCAGCCTCGGCCAGACGGTCCAACGCGTGATCGATCAGCGGTTGCCCGCCAAGTGGCAGCAGCGGTTTGGGCGTGCGGTCGGTCAGTGGGCGCATGCGCGTACCGAGACCGGCTGCGAGCAGCATGGCGGTTTCCGGTGTCACGCCGCGAGGTCCGGCGGGTTGCAGCGCCGCTCTGGCGGGATCCAGCGATCGAGGGCCGCAGCGAGGGGCGCGGCAGCAGGCTCGCGGACGGCCCTCTCCAACAGGCGCCATGTGCGAGGTCCGTGGACGAGATAGCCCGGGCGGCCATCCCGGCGCGCGAGCCGTACCCACTGGCAGGCCACGCGCAGATGCCGCTGCGCGGCGCAGGCGGCATAGGCGGCGCGAAACGCCGCCGGATCGAGTTCCGGACAAGCGGCCAGGCAATGCGCGATCGCGCATTGCTCAGTCTCGTGCGGAATGTCACGCCGCGCGTCCTGCAGCAGCGACACCAGATCGTAAGCCGGGTGGCCAATGGCGGCGCTTTGGAAGTCGAGGACGCCGATGCGGCGGATGCCCTCGCGTTGCGGCAGCCAGAGCAGGTTTTCCGCGAAGTAGTCCCGGTGGACGAAACAGGTGGGTCCGGCAGCGACCGGGACCAGCATGGCTTCGAGCGCGGCAGCAAAGTCCCGACGTGCCGCCTCCGGCGGGGGGGCGCCGAACATGGCGGGCCACCACCAGTCGAACAGGGTCCCCATGGCGGTAGTTGCCATGGTCACCGCGTCCCATCGCGGCAGGTCGGGAGGTGGCGTGGCGCGCTGGATAGCGATCAACGTGTCCACGGCAGCACGCATTGCATCGTCGTGGCTGGGCTTGACCCGGCCATCCACCCCGGGTCGCCAGTGCGCAGATGGCCGGGTCAAGCCCGGCCATGACGAGAGGAGGCAATCTCCCAGATCCTCCTCCAGCAGCAGGCCTGCCTCCTCATCTGCCGCAAACACCTCGGGCACCGAAATGCCGATACCCGCCAAATGCGCGCCGATACGCAGGAATGGCCGGATGTTTTCGGGCGGCGGCGCGTCCATCAGCACCGCCGGCCGCGGGCCGCCAATCAGTCGCAAATAGCGGCGGAAGCTCGCATCCTGCGCCAGCCTCTCGGCGCGTGCAGCCCCATAGCCATGACACTCCAGAAACGCCCGGATGAGCCGCTCGCGGGTCATGCAAGATCACCCAGCCGGTCAGGCCATCCGGAGAGCACGGCACGTCGGGTGTCAGAGCCTGTCGCATGCAGTGCCACGGTCAGCGCACTGGACGGACGCAGCGGACCCAGCCGATCCGGCCACTCGACCAGGACGATGCCGTCGCGCGCCTCGTCCCATCCGAGTTCCGCCAGTCCACCGGGCCCATCCAGCCGCCACAGATCGAAATGCTGCACCGGACCAATGCGCGTCTCGTAGCTCTGCACGAGCGTGAAGGTGGGGCTCGGAACCTCGAGCGCGGAATCGCCGGTGGCGGCGCGCAGGAATGCCCGCGCGAACACCGTTTTGCCAGCGCCCAGTTCGCCTTCCAGCAGGATCGCGTCGCCCGCACGTGCAACCCTGGCGACCGCAGCAGCGAGGTTTTCGGTAGCCGCCTGGTTTGGCAGATCGATGGAACGTTTGGCGGCGGCGGACATGCGATCAATGTGCCCGAGGCGCGGAGTCGCGGACAACTGGTGTCTCCGCTATGAGCCTGCCATGCCAGCTGAGATCGAAACCGACGTCGCGATTATCGGAGCAGGGCCGGTGGGCCTGTTCGCGGTGTTCGAATTGGGGATGCTGAAACTGTCGAGCGTCCTGATCGACGCCCTGGCCGAAGTCGGCGGGCAATGCACCGCGCTCTATCCGGAAAAGCCGATCTACGACATTCCGGCGCATCCGGCGATCGACGCAGGCGAACTGGTGGCGCAGCTCGAACGGCAGATCGCGCCGTTCCACGCGCCGCGTCTGCTCGGCCGGCGTGTCGTCGGTCTCGCCGGCAAGCCGGGCGCGTTCACGCTGACGACCGATCAGGGCGACACTGTGCGCGCAAAGGCCGTGCTCGTGGCCGCGGGCGCCGGCGCATTCGGCCCCAATCGGCCGCCGCTCGAGGGCATCGAGCAGTACGAAAGATCAGGCGCGGTGCAGTACTACGTTCGCCGCCGTGAGGATTTCCGCGACAAGCGTGTGGTCATTGCCGGCGGCGGCGATTCGGCAGTCGATTGGGCGCTCGCGCTGAAGGACATCGCGCGCGTCGCTGTGGTGCATCGGCGGCCAAAGTTTCGCGCGGCGCCGGAGACCGCGGCGCAACTCGACTCTGCGGCACGGCAGGGCGAGATCGAACTGGTGATCCCGTATCAGCTTCACGCACTGCACGGCACCAATGGCGCCTTGCACGGCGTCGAGGTCGCAACATTGCAGGGCGAGACGCGCCTGCTGGCGGCAGATGTGCTGCTGCCATTCTTCGGCCTGTCGATGGATTTGGGGCCGATCGCGGCATGGGGATTGGACCGCGATCTGCACCACGTGAAGATCGATCCCGCGACATGCCAAACGTCCACGCCTAGCGTGTTCGCCATCGGCGACGTGGTGACCTATCCAGGCAAACTGAAGCTGATCCTGCAGGGATTCAGCGAGGCGGCGATCGCCGCGCACGCGATCTTCGGCGTCGTGCGCCCGGGCGAGGCACTGCACTTCGAGTACTCGACCACGAAGGGCGTGCCTGCCGCCTCGTAGCGCTATCTCCGACGCTTGGTCAGCAGCACCTCGTCGCGTTGCAGTGCGGCGATCTCCTCCGGCGAATAGCCGTGCTGCATCAACACCTCGTTGCCGTCCTGCGCGAACTTCGGCGGCGGCCGGCGCGTGCCGCCCGGCGTCCGCCGTAGCTTGATCGGTGTGCCGATGCCTTTGTACCAATCCAGCTCGGTCACCATCTCACGATGTGCGCTGTGCGGCGCCGCAGTGGATTCATCGACCGGCAGCACTGGCCCGGCAGGAACGCCATTGCGGATCAGCTTCAGCGCCAGCTCATTCCCGTCATGCTGCGCGAATGCCGCCGCCAGCACTTCGGTCAACGCGGCACGATTGACGTTGCGCTTTCCATTGTCTGCGAAGCGCGGATCGTCCGCCAGTTCCGGCCGGCCGATGATTTCTGCCATCTTGCGGAACTGACCGTTGTTGCCGCTGGCGATGAAGATGTCGCACGTCTTGGTTGGGAACTTGTCATAGGGGACCAGATTGGGATGCGGATTGCCTGTTCCCGCCGGACGTTTGCCATTGAGGAAGAAGTTCGCCGCCTGCGGATGCAACAACGCCATGCCACAATCGTATAGCGTCATGTCGATATACTGGCCACGGCCTGAACGTTCGCGTTCGTGCAGTGCCATCAGGATACCGATCGCCGAATAAAGACCGGTGCCCATATCGACGATGGCGGTGCCGAGACGCATCGGTCCGGTGGATGCATCACCGTTTACGCTCATCAATCCAGTCATGGCCTGCAGAATCGCATCGTAGCCAGGCAGGCCGCCAAGCGGACCGTCCTCGCCGAAGCCTGAAATGCGACAATGGATCAGACGAGGAAAGCGCGGTGACAGATCCTTCTCATAGCCAAGTCCCCATTTCTCCATCGAGCCTGGCTTGAAATTCTCGATCAGGATGTCGGCGCCTTCGAGCAGGCGCAGCAGCACGGCCTTGCCTTCCGGCTTGCCGATATCCAACGCGATCGCACGCTTGTTGCGATTGATGCCGATGAAGTAGCTGGCGTCCTCGTCGTGGAACGGAGGCCCCCAGTCGCGGACCTCATCCCCTTGTGGCGGCTCGATCTTGATCACGTCGGCGCCGTGGTCGGACAGGATCATCGTGCAGTACGGCCCGCCGAGTACGCGGGTCAGGTCGACGACTTTCAGTCCGGCGAGTGCACCGGGCGATTTCGCCAGCCCCTTCCCCTGGGTTGCCGGCCGATACGTTGCATCATCCATCGGACTGTTCGCTCCCTACCCATCCTGCTTCAGGACCTCTCCCGCGAGGTATAGACTGCCACAGATCAGCACGCGAGCGCGCTGATCGCGCGGCAGCGCACGCAACGCATCGGCCACGTGCGGGCCGGGCCGTGCGATACCACCTGATGCCTCGACGATGGCCTCCACGGGCCGCGCATCGTGCTGTCCTTCTTCCGCCACCGCCCACAGGGTGGTTGCATGCGGGACCAAGGGGCGCAGGAACTCGTTGGCTTCTTTCGTCTGCTTCATCCCCACCAGGAGATGCACCGGGCGATCCGCCCAGGACCGCAGGTGTTCGGCCAGTACCACGCCAGCACCGGGATTGTGCCCGCCATCCAGCCACAGCTCCCAATCACCCGGCAGCAAGGCAGCGAGCCGGCCACGCAGACGCTGCAGCCGCGCGGGCCACTCCGCATTGGCAATCCCCGCAACGTCCATCGGCAATCCGGACGCGTGCAGTGCCGCAATTGCGATGCCGGCATTGTCCAATTGGAAAGCGCCAGGAAGCGATGGTTTCGTATGGACCGGTTCTGCCCGCACTACGGGCGCACCAACGCGCTCGGCTACCGCGAGCAACACGTCCAGCACTTCGGCTGGCTGGGCGCCAATGGCGACAGGCACGCCTGGCTTGATGATGCCGGCTTTCTCCGCGGCGATGATTGGCAGCGTATCACCCAGCATCTCGCGATGATCGAGCGAAATCGAGGTGATGGCGCAGGCCGCCGGCCGATCGATGACATTGGTGGCATCGCCACGGCCGCCAAGGCCGACTTCCAGCACGCACATATCGGCTGGCGTCTGCGCGAACAGATGAAATGCGACAGCGGTGATCACCTCGAACACAGTGATTGGCGCGCCGGCATTCACCTGCTCGATATGTTCCAGGGCCTCGGCCAGCGCTTCATCGGAAGCAAGCTCGCCAGCAATGCGGATGCGTTCATTGAATCGCACCAGATGCGGGGACGTATAGACATGCACTCGCTGCCCCGCAGCTTCGGCCATCGCGCGCAGGAAAGCACAGGTGCTGCCCTTCCCGTTGGTACCTGCGACGTGGATCACCGGTGGCAGACGCTGTTCGGGATGATCCAGCTTCGCAAGCAACAGCTTCAGCCGATCCAGGCTGAGATCGATCAGCCGAGGATGCAGTCCATGCAGCCGGGCGACGATGCCTTCGATGCGCGAGGACATTGGCGATCACAACGGTCATGGCCGGGCTCGACCCGGCCATCCACGTCTTTCTTCTATGCCCGCGAGCAAGACGTGGATGACCGGGCCACGCCCGGCCATGACGGTGGGGGATGACATCATCACGCTGCCGCCGGCACTTCCTTCACCCGCAGCAGCGAGATCAGCCGTGCCAGCGTTGCCTTCATCTCCGTGCGCTTCACCACCATGTCCACGATGCCGTGCTCGTGCAGGTATTCAGCGCGTTGGAAACCCTCGGGCAGCTTTTCGCGAACCGTCTGCTCGATCACCCGCGGGCCGGCAAAGCCGATGAGGGCGCCGGGCTCAGCGATCTGGATGTCGCCAAGCATCGGAAAACTTGCCGTTACGCCGCCTGTCGTGGGATCCGTCAGCACCACGATGTACGGCAGGCCGGCTTCCTTCACGAGACGTGTGGCGATGACAGTGCGCGGCATCTGCATCAGGCTGATCGCGCCTTCCATCATGCGCGCGCCGCCTGATGCGGTGAACACGATCAGCGGTGCGTCCTGCAGCACGGCAAGCCGTGCCGCGGCAAGAATGCCTTCGCCGACAGCAGCGCCCATTGAGCCGCCAATGAACTCGAACTCCATCGCTGCCACGACGGCCTGCTGGCCTTCGATCTTGCCATGCGCAACCACCAGCGCATCATCCAGATGCGTCTTGTCGCGCGCTTCCTTCAGCCGATCCGTGTAGCGCTTGGTATCGCGAAATCGCAGCGGATCAGCCGCTACCTTCGGTAGCTCGATGCGCGTGAAGCTTCCCTCGTCGAAGGTCATGCCTAGTCGTTCCACCGCACCGACCCGCATGTGGTGCGAGCAATGCGGACAGACCCTCAGGTTCGCGATCAGATCGCGGTGGAAGATCATCTGCTGACAAGCAGGGCACTGGTCCCAGAGGTTCTCCGGAACCTCGCGCCGCGCAAACAGCGTGCGGATTTTCGGGCGGACGAATTCGGTAAGCCAGTTCATGCGTGCACACGTGCTCCGCGCACGCCTTCGGCGAGTTCTCGCACCTGATCCAGCACCTTTGCCACCGCGCCCGGCCTGGCGTGGCCATGTTCGTCCAGGTTCGCTGCCAGTGTGTCGATCAAGGCGGAGGCTACCACCGCCGCATCGGCGATGCGCGCCGCCTCCGCCGCCTGGTGAGGACTGCGCACACCGAAGCCGATCGCGATCGGCAGGTCGGTGAAGCGGCGGATGCGCGGGATCGCTTCGGCAAGATGCTCCGACGTCGCGCTGCGCGTGCCGGTGATGCCCGTGATGGCGACGTAGTAGACGAACCCGGAGCTGCCATCGAGCACCAGCGGCAGGCGCTTGTCATCGGTCGTCGGTGCGACGAGGCGGATGATGTCGAGCCCGTGCGCTTTGGCGTGGGGCACCAGCAGATCGGCTTCCTCGGTCGGCAGATCGACCATGATCAAACCGTCCACGCCGGCTGTCGCTGCATCCGCGCAGAAACGGTCGACGCCGTAGGACAGGACCGGATTGAGGTAACCCATCAGTATGATCGGCGTGCCATCATCATCGCGGCGGAACTCGCGCACCATCTGGAGCACATGCGCGACCTTGACGCCCGCAGCGAGAGCACGCTTGCCGGCTGCCTGGATGATCGGACCATCAGCCATCGGATCGGTGAAGGGCACGCCGATTTCGATCAAGTCGGCGCCGGCTCCAGGCATGCCGCGGAGAAGCGCGGCCGAAGTGGCTGCGTCAGGGTCCCATGCTTCGATGAAGGGAATCAGCGCGCCGCGACCTTCGCGCTTCAGCGCGGCGAAGCGGGGAGTGATGCGGCTCATCGGGCAGAACCCTCTCCCGCTTCGCGGGCGAGGTGAATGCGTCTCCACCTTTCCCGCTTGCGGGAGAGGTCGGCGAACGCAGTGAGCCGGGAGAGGGTACCGCGCATCACAGCTTCACTCCCAAATGCTCGGCGACAGTGAAGATGTCCTTGTCGCCGCGTCCGCACAGGTTCATGAGGATGATCTGGTCCTTCCCCATCGTTGGCGCGAGCTTCGTCACATGTGCCAGTGCGTGCGCCGGCTCGAGCGCTGGGATGATACCTTCAGTCCGCGTACACAGCTGGAACGCGGCGAGCGCTTCCTCATCCGTCGCCGACACGTACTCGACGCGTCCGATATCATGCAGCCATGAATGCTCTGGCCCGATCCCCGGATAGTCGAGGCCGGCGCTGATCGAATGCGCTTCGATGATCTGGCCGTCATCGTCCTGCAGCAGATACGTGCGGTTGCCGTGCAGCACACCAGGCCGTCCGCCGGTCAGGCTTGCGGCATGTTCGCCGCTTTCTATCCCATGGCCGCCCGCTTCCACGCCGATGAGCCGCACAGACGGATCATCAAGGAATGGATGGAACAGCCCCATCGCATTCGATCCGCCACCGATGCACGCTACGGCCGCATCTGGCAGCCGACCCTCGGCTTCGCCCAGTTGCGCCTTCGCCTCCTCCCCGATCACCGACTGAAAGTCGCGCACCATCGTCGGATAGGGATGCGGGCCGGCAACGGTACCGATCAGGTAATAGGTGTCCTCGACATTGGCGACCCAGTCGCGCAGCGCCTCGTTCATCGCGTCCTTCAACGTGGACGCGCCCGAGGTCACCGGCTTCACTTCGGCACCCAGCAGCTTCATGCGGAATACGTTCGGTTTCTGCCGCTCTACATCGGTGGCACCCATGTAGACTGTACACGGTAGACCGAACAGCGCGCACATCGTGGCCGTCGCCACGCCGTGCTGGCCGGCACCGGTCTCGGCAATGATGCGGGTCTTGCCCATCCGCTTGGCCAGCAGGATCTGGCCCATGCAGTTGTTGGCCTTGTGACTGCCGGTGTGGTTCAGCTCATCGCGCTTGAAGTAGATCTTTGCGCCACCGAGATGCCGCGTCAGCCTTTCCGCAAACCACAATGCGCTGGGGCGGCCGACATAGTGTTTCAGGTACGCATCCAGCTCCGTCTTGAACGCGGGATCGGCGCGCGCCGCCAGATAGGCCTGCTCGACTTCCAGGATCAGTGGCATCAGCGTCTCGGCAACAAAACGTCCGCCGAATTCGCCGAACCGGCCTCGCCCGTCCGGGCCATTGCGCAGGCTATTGATGCCAGGAACCTGGTTCACGTCACGCGGTCTCCTTTCGGCGCGTCATAGCGCAGGCGGCGACGAGGGTCACGCCGCAGCAGAACATAGTCCGTGTGATGCCTCATGCATCAGCCGCGCCGATTTGGTGCATCGCACAATTCAAAGTTATGTGGAAGGGCTGGATTGTTGCGCAAATTCACTCTTATCATCGCCTTAATCCGCCCATAATCCGCCCCCACGTCCAAGAGAGGAGCAAGGCCGTTGACGCTTGCCGCCGACACAGCGCATCCCCGGCACCGGAATTGGAGGACGCTCGCCGCAGAAGCGCTCGCCGGTACCGGCGTGCATGCATCGCGGCCAGTGCACATCAACCTTACCGCTCCCGCACTGGTCGCTGAGGCGCTGAGACGGGACGAAGGACGGCTGTCGGTCGATGGTGCGCTTGTCGTCACCACCGGCGTGCACACCGGCCGCTCGGCGCAGGACAAGTTCGTGGTGGATGAACCGTCGGTAACCGGCGAAGTGTGGTGGGGCAAGGTCAACAACCGCCTTGCTCCCGACAGGTTCGCCGTACTGAAGGCCCGGGTGCAGGCGTACCTGCAAGGGCAGGAACTGTTCACCCAGGACCTGTACGCTGGAGCTGATCCGGCACATCGCGTTCGGGTACGTCTGGTCAGCACCGGCGCGTGGCAGGCGCTGTTCGCGCGCAACATCTTCATCCGCCCGCGGCCGGAGGAACTGGGGACCTTTCAGGCTGACTACGTGATCCTGCACGCGCCGCATTTCCAGACCGATCCGGCGATTGACGGCGTGCGCAGCGGTACTACCGTCGCACTCTCCTTCGAACAGCGCACCATCGTCATCGCTGGCACCGAGTACGCCGGCGAAATCAAGAAATCCATCTTCACCGTGATGAACTGGATTCTGCCGGAGCGCGATGTGCTGCCGATGCATTGCAGCGCGAATATCGGTGGTGAAGGCGATGTCGCTCTGTTCTTCGGATTGTCAGGCACGGGAAAGACCACTCTCTCTTCGGATCCTCACCGCAAGCTCATCGGTGACGATGAGCATGGCTGGAGTGATAACGGCGTATTCAACTTCGAGGGCGGCTGCTACGCGAAGGTCATCAACCTTTCGGCCGAAGCGGAGCCGGAGATCTGGGCGGCGAGCCACCGCTTCGGCACGGTGCTGGAGAATGTCGTCGCCGATGCGTATGGCCGATTGGATCTCACTGACCAGTCGCTGACCGAAAACACGCGTTCGGCTTATCCGGTGGAGTACATTCCCAACGTGGAGCCGTCGCTGCGCGGCGGACAGCCGCGCAACGTGGTGATGCTGACCTGCGATGCTTTCGGCGTCATGCCGCCGATATCAAAGCTGACACCGGCGCAGGCCATGTACCACTTCCTGTCCGGGTACACCGCGCTGGTTGCCGGAACCGAGAAAGGCCTCGGCGCCGAACCGCAGGCCACCTTCAGCACCTGCTTCGGCGCGCCATTCCTGCCGCGGCGGCCGGAGGTATACGGGCGGATGCTGGCTGAACTGATCGCGCGACACGGCGCTGATTGCTGGCTGGTCAACACCGGCTGGAGTGGTGGCCAGTATGGCGTCGGTCAGCGCATGAGCATCCGGCACACACGCGCCCTGCTCCGGGCGGCGCTGGACGGTTCGCTGGCGCGGACGCGGTTTCGGAAGGAACTCTTCTTCGGCCTGGCCATTCCCGAGCACGTCCCCGGCATACCCTCCAATGTATTGGATCCGCGGCAATCCTGGTCCGATACGGCGGCCTACGATCGGATGGCGCGCGAGCTGATCGGCCGGTTCGAGAAGAACTTCTCGGCGTTCGAGGCCGGCGTGGGCGACGAGGTCCGGGCCGCCGCAATCCGCGCCGCCGCCTGAGGCGGAATTGGACTGATCGCGTTGGCGCCTCCGGGCGCTTACAGCCATTCCGATTTCCTGACACCTTGCCGGGTGTTTCGGATCAGGAGATCGCCGGGTGTATGTCCCTCCGCTGTTCAAGGAAGAGCGCATCGATGTGCTGCACGATGCGATCCGTTGGGCTGGTCTGGCCACCCTGGTGACCATGACGACGGACGGGCTCATCGCCAGCCATGTGCCGATGCTGTTGGACGCAGAGCCCGCACCCTACGGCACTCTGGTCGGTCATCTCGCGCGGCCGAACCCTCAGGCGCGCGGCTCCACAGGTGAGTCGTTGGCGATCTTTCAGGGTCCGGACGCCTATGTTTCCCCCTCTTGGTATCCGACCAAGCGCCAGAACGGCATGGTGGTGCCGACGTGGAACTACGTGGCGATCCACGCTTACGGGCCGGTCGAATTCTTTGACGACGCGGAGCGGCTGCGCGACGTGGTGACACGGCTGACCGAACGGCAGGAAGGCCGGCGTGCCGAACCCTGGGCGGTGAGCGATGCCCCCGCTGAGTTCATTGGCCAGATGCTGAAGGGCATCGTCGGTTTCGCGCTCCAGATCACGCGGCTGGAGGGCAAGTGGAAGATGAGCCAGAACCGGCCAGCCGACGACCGTGCCGGGGTGATCGATGGACTCGCGGGTGAGGGGAGGCATGACGTTGCCGGACTGATCCGGCGCTAGGTCCGCCGGAGGTTGCGCCGACGGCCTTGGCATGTCCTTATTCCGGCAACACCGTTACGGACTCCTCGCTACCTTCATGAACAGCATTTTCCGAGGCGATGTCAGCACCGCTTGTGGCCGCGCGCTTGCCTGGGTCGATGCGCTGCTGATTGATCATGGGGTCTTTCGTCTGGTCTGGAGCAACTTCGCCGCCGTGGCACCGGGCCGCCTGTATCGCTGCAACCACCCCACGCCAGGGCGGCTTGCCGCGGTCACACGCCGCTACGGCCTCAAGACGCTGATCAATTTGCGTGGCGAGACGGGCAACGGGTCGGACGCACTCAGCCGCGACGCCGCGCGTCAACTCGGCCTCGACTTCATCGACGCGCCGCTGGAAAGCCGCGGCGCGCCGCAACCGGAGCGGATCCTCCGGCTCCACAACATCTTCCGCCAGATGAGGGTCCCTGCCCTGCTCCATTGCAAGTCGGGCGCCGACAGGGCGGGGCTGGCGGCGGGGCTGTTCGTGTTATTCGAGGGCGGCACCTCGCGTGACGCGCTGCAACAGCTCTCGTTGCGCTTCGGACACGTGAGACAGGCGCGCACCGGCGTGCTGGATGCGTTCTTCCACCATTACGCGCGGGAGGCAGAAGGGCGAAAACCCTTCCTCGACTGGGTGCGCGAGGACTACGATCGGGCGGCGCTGCAGCGCGAATTCCACGCAAACGGCCTGGCCAGCTTCATCAACGACTGGGTACTGGTGCACGAGTAGCGATGGACGAATGCGACGTCATCGAGAGGCTGCCCATAGCCGACTGGCACGGTCCCTTCGAGCCGGCGCTACGGGACCGTGCAATCGACGCGTTGGAATCGGGAAGCGTGCTGCTGGCTGAACTGCCGTTCCGTGTCATGCCCGACGAGTTGTTCCTGCTGTCGCCTGCCATCATGGGCAGCGACCGGAAGAACATCAGCTTCGATCCGGTGACTGGTCAGGTGGGCAACACGTCGCTTGCCGGCGAGCAGGCTGAACGATTGCGGGCGATGTTGCGGCGATTTGGCGACGCTGCGGAAACTCTGGTCCGCGATCTGCTGCCGGGTTACGCGGCCACACTCGAGCGCGCGCGTACCAGCTTTCGCCCGGCCGAGATTGCCGGGCGTGAATATTCACCGCGGCACGACGACAGATTGCTCCATGTCGATGCGTTCCCCAGCCGACCGATGCACGGACGCCGGATCTTGCGTCTGTTCTGCAATGTCGCGTCTGACGGCGCGGCGCGTGCCTGGCGCGTCGGCGAACCATTTCCTGACTTCGCGCGGCAGTTCCTGCCTCGCACAGGCGGTTTTCTGCCAGGAAGTGCCTGGTTCCTGGAGCGGCTAGGGATCACGAAGGGGCGGCGCACCGAGTACGACCACATCATGCTGCGACTGCATGACCTCGGGAAGCTGAACAGCGTCTATCAGACCAGTGCGCCGAAAGCAGATGTATCATTTGGCGCCGGCACAACGTGGCTATGCTTTACCGATCAGGTGCTGCATGCCGCGCTGGCCGGCCATTGCGCACTGGAGCAGACCTTCCATCTGCCCGTCGCGGCAATGGCGCATCCCGAACGTTCGCCGTTACGGGTGCTCGAGGAACTGGCCGGACGTCCACTCGTCTGACGCACCAAAGTCTGGCTTCCTGTCTCCCTAGAAGAACACAAACGACCGGACCACCACGTTCTTGCGGCATCTTGCGTTGGCGGGCGCGGTCGGGTCGATGCAGGCAGTATGGAAAGACCAGCGCGAGACGGAGCCGTCGGTCACCGAGTCATAGCACTTGAGCATTGAGACCTCGGTGGGCTTCTGCTGGGGAAACCAGTACCACTCGTGGTCGGGACGGTAGGTGAAGCGCGTGGTCTCGCCGACGCGGTCGTCGTAGACCCGGTAATTGGTGATGTATGGCTGGTCAGCGAACGACGGCCAGGCGCAGAGCACGAACGGGTACTGCTCCACCGTCTCAATCGGCTTCGCGAGATTGATCGACATGAACCGGCGCGACATCTTCGCATCGGCTTCTTCCTCGGTGTAGTTCTGCGGGCGCCCGAAGTTCCGCAGGTTTTTGGTGAGCAGTTCGCGGCAGCGCACACGGCCGCTGTTGTCGTTCAGGTCGTTGTGCACAAGCATGGCGTAATTCGCGTTCACGCCCGGGTTCTTGGCGTCCTGGTCTTCCGTGCGATCGCCTGCGTAGTCCTTGTCGAAGACGTCGTGATTATAGACCAGTGCATCGGTCGCGTCCGGGAAGAACTCGAGCAGGAGCTTCTCGATCTCCGGGTAGAAGACCCGCTCCACCTCCGCTGAATCATAGATGTTCGTGCACTTGGATTCGAGGTACGCCAGCGAAAGGCCGAGTTTATCCATGCATTCAGGGCTGTTGGGCGACAGGCCAGGGTAGTATTCGCCAATGCGCCGCGCGTCGCGTAGCACCTGCGGGAAGAACAGATCCCGCCGCCGATTGTCCTGCTCATTCTTGCGCAGGATCGCTGCCGTGTCGGCGCGCGCCGGGTCGCGCCAGACGGCGTTGGACGGGACGATGGAGTAGGTCGGCCGCTCGTAGACGGTGTAGGGCAGCGGCAGCACAACGCCGCCTTCGGGCGCTTTGATGCTGTTCGAGCTGCGGATGTAGGCCACGCACTCGTCATAGCTGCGGAACGCGAGGCCCCATCTGGTCTTGATCGGGCCAGGCGGCGCATTGGCGATCATGTCGGTCACGCGCTGCCCCTCGCCCGAGGCGATCTCGGCAAGCGCGTCTTGGATCGCCGCTGCGGTTCCCGCATCGCCCTCGCGGTCGAACGACATGTAGGACAGGCCGCCGTGCGCCGCGATCGGCGGCGGCTGCCCCTCCGTGCGCTGAAGCGGCGGCACATAGGCCGCAACCTTGTTGTCGGCGGGCTCGACGAACTGGCTCATGGCGCACCTCCGATTATCCTGGGCTCACGGTGGCACACAGAGCCTGGGCTTTCCAGACCACCACCACTTTCCGCTCTTGCGGACGTGCGCGGCACCCGCCCCAGTCACCCACGTCTTTTCCCGGAATACGTACACGCAGGCGGCGGGACCAGCCATCGCTGGCCCCGTGCGT
>CAYRTL010000009.1:0-12887 GCA_964427005.1 uncultured Acetobacteraceae bacterium
ATGACGGTTGGACGTCGAATTCAGTGCTCCGACTGATTCTGACCGTCCTGTTCGCCATGTTCATGATCCTGATGGCTCGCGCTCAGGCTGCCACTGATGTGGACTGGTCAAATGCGCAGTCGGTGAGTCTCGTGATGGTGGATGATCGCTTTATCCCCGATCGCCTGAGTTTTCGTCACGGCGTTCCATACAAGCTCCACCTGGAGAACCACGGCAAGGACCTGCATGAGTTCACCGCTCCGGAGTTTCTTGCCGACACAGTGGTCCGTGACCCCGATCTGCTGGCGAACGACGGCAAGGAGGTCGTTCTGCAGCCTGGGTTGGCCATGGATCTCTACCTGCTGCCCCTGCGTTCAGGCGCATTCCGCCTGATCTGTGCGGATCACGACTGGGACGGCATGATGGGCGAAATCGTGGTGGAGTAAGATCAGAAAGGCACGCGGATGTTGATCTCTGGCGTCAGCTTCCAGCGCGTGAGTTCGGCGCTGTGCACGTTCGACCAGCGGTTCTCGAAGCCGAAGGCCATTTCCAGGAAGGAGGGGCCAGCGAAGAACCACCTGACGCCAGCAGAAAGCGTCATCGTCAAGTCGAACCGCCCGTCGGAACGGTGAGTATATGGCTGATAGGCCAGCTTCGGGATGAGCGGCAGCAGCGTCACCGTATCGCTCAGCTTATAATTGATGGGCGCCAGCACATCGAATTTCCAGCGCTCCAGTTGGGCATCGCTCGACCATTTGTAAGCCACTTGCACGCGCGGCAGGACCGACAAACCAGAATCGCCGAAGTCAAACTGTTGCTGCAGCACGGTCCGCAGTTCGGTGTCGCTCCTTGTGGCAGTCTGATAGAAACGGGAGAACCCCTCGTCGCTCTTCAGCAGAAGGAACCAGGTTGTTGCTCCGACCTTATAGATCGTTTGTAGCCCGCCGCCTGCTTGCGATGATCGCAATGACAGCGGATTGTCCAGGATGGCCTGTTCGCCGCGGATGAAGAGCTCTACCGAGAATTGCGAGTCGAAGGCATGCCGCAGGGCGAAACGCTGCGAGGGCTTGATCTCGAAATGCGAAGGGACTTTCCCCCGCTTGGGAGCCTTGAGGACGTCGTCATCGTCGTCTGTCGTACCCTCGTCGTCTGCGCTGATATCGTCGCCCTGGGCATGGGCCAGCGCCGGAACCATGACTGCACCCGCGTGCACAGCCACCAGCAGCAACAGGCGCGACAGCAGGCGCGGCATGCGAATCCTTCCGTATCGGCAGCGAATCCTGCTTGGCTTGCTCGCGCATCGCAAGCGGCGCCATACGCGCCGCTACTGGCCGACGCCGATCACCTCACCGATCGGAAATGAGCGCAGCTCCTGCTGTGCCGTCTTGAACACCGCGTCCTGATCGTGGCCCTTCTGCCGGGCCAGTTGCCCAACACGTGCCGATACATACTCTCCGAGTGCCAGGGCGCTCACCACATCGTCTGAACCATGCGCCGCCCGGCCCTGCAGGCCTTCGCGGACCGCATAGACGAACACGCCGTTCCGGTTGTCGTAACTGTCCAGTGCTTCCTGCAGTGAGGACGACGCGGCGAGGAGATATCGTCCGGTCTCATGCCCGACATTGGCGAGTGCATCCGCCGTCACCGCCCCCGAGTAGCACGTGTCCAAGAACAGCAGCGCATCTCGCGCCCGGATGCGCGACAGGGCGCCAATCAGTGCGGTTTCGTCGATCGCGGATTGGCCGACGGATCGCCAGGACGTCAGATCGGTCACGTCATGCGGGATCAGCAGGAAGCGGCCATCGTCCGGGCTGCGTACGCCGTGGCTGGCGACATAGAATAGGAAGGTGTCGTTTGGTCTGACACGCGTCGCGAGCCGGTCGAACGCATCAAGCACCGCCGACCGTGTCGCCTGCTGGTCGGTGAGCAGCGTTACATCGACAGCAGAGAACAGCGGCTCTCCGGATCGCTGAATCGTCCGCACAAATGTCTGTGCATCAGCGACGGCATAGTTCAGCGTGAGCGTTGGCGCCGCGAAGTGGTCGATCCCGATGGCAAGAACGAACAGTCTGCCGTGTTCGTGCTCGCCACCGCCGGCAGTGTCCACTTCGAGCGGCGTGGTCTCGGCGAACACTGTATCGGACTTGTCATACACGCGGAGCTGCACGCTGTTCGTGCCGGGATCGAGCGGCACATCGAACGTAGCAACCGCCTTGCCGCCATCTGGCGTTGGTGGCGTGAAGCGTCCGGCATTGCGATCGTTGACGAACGCATCGATATCGCCGATGCCGAGGCCTCGGTCCGCGAGTTGGAGGCGCATGCGCAGCTTGGTAGCCTGCGCCGGCAAACGCGGCAGCGAGCCGCTATGCGGATCCAGTGCGGCACAGCTTCCATCCGTCAGCGGTGCGCATAGTTCGGCGATATCCACGGCAGGCTGCCGCGCCAGTCGCGCGCGAAGGTCGCCGAGTTCCGCCAGTCGCTCCTTGGACTGGCTGGTGTCGCCAGCCAGCCGCGCGCGCACCGCCGCCGGCGCGTAGAGTACTCGGTAGGCTTGGGAGAAACTGGTCCATTCAGGCTGCTGGTCATGACCGCGGTTCAGATGCACGCCGACCAGGTCCTTGCCGCCGCGATCGGCGTGATCGAACAGGCCCTCCGGCGTGAACAGAACCCAGCGCGCACCATCGGCATGGGCAAACAGCGCGACACGAGGTTCGAGCAGCGCATCGCGCGACAGCCCGTACCAGCGCAGGGTGCCGTCGAGGAGCGCCGCAACCGCGACGGTCCCCTGGGTATTCACTGTCACCGCCCACGCGGCGGCAGGGACGGCGACCGAGGCGATCTGCCGCGCGTCGCGAGTAGAAAAGAGCCGCAGATGCGTGTCGGTCCCCACCAGCACCGCCGAAGTATCCGGCAGGATGGCCAGGCTGCGGCTGAACTCGCTGCGGTCCAGTGCCAGTGGCACGCCATTCAGCCGCGGCGATGAGGTGTCTTTCCAGTTGCTTGGAGTGAGGCCTGGGGCCGCAGTCCTGGCAGTCACCAACGTGGTGTCCGCGGCGGAGGGCGCAATCAGGCGCCCGGCGGTTGCGTCGAAGCGAAGCAAGCCGGTGGCCGTCGCGAACTCGACGATAGTTCCATCGCCGGACACGGCGAGGTGCTGTTCGCGTGAGGGTCGAAGATCGGCCATTGGCGGTGCAGGGCGTGAGGCAACGCTGCCGTCCGGTGCAATGCGTCCCCAGCCTGGGTCCTCTGCCGAGTAAACCGCGCCACCGCCTGGCACCGGGCGGATATCCAGAATCGTATCGCGCGAAGCCGGCAAGTCGGTTGAGGGCCCCAAGCCGAAATCATCCCAGCGACGGATGACATTGGCCGCGCCTGACCGTGCATAACCGCCGGCCAACAGGGCAACACCGCCATGGTCGTTCGCCGCCCAGGCGATCGCCAGCAGGCCTTCACCTTGCAGGCCGTCGGTGTCCGGCGCGAACAGCGGCAGCAGCGTCCGCGCTGACAGGACATCGACACGCATCCGCCCCTGGCGATTAGCCGTGTCGTAGGTGACGGCAAGCAGACTGCCATCTGGAGAAACGGCGAGTCCCCAGGGGCGCAACGCTGGCGCCGGTTCCTTTTCCACCGCCTTCTTTCCGTCGGGGCCATATGCGCGCAGCTTGCCATCGGCTGCGGCCGTGTAGAGCCGGTTCTGCCGATCGAAAGCGATGTTGCGGACCGGGCCGGTATAAGCGGGGTCCTCGAAAATCGGCTTGCCGGATGTGGCATCCCATACTCGGACGCCGCCGCGCGCGAACCCCGCCGCGAAGCGACTTCCGTCAGGCGCAACTGCCAGGGTGTTTGCCGGCGACGGCAGGCCGGGCAAGCGAGCCACCAACGCGCCCCGCCGCGCATCGAACACGTAGATGCTGAACGTGCCATCCCAGGATCCGCCGGTCGCGCCGGCCGCGAACACCCGCCGGCCATCCGGCGTGACGGCGACGCCGTATATTTCGCCTTCCTGTTCGGGACCGATAGGCGGGCGCAGCACGCCGCGTGGCTTCCCATCGGGAAGCGACCAAAGACGCACGGTCTTGTCGTAACCGGCCGTGGCAAGCAGCCGCCCGGAACTGTCCACCGACAGATGCGGCACCGCGCCGATGTGACCACCGGCCTCGATGCGCAGGAACGGCACTTGCGGTGGGTCCTGTGCCAGCGCCGGGCTGGCGAACGCCAGCAGCAGGCAGAGTACGAGGCGTATCACCCGGTCAGCTCGAAGCCTTTCGCTTCCGCCTTCTCTGTAACCGCCACACTCTGCGAGAAGTCATCACGACGTGCGGCGTTGCTGCCGGCCAGTGTGCGAACGTCTCCGGATGTGGCGGCCTGTGTCGTGGTCGGGACACTGATGGAGCGGCGGCCGCTCGCCGCCTGGAGGTCACTGGCGGACACATAGCCTTGCTGACCGCTCGAGGTCTGCACCAGCGCGTATCCGTTGCGTCCGGGGCTGACTGTCACCTGCTCCTGCGGCTGCAGGGTGGCGATGGCCGGGGCCGCCGGTGTAGGCGCCACCTGGATAGGAGCAGACCGCTGCACCACGACCTGCTGGGTGTAACGCTGCGGGGCCGCCATGGCCGCCGCGGCGCCCGGATCGATATTGCTGGTCGCGACGCCAAATTGCTGGCCACGGTCCTGAATTTGTTGGTTTATCAGTCTCGCCAAAGCCAGGTCCTTGGCGGCCCTCTGCCGCACCACGGCCATTGCTCCCTCGGCACTGGCTCGATCGATGCGGTGGGTTGCGTACTCGGCGTTGATCTGCGCCGCTTGCCGGAACCGGCAGTCGACAAGCTGGTCGAACGCGATCTGCGTCTTATCGATCTCGGCGTTCTCGCGCTCCAGGTCGAGGCTGACCCGGGAGTAGAGCGAGGCTTGATCCATGCGCTGCTGCTGCAGCGCATTCCAGTAGGCAGTGCTGCCGCCGATGACGCCGCCGGTGACACCGCCGGCGAGTGCGCCAAACCCTGCGCCGCGCCAGTTGCCTGTGGCGAGACCGCCAATAAGCGCGCCCGTCAGCGCGCCGGCGCCGGCACCGATCGCGGCGCCTTGCAGGATTTGGGCGCCGAAGAAATTGCCAGTCGAATCGAGTGCCACGAGCTGGGGACGGCAGGAATCAGTGCCGTCGTCCGAGCCGATGCGCTGACTCTGGGTGGTGAAGGCGCCGGGAGCGCAGCCGCATAGCAGGCCGGTGACTGCGACAATCGAGACGCCGCGTCGCAACCAGACGGCGTAACCGGTTCGTGGCACGAGTTTCCCCTCCAGGTTTCACTTTGCTTCCAACATGGAATAAGCGTGTAGCATAACCGAAAGCAATTCTGAGCGAGCGCGTGTGTTGACGCCGGTGCGGCGTAGTCGCCAGACTCGGCCGAACAAGCAGGGGAGGCTGGCATGCGCATCTGCGTCTACGGCGCAGGCGCAATCGGCGGTCATCTGGCGGTCCGCCTTGCATTGGGCGGGGCCGAGGTATCGGTTTTGGCGCGCGGACCACATCTGGCGGCTATCCAGCGAGATGGACTGACCGTCCATACAACCGGGGGCCAGTTACACGCGCGTGTCAGGGCCAGTGACGATCCGGCGGCAATCGGTCCGCAGGATGCCGTGCTCGTCACGGTGAAGGCGCCCGCGCTGCCGGCCGTTGCCGCGGGCATTGCCCCGCTGCTCAAGCCAGATACGCCCGTTGCATTCGTGATGAACGGCATTCCATGGTTCTATTTCCATGGTATCGGCGGTCCGCTGGAAGGGCGGCGTCTACCGAAGATCGATCCGGCCGACGCGCTCTGGCGCGCAGTCGGCCCCGAGCGGGCGATCGCCGGTGTCGTCTATGCGGCCAGCACGGTCATCGCGCCTGGTGTGATCGATCTGGAGAACGCCAATCCGCGCGTGGTGCTGGGCGAACCGGATCATCGCGAAACGCAGCGCGTGCAGGCGATCGCCTCACATATCAATGGCGGGGGCATGCAGGCTCTCGTCAGCACCAACATACGCGACGAGATCTGGAACAAGCTACTCGGCAACCTCGGCAATGGGCCGCTCTGTGTGCTGACGCAAGTCAGCATGAAAGAGCTGTATCAGGATCCGGTGTGCGTCCAGGCGGCGCGCCAGCTCATGCAGGAGGCGCAGATGGTGGCGAATGCGCTTGGCGCGCATCCGAGCGCGAACCACGAGAAGCGCATCGAGCACAGTCGCGGCATCGACCACAAGCCGAGTATTCTACAGGACCTGGAGCTTGGCAGGCCGATGGAGATCGATGCGCTGTTCGACGCTCCGCTGGAGCTGGCACGCGTGGCCGGAGTGGCGACGCCAATGCTCGACCTGTTGGTTTCGATGGTGAAGGTACGGGCGCGTGCTGCGGGGCTATACGGCGGCTGAAGGAGAATGACGATGGAAATGCGCGCGTTTGGGCGGACGGGACTGCAGGTTTCGATCCTCGGCTTCGGCTGCGGCGCGGTTGGCGGCTTGATGGTGCGCGGCGCACCGGATGACCAGGAGCGTGCCGTAGCCCGCTCGCTGGAAGCGGGCGTGAACTACTTCGACACCGCCGCGATGTACGGCAACGGCGAGTCCGAAAAGAATCTCGGCCGGGTGCTCGCGAAGCTGAAGCCGAACGTCATCGTCGGGACGAAGGTGCGCATTCCCTCCGCCGATTTCGGCCGGATTGCCGCCGCGGTGGCTGAATCGTTGGATGCGAGCCTGAAGCGCATGGGGCGCGAACAGGTCGATATCTTTCATCTGCACAATGCGATCACGACGAGCGGGGGCGGTGAATCGCTATCGGCAAAGACGGTGCTGGAAGAAGTCGTGCCGGCGTTCGAAAAGCTGCGTCAGCAGGGCAAGATGCGTTTCCTCGGCATAACCGCCGTGGGCGATACGCCAGCGCTGCATCAGGTGATAGACTCGCGCGCGTTCACCTCAGCGCAGGTCAGCTACAACATGCTGAACCCCAGCGCGGGTGAGGCCTTGCCCGCGAATTATCCCGCGCAGGACTACGGCCGAATGTTCGATCACACCCAGGCTGCCGGCGTCGGCGTCGTCGGCATTCGCGTGCTGGCGGGGGGTGCTCTGAGCGGCGCAGCGGAGCGTCATCCCATTGCCAGTGCGCCGCCCGAGCCCATCGGCTCTGCCTCCAGCTACGATGCAGACTTGCAGCGTGCGAGACGGCTGCTGCCGCTGTTGCAGCAGGGGCATGCCGCGTGCCTGACCGAAGCTGCCATCCGCTTTGCGATTACCCACAAGGCGATGGGCACCATCCTGGTTGGTATGGCAACGCCAGCCGAGTTCGAACAGGCGCTGGCGGCCGTGAACAAGGGACCATTGCCGCAATCCGCCCTTGACAGCCTCGCCGCGCTACAGCGTGGCTTCGTAGGCGAAGCGCGCTGACAGGCTGACGCCGCGCCATGCGTCTGCTTGCCATGGTGGCGCGGCGGTTGGTGTGGATGCCGCCGACATTGTTCGGCCTGGTGCTGATCGTGTTCGCCATATCGCATGTCGTGCCATCGGATCCGGCGCGCATCATGGCGGGCGAGAACGCTCCACCCGAGCAGGTGGAGAAGCTGCGCCATCAGTACGGGCTGGACCTGCCGTTACCTGGGCAATTCGTGCGATATGTGGGCGACATAGTGACGGGCAATATGGGCATCAGCCTGTTCACACAACGCCCGGTCGCCGAAGACCTTTGGGTTCGTTTGCCGGCGACGCTCGAGCTGGCGCTTTGCGCCATCACACTTGCCGTGCTCGTTGGGGTGCCACTTGGTGTTGTTGCGGCGCTGGCGCGCAACTCGCTGCTCGACCATGTGGTGCGCGTGGTTACGATCAGCGGGCTTGCCATGGCCGCGTTCTGGCTGGCGATTCTGCTTCAATTGCTGTTCTCGATGTGGCTTGGGGTAACGCCCGTGCAGGGGCGGGTCGACGGCTGGGGACCTGATCCGATCACCGGCTTCTATACGCTGGACGCGATACTGCGCGGCGATTGGGAGACGCTCGGTGGCTCCTTGCGGCATTTAGCGCTGCCGGTGGCAACGCTCGCGTTGCCCGCGATGGCGACGATCGTCCGCTTCACACGTGCCGGCGTGCTGAACGTGATGTCCTCCAACTTCGTGTTCTATCAGGCAGCCATGGGAATCCCGCGCCGCCGCGTGGTGTGGAAATACATTCTGCGCAGCGCGCTGATCGGCACCCTGACGCAGATCGGCTTGATCTTTGGCACGCTGATCGCCAATGCCGTGGTAGTGGAGGCGGTGTTCGACTGGCCTGGCCTGGGCAGCTTCGCGATGCACTCGATCCTCCAGTCCGACTACAACGCGATCATGGGCTTCACGCTGTTCGTCGGCACGGTGTTCATCCTGGTGAACCTGGCCGTGGATATCGCGCAGGCCGTGTTGGACCCACGCGGACGATGATGGCCGGATCAGGTCCGGCCATGACGTTTGTGGAGCGGGCGTTCGCCCGCAATCACGCATGAACACGTTCCGCCGCTTGGTCCGTGACCGCTCCGCGCTCCTCGGCCTGATCATTATCACCGCGCTGGTGCTGGCGGCGGTGTTCGCCTATCCGCTCGCCACGTTCCCGCAGGACGTGACGAACTACGATCCGCCACATCGACTGCTGCCGCCCAGCAGCACCTACTGGCTGGGTACCGATCGTATGGGTGGAGACATTTACAGCCGGCTGCTGTTTGGCGCACGACTCACGATCCTGATCGCCGTCCTGGCGACGTCAGTTTCGGTTCTCATCGGCGTGCCTGTCGGGCTTGTCGCAGGTTATTACAACAACCGCTTTAGCGACCTGCTGATGCGCATCTCGGACATTTTCCTGGCAGTACCGCAGATTGTGCTGGCGATCGCAATCGCGCAGACACTGGGGCCGGCAATCCAGAATGTCATCCTCGCGCTGTCCATCACCTACTGGCCGTTCTGGGCCAGACTTGTCTATGCCGAAACACGCAGCGTGAAGAACGAAGTGTTCATTGAGGCCGCCATTGCATTGGGGGCGTCGCCATTGCGCGTCATGGTGCTGCATGTGCTGCCGTCCATCGCATCATCCGTTATCGTGAGGACGACGATTGGCATGGGCGGCACGATCCTGGTTGCCGCGGCACTTGGATTTCTCGGCTTGGGTCCGCCGCCCCCCACGCCGGAATGGGGCCGCATGATCGCCGAAAGCCGAGGATTCCTGCCGCAAGCGTGGTGGTACGCGGCTGCACCCGGTGTCGCGATCCTTCTTGTTGTCATGGGCTTCAATCTGCTGGGCGACGGATTGCGCGACGTGCTTGATCCGCGTTTGCGCCGAGACGTCAATGTCCGGTGAGCTGCTGTCGGTTCGCGATCTCTCGGTGTCGTACGTCACCGAAGGAGGCGTGGCGCGTGTTCTGGACGCGGTCAGCCTCTCGCTGGAGCATGGTGAGATCATGGGGCTGGTCGGTGAATCCGGCTGCGGCAAGACGACGTTGGCGCGCTCGATTCTAGGTGCGCTGCCGCCCAATGCCAGCGTGGATGGCGGAACGTTGCTCTTCGAAGGCCAGAACCTGCTGGCCCTTGATCCTGCGCTGCTGGCAGAGCGGGTACGCGGCCGGCTCATCACCTTCGTGCCGCAGGATCCATTCAGTTCCTTCAGTCCGCTGTTCACCATCGAAGACCAGATCATGGAGCTGATGCGGTGGAAGTCACCGGATCGTTCCGAGCGCGAGCACCACTATCCACGTAACCGCAGACGCAGCGACCGGCAGCGCGTCCTGGAATTGCTGCGCGCGGTTCAGCTTCCGGATCCGGAACGGTTTTTGCGCAAGTATCCGCATGAAGTTTCTGGCGGACAGCGGCAACGGCTGATGATCGCGATGGCCCTGCTGCCGGAACCGAAACTGGTCATTGCCGATGAGCCGACGACAGCGCTGGATGTCACCATCCAGGCTCAGATACTGAAGCTGTTGCGCAGCCTGGCGGCGGAACGCGGTGTGTCGGTGCTGCTCGCGACCCATGATCTCGGCACGGCCTGGGAAATCTGTGACCGGGTGACGGTCATGTACGCCGGGCAGGAAATGGAGACTGCGCCGATTGAGGGTTTCGTTCGTGCCCCGATGGTGCCGTACACGCGCCTCCTGCTGGAGAGTTTGCCGTCGAGCGGATCGGTGCTGCGCGGCATAGCAGGCGATGTCCCCAGCCTGGTTGCTCCACCCTCCGGCTGCCGCTTCCATCCCCGTTGTCCATGCGCCAGCGACGTGTGCCGCGAGCAACATCCACCTGGGCGGGAACCGGAGCAGAGACATCAGGTCCGTTGCCATCATCCACATCTTCAGCCAGCCGTCGCGGCATGACCGCCGGAATTCTGGAGCTGCGGGATGTCCACCTGCATTTTCCAATCCGGAATGCCTGGGGCAGGCGCACCGGTTGGCTCCGTGCAGTTGATGGCGTGTCATTCTCTGTGGCGCGCAGCGAGATACTTGGTGTCGTCGGCGAGTCCGGCTGTGGTAAGACGACACTCGGCAAGACCATCGTCGGCATCCACCGCGCGAGCGGTGGAGAAATTCGCTTTGAGGCCAACGAGATTGGTGCACTCTCGCCGAGTGAAGGGCGCGCGCTGCGCCGCACGTTGCAGTATTGTTACCAGGACCCAGGTGCGTCACTCGACCCTCACTGGAAGATCGGCCGCGCTCTGGAAGAGCCTCTGATCATCCACGCGAGGCTCTCCGCGGATGAACGACGAGAGCGCGTGCGCGAAGTACTTGCGGCGGTTGGATTGCCGCGGACGCATCTCGATCTCTATCCGCATGAGATCAGCGGCGGGCAGCAGCGGCGGGTTGGGCTTGCGCGCATTCTCATGCTGCGGCCCAGCCTGATCGTTTTGGACGAGCCAACATCAGGACTGGACGTTTCAGTCCAGGCCACGGTCCTGCGATTGTTCCTTGAACTGCGCGAGCGCTTCGATCTGACTTATCTTTTCATCAGCCACGACCTTTCGGTGGTAAGACTCGTCTCGCAGCGGATTGCGGTGATGTACCTGGGCAAGGTCGTGGAAATGGGGGCGACGGAAATTGTGTTTGCCTCGCCGCGCCATCCTTACACCCAGTCATTGCTGGCCGCGGTGCCGGTGGTTGGTGGCCGGCGTGTAACGGACGAGTTCTGGCTGGAAGGCGAGCCGCCAAATCCCGGTAACTTGCCGACAGGCTGCCGCTTTCGCACCCGCTGTCCGCTGGCCGAAGCGCGATGTGCCGCGGAGGAACCCTCGTTGCGTACACTGGAGGATGAGCGCCAGGTTGCTTGCCATTTCGCGTAGCGGCGACAGCTTGCCCGTTGGGCTGTCACTCTCTACCGTTCGCCGGCTTGCAGCGAAGGAATTACACAATGGCCGACATCCCGAATCGTCCGGAATATCAGAGCGATCTGTTCAAGAAAGGGCTGGCGGTACGCCGCGAGGTACTCGGCGCCGACTACGTTGACGGCTCGCTGACCCGCGCTGACGACTTCAATGCGGCGTTCCAGCAGATGACCACGGAAGTGGCGTGGGGGATGATCTGGACGCGTCCCGGCCTGTCGCGCAAGACGCGCAGCATGATCAATCTTACCATGCTGGCGGCGCTCAATCGTGGCGCGGAGTTTCGTCTGCATTTGCGGGCTGCGCTTACCAACGGTGTGACGCGCGACGAGATCAAGGAAATCCTGCTGCAGATCGGGGCTTATTGCGGCATTCCCGCCTGCCTCGAAGCGTTCCGCATTGCCACCGAGGTATTCAAGGAAGTCGATAGCGCGAAGGGCGGTGACTGATGAGTGACAAGCCGAGTGTTGGCTTCGTCGGCGTCGGCAACATGGGCTGGCCGATGGCCACCTGCCTGGTGAAAGCTGGCTTTTCCGTGCATGTGAACGACGCGCGCCGCGAGGTTGCCAACAACTTCGTGCAGCAGATCGGCGGCGACGCGCCGGACACTCTGCGCCAACTCGCCTCGGCGTCCGATGTGGTGATCACCATGCTGCCCACCAGCACGATTGTGGAGCATGTACTGGCGAGCGGCGATGACAATCTCATGGCCGGCATGAAGCCTGGCACGGTGGTGATCGAGATGAGTTCCGGCGTGCCCTCGGTGACGCAGCGGCTGGCCGAGAAGGTGATGGAACTCGGCTCGCACATGGTCGATGCGCCGGTCTCGGGCGGCGTGCCGCGAGCGAAGACTGGCGAGCTGGCGATCATGGTGGGCGGCGATTCCGCTATCATCGATAGCGTGCTGCCCGTGCTGCAGGCGATGGGCACATCGGTGCTGCGCACCGGCGGCGTTGGCTCCGGCCAGGCGATGAAGGCGCTCAACAATCTGGTGTCAGCCGGCGGGTTCCTGATCGGGATCGAAGCCCTGCTGATCGGCCAACGCTTTGGCCTCGATCCGGCGGTGATGGTGGATGTGCTGAACGCAGCGACGGGGATGAACAACTCCACGCAGAAGAAATTCAAGCAGTTCGTGCTATCGCGGAAATTCGATGCCGGGTTCACCATGGGACTGCTGGTGAAGGACCTGTCGATTGCATTGCAGGTCGGGCGCGAAACGGAAACGCCTGCGCCACTCTCTGCCTTGACGAAGGAACTAGTCGCGGCCGCGCAGGCGATGTTCGGCTCGGACGCGGATCACACCGAGATGGCAAAGTTCTGCGAGCGGCTGGCCGGAATTCAGCTCGGCAAAGCCTGACATCAGCTATATAGTTACGTTTGTAACAAATCTGGGGCGGGAAGATGAATTCAACGAAGTGGCTCGCTCTGGTGGCGGCAATTGCTGTTTGCAGCTTCGTCGGCGGCCTGGCGATTGCTGCCCAACCTCACATGGATAACGCACTTGCCGCACTGCAGACGGCTCGAAACGAGTTGCAGGTGGCGGAGGCCAACAAGGGTGGCCATCGCGT
>CAYRTL010000009.1:12987-60796 GCA_964427005.1 uncultured Acetobacteraceae bacterium
AGACGGCTCGAAACGAGTTGCAGGTGGCGGAGGCCAACAAGGGTGGCCATCGCGTGCGGCATAGCCCGCTGAATGCGCGTATCGTCGTGGCAGGGCTTGGCCCTGCCATCCATGTCTTCAGGTGATGCACTCAGCAAAGACGTGAATGGCTGGGCCAGGCCCAGCCATGACCGTGTAACCTTCGGGCTGCGCCGAACTAATTCATGCGCCTGCTGACAGAACGCTGTCAGCAGGCATGCATTACCTCTCCGACTGTAATCTACAATCGGGGACGGAGCAGATGCGAGACATTCCGGCCGAAACGCTGGCCTATCGCGAGCAGCCGGCACTGCTGCTGGCAACCATGAGCCTGGCGGTGCTGCTGGCCCAGGTGGACACCTCCGTCGTCAACCTCGCGATGCGCTCGATCGGCGCCGACCTCCACGGCAGCGTGATCAGCCTTCAGTGGGTCCTCGACGCTTACAATCTGACGTATGCGTCTCCGGACACTTGGCCGAAGGGATTGGCGCTCGCACAATGATCGGCGGCGGTACCGCGCTGATCGGTGTCGGCCTGCTCGTGGTTGCCAGCACCGACGGCGGTGCACCGTTATGGCTGGTCGAAATCGGTCTCATCCTTGCCGGATTGGGTATGGGACTCAACACCGGGCCGCTGTACGGCGTGGCAGTCGCCGCAGTACCTTCCGCACGGTCAGGCAGCGCGGCTTCGTTGATCAACGTCGCGCGCATGATAGGCGCGACATTGGGCGTCGCTGTGCTGGGCTCGACATTCGCCATAGCGGGAGGCCATGGCCTTGGCCTTCGTCCGGCAATGCTACTCGGCGGCGCGGTTCAGCTTGCCGGTGCCGCTGCGGCTTGGCTCGCGCTGCGGCAACGCTAACGGAAGGCGAAAGCCAGTCGTGGGTTTCCGTGTTGCCGCGACACCAGGAAGCCGACCACCAGCAGATTGGCAATGTTGAAGAACACGCCGACGCCGAACGCCGGCGCATAGAACCCGAAGTGGTCGTACAACATGCCCGCGAGCCAGCTTCCGAACGCCATCCCGCCCATGCCGAGAAAGAAGAATGTGGGTACGCGCCATGACGCCTCGGATGACGGGAACAGCTCACGGATCGCCACCACATAGGACGGGATGATTCCCGAGAAGCCGAGACCGAATGCCGCGGACACCGCGAACAGGCCGACCTCGTTCTGCGTCAACAGAAATGCAATGGTAGCTACGGCCTGACACGCCGAACCGGCCATGACGGCACGCAGCCCGCCAATGCGATCGGCGAGCATGCCCCAGAACTGCCGGCTGATGAACGCGCAGGCGAGCAGTACTGATAGCATCGCGGCGCCATGCGTCGGCGCAATGCCGAGATCGGTGCAGAATGCCACAAGGTGGCCGTTCGGCACGGACATCGGGATACAACAGAAGAACGCGGCCACGCAGATCAGCAACAGTGCCAGATTTGGCGACATGCCCAGAACCGGCGCACCCTTGCGAGGCCCGGAGGACAGCGCGTGGATGGCATGGGCTTCGGGTGAAGGCCGCAGACCAATCAGCGTAAGTGGCAAAATCACCATAAGCACGACAACGGAGTAGGACAGCATGGTCATCGGCCAGCCGTACAGCGCGATGCCACGCTCGAATAGCGATGGCCAGATGATCCCGGCGATGTACTGGCCAGAGGAGATAAGAGCCAAGGCCGAGCCGCGGCGGCGATCGAACCAGCGGCTCACATACACCACGAGCGGCGCATAAATGGCGCCATTGCCGATCAGGCCAATCAGCAGGCCGTGCCCGACATAAAGCGCCCAGACGCTGCCGGTGGAGGACAGCGCGAGGCCTGCTGCCATCATCACGGCACCGATCATCACGCAGAAGCGGATGCCGATGCGATCGGCGACCCAGCCCATCATGATGCCACCGAGACCGGTGCCCACCCAAACCAGCGCGCCGGCCAGCGCCACCACCGAACGGTCGGTGCCCAACGTCTCCTGGATCGGCTTCAGCGCGACCACGACCAGAAGCGGCGAGCCATACGAGATCGAGAGAATTGCCAGGGTCAGCCAGGCAGCGGACCACGACGCGCGGCTCTCGATACTGCCCGCGCGCTGCGGCGCCATGGTGTCCGGCATTGCCGGCGTCTCCTCCCAGGGTATAAGCGGCAAGCCGGTATGGACCGGCAACGCGGTCCGGGCAAGCTGGAGAGACGGCATGAGTGACCCCATTGGCGCGCAGCCCACCGGACCACTTCGCGGTCTGCGCGTGTTCGATCTGACGCGCGTGCTGGCCGGGCCGACTTGCGTGCAGATGCTGGCCGATCTTGGCGCCGACGTGATCAAGATCGAGCGGCCTGGTGCCGGCGACGATACGCGCGGTTTCGCGCCGCCCTACATGCCGGGGACCAAGGAAAGCGCCTATTTCGTCGGTGTGAACCGCAACAAGCGGTCGGTCACGCTTGATATTTCGCAATCAGAGGGCCAGGAGATCGCGCTGAAGCTCATCGCGCAGTGCGACATCCTGGTGGAGAATTTTAAAGTCGGCGCGCTGGCGAAATACGGGCTTGGCTATGAGCAACTGCACGCGAAATTCCCGCGGCTGATCTATTGCTCGATCACAGGCTTCGGCCAGACGGGGCCATACGCGCCTCGGCCGGGTTATGACTCGCTGATCCAGGCCATGGGTGGCGTGATGAGCCTGACCGGCGAACCGGATGGGCTGCCGCAGAAAGTTGGCGTCCCCGTCGCCGATCTGTTCGCTGGTCTGTATGGCTGCATCGGTATTCTGGCCGCGCTGCGGCATCGCGATGCAACAGGGCAGGGGCAGCAGATCGACATCGGCATGCTGGATACGCACATCGCATGGTTGGCGAATCAGGGAATGAACTACCTCGCGACCGGCGACAACCCGGCACGTCTTGGCAACCAGCATCCGAACATCGTGCCGTATCAGGTATTTCCCACGGCCGATGGTCACATCGTGCTGTCGATCGGGAATGACCCGACGTTCAAGCGGTTCTGCGAAGCGTTCGCGCTGACGCATCTGCTCGAGGATGCACGCTTCGCCACCAACGCGGCACGGGTGGAGAACCGGCAACTCGTCACCGATACCCTGACGCCGGTGATGCAAGCACAGAAGACCGCGTGGTGGGTGGAGCGGCTGGAGGCGCTGAAGATCGGCTGTGGGCCAATCAACAAGCTGTCGGACGTGTTCGCCGATCCGCAGGTGATTGCGCGCGGTGTGGTGCGTGAGATGGAGCATGGATCGGGCGAGAAGGTGAAGGTGATCGCCAATCCCGTGCGGCTGTCAGAAACACCGCCGGATTATCGTATCGCACCGCCCTTGCTGGGCGAGCACACTGATCAGGTGCTGCTTGAACGGCTAAGCTTTGATGCGAATGCAATCGCGGAGCTACGGGCGAAGGGGGTGATTTGACCGATCTATGGGTCAGGCAACTGCCGGCGCAAAAAACCTATCTGCCGTTCGAGAGCGGCCCATATCGCATGGCGATGGCCCTTACCACGGTTCCGGAAACTGACTGGTTTGAAATCGACTCACGCTATTCGGACGAAATCGCCGAACGGCGCCGCCTGTTGTCGGAGCGACATCAGGACGTTTTTGGCGCGCTGCCTGTCTCTGACGCTGCACGTTCGGAAACTTTGCAGGAAGTCGCTGACAACCTCGCCACGCATCGTCCGAGGTGGTTCGCACGCGACGGCGATGTCCTACGCAGCGCACTGACCGGCGAAGCATGGAACCTTGCCGAACCGGAGTACGATCCGCTGGAAGTTGCCGGTCGGCTGGTGCAGGAGGATCTCTGTATCATCCAGCAGACTGACGAAGGCCCGATCTTCACGGCAGCCGTTCTCTGCTTTCCCAGCCGCTGGCGGCTGCATGAGAAACTCGGCAAGCCACTGGTTTCGGTTCATGGTCCGGTGCCTTGCTATCAGGAACGTTTGGCAACCCCAGTCGATCGCTTCATGGCGAAAGTGAAGCCAGGCCACATCGCGTCACGGCTGAACTGGTCGGTGCTCGACGACGCCACGATGTTTCAACCGACAGGCAAGTGGCGTGAGGCGACCAATGATGCGATCACACCGGAAAATGCCGGCGAAACGTTATTCCTCCGCGTCGAACGCCAGACATTGCGCCGGCTGCCGCAATCCGGTGCGATCCTGTTTGGTATTCGCGTCCACTCCTACCCGTTGGTGCGCGCGATCACCACGCCCGCGGCCGCATCGCGTCTCGCGCAGGCGGTGCGCGCGCTGCCCGAGGCGACCGTTCGTTACAAGAGCCTCAGGGCATACGGCCCAGCTCTGCTCGCCTGGCTGGACGGAAGATCGAGCTGAGTGCGCCATTGTCCCTGAGCCCATCCAGACGCCAGGCTGGCCTGTTGCTCGCCGCCGCCTTCATCACCTTTGCCGTCGGCGCGGCCTGCATGCACTCCTACACTGTGTTTCTGGTCGCCTTCATTGAGGCGTTCGGCTGGAGCCGCGCGGAAAGTTCCATCGCCTACGCAGTCTCGCAGCTCATCAGTGGCGTGACATCGCCACTCGTCGGCGCGTTGGTGGACCGGCTCGGGCCACGGAAGCTCATCCTGATGGGTGGCTCTCTCCTGGCGGCAGGACTTGTCGCCAGTTCGTTTGCCAACGCGCTGTGGCAGGTCATCCTGCTGTATGGAGTTGTGATGACGCTCGGCGCCAACTGCCTGGGGTTGGTGGTCTTTGTACCCATCCTGTCACGGCGCTTTGTGCGCAACCGCGGGATGGCCGTCGCGGTGGTGCAATCGGCCAACGGGTTCGCAAGGGCCTTCTCCGCCCCGCTGTCGCAAATCCTCATCGCCGGGTTGGGCTGGCGCGGCGCGTACCTGGCCCAAGGCGGCTTCATGGCGGCGGCATTTCTGCCGTTAGCCGCCCTGTTTGGCCATTCCGTGGGCGAAAGGGCGTCAAGGGCGCTCGATAGGGACGGTACCGGCGCGCATTGGACTCTGCCCCGTGCGATCCGGACGCCGCATTTCTGGCTGCTGTTCCTGGTGTATGTGTTCACCGGTCTCGGCAGCTTCCTTGTGGCGCTGCACCAGCTCGCCTTCGCCGTCACTGTGGGCTTCGACAAGCTGTATGCGGCCGAGGTCCTCGGTCTCGGCGCCTTTCTCTCACTTCCGGGGGTAATCATCACAGGCGTGCTGTCCGATTACGTCGGCCGCGAACTGTCGGCCGTCGTGACCTACGGCACCTCGATCTTCGGCGTCGCATGCGCGATGCTCATTACGTCACCGGATCAGCATCTGCTGCTGTGGCTGCACTCGTGCTTCTTCGGACTGACCTGGGGCGCGCGCGGGCCGGCGATCACCGCGAAAACCGCGGACCTCTTTCCGGGACCGCAACTTGGCACAATCCTGGGCGTGATCACGATCGGTACCGGTGTCGGCTCCGCGACTGGGTCCTGGCTCGCGGGGTTCACCTTCGATCTTACCGGCAGTTATCAGGTCGCGTTCGGCCTTTCGATCTTCTTCTACGCATGCGGCAGCGTCGCCTTTTGGGCGTTGCGCCGTCCGCCGGTGCCGAATTGTTGAACCTGTTCACTTTCTCGCTGGCGTCCGCTTCGCCAGACGGCTAAAAAGCGTGCATCACGAGATTTGGATTGCCCCGATGCGCCTTGTTGCTGCTCTGCTGACCCTGGCCTGCCTTTCCGGTTGCGGTACGGCTACTGCACCGACACAAGCGGAGCATGCTCTGGTGCGCTACGACGATGAGTGGCGCCAGCGCCAGGCAGTGCTGGATGCGGAGGCGATCCTGCAAGGCATGGCCCAGGCCCGTCAGCGCCACGAAGAAATGGCTCGGACTGCGCGGTAGCGTCCCACTCAGACTCTCCAGGCCTGCGCACCGCCTTTCGTGAAATTGCACGGTCGCACCGTCCCTTCGCGCTCCAGGGCACGGACCAGTTGTGGGCGCCTTTCCGGCGGCACCAGGAAGAACAAGTAACCGCCGCCTCCCGCGCCCGAGACCTTGCCGGCACATGCGCCCGCGGCGAGCGCGATGTCATAAATGCGCTCGATTTCCGCGTTGGTGATGCGAGCTGCGGTGCGTTTCTTGGCCTCCCAGCTCCGGCTCAGCGTTTGGCTGAACGCGGCCAGATCGTTGTGTAGGAGCGCGCCCTTCATGACATGGGCATCCCGCTTGATCTGATGCATCGCCTCCAGCGATGCCTCATGGCCGCTGCACAGGTTCTGCGACTGCTCCTTGATGATCTTTGAGGATTCGCGAGAGATGCCGGTGTCGAACAGCACCAGCATCGCCTCCAGTTCCATCAACGTCGCCTGACGGATGCGCAGTGGATTGACAATGGCATGCTGGCCCTTGAATTCGATGAAATTGATTCCCCCGAAGGTAGCGGCGTACTGATCCTGACGCCCGCCTGCTTGCCCGACATCGACGCGTTCAATCGTGTAGGCTAGATCTGCGATCTCATATTCACTCAATGGCAGCGCCAGCAGCTCGCGATAGGCTTCGAGCATGGCGACGACAAGCGTCGACGACGAACCCAATCCCGAGCCAGCCGCCGCATCCGACCATGTCATTACGGATAGCGGCGGACAGGCGCCACCGAGGAACTGTGTTACGACGCGCCGATAGACCGCCTTGTGCAGCGCCAAAACGCCAGATGGGACCATCTCTGCATCGGCCTCCATCTCCAGCTCTTGCCCGCCGTCCACAGCAACGAGCCCCACCTTGCGGTCGCTCCGCACTTGGATGGAGCAGTGGGCGAACATTCCGATGGTTGCGTTGAGCACGCAGCCGCCGAACCTGTCGCAGTAGGGCGAGACGTCGGTGCCGCCGCCAGCGAAGCCCAGGCGCAATGGCGCGCGGGCGTGCACCTTCGTCACACGCGCCGATTGATCCAGCAGCGTCCTGACATTGATCGTGCCGTGCTGCGTCGCAGGCGCCCAGTCGTGGCTATCGGTCGTAGTCTCCCGCAGGGCCGGTGCAGAGTCAGCCAGTGCAAGTTCGGTGAACTGCATCAGATCACCTGCAGCTCTGGGATCGCCACGACGAACCTGCCACCCCAATCACGCACACGCTGCATCTGCTCGATGATTTCGTTCCTCAGGTTCCATGGCAGGATGAAGACGAAGTCGGGCCGGCTCTTGAAGATCTGCTCGGGCGAATAAATAGGAATCTGCGTGCCGGGTAGATAGCGGCCCTGCTTGTGCGGGCTGCGATCGACTGTGAAGGCCAGCAGCTCAGGTCCGACGCCACAGTAGTTCAGCAGCGTGTTGCCCTTGGCAGGTGCGCCGTAAGCTGCGACCATTTTGTCTTGCCGGCGTGCGGTGATCAGAAATTCCAGGACCTGGCATTTGATCTCCACCACGCGAGCGGCAAACCGGTCGTAGGTGGTTGGTTGGGCCAGACCGGCGGCTTCCTCCTCCGCGAGCACAGCGTTGAAACGTGTAGTGCGCTGACGCGTGGCGTCGTCCGCGTGACAGGCATGGATACGCAAAGACCCGCCGTGCGTCGGCACACGATCCACATCGAAGACTTTCAAGCCGTGATGCGCGAACACCCTGTCCACCACACCCAGGCTGAAATACGAGAAGTGCTCGTGATAGATCGTGTCGAACTGCCCCTCCGCGATCAGGCGCATCAGGTGAGGAAATTCGACAGTGACGATCCCCGACGGCTTTAGCAGGATGGGGATGCCCGCGACGAAGTCGTTCAGATCCGGCACATGCGCCAGGACATTGTTGGCGCAGATCAAATCGGCTTGCCGGCCTTGCTCTGCCAGCCGCCGTGCGGCGGCGACACCGAAGAAGGCCACTTCGGTAGGTATACCCTTCGCCTCTGCCACGCGCGCGACATTGGCTGCTGGCTCTATGCCAAGGATCCGAACCCCGCGTTCGCGGAAATACTGCAGCAGGTATCCATCATTGCTGGCGATCTCTACGACAAGCGACTGGGCATCCAACCCAAGCTCTCGCGCCATCTCCGCCGCATAAGTCTTGGCGTGATGCAGCCAGGATTCGGAGAAGGACGAAAAATACAGGTAGTCGCCGAATATCTCTTCCGCCGAGGCGACTTGATCGAGCTGCACCAGCAGGCAATTGTCGCAAACGAATGCGTGTAACGGGTAATGCGGCTCCGTCATGCGGAGCTGGTCAGCCGTCAGAAACGCATTCGACAGCGGCGCGCGGCCGAGATCGACGAAGGTGCGCTTGAGCTCGCTGCGGCAGAAGCGGCAAGTGCTCGGCGTCATGCCGGAGGCCTCCCGGAATAGCGCGCAAGTTGCTCGTCGGTCAGCGCAAGCGCCGGTTCGCCGGATACGAGCCGCCGGTACCACTCTATCGTCCACGTCAGTCCGTCCTCGATGCGCAACCGCGGTTTCCATCCCAACATCTGGCGCGCGCGAGAGGCATCCAGCTTCAACCATGACGCTTCATGACTGCTGTCATCGACTGCCACCGACCAGGCTGTATCGTCGCCCCATTGCTGGACGATTTGGCTGACGATCCATTCCACCGAGCGCGCATCCTCATCCGCCGGGCCGAAGTTCCAGCCGTCCCCGAAGCACGCTGGTTCCGCCATCAGGTGTTCCGCGAGCAGCAGATAACCGCAGAGCGGTTCCAGTACGTGCTGCCACGGGCGGATGGCATGCGGGTTGCGGATTGTGATCCGGCCGTTCGCCGCTAGCGCCTTCATGCAGTCTGGCAGCAGCCGATCTGCCGCCCAGTCGCCGCCGCCGATGACATTGCCGGCGCGCGCGGTCGCGATGCCAACCCTGGCATCAGAAAAGAATGATCGCCGGTACGCCGCGGCGACAAGTTCTGCGCAACCCTTGGAGCTGCTGTAGGGGTCGTGGCCACCCATCGCCTCGGTCTCGCGATAGGCCCAGGGCCATTCGCGGTTCTCGTAGCATTTGTCGCTCGTGATCAGGACTGCGGCCCGTACGCTTGCGGCCGATCGAATAGCCTCCAGCACGTGCACGGTGCCCATGACGTTTGTTGCAAAGGTTTCCACCGGCTGCTGGTAAGACAAGCGAACCAAGGGTTGGGCGGCGAGGTGGAACACGATCTCGGGTTCGCTGTCGCGGATCGCCTCCGTGACGGTGGCCAGGTAGCGGATATCGCAATATGCCGTTGGGATCAGCCGTTCCAATCCAGCCAGGTGAAACAGGCTTGGTTCGGTTGGAGGCGGCAGCGAAAGGCCCGAGACGCTGGCGCCCATTCGATGCAACCACAGGCTTAGCCATGCTCCCTTGAAGCCGGTGTTGCCGACGACAAGGACGCGTCTGCTGTCCCAGAACGCCCGGTTCGGGGTCGCCGACCTGCCCTGCATCACCTGTCACCTCCGCGGCGTTGACGCACGCTTCGCTGGAGGCGATCTCGCCCTACAAACGTTAACAGTGTTCTAAGGCGGGCTAAGTTGGTCGGCCGCACCTATTGCCTACGCACCCAGAGATTGCTTCGCTGCGCTGGCCGCGACCGTTGAAGGAGTTGCCGATGCCCACCAAGGTCCTGCTGGTCAACACCCTTGAAGACACGGTGAGGGAGGCGCGCGAGCTCACGCCCCCAGGTTTCGAACTCATCGTGGGCGCGCCCGGCAGCCCTGCTTATGCATCGGCTCTCGCCGACACCGAGTACCTGATCGGCAACGTCAGCCCGATGGACGACGCACTCTTTCGCGCGGCTCCGCGGTTGCGCCTGGCGCAACTATTCAGCGCAGGTTACGACCATGTCGATCTCGATGCTGCCAGACGCGCTGGCGTGCTCGTAGCGAACAACGGCGGTGCCAATTCCCGTGCTGTGGCGGAGCACACCATTCTGCTGATGCTCGCCGTGTACCGGAAGCTGGTGCCGCAGCACGCGATGACTTCGGGCGGCCGTTGGCGCGGCAACCAGCCGGTGCCGACATTCTACGAAATGCATGGCAAGACGCTGGGCATCATCGGTCTGGGCACCATCGGCAAGCGCGTCGCACGCATCGCGGCGGGCGGTTTCGACATGCGCATCCAGTACAACGACATCGTGCGGATGACCGAAGATGCCGAGGACGCCATGGATGTTCGTTTCCGGCTGTTGCCAGAACTGCTGCGCACGTCCGATATCGTGACACTGCACGTGCCATTGACCCGGCAGACGCACAATATGATCAGCGCTTGGGAGCTCAGCCAGATGCAGCCGCACGCGGTCCTGATCAATTGCAGCCGCGGCCCGGTGGTGGATTTCGCCGCGCTGCACGAGGCACTGACCAGTGGCAAGATTGCCGCTGCCGGCCTGGACGTGTTCCCGCAGGAGCCGCCATCGCCGTCGGAGCCAGTGCTGTCACTCGAAAACGTCGTGCTGACGCCACACCTTGCCGGTGCAAGCCGCGAGACACGGGTGAAACAGACGCGTAACGCGTTCGACAACGTGCTGCGCGCGCATCGCGGCGAGCGGCCGCTCTGGGTGGTGCCGGAACTGCGCGACATGGCGCTGCGCGCATGACCGACCGGGGAGAGCTGCCGCCGGTTCGGGTCGAGGTGACCGCGAAGTTCCTGGCCGAGGCGGCTGAGCGGCAGCGCGTATACGAGACGCGGCGGAAGATGTGGACGGCGGCGTTTCATCCGTCCGAGCCGAGGGCGCAGGCGGCTGCGCGGTCGCGGCGGGCGGGGAAGATCAACGACCCCCGACAGGGGAAGTTCGACCTTTAGGTTCCACACGTAGGCCACGGAGATTCAAATCCACGGAGGGCCACCGAGAAGGAATTGAATGCGCTTCCCGCGGAGCTCCTGAAAAAATTCTTCCTCGGCGGCCCTACGTAGTTTTAAATCTCGGAGGACTCCGTGAGGAACCTTCCTGGGAGGTAGTCGTGATCTTCCGTCAGCTCTTCGACGCGACGTCCGGCACCTACACCTACCTTCTCGCGTCCCGCCGGGGCGGCGAGGCACTGATCATCGATCCGGTGCTGGAGAAGGTGGATCGCTATCTGCAGCTCATCCGCGAACTCGACCTCAAGCTGGTGAAGGCGATCGATACGCATCTACATGCCGACCACATCACCGGTCTCGGTGCGCTGCGTGATCGCACGCGCTGCATCACCGTGATGGGCGAGCAGTCCAGCGTCGATGTCGTGTCGATGCGCATCGCTGATGGCGATCGGCTGGGCATCGAGGGCATCAGCCTCGATGTGGCCTACACGCCAGGACACACGGACGACAGCTACAGCTTCATCATGCCCGATCGCGTATTCACCGGCGACACGCTGCTGATCCGCGGCACTGGCCGCACCGACTTCCAGAATGGCGATCCGCGCGCGCAGTACCAATCCATTTTCAGCCGCCTCCTGCGTCTGCCGGACGAAACCATGGTGTTCCCGGCGCACGACTATAAAGGCGACACGGTCAGCACCATCGGCGAGGAGAAGCGCTACAATCCACGGCTTCAGGTGAAGTCGGTGGACGAGTACGTCGCTCTGATGAACAACCTGAACCTGTCCAATCCGAAGATGATGGACGTCGCGGTGCCTGCCAACATGCGCCAGGGCCTCGCGCAGAAGGAGATTGCACGCCGCGGCTGGGCGCTGACAGCCGAGGAGGCGAAGGCGCTCATCGGCAAGCGTGACATCGTGCTGATCGATCTGCGCGAACGCACCGAACGGGAGAAGCACGGCGTAATTCCAGGATCACTGCACGCGCCTTATCCGGACCTGCAGGAGAACATCCAGGAAGGCGGGATGCTGCACGAGCTGGCCAGCGCGACGAACAAGCGCCTGGTGTTCTACTGCGCGTTCGGCGAGCGGTCTGCGATGGCGGTGCAGGCGGCGCAGGACGCGGGGCTCGCCACCGCCTGCCACATCCACGGCGGGATGGACGCGTGGAAGAAGACAGACGGCGCCGTGGGTCGCTGATCGACCTCGATCCCCTGCCGCTCGCTCATGCGTGCGATCCTATTTGGCGGCGTGCGGCCGGATCAGGTAGCCCAGGATCCCCAACACTACAGCAACCAGGGCCAACCAGAACACGTAATCGACCATCGTGGTCAGCAAGGCGCTGGCCTCGCCCGAGGTCAACTGCGGGAAAATCCCAAGCCCCAGTATCTTGTTGTAGATGATGCACAGCACGATAACGGCCAACCCGCCCAAGGTGAGCGGTGTACGCACGCCTCGGAGCGCGCCGCCGATCTGGCCAAGCCAATCTGTATCCATCAGCCACATTCCAACCGTGCGTTGCGCAGGTAGCACATTCGGCCCGGATCCGCCTAGGTTTTAGCTGTAACCTGCCCCCGTTGCGTGTATGGACGAGGTGCGATCACGACCTGACCACGATGAGCAGCATCGGCCAAATCCTGCAATCGGTTCTGAAGTACAAGGGCGCCATCGGCCTGGCAGGCCTGATCGTGCTCTGCGTGCTCTTGGTCCTGCTGCAGATACTGCGGCTGCCGATCTTCGTTCCCATCAGCGAAGCCGGCACGCTGACCTTGCTGAGCTTGATCGTACGAAGCGTTTTCTGGCTGGCCACGACAGCGGTTGTCGTATCCGGCGTTGGCTACGTCCTACCGGCACGCCTGTTCATCCCGATCTCCAATCTCGAATACGCCGTGGCGGTGTTTCGAATGATCGATCCGGTACAGGCCGGTGGCATCGCCGCGCTCAATGATCAGTTCGAGCCGTATGTTGGCTTCCCCTACTACTCGCGGGAAAGCGATCACCCTTCATGCTGGCCACCAAGGGTCATGCGCGATCGTGAGGCCTTGGGTGAACAATACGAGGCATTCTTCGGTCGTGCGGAGGTCCAGGCCGCCCTGAAGACAGCGCGCGCCAAGGCCGGGGACACATCGTCGATCCAAGTGCTTTCGTCTGCACCGGACGGAGCCGATCCAGTCGCGGCAGTAATCGCGTCGGCCCGCATGTTCTTCAACTTTCACCTGAACGGCGACCAGCAGGCTCTCGCCGATGCCCTCGGCGCGCCGCTGGCCAGTGAATTCCTCGCCATCGAAGCAGCGCGGAACAGGTATCGCGCATATCTGCCCAATCGCATTGCCGTCCTGCGTTTGCATAATGCCGGCTCTCGCACGGTGCGTGACGTCACGATCGAATACGAGGTCGCCGGGCCGGTCTATGACACGAAAGTGCGTGCGGTCTCGGAAGGCGCGAGCGAGCAGTTCCTTCCATTCGAGCACCGTCTCGTCATCCCTTCGATCCTGCCAGGGCAGACGTACGACGTCACCGTCTGGTACCAGTATCAGTCTGTGGACGAGAGGGCCTTTCCCGACAAGACCAATTTCATCCAGGAACTCACTCAGGGTTTCACGATCTCCAATATCGCGGCGGCCACGGGCGCCCGTGTGGTCTTCAGGCCTAACCTGCTTGCACAAGTGCCCGCGTACGAGCGGCTCTACGATGGCGATGGTCGGCGGCGCGATGATCCGGAACGTGAGCTGGCCGCGTTGTTCGCCGAGAGGGCCAAGGCAACCGAGGCGGCCATGAAGGTCTACGACGAGGAACATCTGACGGTTCGGGACCTGACCCTCGATGCTCTGACGGATTTCGCTGTGGAAGAGACGCAGATCGACAATGTCTGGGTTGGGTTTCACAGTCCCGCCGGCAGGCAGTACTGCGCGGTCTGCGTCTACACGCATCCGAAGGGACCTTACGTGCTCCTGTCCTCCGAGGACCGCGACGAGACGGATTTCCGCATCGTCAGGACCGCCCTGGCGGAGGCGCTGCACGGGGAACCCGAAGAAGAGATCACTCATCGATCGGATGACATCTGCTCAACCGTCGCGATGCCGGCCGGTTTCACGCGGCAGGCGATCCGTGTGGCGTTCAGCCGTATGACGGCGAACGGCTTTGGAGGGATCTCCGTGCAGAGACTGAACTACCACAAGACCGTCTAGCCCGCAGTTGAACCCGCGTCGGATTTGGGTCCAAGCTGTCGGGAGGATGTGGAGATCGACCATGGACGCAATGGAACTGCTACTCGGCCGCGAATCAGCACTGAAGCTCGCCTCGCCAGGCCCGGATCAGAATGCGCTGGACCGCATGTTCCAGAGCGCGCTGCGTGCTCCCGATCATGGAAGGCTGCGCCCGTGGCGCTTTGTCGTCGTGCCAGAGGAAAAGCGCGAGCGGTTCGGCGAGATCATGGCGGACTGCCTGCGCCGGCAACAGCCGGATGCCTCGGCCGAGATGCTGCAGCGCGAACGCGACAAGGCCATGCGTGCACCGGTCATTGTTGTGGCTGCGGCGGCGATCCAGCGTAGCCATAAGATCCCTGAAGTGGAGCAACTCGTCTCGGCTGCCGCGGCGGCGGAGAACATCATGTTGGCGGCACAGGCAATGGGCTACGGCGCGATGTGGAAGACCGGCGCGCCGGCCTACGACGCCCAGGTGAAGCAGGCACTCGGCCTGGATCCCGACAACGACATCGTTGGTTTTTTGTACCTCGGCACGCAAATCGGTGGCGGTTCCCCGGCCGCGCGACCGCAGGTGAAGGATCTGGTCTCCGTCTGGCAAGGCTAGGCGCTACGCCCGCACCTTCACCGCTTCAGTTTCCGCCAGCGACTGGTCGATCTCTTCGATCGACCTTCCTTTGGTCTCGATGGCGACCAGCCAGAACGCGGTGGCAGCGAGGGCATACCAGAAGGCGAGATACAGGAACGCTGGCCCGATCGCACCGAGCGTCGCTTTCGGGCTGATGTAGTTGGATGAACCAATGATCACTGCCAGGCCCAGTGGCCCGATGATCTTACCGATATTGCCGACGCCGTAGCCGAGCCCCATGCCACTTGCGCGCAAGCGGGCGGGCCACACTTCGGCGATGTAGGGACCAATGATGGCGTAGCTGCCGTCGCCGAAGAAGCGCTGACACATCACCAGCAGGAAGAACAGTGAAACGCCCCCAATCCAGACACTGTTCAGATAGCCCGCGAGCGCCATGGTGATCGCGCCCGCGTATCCGATCAGCGCGCCAGAGGCTTTGCGCCCGATCGCATCAGAGAGCCACGAACAGAACAGGCGCCCCGCTATGCCGACCAAGGACACATAGATCATCAGGTATGAGGCCTCGGCTGGCGTGATGCGCAGCACAAGCACGAATAGCGAGGTAATCCACAGCAGTAGCCCGACACCTCCAGTCTGGCTGATGGCAGTGAGACAGGCTGCGGCCACGCTGCGCGGGTAGCTGAACAACTGCCGCCACGGCACCGCCTTGACCTCGTCGGGGATGCTGCTGGGCAATCCTATATTTCGTGGGTCCATTTGCAGCGCCCACGCCAACGACTTGCGGGCTTCCTCCATCCGTCCCATCCGCATCAGCCACCGCGGTGACTCTGGCACCCAGTAGCGGATCATTAGAACGAGCGCAGCCGGCGCAAGACCAACCAGGAACAGGCCACGCCAGCCAATGAGCGGCGCGAGAAAAGCACCCGATACGGCGCCGAGCAGATTGCCTGCCGGCAGCAGCACTGTCGTCAATCCGCTGACCCAGCCGCGTTTGTATGAGGGTACGAACTCCTGCACCAACGGAATGTCGACTGCGATCAGGCCGGCATTGCCGAAGCCGACGAAAAAGCGGAAGAACGCGAGGAACAGCCAGCCAGGTATCCAAGCATCCTGACCTGGTGTCATTGCCATGATGCCGGTGGCAAGCGCGACGTTCAGTGCGGTTGCCATGAATATCTTGCGCCGGCCGAACTTGTCCGCCATCCAGCCCCAGAAGAATGCGCCTGGCACAGCGCCGAGACCGGAGGCCAGCAGGATCATCGCTGACTGCCCGTAGGTCAGCTGCCAGGAACCGATGATAAAGGCCAGCACATAGCCGATTAGGAAGAAGTCGAAGAAGTCCAACATGTCGCCGAGATTGGCTGTGGCAATGATCCGCCATTGATTTCGGGTCAGGGTCTTCTGCTGCTCCAGGTGTTCGAGCATAGCGTCCTCCCAAGTGGCGGATTGTTCGACGTTTTCGGCCCGGCTTCACTCCTTGTTCGGCGTACATACACTTCCGCCCGGGAATGCGATTGCACGCCCAGGACCACGGCCGGTTATTTGCCCGCCATCAAAATTACCATAAGGCACTCAGCTTGCGCTTGTCAGCAGGAAACTATCGACGGGCGATGACGATACGGAAAGAGCTCAATCGAGCTCGCCGTCCGCGCTGGCGACCAGACCGCGGGGTACGAGCAGCAGCGTTGGCAGGATGAGTGCGTAGACGATTGTGATGGCGAGCACGCATGTCTGGAACCCGCCATAATAGTCGTAGAGCCGCGTGCCCAGGATATCGCCGAGGCGAGTAGAGATCACGCTGACGGCCCCTGACATCATCATGACTGTCCCCTGCAATCCCGGTGGGCACGAGCGGATGAGCAAGGCCGTGTAGGCGGCCGTAGCGGCTCCCCCCATCAGACCCATCGGAACCGCTGCAATGAGGGCGCCGGTTACCGAGCTGATGAACAACAATGGAATCATCTGGGGCACGCCTATGACCGTTCCCCATACCAGGAGCTTGCTCAGAGAAACCCGGGTGCAGAGATAGCCGAACGCGACGAAAGTCGGAATGAAAGAGGCGGCGAAGATCGCGTTCCATGCACCCCAATCGGTATCCGTCGCGTGATACGTCCTCTGGAGGTGGTAAAGCAGCGGTGTGTCAGTGCCGGGCGCGAAATTCCACAGCAGCCAGACGAGCAGGGCAGGGTACACGGGCCAGTGGTTCGCCAACCTTCGAACATCCTCGATTGGCTGGCTGTCGTCTGTGCGTTCGGCGCGGATATTGTCGAAAACGACGGAGGGTCGCCACCATCCGTAGATGACGACGCCAGTCACGATGGCGGCGCATATCAGGAACAGAATGTGGAAAGCGCGATCACCTTGTTCGGCTTCAAGGAAATCGCTCACCTTCCCGCCAAGAAGTAGGCTCGCCACGCCAATCAGTGAGAGGACCACGTTCCATAGAGCGCTGATCTGTCCGGACATCATGTGCTGCTGCCCAAGCGTCGAGAGCAAGCCGTTCTCGGCACTGGATACCAGGCGGAAGGCAATCCTCAGCAGCAGGATTGCACCGAGGAGAGTTGCGTAGCTGACTGGAACGAATACAAGAGCGACGTAAAGCAGGACGGTCAAGGCGCCGAACAGCATGATGAATCCGCGGTCTCGCATGCCGAAGGGGTTCCAAAGATCGCGGACAAAGCCGAAGAGCGCAGATAGGTACACTGGTATCGCGACCAGCGCGCGGAAGTTGGATGCTTCGCTTGCGGTGAGGTGCAGCTTGTTCTTCAGCAGGAGGCTGAGCGCCGTTTCGAACAGGCCGCCGGATGGAGAACCGAGGGCCACCAGCATGACGAGAATACTGAGCGACCAGAACAATCGCCGGCGAGTTCGGGCCGGCAAGCTCGTCTGAAATGCGTCGGACGTGTGGCTGGTTGGTTCAGCGGACATCAAACAACATGCATAGGCCGCCTGTGCTTGTCAGATCAAAACTCTCGGCGCGGAGCGAGCGGCGCAGCGCTTCGCGCACTCCTTTTTCCTTGGTTCATGCGGAAAGCATCCCCTTGGGCGACTATCCTGTTTCCGGCCGGGGCTCGTAGTCCCGTCCTGATAGCGAACCGAACTTTAATTCGTATCCCGCGACGCAAAGTTCTACCTTCCAGTGCCCCCACTCTTGGCGGGCGACAACGAAAACAATGCAGGAGGATCACGGCGATGTTGTTCTGCTTCACAGGACAGTACACACCGCAAGCGTTGAATGCGATGCGGGAAAACCCCAACACAGATCGCCAAGCTGCAGTGGCGAGCTTGGCTGAAGCCGCGGGCGGCAAGGTCGTCTCCATGTACGGGACTGCGGCCAACGGTCCGGGCGTCATGGTAATACTCGATGTAGCTGATCCTGACATGGCAACCGCGATAACTGGCGTTGCTGTTGCGTCGGGTTCGGTTCAAAATGCCCAACTGACTCGCTTGTTCTCGATGGATGAGGTGAAGACCATCCGCCAGAAGCGCGCGCAGATCAGCGGTGCCTATAAGCCGCCTGGTCAAGCGTAAGGCGTTCGTGGGGCGGTGCGCTTCGTGCCGCCCCATCCCGAAGACGAAGCACAGACCACCCGCCTCACCATCATGCTCGCAAGCGAGTATTGACCACCGATCCTGGCCACCGCCAGGACAGGTTCTTCATGTGTCCTGCCATGCCGTGCGGCCAATGGGTTGGCGCGCCGCGGCGGAGCAGTCTCAGCCTTCGCCGCGCCTACGGATGATCAATGCGGCGAACGCGCCAAGCCCGAAGTTGATCGCAATGCCCGCCAGCGACAGCAACACCAATGCCGCGAACATGCGCGGCACTTGCAGCCGGTAGCCGGCTTCCATGATACGATAGGCCAATCCCGACGCGAACCCACCTGACCCCGCCACGAACTCCGCGACCACCGCGCCCACCAGCGCGAGACCACCGGAGATGCGCAGGCCGGCAAGAAAATACGCCACCGCTGCGGGTAAACGGAGCAGCCGAAGCGTTGCAAACCGGCTCGCCCCGTAAAGGCGGAACAGATCGGCAAGTTCCGCCGGCGCTGATGCCAATCCGGCTGCCGTGTTGGCGAACACGGGGAAGAACGCGACAATGGTGGCGCAGACCACCAGCGATGCGAATGGATCGCCGACCCAGACGATGACCAAGGGCGCGATCGCCACGATAGGCGTGACCTGCAGCACGACGGCCCAGGGCTGAATTGCCGCTGCTGCGAGCCGGCTCGATGCAATCGCCACGGCCAAGACGACGCCAAGAGTTGCGGCAACCAGCAATGCGGCAAATGTCACCAACAGCGTCGATCCGAGCGACCAAAGCAAGCCCCCCGGATCAGCGAGGAAAGCCGCAACGATCGTGGAGGGGTCAGGTACCAGGTAAGACGGCACTCCCGTGATGCGAACGGCGGCTTCCCACACCAGCAGCACTGCTAGGCCAAACAGCAAAGGCGCGTATTTCATGCCGCGAGCGCCCGCCCCATCTCGTGTGTCACCTGCGCGACCAGAGCAGCATAGGCCGGGTCCAGCCGTGCTTCCGCACCCGGCGCAAGCGGCGAGACAATCTCATGGTCGACGCGTCCCGGCCGTGGTGTCATGAGAACGATGCGCCGTGCGAGGAAGGCCGCCTCATAGATTGAATGTGTCACGAACACCACGGTGCAGCGAAGTTCCTGCCAAAGCGACAGCAGGTCTTCCTGCAACTTGTGCCGGGTGAATTCGTCGAGGGCGGCAAACGGTTCGTCCATCAGCAGCAGGCGTGGCCGTGTGACCAGGGCGCGCGCGATCGATACGCGCATACGCATCCCGCCGGAGAGTTGCCGCGGGCGCGCGTTGTCAAATCCTTCGAGGCCGACGCGATGCAGTGCGTCATACACCGGCTGCATCGCTTCGGCGCGCGCTACGCCGCGCAGGCGCAGCGGCAGAAACACATTCTCCGCAGCACTTGCCCATGGCAGAAGGGTGGCGTCCTGGAATACGAAGCCGATTTCGCCCGGCAAAGGCTTGTGGCCGGCGTCCCAGCTCAGTTCACCAGTGTCGGGCCGGTCCAGGCCGGCAATCAGCCGGAGCAGCGTGGATTTGCCGCAGCCCGATGGCCCGAGCAGCGCGACAAAATCGCCAGCGCTTATCGCCAGCGAAACATCGCGCAATGCCTCAACGGAACCGAAGCGACGGCCAATCTGGAACAGGCGGAGCATGTTCAATTGTCATTGGAGTAGCAGTGGAGACCAGTTGTATTTCGTCATGCCGGGGCCAAGCCCCGCCATCACGATAGAACACGACGGCCATGACGTGGAAGCTCGCCACGCAGATGCGAGCGATACACTACCTCTTCATCTCCATCCCCACGCGTTTGTCCACGAAGCGCAGCGTGTAGGCCTTCTTGACGTCCAGTCCCTTGGGATACACGCCAACATCCGACATCGAACGGTAGAACTCCGCCCAGCGCGCATCGGTCATCGCGCCGATGCCGAGTTTCAGCGCGTCGCCTGAATCAACGATCCCTTGCGTCTTCATCACGTCGTGTCCGTACTTGATCAGTGCATCCGGCATCTCCGGGTTGTCCTGCTTGATCAGCTTGTTCGCCGGCGCAGGATCGCCGTACAGGTACGAGTACCATCCTTCGATCGATGCATCGATGAACCGCTGCACCACCTCGGGCCTCTCCGTCACCATTTTGGTGCTGGTGGTGACGATATTGGCGTAGCCGGCATAACCTGCGTCAGCGAGCAGCAGCACCACCGGCTTGAAATGCGCCGCCTGTTCGATCGAGAACGGTTCCGATCCCAGATAGCCCTGCTGCACCAGCGTCTTGTCGGCGAGGAACGGCTGCATGTTGAACGTATAGGGGCGGATCTGCGAATCGCTGTATCGGTATTTGCCAGCCAGAAAGCGCCACCAGCTTGCGCGCGTATCACCGCCAAGCAGTATTGGCTTGCCCTTCAAGGCGGCGAAGCTGTCGTTGCCCTGCCCGGGATGCGCGATCAGTACGGATGGGTCCTTCTGGAAAATTGCCGCGATCGCCACAAATGGCAGGTTCTGCTGCACGAACTCGATCGCGCGACCGCCGCCGAGGTTGAAATCGAGGCGGCCCGCCATCATGAGCTGCATCTGGTTCACTTGCGGGCCGCCCTGACGGATGGTCACCTTCAATCCGCGCTTGGCGTACAGGCCGGTCGCCAGTGCTTGGTAGTAGCCGCCGTATTCCGCCTCGGCCACCCAATCCAGGCCGAAGCTGATCGCATCCTCCGCGCGTGCTGAGGCAGCGCTGATCAGCAGAACGAGCAGGAAGCCAAATCGCCGCATGGGGGTCTCGATTCGCGCTGTGGAATGCCCATCCTGCACAATGACTGCGCAATCGGGGAGATGGCATGGCTGAGCCACGCGTGAAGGCTGGCTTATGGGTGAAGATGGCGCTGCGCCTGGCGGATCAGAGCGGCATGCCCGGTGTCGTGCTGCGCAAGGGCGACGCCGATTCAGGCGGCGTTCTATTGGTGTTGCGGGGCCGCGAGGGCCTCACTGTGCTATCACAGGTTCGCGCGGCCGATGGTGCACTGGCGTGGATGCGTGGCACCGGCGCCGAACCAGTGGATCAGGAGGCGGTCGATGCCTATCTCACTCGGCAGATCAGGTTCGATCCTGACTTGTGGGTGCTCGAGTTTGACGCACCGGATCTGGTGCCGCCGTTCGAGGCGAGGCTGATATGATCATCGTGGACCAAACCAATTCCGGCCAGACGGTGGACCTGCCAGTTGGTCAGGTTATGGAGCTTCGCTTGGCCGAGAATCCGACGACGGGGTACCGCTGGAGCTTCACTGCCGATGGCACGCCAACTTGCGCCGTGCTGAACGACCGGTTCGACCGCCCTGGCGGGCCGCCCGGGCAAGGGGGTCAACATACCTGGCAGATCAAGGGCGTCGCGGTGGGCAACTGCGACATATCCATGCAGTATCGCCGCAGCTTCGCACCAGACGCGGTTGCCGGTTCGTTCAACTTGCATGTGCGGGTCACGAAATAAGGGACCCGCGGACAGCATGCCCGCGGGTCCGCTCTTGGGTCAGCCCTGGACCAGGCGGATGGTCCAGAAGTCGGCTGCGAGACTGCGGTCCGTGAGGTAGGCATACGGCATGGTGAAGTAGCCCTGCATGCCCCATCCTGTGCCCCAGGAGTTTCGCACGATGAAGCGCTGCTGGCTGTCATCGTAGCCGACCGCCATGACCGCGTGACCGCCCAGCACGCCCTCGCCGGCGGCAGGCATCGGGACCACGCCAGTGTTGGCCACCGCCTGGCTTTCGAAGCTGTCGTAGACGGTAAAACCGAACACGAAGGGATAGCCCGACGCGAGGCATCCCTTCATCTGGCTGAGACTCTGCGCCAGACGGCTGTAGCTGACGGCGCGGTCCTTCAGTGCATCCGAATATGCTGCTGCCGGTGGCTTCTGCGCGAACTTCGTGATGTCGTAAGGCCAGTCGGTTTCCGGTGGAACACCCAGATGGGATACCACCTTGATGCCATCGCGGATCTGGGCGCCGCTGTCGGTACCGACCGTGCCTTCGATCACGCGCTCGCCGTAGTAGATGAAGAGCCGCGATGGGATGAAGTCGGGCGAGAGTTGCTGCTTTTCGCGCTCGAATTGCACTGCGCCTGCGATCGCATTGCCAGTGCAACTGCCCAACTGGCCCTGGTCATAGACCGGCGGGCAATGGGGGCGCAGGTCCACCGTCGGCGGAAGGTTCGCCATCAGGGTTACCGGCGCAGCATACAGGTGATCTCGCGCATCAGGCAGGTCAGGCACCCATCCGTAGCGCTTGATCGAGTGAACGCGAATATCCTTCTTGACGACCATAAGGTTGTCCTCCGTTCTTACTCGTTGGTGTCGTCAGCCGAAGACGAGAAGCGACGGCCGCAAACGGGCTGTCACGCAGGAAGATTAGTCCGCTCCGATGGCGGCCGATGTGACAAATATCACATGTGCATCCGCACCGTGAGAACATTCGACGGTGGTCCGTGACTTCGGCGCTATCGAATGCTTCAGTGTCGGCCGAAGGTCACGTTGAGGGAGGTGTCATCATGGCGGGCCTGTATTTCGAGGACTTCCACGAAGGTCAGGTGTTTGATCATGCGCTGAGCCGAACCGTTACCGAAATGGACAACGTGTTGTTCAGCACGCTGACGCTGAACCCTCAACCGCTGCACCTCGACGAAGAATTCGCCAAGACCACCGAATTCGGCCAGCGTATTGTCAACTCGCTGTTTACGCTGGGCTTGATGATTGGGATGACCGTCGGCGATACGACGCTTGGGACCACCATCGCCAATCTCGGCATGAACAAGGTGGAGTTCCCCAAGCCCGTGTTCCACGGCGACACGATTCGCGCCCGCACGATTGTGCGTTCGCTCCGCGCGTCACGCTCACGGCCGGAAGCCGGCGTGGTTGAGTTTGAACACCAGGCATTCAATCAGCGCGGCGAGATGGTCGCAACCTGCCTGCGCGCAGCATTCATGAAACGCCGGCCTGCTGCGAAATGAGGAAGGCTCCGGAAGTTGCCCTCCGGAGCCTTCGGCATTGTCTGCGGGCGTCGTTGCCCAGTTGGTGGCTAGACGGCGACGCGAGCGTCGGAGATCCAGGCCACGGCAAACGGCGCCACGATGAGACAATGAGACACTGGATCACCTCCTTTCATGTTGTTGCTGACTGAGGCCAATATGGAGGAGCGGCTGCCGTGCCGCAAGTCCATTGGGAGGGTTTGATGGCCGGGACCAGCCGAAGCCGCATCGTCGCCGAGGTCGATTTCGACAAGAATGGCCGCCAGCACGGCTTTCTAAGGCTGTTTCACTCGGTGCACAGCTCCGCTTACGGCTTCATCCCGATTCCAATCGTGGTCCTGAAGAACGGAAATGGCCCGACAGCATTGCTGGTCTCGGGCACCCACGGCGACGAATACGAGGGTCAAGTCGCCCTGTGCAACCTGGTAAAAACCCTCGACCCCGCGCGCATCCATGGTCGGGTGATCGTGCTGCCCGCCGCCAACTTCCCCGCGGCGCTGGCCGGCAGGCGCACGTCGCCCGTCGATGAAGGGAACCTCAACCGCCTGTTTCCCGGCGATCCGGATGGAACGGCGACGCAGCAGATCGCCTATCACATCGAGCATGAGCTCGTACCGATGGCCGATCTGGTCTGCGATCTGCACTCAGGCGGTTCGTCGTTGATGTATGTCCCGTCGGCTTTGTTCGGCAACTGGCGGCGGGACGGCAGCACAGCACGCGGAGTAGAGGCGCTGAAGGCGTTCGGCGCACCCATCGCCTATGTTGCGGAGGAGAGCCAGGGCGGCAGCCGTACGCTTTCCGGCGGTGCATCACGCCATGGCATCATCGCTATCGGCACCGAGGCCGGTGGATCGGGTCACGTCACGCGCAGCGCTCTGCACATGGTTGAGCGTGGCGTGAACAACATGCTGGTGCATCTGGGCGTACTGCCGGACAGCGCCCGCATCGTCCCCGACCAGCCAACGCGAATGCTGGAGGTGGGCGGCGCCGACTACTTCGTGTATGCACCGGAGAACGGATTATTCGAACCGCTGGTTGAGCTTGGTGACATGGTGCGCGCGGGCCAGCCCGCGGCGCGAATCCACCAACCCGAGACGCCATGGGCCGAGCCGATTGTCGCGCATTTCGCGCACGACGGATTCGTCTTGTGCAAGCGGATACCCGGGCGGACGGTGCGCGGCGATTGCCTGTTCCATCTGGGGACGGATATCGATTTGTAACCCCGAACCCACCTAAGGTCATGGCCGGGCTCAAGGGCGACCACGACGGTGGTGGTGGCTGTCTTTATGTCTTCGTGGTGAATTATCTCTTCGTCGTGAATTATTCGGGGTAAATCATCTTTCGCGTGACGCCGCCGTCCACGATGAACTCGGCGCCTGTAATGAAGCCGCTTTCTTCTCCGACCAGAAATGACACCAGCGCAGCGATGTCTTCAGGCCTGCCGACGCGGCCTGCCGGGTGAAATGCGTGATCTTCGGGCCGCGGTGGATCGCCTTTCGTGTAGATCCAGCCAGGACTGATGCAGTTCACGCGAACATCCGGTCCAAGGCTGATCGATAGCGCGTGCGTCAATGCCACGAGGCCGCCCTTCGACGCGGAATAGGCCTCGGTGTTTGCTTCCGACATATGGGCACGCGTCGATGCAATCGTCACGATGGAACCATGCGCGGCGCGCAGCATCGGTTCGCCTGCACGCGCAAGCAGGAAGGTGCTGGTAAGATTGGTGCCGATGACCTGGTACCACTCCGGGAGCGTCAGCTTTGCAATCGGCTTGCGGATATTGATGCCCGCATTACAGACCAGCGCATCGAGACTCGGTTCACTTGCAATCAGCGCCGCCACCGCGGTTTCATCCGCCACGTCGCACGCCACGTAGCGTGCACCGGACGGCGCCGAACCGGATGGATCGCGATCGGCCACCACCACACGCCAACCGTCGCGCACCAGCCGCTGCGCAATGGCCGCGCCAATCCCGTGCGCACCTCCGGTCACCAGCGCGACCTTCACAGGTCGATCCATGACAGATGCCCTCCCTTCCCGGCACCGGTGTCGAGGAAGACCGCCGAACCACCCGCTGCGCCTCGCCGAATGTAAGGACGACCATCGGTGCTGCGCCGATCATGACCGCAATACACGGTCACGCCGGCAGGAATGCGATCCACCCAGCGCAGGCTTCGCTCGGGATAGCCGTCTGGCTGAATGCGTCCTGTCGGTTCGCCATACAGCGCCCTGGCCAGCACGCCATGCGCGCGCTGCAGGCCATGTTCAGGAGGAGGGCTCTCCAGCATGGCCGTGTGGAAGCCACCATGCACGAACAAAGCTCCTTCGCGTTGCAGCCACGCCGGAGCGGCTGCGACCTCGGCTACGACGCGGTGACGCAAGTCGGCGTCGAGCTGGGCGAGCGTTGCATCCAGTGTCGCCTCATTCCGCACCGGCTGGCCGGCGAGGAAGCGGGCCAGCTTGAGATCGTGATTGCCCAGAAGGAACAGCCCGCGGCCCTCATCGATCAGGCGGAACATGATGCGCAGCGCACCGGCGTTGTCCGGCCCATAGTCCGTCAGGTCACCCAACTGCACGACGAACCGGTCGGTGGCGGCGGCATAGGCGAAGGCGACAGCATCGCCGTGCACGTCACCCACCACCCGGATGGGTGCGTCGTGTGGAAGGGATCGGACAGCCATGTCATCGGCAGCCTGAGGCCAGGTCAACCGGAGCGCAATGTACCCAACGCGAAACTGAACAGGCGCTCCTTGCCGAGCAGGAAGACACGGCCGCCGCGCGGGAACAGGCGCGAGATGGCGGGATCGCGCACGTCCAGTCCGCCCGTGTAGGCGCCGAACGCCGGCATCACGAGGCGCCGCGTATCGGTCACGAAGCAAGGGCGGCTGACCCTTCCGCCTCGGGCCGGAACCGCAGCCTTCGGGTGGTGGTGGCCGGAAATTTCGCCCTCCGCGCCATGGGCGGCCTGATGGCGGAACACCAGCGATGGCGTAGCGAAGACCTCCACCCACTCGCCACCAAGGCCACGCGGCGGCGAGGGATCGTGATTGCCCTGGACCCAGATAAAGCGGTGCGCCTCGATCATCGCTCGGAGCCGAGACACTTCGCCAGCGGGGAGGCGGTGCGAGCCTTGGCGATCGTGGAAGCTGTCGCCGAGCGCAAGCACGACACGAGGCTGGTAACGGCGGAGCAGCAGCGTCAGGCGATCCAGCGTCGTGTGCGTGTCCCACGGCGGTAGGAGTTGGCCGTGCCGCGCATACGAGGAGCCTTTCTCCAGGTGCAGATCGGAGACCACGAGCATAGCGGCCGCTGGCCAGAACAACGCGCCCGTGGGATCCAGCATCAGCCGCTCGCCGGCAAGATGGATCGGGGCGGCGGTCACGAGGTGAACAGCGATGCCTGCACCGGCCGCCGGCGCATCACGTTAATGCGGTGGATCGCCTTCACCGGCGGCGGCTCCTTATCGCCGGTAGCTTCGGCAATGATCGCCTCTGCCTCCGCCAGCAGCTTCTCCTCGTCCGCATCGGACCGCACGCTCTCGCGGCCGATCTCCAGCAGCACCGGCACCGACAGCGGCGATACGCGCGACAGCACCATGTGCACGATCCGGCCTTTCACCCGCGCGAGCATGCCGGCGATGCGCGACAGGTCAGTCAGCCCGCCCGCTGCATCGGCACGTGTGGCGCGCAGCAGGATGTGATCTGGCTGATGCCGGCGCAGCACGTCGTAGATCAGGTCCGAGTTTACCGTCACTTGCTTGCGGCTCTTCTCTGCGCCGGGATGGTGTCGCTCGATCAGTCCCGCGATCACCGCGACATTGCGGAACGTGCGGCGCAGCATTGAACTCTCTGCCAGCCAGGACTCCAGGTCATCGCCCAGCATGTCCTGGTCGAACAGCTTGGCCACATCGCGCGGCTGTTCGGCTGACCAGATGCCCAGAACATAATCCGTGGCCACGAAGCCGAGCGGCGCGTACCCTTCGCGCTCCAAGCGTTTGGTCAGCAGCATGCCAAGTGTCTGGTGCGCGTTTCGGCCTTCGAAGCAATACGCCACCAGGTACCAGCGATCGCCACGCGGGAATGTCTCCACCAACAGATCATTGCGTCCGGGCAGACGCGATCGCGCCTTTTGCAGCTTCAACCACGCTTGCACACGTTCAGGAAAGAGCTCCCAGCTCGATGGACTTTGCAGCAATCCCCGTACGCGGTTGGCGAGGTTGGTCGTGAGCGGAAGGCGGCCACCTTCGTAGGCCGGCACCATCGGTTCACCAGTGCCGCCTTCGGCGCATTCCACCGCGTTCTCGTTCAGCCGAAGGAAACGCAGCAGCCGCCCGGCGAACATGAAAGTATCGCCCGGGCGCAGCAGATTGACAAAGTATTCCTCGATTTCGCCCAGCACCGGCCCGAACCGCTTCTTGCCGACAAGGCGCACCTTGATCAGCGGTGCCTCGACGATCGTGCCGATGTTCATTCGATGCTGACGAGCGATAAGCTCTGATCGCACATGCACGCGACCTTCACTGTCGCGGAACAGCTTGCGCCAACGATCGTATGCCGCCAGTGCGTACCCGCCGTTCTCGACGAACATCAGCACGTCGTCGAAGTCCTTGCGCGACAGTTCAGCGTATGGCGCCGCGCGTCGTACTTCAGTATACACATCGTCCGGATCGAATGGCGCCGAACATGCCAGTCCAAGCAGATGCTGCGCGAGCACATCCAATCCGCCCGGTCGTGGCGGATCGCCATCCAGTTCCCGTGCCGCCACACCAAGCATGGCCGCCTCGCACTCCAGCACCTCGAAACGGTTGGCCGGCACCAGGATAGCGCGCGACGCCTCGTCCATGCGGTGATTGGCGCGTCCCACGCGTTGCAGCAGCCGCGACACGCCCTTCGGCGCACCGACCTGGATCACCTGGTCCACGCCGCCCCAGTCGATGCCGAGATCGAGCGACGATGTCGCCACGACCGCGCGGAGCTTCCCCGACGCCATCGCCGCCTCGACACGGCGCCGCTGCTCCACCTCCAGTGACCCGTGATGCAGCGCTATCGGCAGCGTCGGTTCATTCAGCTTCCACAGCGCCTGGAACATCAGCTCTGCCTGGGCGCGCGTATTGACGAATACGATTGTCATGCCGGCGGCGCGGATGCGCGCCATCACGCCAGGCGCCGCCTCGAGGCCCATATGGCCAGACCAGGACAGCTCGCCATCCGGTAGCATCATCGTCAGTTCCGGCGGCGTGCCGTCTGGCTCCTCGATCAGCCGTTCGGCGCCGACATAGGCCCGAATGGCGGCAGGATGCGCCACCGTCGCCGAAAGTCCGACACGGCGAGAGGAGGGTGCCAGCGTCATCAGGCGTGACACGCAGAGCGCCAACTGGTCGCCGCGTTTGGTGCCGGCCAGCGCGTGCACCTCGTCCATTACCACGGTCGCGAGTCCGGCGAACATCGCAGGCGCGTCAGGCAGGGACAGCAGCACAGCCAGGCTCTCAGGCGTGGTCAGCAAAATGTTCGGCGGCGCGGCGCGCTGCCTTGCACGGCGGTTGGATGGAGTGTCGCCGGTCCGTGTCTCGATCGAGACAGGCAGGCACATCTCCTCCACCGGCACTGTGAGGTTGCGAGCGATATCCGTGGCGAGCGCCTTCAATGGGCTGACATACAGCGTATGCAGACCGGTCCGGGGGGCCTGGGTCAGCTCCACCAGCGAGGGCAGGAAGCCGGCCAGCGTCTTGCCCCCGCCGGTGGGCGCGATCAGCAGCACGCTCTCGCCGGCACGCGCGGCATCCAGCATGGCCAGCTGATGCCGTCGTGGCGTCCAGCCGCGGGAGGCGAACCAGCCAGCGAAGGGTTCTGGCAATGTTCCGATCATGCCGCCGTTCTATTGAGTCTGGCGCACGGACGGAAGCACCGCCAAGTGTGAGGCGATGTCGCATCCCTCCAACTGGCTACGTGTGCTGCCGCAGGGTCTCTATTGCGAGCCCGGCGGCTTCTTCATCGATCCCACCCGGGCGGTGGATCGTGCCGTCATCACCCATGCGCATTCCGATCACGCGCGGCCCGACCATCGGGCGGTGCTGGGAAGCGGCGACACGCTCGCGCTGATGCGGGCGCGGCTTGGCGACGAGCGGGCAGGGGTGACGCAGCAGGCGTTGGGGTGGGGCGAGCCGGCGCACGTTGGCGATGTCCGGCTTTGGCTCCAGCCGGCCGGCCATGTGCTGGGGAGCGCCCAGGTAGCCATGGAGTACCGAGGCACGCGGGCGGTGGTCAGTGGCGACTACAAGCGGTCGAGCGATCCCACATGCGCGAGCTTCGTTCCGATCCCTTGCGACGTGTTCATCACCGAAGCGACGTTCGCGTTGCCGGTCTTTCGCCACCCGCCGCCGGATCAGGAGATCGGCCGGCTGCTGGCGAGCGTGGCGCTATTTCCCGAACGCACGCACGTCGTGGGCTGCTACGCGCTGGGCAAGTGCCAGAGGCTGATCGCGCTGCTGCGCCAGGCTGGATGGGACGGGCCGATCTGGTTGCATGGCGCGTTGGCCGCGCTGTGTCGCGTGTATGAGGCACATGGGGTGGCATTAGGCGATCTGCGGCCGGCCACCGTAGCGGCGAAGGGAGAACTGACGGGCTCGATCGTGCTCGCCCCACCGGCCGCCGTGACAGACCGATGGGCGCGACGGCTGTCCGATCCCGTCGTAGCCATGGCGTCGGGCTGGATGCGCGTACGGCAACGCGCAAAATCGCGCGGAGTGGAACTACCGCTGGTGATCTCCGACCACGCCGACTGGGATGAACTGAATGCCACCATCGATGAGGTCGGAGCGCCGGAGGTATGGGTGACGCATGGTCGCGAGGAGGCGCTGATCCACGCCGCGGCCGCACGTGGCATCAAGGGTCGAGCGTTGCGGCTGGTGGGATATGGCGAGGAGGACGAAGCGGAGGATCCGATTGAGGATCTGGCCTCTTCATACTAAACCTGCTCCAAAATGGAGATCGCGAGAGGGGGCATGGTGATAAAGGTCATTGATGCCCCCGCACTTGCTGCCGCAACCTTTGCGGAGGAGGTTTCTGCTCAGGTGCGAGACTGTTACCTGACAGGGTATGACCCGCGTTATCTCCATCTGGGTTGACAGCTCGCAAAAGCAGCGGAGACGTTCAGATGACCGAACCTCAGACCTTCACCTTTGCCGACGATGGTGCAATCCCCAACTCGAAGTTGCCGCTCCTGGTGTATCGCGACGCGGTGCCGGCAGATCCAGCGGCGATAGAACGCATTTTCACTGCCAACCGCTGGCCTGCCGCATGGCGCGATCAGGTGCATCCGTTCCATCACTTCCACAGCGATGCACATGAGGTACTCGGCGTGGCAAGCGGTTCCGCCAAGGTCCGCTTCGGCGGTCCTTCCGGGGAAGTGCTGGAGGTGAGCGCCGGCGACGTGGTGGTGGTGCCCGCCGGGGTGGGCCACTGTAACGTGGGCAAGACGACCGATCTGCTCATCGTCGGTGCCTATCCGGACAACACAGCGCGGCGCGACCTGCGGCGCGGCGACCCCGCGGAGCACGACGAGGCGGTACGCAACATCGCTGCGGTGAAGCTACCCGCTGCCGATCCAGTGTCGGGAGAGAACGGTCCCTTGGTGCAGATCTGGGGCGGGCACTGATCACAGGACTTCGTGGAGGAAACATGAGCGAACGTCGGGTGCCCGACGCAGAACTGGAGAACTATGTCGGGAAGAACATCGCGCTGATCTGTGACCACAACTACATCAGCGAAGCAGCCCACACCAATCACTGCGCGCACTTCCTCGGCCACGTACTTGGTCTGCGGTTCGGTCTGACGTGCGGCGATATGACCAATGACGCGCATGGGGGCGGAACGCTGCGTGTCAACGACATCTACAATCGCTGCACTGATCGCGGCCTGTGGTCGAACAAGCCGACTCCCCTGATCTATTGCCTGATCTTTGCGACGCATCCTTCAAACATAAGCGGCGATCGGATGGGAACGCACAGCCACAAGCATGTCGGCATTTGGCGGTTCCCGTACGTCTACAACTATTCGACGATGAACCGGCAGGTGCTGAAGGAGGAGGTGCCTGACTTCCTGGCGCGACTCAGTGGCGTGTATGACCCGCAGGGCAACAATCCGGTGCAGCTCTACTACGGGCGGCAGTTGCCGGATTAGAGCGTGAGGACGGTAGGGGGATCATATCCCCTCGGCGCTCGCTACTCTTATCGTCATGGCGGGGCCAGGCCCGGCCATGACGATAGTCCGGTCCCTGCGTTCTCAACGTCACCACAAAGACACGACGGAGTTGCTACCGGGGTCGCAGGTCATTGTTGGTGCGGTGATCGCCGGACATCCATCGCGCCAGCTCGGAATGCGCGTCGGCGCGGCGAATTGCATCGATCTGCTCGACACCGGGAGGATCGACTGTGAACTCCACGATCAATCCGTCCGGTGAAGTCGCATAGACCGACTTGCAGTACCCATGGTCGGTCTCCCGGAACTTCTCGCCAGACCGCTTCAGCCGATCCACGATTTCGTCATACGTACGATCCGACACCTTGAACGCGACATGATCGAAACTGCCGACCACGGGCGGTTTTTCCGCGATTACCAGCTTGTAGATGTCAGGATCGGCGAACGAGAAGAATGCCAGTGCGCCACCGTCAGCCATGCCGAAAAACGTGTGGCACATCGCGACATCGCGCCCGAGCCACGCATTGTGATGCCGCTCGCACCAGGTTGCGACCAGCGGAATACCCAGCAGGTCCTCGAAGAACTGCCGGTTCGCTTCCTGATCGCGCACCACGTAGGCGTGGTGATGCAGGCGCTGTGGTAACTCGGCGAGCAGGCCTGGCTTTTCCTTGACGGCTTCCGCGGTTGCCATGGTTGCGTTCCTCCTCCTGCCGATGCGGACCTTGCTCTTGCTCTCCTGTCCTCGCAAGCGATGGCAGGCTGCCAGCCTCACCCATCCTTCTTGCGTTCCAGGGCCGCTCGGTCCCAATGCCCGAGGTCCGCGGCGGCCGCATATGTGCTGTTCAGGTAATCGAGCAATGCATCATCGGGTGATTGCGATTGACGGACAACATCGTAGCTTACGATGAGCTGTCCGAGTTCCTGGTCGTAGTAGGTCTGATCTGGCCTGGTCGGTGCATCGGCAAAGCCGGGTGGCTCGGGATAGGCGTAGCTGTAGAAGGCAGGGCGGCCGAAGCCGCCGTTTCCAGGCCAGAAGCCGCAACTGCTCACTTCGTGGGAATACGCTTCCTGCATCACCCATGCGCCCAGATTCGGTGAATGACTGTTCAGCTTCGGCGCCAAGCGCCCCGAGAAGCGGGTGACTGCCAGATCGAAGCTGCCCCAGAAGAAGTGGACTGGACTGACCTTCCCCAGGAATGGCGAGCGAAACTGGGTAAAGACCCGATCCGCCTGTAGCAGAGCGCGCCAGAACCGGTTGGCGTAGTCCGGATCATAGGAACCGTGCTCACTGTCCTGCTCGAACGGGATGGCATTCTCTATTTCAACCGGCATGGTCCATATCCGCGTCGCCAACCCGAGAGCGCCCAACCGGCTCATCACCTCAGTGTAGAAATCGGCAACCGTCCGCGGAACGAGCGCGATGGTTTCGAGCTCGCCTTTGCTTGTCTGGATTTTAAGGCAATGGTCGATGAAATCGAAGTCGATCTGGAAGTGCTGCACACCATAGGGGATTGGCGATGTGGTCAGCCCGCGACAGGTCACGTAGAGCGGAACTTGCCACCAATGGTTGATCATTGCTGCATGTGCCAGGCGAATCTTCCCCACCACCTGTGTCCACAGATGAAGCGTCGCACAGGTATCTGCCCAGTCTTCCAGCGGAAGGTCAGGCCAATCGGCTGCTGAGGATTTACCAGGGGAATGCTCCATCTGCGCCATCGCTACCATCGCCTCCGTAATCTGCGTCGTTCCTCCCCAGAGTGTCATTGCGAGGCCCGCAGGCCGGAGCAATCCCTTGCCTGTCGGGACACTCCGGTCAGGGTACCAACAGGATCTTGCCGATGTGCTCGCTTGACTCCATCAGCCGATGTGCCTCCGCCGCCTCGCGCAACGGGAACTGACGATAGGTGAATGTGCGCAGCTTGCCCTGCGACCACCATGGCCAGACCTTCTCGCGCAGCGCGGCAATGATCGCTGCTTTCTGCTCCACACTGCGCGAGCGCAAGGTTGAGCCGGTGACGGTCAGGTGCTTGCGCTGGATTGCGCCGAAATCCGCTTCCACCTTCGTGCCACGCATGAGCGCGACGAAACACAGCCGCCCCTCATGCGCGAGCAGCTCGATCTGGCGCGGAATGTATTCGCCGCCCACCATGTCGAGGATCGCGTCCACGCCACGACCACCCGTGAACTCCTTGCCCACAGCGACGAAATCCTGCGTGCGATAATTGATCGCGACATCCGCGCCGAACTCGCGGCAGGCCTGGCACTTCGCGTCAGATCCGGCAGTGGCCAGCACCTTGCAGCCCCATGCCTTGGCAAGCTGAATCGCTGTCACGCCGATGCCGCTCGAGCCGCCCTGCACCAGGAATGTCTCGCCCGGCTGCAGGTGCATCCGATCGAACACATTCGTCCATACAGTGCAGAATGTCTCGGGTAGGCCGCCAGCATCGATCAGGCCCACACGCGCCGGCACAGGCAGGCATTGCACAGCCGGCACTGCGGCGTACTCGCCATACCCATCGCCGATCATCAATGCGCAGATCTGATCGCCGTCTTTCCACTGGCTGACGCCATGGCCCAGCTTCACCACGGTGCCGGAGCACTCCAGGCCGGGTATGTCGGGAGCGCCGGGCGGCATCGGATAGCGACCCATGCGCTGCAGGCAGTCCGCGCGGTTCACGCCGGCCGCCGCGATACGGATCAGCACCTCACCCGGCTTCGGCTCCGGAACAGGACGTGTTGCCGGCACCAGCACCTCGGGTCCGCCCGGCTTGGTAATCTCGATGACAGTCTGGGTGGCGGGAATGTTGGCGAGCACGGCCGGTCCTCCTGCAGAGATCTTCGATCGCGGATATGGCAAATCGCGGAGCCTCGCGCCAGAACGGTGCCGGTGGTACGCTGCCCACTTGGGAGGGGAGCCGTGGCTGCAATCGTCCCGATGATCGACCAGTGGCCGCTTGTCTCGACGTTTCCGGCCGAGGGCTACCGGATGCTGTATCCCGGCTCACTGGCGCTGTTTGGTTTCATCGGCTTCACGGTTCTGAAAATCCCAGGCGGGTGGTCAAATCCGCTCTACCTGGCGCCGTTGTTCGTCTCCGTGGTGCTGACCTACGGCATGTTCTGGTTCGTGTGGGCCTATTTCGGCGCACTGATCGCCTTTGCGTGTCTTGCGGGGCCTTACGTTCTGGCCGAAATCACCGGCAGCATGCTGCCGATACGCGCCCGCTCAATTCTGGTCTTCGTAGCCTTCCTTGGCAGCATTCTATGCGCCGACATGGCGGTCCACATGGGCGAGCTGGGCTGATGCCCTATTACACGCAGGTGCTGCAGCCGGACGAGAAGGTACTCGTCGTGGGTCGCCTGCACTGGTCGATGTATATCCGCGGCCTGATCGTGCTGGCGGTCGGTGCAATCATTCTGGCGTGTTCGGACCAGCTACCTGATCCGGACTGGCAGCGCTACGCCCTCTGGACCGGTGGGGTCATCGCCGTATTGGGCATTCTGATGCTGCTCGTGGCCTGGATTCGGCGCCGGGCGACCGAGATCGTGGTGACCGACAAGCGCGTCATCTTCAAGCGCGGCCTGCTGGCGCGGCACACCGTGGAAATGAACGTCAGCAAAATCGAAACGGTGGACGTGGAGCAGGACCTGTGGGCTCGCATCTGGGGCTACGGCACGTTGCTGATCCGTGGCACGGGCGCCGGGTTTGAGCCGTTGGTGGGAGTCGGTTCGCCGCTTCGTATCCGCAATGCCATCGTCGCCGGCTAGGCTGTGGGCCGGCCTCGAGCTCGACCGGCCGCGCATCATGGGCGTGCTCAACGTCACGCCGGACAGCTTCAGCGATGGCGGCCGGTTTCTTGATCCGCAGGTAGCCATCGCCGCCGGTCAGGCGATGGCGGAAGCCGGTGCCGATATCCTCGATGTCGGCGGTGAGAGCACAAGGCCACGCTCGCTTCCCACCCCACCTGAACTGGAGTGCGAACGGATTCTGCCGGTGATCGCAGGTCTTGCCGGGGCTGGCATCCGCGTTTCGGTCGATACCAGGCACGCGACGACGATGGCGGCGGCTCTGGATGCTGGCGCGGCCATCGTGAACGATGTCTCGGGACTGGCCTTCGACCCCGCATCGGCTCCGCTGGTCGCCGCACGGGAATGCCCTGTCGTCCTGATGCACATGCGCGGAGAGCCCGCCAGCATGCACTCCCATGCCCGCTACCGCGATGTGGTCGCGGAGGTTCGCCAGGAGCTGGCGGAAAGGATTGCCGCGGCGGAAGCTGCCGGGATCTCGCGCGACAAGATCGTCATCGACCCCGGTATCGGCTTCGCCAAGAAGCCCAGCCAGTCGATGGAGCTGCTGCGGCGCCTGCCAGAGCTGGCCGAACTAGGGCTCCCGATCCTCGTCGGCGTGTCCCGCAAGTCCTTCCTTGGCGCGGCAACCGGGGAAACTGACCCCGGCCGACGCCTGGCGGGCTCCCTGGCCGCCGCCCTGTTCGCCGTCTCCCGAGGCGCGGGCATCCTGCGGGTGCATGATGTCGCAGAGACGGTGCAGGCGGTAGCAGCCTGGAAAGCGCTGTGTGGTTGAATATGACGAGCCTTCCATTGCCGGTGCTGCACGCGCTAAACCCGGCGCAGGACGGAATCGCGGAGAGCCAATGGCACATCGCAGGCACCTGTTCGGGACTGATGGGATCCGCGGGACCGCCAATACCGACCCGATGACCGCCGAAATAGCTCTCCGGCTGGGGCAGGCGGCCGGCCTGCTGTTCACCCGTGGCAGTCACCGGCACCGCGTCGTCATCGGCAAGGACACGAGGCTCTCCGGCTACATGATCGAGCCGGCACTGACCGCCGGCTTCATTGGCGCCGGCATGGACGTGACACTGGTCGGTCCGCTGCCGACGCCGGCGATCGCCATGCTGACCCGCAGCCTTCGGGCCGACCTCGGGGTCATGATCTCCGCCTCGCACAACCCCTACGAGGACAACGGCATCAAGCTGTTCGGCCCGGACGGGTTCAAACTCAGCGACGAGACCGAGGCCGAGATCGAGGCGCTGATGGCGAGCGACATGCGTCAGCGTCTGGCCGCTCCAGCGTCACTCGGCCGCGCCGCCCGGTTGGACGATGCCGCCGGACGCTACATCGAGGCGGCCAAGGCGAGCTTCCCGCGCGGCTTGCGTTTGGATGACCTGAAGATCGTGGTCGATTGCGCCCATGGCGCCGCCTACCGGGTGGCCCCCACCGTGCTATGGGAACTGGGCGCCACGGTCATTCCCGTCGGCGTCTCGCCGGACGGCTTCAACATCAACAGCGGCTGCGGCTCCACGGTGCCCGAGTATCTCTGCGCGCAGGTGGTGGAGCATGGCGCCCAACTCGGCATCGCCCTGGATGGCGATGCCGATAGGCTGCTGATGTCAGACGAGAATGGCGAGTTGGTCGACGGCGACCAGATCCTAGCGCTGATCGCGCAGTCCTGGGCTGGCAGCGGACGGCTGCGCGGCGACGGGATCGTCGCGACTGTGATGTCCAATCTCGGGTTGGAACGCCACCTCGCCGGTCAGGGCATTGCCTTGCATCGCACGAAAGTCGGAGACCGCTACGTTGCCGAGCGCATGCGCGAGGACGGGATGAATGTGGGCGGCGAGCAGTCCGGTCACGTGATCCTGTCCGACTTCGCCACCACCGGCGATGGCCTGTTGGCTGCCCTGCAGGTGATGGCGGTCATCGTCGAGCAGGGGCACTCGGCGCGCGAGGTTTGCCGGGTGTTCACGCCGCTGCCGCAATTGCTGAAGAACGTGCGCTTTGCCGGGGCGTCTCCGCTGCGCAGCAAGCGTATTCAGCAAGCGATTGCGGCCGCGGAGGGCATGTTGAACGGCTGTGGCCGGCTGCTGATACGCGAAAGCGGCACCGAACCGCTCATCCGCGTCATGGCCGAAGCCGAGGATGAGATGCTGGTCGGCCGGATAGTTGATGAGCTATGCGAGACGATTGCTGCGGTGACGCGGGTGGAAAATGCGCGCTGACACGGCTCAGGCTGCGTCCTTCAGCAGGTCGCTCACGACGCGCTCCAGGTGGCGCAGCGTGTTGCACACGGTGACCACATTACAATAGGGCGCGTACCGAAACATGTCGGAATCGCCGGTACCCCAGGCGGAGCGGAATTCCGGGTTCAGCCAGATGATCCGTTTCGATCGCTGCGACAGGCGCTGCATAATCTCGGTGCGCGGATCGGTGCGGTTGCCGCGCGCGTCGCCGAGAATGATGATCGTGGTCTTGCTGGAGACGTAGCGTTCCCAGCCGTCCTCGAAGTCGGCAAGAGAGTTGCCGTAGTTGGATGAGCCGTAACCGACTGCATGCATGATCTTGGCGATCGCGGTCTCGATCGGTTCGGCTTCGAGGATGTCGCTGACCTCGATCAGGGTGCCTGAGAAGGCGAAGGAGCGGATGTCCTTCAGCGCTTCGTTCAGCGCGTAAAGGAACATCAGTAGGAACTGCGCCATCGGCGCGACAGAGCCGGAGACGTCGCACAGCACGATGACGCGCGGCTTCTCAATGCGCTTCTGCTTCCAGACGGTGACGAATGGCACGCCGCCCCAACCCATGTTTCTGCGCAGCGTGCGCCTTACGTCGAGCTGGCCGCGCAGGCGACGCCGCCGCGTCTTGGCGTAACGTGCCGCGAGACGCTTTGCCATGGCCCGAACGAGGACGCGCATGCGCTCCAGGTCGCGGCGTTCCAGGTTGGAGAGACGGGCCGACTTCAGCAGTTCCTCGCGGAACTTCTCCGTCTCGCCGCGGGCGAACAGTAGCAGGTTGCGCTCGACCAGATCGCGCGCCTGATCGCGCAGAGCTTCGATGCGGTTTTCCAGGCGATCGGCGTTGGCTTGGTCGCCGTCCTTGCGCAGTGCGTCCATGTCGCGCTCGACCTGGCGCAGTCCCATGCGATCGAGCATCCGGCGCGCGTACAGGTTCTTCTGCGTGAAGAAGCGGATGTTCTGGACGCCTGAGTCGCGTGCCGCTTCCTCCATCGCCGCAGCGAGGGCCGCGCGATCGTCGTCCAGCAGCATTTGCGACAGCGAGCGCCCGCCACCACCGCCCATGCCTTCGCCACCGAAGCCGCCTTGCGTTGTGGGCGCCTGCGGGTTGATGCTTGCTTCGTCTTCCTGCGTGAGGGCGTCGCGCTTGAAGTACAGATCAAAGCATTCGTCGAACAGGTGCTTCTCGTCCGGCGTCTTGGCAAGCACGAGCCCCAGCGTGTCCTTCAGCACGGTGCGGTCGGTATAGCCGACAACCTGCACGGCGCGCGCCGCATCGATACCCTCCGCGGCAGAGACACGGATGCCGGCGCTGCGGGCAGCTTGCAGGAACTGGCGAAGGGGTTCGCTGACCTGCATCAGATCGGCAGCCCCGCCTCCTGCTTCGCCTTCTGCGTCAGCGTGGCGATCTGCTTGTTTGCGACCTCGATATCCGCTTCGAACTTCAGCAGCACGTTCAGCGTGTCGTGCACGAGGTCGGTGTCCAGCGAGGCTGCGTGCAGCAGCACCAGCACACGCGCCCAGTCTATCGTCTCGGAGACCGACGGCACCTTCTTCAGGTCCAGCGTGCGCAACTGCTGCACGAATGCCACGAGTTCGCGCCGCAGGCTCATCTCGATGCCGGGCACGCGTGATTCGATGATGCGGCCCTCCAGCTTGGCATCAGGGAACCCGATGTGCAGATGTAGGCAGCGCCGCTTCAGCGCATCACCCAGATCGCGCGTGCTGTTGGATGTCAGCATCACGATCGGCGTATGCGCAGCATGTACCGTGCCGATTTCCGGGATGGTCACCTGGTAGTCGGAGAGGATCTCCAGCAGGAATGCCTCGAACTCCTGATCCGACTTATCGATCTCATCGATCAGCAGGACCGCACCGCCCGGCTGCTGCAACGCCTTCAGCAATGGCCGCGGCTCCAGGAACTGCTGGGAAAAGAAGATGTCGCCAAACTGGTGCAGCTTCTTCAACGCCGATGGCAGTGTCTCGGTCCCGCCGATGACGTCCCCAATCTTGTCCTTCAGGATCTGGGTGTAGAGGAGCTGCTTGCCGTACTTCCACTCATAGAGGGCCTTCGACTCATCCAGTCCCTCGTAGCACTGCATACGGATCAGCGTGAGGTCGAGGAACGCCGCCACCGACTTTGCCAGTTCGGTCTTGCCGACGCCCGCCGGCCCTTCGACCAGGATTGGCTTCTCCAAATGCTGGGCGAGATAGACGGCGGTGGCGATTTGCCGGCTGGGAATATAGCCGACAGAGGCGAGCCCCTGTTCCACCCCCTCGATCGAGTCCCATCTGCGCGCGACCGCTCCGGCCGGCGCCACTCCTGCGTCTGGCATACGTGTTCCAATCGGATGTGCTTACTGGTGAGTAGCATCCCGTTTGGCGATTGCCAAAGGGGGCGGCGCTCGGGTTAGCGATGCCTCGCCGGCCGCCACCCGGCCCACGGGCGCCCCGAATGGTTACGTTCCAGGCGCGAAAGCCGTTATGCAGCGTCAGATACAGCAAACCGAGCACCGCTTCGTCGATCTTGTCGGTGTCGATAGATTGCGCCAAGTGGAACCTGCAAGTCGGCGATCGTAGCACGCCAGCCGAGCAACCGGGACCCCATGTGGTGCCCCGGGCGCCCCAAGCCTAGACTGCCTAGGCCACCGCCACAGGACCCGCCACGCCCATGGACTTCCACATTAGCGCCGAACAACGCCAGATGCTCGCCTCGGTGCGCGAGCTGGCGCAGGCCGAGTTCAAGCCAAAAGCCGGCCGCTGGATGGATGGCACCTTCCCCTGGGAGAACATGAAGCAGCTCGCCTCGCTGGGCGTACTCGGCATGTCCGTGCCTGAAGAATATGGCGGTCTTGGTCTTCCGATCCTGGACACCGCGCTGATCCTCGAGGAGATCGCCAAGGCCTGCTACGTCACCGCCATGGCGGTACTCGGCGAGGCCGGCGTGCAGACCCGCGTTATCGCCCGCTACGCCCCCGCCTCAATCCGCGAGCGCATCCTCCCGCGCGTGGTGTCCGGCGACTGCATGCTGGCGATCTGCATGACCGAGCCGCACGCCGGCACCGACGTTGCCAACTACCGCACCAATGCACGCATCGTCGGCGACCGCGTCTTTCTGAAGGGGACGAAGACCCTGATCAGCCGCGCTCCGGAAGCCGGCATGTTCATCGTGTTCAGCCGCATCGACGGCAAGCCAGGTCGCGAGGGCATCGGCTGCATCCTGCTGGAAGCCGGCACGCCTGGGTTCGAGGTCACCGGCACCTACCACACGATGGGCGGCGAGAACCTGCACGAGATCCAGTTCAACGACTGCGAGCTGCCGCTGGAGAATCTCGTCATCAAGGAGGACGGATTCCGCAAGTTGTTGAGCGCCTTCAACACGCAGCGCTGCCTCAACCCGAGCATCTCGCTGGGCCTCGCTGAGGGCGCGTTCGATGAAGCGGTGAACTACGTCCGTGAGCGGACCGTCTTCGGCAAACCGATCGCCGATTACCAGGGCATCCGCTGGAAGCTCGCCGACATGTTCAAGGATATCGAGGCGGGCAGGGGCATCCTGTATCGCGCCTGCATGACCGCCAATCCGTTCCCCGATCCGTTCATGGCCGCGGCAGCAAAGGTGTTCTGCAACGAGATGTCGCTGCGCGTCACGTCGGAGGCGGTGCAGCTTCACGGCGGCTTCGGCTTCACCGACGAAGCGCCGGTGTCGCGGCTGTATCGTGGTGCGCGGTATGGCACCATCGGCGGCGGTACATCGGAGACATTGCGCGACCTTATGGGCCGCAAGATCGTCGGCGATGTGGACTTCGATCAGGGCATCCTCGGTCTCGGAACCTACTGACGTGCTGTTGATCGAAGCAGACGGCAAGGCGCTGCTGGCCGAGCATGGTATCGCCGTACCGGAGAGCGTGCTCGTGACGGACACCGCAATTGGCGATCTTCCCGGCGAAGGCCCGTGGATCGCAAAGGCGCAGGTGCCAGTCGGCGGACGTGGCAAAGCAGGCGGTGTGGTGCGCTGTGAATCGCCACAGGACGTGTCGGCCGCGGTGCAGCGGATGCTCGGTCATCGGATCAAGGGTCATCAGGTGGATGCCTGCCTCATCGAACAGGCTGTCGAGGGCGACGAACGCTATCTCGCTATCATGGTGGATGCCGCGAGCTACGGACTGCGCGTGATCTACTCGGCGCAAGGCGGCGTCGATATCGAGCAATCCGGTTCCGCGCAAAGCCGCCTCTGCGCGCCGCGCCTGGATGACGTTACGAAGGCGCTCGCGGATCTGGGTGCGGAACAGTCGGTCATCGCGCTTGGCCAGAGTCTGACTGATATGCTGCTGCAACGCGAACTGGCGTTGGCGGAGATCAATCCACTGTTCGTTTTTGACGCCGGCTGCATCGCCGGCGATGCCAAGCTGGTCGTGGATCTGAGTGCCGTGGAACGCCAACCGCGCATTGCCGCGCTGATCGAGGCACGGCCGCAGACCTATGCTGATGCCAACCGCAAGCTGAGCGAAGGCTTCGACTACGTGGAGATCGATCCGGAGGGCGAAATCGGCCTGGTGACCACTGGCGCCGGCCTTTCGATGATGCTGATCGATGAACTCGCGGTGCGCGGCATGAAGCCGCTGAATTTCTGCGACATCCGCACCGGCCAGATGCGCGGCAGTCCGGCGCGCGCGATCCGCGTGCTGGAGTGGATCACCTCGCGTCCGTCGCTGCGCGCCGTGCTGGTCAGCGTGTTCGCCGGCATCACTGATCTTGCCGAATTCGGCGGTCTGCTCGCGACGGCGATGGAGCAGACGCCCGCTCTACACGTGCGTGTCGTTGCACGGCTGGTTGGCCGTGGCGCGGCGGAAGCGAGACGCATCCTGGCAGAACGCCAGCCGACGGTGTTCGTCACCGAGGACCTGGAAGAAGCGCTGCGCGCCATCGCGGAAAAGGTGCGCGCATGATTGCCTCGCTATCCCGCACGACGCCCGTCATCGTGCAGGGCATCACCGGCCGAATGGGTCGCACCCACGCCGCGCTGATGCGCGCCTACGGCACCAACATCGTTGGCGGCACCTCGACACGCGCCGACACAAAGGAGGCAGCCGGGGTTCCGGTGTTCGCCGATTGCCGCGACGCGGTGCAGGCGACCGGCGCGGTTGCATCAGTTGTCATGGCGCCGCCATTGGAAACTCTTGCAGCGGTGGAGGAGGCGCTTGCCGCCGGCATCCGCCTCATCGTCACCGTAGCCGAGGGCATTCCGCTGCACGATGCGCTGAAGATCGGCCGCATTGTGCGTGATGCCAGTGCGACCTGGATCGGCGGCTCGACGCCCGGCGTGGCGATCCCGGATGAGATCAAGCTTGGCTTCCTGCCCGACGTCTGCCTCCGTCCTGGCCCGTTCGCGATCATGTCGAAGAGCGGGACACTGTCCTACGAATGTGGATACAGGCTGGCGCAAGCCGGTCTCGGCCAGAGCATCTGGGTCGGCGTCGGCGGCGACCAGGTGAAAGGCGTCCGCTTTGCCGATCTGCTGCCTGTGTTCTTCGATGACCCGCGCACCCGCGCGATCATCCTGGTCGGCGAAGTCGGTGGTACTGAGGAGGAGGAGTGCGCCGATGCGCTGCTGCGTCTTGGCGTGCGCAAGCCGGTCTATGCCCTGATCGCCGGGCGAGAAGCGAAGGAAGGGGTTTCGATGGGCCACGCCGGCGCTCTGGTGATGGGCGAGGCGGGTTCGCTTGCTACCAAGACGCGACGATTGACCGAGGCTGGCGCCCGTGTCTTCAGCTCGATCGAGTCGTTGATTGGTGCATGCCTGGTCTAGCACTGTCATTGCGAGCGAAGCGAAGCAATCTCCATCGTGCCTGACGCGAGCAACTCGTCTGGATTGCTTCGCTTCGCTCGCAATGACAGAACGGGTCAGAGCTCCCGCACGAACTTGGCTTTCTCGGCCGCGGCTGCCAGCAGGAACGACAGGTCGGTTCCGGTCGAGACATAGCGCGCGCCCTGCCGCACGTACTCGGCCATCAGATCAGGGCGTGACGCAAGACCACCGACCCCTACATGCTTACCGTGCTTGCGGCACGCTGCAATTGTGCGGAGGTAAGCGTCGCGCACACTGGGGTGGTCGAACTGTCCGGTGATGCCCATCTCATTGCACAGATCGTTGGTGCCGATCAGCATCATGTCCACGCCATCGACAGCGGCGATTTCTTCCACGTGCTCCAGCGCGGCTACCGTCTCCATCATCACCACGACCATAGTGGCGTCGTTCATCGCCTGGTTCACCACCGCGGCGGGGAAGCTGCGGTAGTGGTAGTGCGGCAGCGCGCCGCCGGCGCCACGCTCGCCCATCGGCGTGAACTTGGCGTAATGAACGATCTCGCGCGCCTGGTCGGCAGTGCGGACATGTGGCGCGATCACCCCCATCGCGCCGCCATCGAGCAGCCGGCAGATGAACTCCGGCGTGTTGGCCGGCACGCGCACCAGGGGCGTGATGCCGCATTGCATCGCCGCGATGCAGATCTGGCAGACGTTGTCGATCGACAGAGTATTGTGCTCGACATCGACGTAGATCGTGTCGAATCCAGCGGTGGCTGCGATGCGGGCGATCTCGATCGAGCGGCACAGCCGCACCGTCATGGACGCCACCACCTCGTCTCGCGCCAGCTTCTCTTTCACGCGGTTGCGCAGGATCTCGCGCAGTTCCTCTGCCATGGGCTCCTCCTCTTGCCGGCCAACGTTGCCCGGTGCGCGCCTGGGCCTCAAGATGACCCCATATCCTCCGTCATGGCCGGGCTTGGCCCGGCCACCCACGTCTTTGTTGGCAGCTCCAGTAAGACGTGGATGGCCGGCACTAGGCCGGCCATGACGGATCGTGTGGAGATACTGTATGACCTACAAAGTCGCCTTCCTCGACGTCATGGACCCGAAGGTGCAGGCGGAGATCCGCTCACAGCTCCCGCCCGACTTCTCGATACAGTTTGGCGAAAACGGCGAGCGCAGCGAGCACATGCGAATGATCGCTGATGCCGACTTCATCCTCACCGCGGTCGCGGTGGATGCCGAAATGATCCGGTCGGCACCGAAGCTGAAGCTGCTGCACAAATGGGGCATCGGCGTCGACAAGTTCGATCTGGATGCGGCACGTGCGGCGCGCATTCCGGTGGCGATCACCTCCGGCGCCAATGCCGGCGCGGTGTCCGAGCACACCGTGATGCTGATGTTGGCCACCTACCGCTGCCTGGCACTGGCCGACAGGAAGCTGCGTGAGGGTGTCTGGATCAGACCACAGGTTCGCAGTCAGGCGTATCAGCTTTCCGGCAAGACTGTCGGCATCTTGGGCTTCGGCAATGTCGGCCGCATGGTGGCGCATCGCCTCGCCGGCTTCGACGTGACGATACTCTATCATGACATCCGCCGCGCGGACCGGCCGACCGAAAAGGCCCTGCATGCCACGCCAGTGACGTTCGACGAGCTGCTCGCGCGAAGCGACGTGCTGTCATTGCACGTGCCGCTGACCAAGGTTACCCGCGGCATCATCAACGCCTCAGTGCTGTCGCGCATGAAACCCGGCGCCATCCTGGTCAATGCCGCACGCGGCGAAGTGGTGGATGAGCCCGCGCTGTACGATGCGCTTGTCAGTGGCAAGCTGCGCGGCGCCGGGCTGGACGTGTTCGCCAAGGAGCCGGCCGACCCGAACAACCCGCTCTTCAAGCTGGATCAGGTGGTGGTGACGCCGCACATCGCTGGCAGCGCCATCGACCTCGTATCTGACATCGCGCGGCACGCCTTTACCAACATGCAGGCCGTGTTGAATGGGGAGCCTCTGCCGCCCGATGACGTGATCGTAGCAGCCGGGGAGAACAGGTGATGGCGACACTCCAGACTCGTTCGGTTCGCCGGCGCGAAGATGTGCGGCTGCTGACCGGCAAGGGCAACTATGCGGCCGATCCGCATCCCCCTGGCATGCTGCACGCCGTGCTGGTCCGGTCACCATATGCACACGCGACGATCAGCAGCATCGATGTCAGCGTTGCTCGCGGCATGCCTGGTGTGGCGGCCGTCTTCACCGGCGCTGACCTGACAGACGTCTCACCTATCCCCGGAGGCATCGGCTTTCCTCGACCGGACGGCAGTCCCGCGCCGAAGACCAATCGCCCGCTGATCGCGTCAGACCGTGTCCGATTTGTGGGAGAGCCGGTGGCGGTGGTGCTGGCTGAAAGCATCGGCACGGGAAAGGATGCGGCGGAAGCGGTGATGGTCGATTACCGCGAGTTGCCACTGGTGACCGATCCCGTTGCGGCGTTGGATTCGGCAGCGCCGAAGGTGTGGGACGATGTACCGGACAACATTGGCTTCCTGTGGAAGCGCGGTGACGCCGAGGCCACTGAAGCGGTCTTGCGGTCCGCGGCGCACGTGGCGCGGCTGCAGTTCAATGTATCGCGTGTCACGGCCAGCACGATGGAGCCTCGTGCCGCATGGGCGGAGCTGGGACCGGACGGCCGCATGGTGGTCCATGCCGCGCACCAGTCGCCGTACAACCTGCGCAATGGCATGGCCAGCGGTAATTTCGACATCAAACCCACCGATATTCGCGTGCTTGCCGCCGATGTCGGTGGTTCGTTCGGGCTGAAATCGGGGGTGCAACCGGAATACGCATTGATCGCATGGGGCGCGCGCAAGATGCATCGGCCGGTGCGATGGGTCGCCGATAGGACCGAGGGGTTTCTCAGTGATGAGCAGGCACGCGAGATGCGCATCACGGTGGAACTCGGGCTCAATGGCAACCATAAGTTCACCGCGCTGCGGCTGCGCTGGGACGTGAACCTCGGTGCTTATGTCACGGGCCGTTCCGGCTGGCCTGTCGGCAACATCGGTGGCACCGCCGGCGTCTATCACATCCCGACGATCTACGCGGAATCCTGCGGCATTCTGACCAACACCGTTCCCACGGCCGCTTATCGTGGCGCCGGTCGTCCCGAAGCCACCTACACGATCGAGCGCATCATCGATATTGCGGCGCGCGAACTCGGGATCAGTCCATACGAGCTTCGCCGGATCAATCTGATCCCGCCTGAGGCGATGCCGTACAAAACCGCGCTCACCTTCACCTACGATTGCGGCGAATTCGAAGGCAACATGCAGAAGGCCGCTGAGATGGCGGAGCTGGATGGATTTGCCACCCGCCGCGCGGAAGCTGAATCGCGCGGCAAGTTGCGCGGCATCGGCATCTGCAATTGCATCGAGGTCGCCGGCGGTCCTTTCCTTCGTCCGGCGAAGGACCAGGCCGCTTTGCGCCTGGCGGAAGACGGCACGCTGGTGCTGCGCTCCGGCTCGATGTCGGTGGGGCAGGGGCTTGAAACAGCATTCTGCCAGCTTGTCGCCGATAGCTTCGGAGTGCCACTTGATCAGGTGCGGTACGAGTCAGGGGACACCGATCTGCTGCCTGGTGGGAAGGGCAATGGCGGCTCCGGTGCGCTTTGCATCGGCGGCGCGGCGGTTAGCCTCGTGGTGGACAAGGTGATGGAGAAGGCAAAGCAGGTTGCAGCCGAGTTGCTCGAAGCAGCGGAAGTCGATGTGACCTTCGATGCGGGCCGCTTCACGATCGCCGGTACCGACCGTTCTGTCAGCCTCGCTGAAGTCGCGCATGCGGCCGCCGCTGATGGCAACGAGCTGGTGGAAAGCGGCGAATTCACCCCGACCGCAGTCACCTTCCCGAACGGCACGCATATCTGCGAAGTGGAGATCGATCCGGATACTGGCGTAACCGAAGTCGTCCGCTACAGCGCGGTGGAGGAACTCGGCTACGTGCTGAACCCGATGCTGGTCGCCGGACAAACGCATGGCGGCGTCGCACAGGGTGTCGGACAGGCGATGGCGGAGCAGATTGTGCACGATCCGCATTCGGGCCAGATGCTGACGGCATCGTTCATGGACTATCAGATGCCGCGTGCCGAGGACCTGCCGGATATCCGCATGGCAACGCGCGAGGTCCCCACGAAGGTGAATCCGCTCGGTGCGAAGGGCGTGGGCGAGGCGGGTACGGTTGGCGCGATGGCCGCCGCGATGAACGCCGTCAACGATGCACTGGCGCCACTCGGCATCCGGCACTTTGACATGCCCGCGACGCCGAACCGCGTATGGGCAGCGATCGCCGCGGCGCGCAAATGAGCGGGCCGCTGTTCCACATGATCGCCGGTGCACCGACGCCGGTGGCGCCGTTCTCACACGCGGTTGAAGCTGATGGCTGGGTGTTCCTGACCGGCCAGATGCCGACATCGCCAGACGACGATTCGGCGCCGCTGCCGGAGGGGATCGAGGCGCAGACGCGGCGGGTGATGGACAATCTGATCATCGTGCTGCACGGGCTCGGTCTCGGCCTGCCGCACGTAGTCAGCGTGCGCGCTTACCTGACGCGCTTCGAGCAGGACTACGCGCCGATGAACGCGGTGTATCGCAGCTACTTTCCGCCCGATCGACTGCCGGCGCGGACGTGCATCGGAGTTACCGGCCTGGCGCGTGGCGCGTTAGTGGAAATCGATATGGTGGCACAAAGGCCGTGAACATCTGTCAATGCGAGGCGCAGCGACGAAGCAAT
>CAYRTL010000009.1:60896-77743 GCA_964427005.1 uncultured Acetobacteraceae bacterium
GCAATGACAGTCAGCTTCGTCCGCCGCTGAACGCGTTGAACGTGATCATCGTGTAGGTGTCTTTGACACCCGGCAGCTTCTGGATCTTCTCCGTGACGAACAGGCCCACGTCCTGCTCGGGCTCCAGATAGAACTTGCCCAGCAGATCGTACTGCCCCGATGTCGAATAGAGCTCCGACATCTGCTCGATGGTGTCGGCTGCCTCGCGGGCGACCTTGTAGGCCTGCCCCATCTCGCACTTAATCTGCACGAATATCGCCCGCATGCGACCTCCGGGTTCAACGCCACCGGCAGCCTAGCAGGAATCGACCGCGAGCGAACTACGCCTGCCCACCACGCCGATCGGCCAGCACCGCCAGGCGATGGGTCGCGCTGCCGAGCCGCCGCAACATCACCGGAAGCTGCGGCTCCGTCGGCAGCGGGCCTTCCTGGATGAAATCGGCCCAGTCAGACCATTCCTGCTCGGACAGCAGCAGAACACGACGCTTGTCGTCCTGGCTGAGCTGCATCTGCTCCCCTAACTGGGTGAACACCTGGAACTGGCTGCGGGCCAGCTTGTCGGTCGAATGCCAGGACATGTTCTGTAGCATCGGGGCACCTCTCTTATGGTGTCAGCAGATACGCAAACGTTTGGCATAGGCAAGGGCGGAAATTGGCAGACGTTTTGTCCGATTTGTGGCGAACAAAACACTCTCAGGTGACCGCGCCAATTCGGAGTTTTGCGGATCGGGATTCTACGTAGGCGCTTCCGGACAACGGACGTGGCGGACCCGGCTCGACCTGACTATCCTGTGAGTACCGCCCCCATTGGGGTGCAGCAGGAGGCTTGGATGGAACTGGCTCAGGCGCGCAAGGCACGCATTGTCCGTCGCACCGGAGGGCGCGCATTGGCCGATTCGCTGGTGGCGCAAGGCATTGACCATGTCTTTGCGGTGCCTGGAGAGAGCTATCTCGACGTGCTCGATGGTCTCTACGACGTACGGCAGAAGCTGAAGCTGGTCACCTGCCGCTTCGAAGCAGGCGCAGTGAACATGGCCGAAGCATTCGGCAAGCTGAAGGGCCGACCAGCCGCGGCAATGGTGACGCGCGGTCCTGGTGCCTGCCACGGCGCGATTGGCGTGCATGTGGCGATGCAGGACAGCACGCCTCTGCTGCTGTTCGTCGGACAGATTCCGCATGAGGACGCCGGCCGGGACGCATTTCAGGAAGTCGATTATCGACGGATGTTCAGCCCGCTGGCCAAGTGGGTGACACAGATCGATCAGGCGAAGCGCATTCCGGAAATCGTCGCGCATGCGGTGGACGTCGCCGTATCCGGCCGCCCCGGTCCTGTCGTCATCGCGTTGTCCGAAGAGATGCAGAAGGACATGATCGAGGTCCCTGATTTACCGCGCGCGCAGGTGGCGCCAGCGCATCCTGATCCAGCAGCACTTAGTCAATTGCGGGCGATGCTTGCCCGATCGCGCAAACCGCTTGCCGTACTCGGCGGCTCCTGCTGGACCGAAGACGGCCGTGCCGCCATTCGCGACTTTCTTGTCGGTAATGACGTGCCGGTGGCCGTCGGCTTCCGCCGCCAGGCTTTGTTCGACGGCACGTTGGAGAACTTCGCTGGCGATCTCGGCGTCGGATCGGATCCTGGTCTGATTGGCAAGGTGAAGGAAGCTGATCTGATCCTGGCCATCGGCTCGCGTCTCGGTGACACCGTGACACAGGGCTATACATTGCTCGACATGGCCGGACGTGTGCCAATCATCCAGGTGCATCCGGATGGCAGCGAAATCGGCCGCGTGTTCCGGCCAGCTCTCGGCATCGTTTCCGATCTCAACACATTTGCGCATGCCGTGGCGGCGCTGGAGCCGGTGCACGCGGATTGGATGGACTGGACGGCGGAACTGCGTTCCCTGCGCGAGGCGCAGCGCGCCGTGCCGAACTACCAAGGTTCGCTGAACCTCGGCACTGCCATGCGCGAACTGGAGTCGTTGCTTGATCGCGATGCTTTGATCACCACAGATGCCGGCAACTTCGCCGGCTGGGCAACGCGCTTCATCAACTTCCGCGATGGGCAGCGTTATATCGGACCAACGAATGGCGCGATGGGCTACAGCGTGCCCGCTGCTATTGGTGCGAAGATCACCTACCCCGATCGCATGGTGGTGAGCCTTGTCGGTGACGGCGGGTTCATGATGACCGGCCAGGAGCTCGCGACCGCGTTCCATCACGGCGTGGCGCCTATCGTCCTGGTGTTCAATAACCAGATGTACGGCACGATCCGCATGCATCAGGAACGGGCGTACCCGGGCCGTGTATCAGGCACGGCGCTGACCAATCCTGACTTCGCCAAATACATCGAGGCGTTCGGCGGGCACGGCGAGATCGTTTCTGAGACGGCAGAGTTCGCGCCGGCATTCCGCCGCGCGGTGGAAAGTGGCCGACCGGCGGTCATCGAGCTGCGGATGAACCCCGAGCAGATCACCACGCGTGCGACGATTGCGGAACTGCGCGCCGGGAAGTCGGGCAAGCCTGCGGCGAAGCCAAAGCGTGCAGCGGCGCCGAAGCATCCGAAGCCGACGCGCGGCGCACCGCCTGGCAAGAAGCGGCCGTAATCTCTGCGAAGTGCCCACCGAGACGGGCATGGAGGAGGCTGCGCGCTACTACTTCGCGCGCGACTATGATCAGGCAGAGCGCTGCTGCCGGGAACTGATTGCGGCTGAGGCGGACCATTTCGACGCGCGGCATCTGCTCGGAGTGATCTGTCTCGACCGTGGCCAGTTGCCATGGGCGATCGAGCATCTGATGCATGCGGCGCGCCTACGCCCCGGAGATGGCCAGGTGAATTATCACCTCGGCACTGCGCTGCTGAACCAGAGACTTTATGAGCAGGCGGAGGCGCCGTTACGCGTTGCGGCGAAACTTCGTCCAGGCAATGAGAGCGCGCTGATCAACCTGGGCAATGCGCTGGCCGGAATGGGCCGGCATGAAGAGGCAATGGCCTGCTTTCGGCAAGTGCTCAGAAGCCAGCCGGGGTACGTGGCCGCGCATTACAACATGGCACGCTCGCTGGCCGCGTTGGATCGGTTGAACGAAGCTGTCGCGTATTTTCGCTCCGCTCTTGCGCATATGACGCCGGATACCGACCCGAAGCGTGTCGCCGATGTTCAATCCGGCCTCGGTCAGGCGCTCGCCCATCTTGGCCGGTACGGCGAGACACTCGCAATCTGCCGAGAAATCGCTGCGATCAATCCGCAACTGGCGACCTGGAACGAAAGTCTGGTCTTGCTGCTGCTGGGTCGGTACGAGGACGGATGGCGCAAATATGAGGGCCGCTGGGGCATTGCGGATCATGACCCGCCGCGGCCGGATGCGCGCGTCCCTGACTTCGCAGAAATTGCCGGCAAGCGGGTTCTGCTCGTTGGCGAGCAAGGGCGTGGCGACATCATTCAGTTCGCGCGTTACGCGCCGCTCCTGGCTCGCCTTGGTGCTCACGTGTCGCTAAAGGTCTATGTCGAGCTGAAGCCGCTGATGGAGACGCTTGAAAATGTCGCGGTGCTTTCAGTCGATGAGCCCGAGCCACCTTACGACATCGTCACGCCGTTGCTCAGCCTGCCACTGGCGTTTGGCACGCGCGTGGAGACCATCCCGGCGGACATGCCGTATCTACGCGCACCAGGAGACCGGCTGGCTGTTTGGCAGCAGCGCCTCGGGCCACGCGACTTGCCGCGCATTGGCCTCGCCTGGTCGGGTGCTGTCGAGCATGGCGACGATACTCGCCGCTCCATCGCGCTCCAGCGGTTGGCACCACTGCTGCGTATGCCCCGGTTTGAGTTCCATGCCGTGCAGAAGGACCTTCGTGCGTTTGATCAGGCGTGGCTGGCGCAGAACCCGATCGTGCGGCACCACGGCGATGCCATCCGGGATTTCGCAGACGCGGCCGCTCTCGTGTCATCGATGGACCTGGTGATTTCCGTGGACACCGCGGCCGCGCATCTGGCCGGGGCGCTGGGACGACAGGTCTGGATCATGCTCGCGTACAACGCCGACTGGCGCTGGCTATTGGATCGGAACGACAGCCCCTGGTATCCGACCGCGCGTCTGTTCCGGCAGCGCCGGCGTGGCGATTGGGATGGCGTGCTGACTGATGTGATACAGACGCTTTGCTCAGGCGGATTCCAGCACTAACTCGAAGGTGATGCAGACCGGATTGTCGCCGCGAACCAGACGGCCTTCGTGCACGGCGCCGGCCATATCGACGACGAGCATGTCGAGCACCGCCTCGCCATGATGCACATGGCCGGAGAGCACCAGCACCTCCGTTGCGTGGTCGGCCACTTTGCTGCCGTCGGTGAAATGCGCGCCGATAAGACTGCCGAGACTTCCGCGCACGATGGCCGATGTGATGGAATGGCGGCGGGCGATGGTCTCGACCGCGGTGGTGATATCCTCGTTGGGACGTATGCGTGCGACGACAGTGCGATCTCCGTCAGGAGCGGCAGCAGCGCGTACCGGGTGAAACAGCGTGAAGTTGGTTTCCGCGTCCGGATCAGCTTGGATGGCAATGTCTGGTAGCGCCCATGCATGCACCGTCGTGGTCTGCACAATAATCGTCTCGTGCGGCAACATGTGACCGCCGCGGCGATGCACGCCTTCCTCGATCCAGGCGCCATGGCAATGCACGAACGGTTCGCCGTCGCGCCAGCCGAATGTCGCGTTGGCGATCTCGACCACTGTTTCGTCGGGAGGTGAACGCGGTGGGCTGAAATACGCCACGTGACTATCGTCGTCCGGCGGACCCGGCATCACGTAGCTGAACGGCCCGAGTGCGCCGCCATGAAATACGAGTGCGGCGCTCTTCATGCCTGCGGCCACCAACGGCCGCGTCAGCGCATCATTCAGCGACAGACCTGGTAGCAACGGGAATTCCAACTTGCGGCTGCGACCTGCAAAACTTTCGATCCGTTCGGGGTGGATCGGTCCCGGCTGGATCAGTCGTCGCGTCATGGCCTGGCTTGAACTGGCGTTTTTTCAACGTCATAGCGGGGCTTGGCCCCGCGATCCACGTCTTTTCTTGCCACGTGAAGACGTGGATGCCGGGACCAAGTCCCGGCATGACGAAATGCATCTGGTCTCCACAGTGAATCAGAGAACCGTGGGCCTGACCCGGCCATCACCGTCCGACCGCGTAGCCCTGCATGCCGCGCGGGTTGGCGCCGGCGCGCATCTGCTTGCCCTCGATCCGCGCGCCGGAAAGACGACCTTCCGACCACGCTTCGCCTTTCTCCGCCTTGTGATCCCGGGCCTTCAGCTCGTACATCACCGCATCGGCGAAGCGGCCTTCCAGGACCACCTTGCCGGGACGCGCAACACGCGGCCAGAAGCTCGAAGGCCAGTGTTCCGTGTGGAATGACGGCACGTCGATTGCTTCCTGAATTCCCATGTTGTGATGGACCATGCGCAGGAAGAACGTGAGCGACCATTGGTCCTGCTGTTCGCCGCCCGGCGTGCCGAATGCCATCCACGGCTTGCCATGGCGCAGCGCGAAACTCGGCGAAAGCGTTGTGCGTGGGCGCTTACGTGGTTCCAGGCTGTTCGGCAGGTTCGGTTTCAGCCAGAACATTTGCCCGCGCGTTCCCATGCAGAAGCCGAGCTCGGGGATTACCGGCGAGGATTGCAGCCAGCCACCGGATGGCGTGGCGCTGACCATGTTTCCGTCCTTGTCGATGATATCGAGATGGCATGTGTCGGCGCCAATCACGCCGAGACGCGCTACTGTCGGCTCTCCGGCGCCGGGTGCGCGCGTCAGCAGATTTGCGCGGCTCGCAGCTTCGCGATCGACAATGGGCATGTAACCGGGAACGGTGCCGGGCCGCAGGTCCAGCGATGCATTGCGGCCAACGAGTTTGCGGCGCTCGGCATTGTATTCGTCCGACAGCAGTTCGCCGAGTGGCACTTTGACGAAGTCCGGATCGCCGTAATAGGCCTCGCGATCGGCATAGGCGAGCTTTGCGCATTCCACCACGGTGTGGACGAAGTCGGTGCCGAACGGGTCCATCCCGGCGATATCGAAGCCCCGCAGCAGCGCAAGCTGTTGTAGCAAGACAGGGCCCTGACTCCATGGCCCGCACTTCAGCACCGTGTAGCCGCGGTAGTCGTACGCGACCGGATCTTCCACGGTGGCTGACCATCCGGCGAAATCGTCGGCGGTAAGCAGTCCGCGGTGCCGGCGGCCCGAAACATCCAGCACGTCGGTGGAGCGGAAGAACTTGTCCACCGCTTCGGCGACAAAGCCGCGATACCATGCACCGCGCGCTGCATCGATACGTGCCTCGCGCGAATCACCCACGGCTTCGCCACAGATCCGTTCGTAGGTTGCGGCAAGCGCCGGACGGGCGAACAACGTCTCCGGTGCCGGAACCTTGCCGTTGGGCAGGAAGACGGCCGCGGACGAAGGCCACTCCGTCTCGAACAACATCCGCACGCTTTCAATCGTCGCGCTGATGCGCGGGACGATGTGGATGCCGTTCTTGGCGTAGCCGATTGCGAACGCCAGCACGTCAGCCAGCTCCCACGTGCCCCAGTCGCGCAGCAGCAGGCACCAGGCATCGAATGCACCGGGCACGACGGCTGGCAGAACGCCGGTGGCCGGGATCAGATCGATATCGAGCTGCCGGAACTTCTCCAGCGTTGCGGCCTGCGGCGCGACGCCCTGGCCGCAGATCACATGCTGGGTCTGAGTGCGCGCGGAATGGATGATGATCGGTGCGTCGCCGCCTGGGCCATTCAGATGCGGCTCCGCCACCTGCAACGTGAACGCCGTCGCCACCGCAGCGTCGAAGGCGTTGCCCCCCCGCTCCAGCACTGCCATGCCGACCTGGCTCGCGATCCAATGCGTGCTTGCAACGACACCGAATGTACCGGCGATCTCCGGGCGGGTGGTGAACATGCGAGATTCTCCGTTGCGTCGCGTGCAGGCTAACGCCACGTTGGGTCGCGTCAATGCGGGGATGCGATGCTGATCCTGGTCGTGGGGCCGAGTGGGGCAGGGAAGGACACGCTGCTGGACGCGGCGCGCCAAGCCCTGGCTGATGACCCACGCTTCCGTTTCGTTCGTCGTGTGATCACCCGTCCGGCCGATGCAGGCGGCGAGGCGCATGAGGCGGTGACCGAGGCGGAGTTCAGTGCCCGCGACTTCGCCCTGCAGTGGCAGGCGCATGGCCTGCGCTACGGCATCCCTGCTGGCGCGATCGAAGATGGAGTTGCGGTAATCGCCAACGTATCGCGAACGATCATCACCGAGGCGGCCGAACGTTTTTCGGTTCGCGTGATCGAGATCACAGCTCCGCCCGAAATCCTGGCCAGTCGCCTTGGACAGCGCGGGCGCGAGGAAAGGGCGGACGTGGCCGCGAGGCTCGCGCGGAGCATCGAACTGGCGCCGCACGTGCAGGTGGAAACGATAGTCAACGACGCTTCGCTGGAGGAGGGCGTAACGCGCTTCCTCGCGGCGCTTAACCGCGCAGCTTCAGGCGTTCGCGGATAACGAACGGCTCACCCGGTCCCCGCTGGACGAACAGGCAGATGTCCTCGACGCGCCGCGGCAGCGCAATTGCTTGCTCGAAGTATGCCTCCGCGGCAGGCATGAAGCGTCGCTTCTCTTCGGCAGATAACCGCCGGGTCAGCGTCATGTGGAAGAACCACGTGTCGAACACATAAGGGTAGCCCCAGCGCACCAGCATTGCTTCCTGCCGCGGTGTCAAATTGCTGCGACGACGCCTTGCGAGTTCCGCGTCCGAGGGAGGTGCACGGAATTCATCCAGACGTTCGACGCAGGCATCTGCCAGAGCCTGCAACGGCACACTTGGTCTGGTTTCGCGTAGCGCAAGAAAGCCGAACAAGTCCTGCACGGAAAGCGGTGGCAGCTCAAACGGCTCGATATTGTCGGCGAGCGCCTTGGTCGCCCGGATGAGATCGTCCCAAATGCGTTCGGAAGCGAGGCGCATCGGCGGCTTCAGCGTGGCGTGAAACCCGTACAGCCGTGGTTCCGCAGTGATTTCGGCAATGTCAGCGATTTCCGGCTGCGCCACGCTTGCACCGGTTGCCGGGTCACGCCCCAGCCACGTGGCAGCCGCGCCGAACAGCGGGTCATCAGTCTGCGGTGCGTAATATACCGCGACGCGCGCGTTCTGGTTCATCAGGCGACGCGCTCTCCTGCACGCCAGACCTGCCGCACCACTGGGAGACCATCATGCAGGCGGACGCGTACGAGATCAGCACGCTGTCCTGGTGCCAGCCGCCCGCGGTCATTCAGGCGGGCAAGCCGCGCCGGCCTTTCCGACACCAGCGCGATCGCCTGGGGGAGACCGATGCGCTGCGCGCATTGGAACGCCGCTTCCACCAAACTGTTCGGCACATAGTCGGAGGCGAACGCATCGACTGCGCCGGTCTCCAGCAGGTCCGCCGCGGACACATTGCCTGAATGCGAACCGCCGCGCACGATGTTCGGCGCGCCGGCGACTACCTGCATGTTGGCAGCCTTCGCTGCCTTCGCCGCCACCATCGTCACTGGAAATTCGCTGATGTCGATGCCATCGGCGGCATTCTCGGCGACCTCTGCCTCGGTCCTGTCATCATGGCTTGCCAACGCGATGTCGCGCCCTGCCAGGCGATCCAGCAACGCCCGCCGATTTGGTGCCCGCGTCCGCTTGCGCTGTTCCTGCAATTCCAGAATGCGCCGCTCGATGTACTCGTCATCCAGGCCGCCGCGCCGCCGTAGTGCCCGATAGAAGTCCAGATCGGCGTATTGACCGACGCCAGGACTGTGGTCCATCAGGCTCACCATGCGGACCAGCGGATGATCCGCCACGCTGTCGAAGAGCTGGATCATGTCCAGCGCCGGCACCTCGCAGCGCAGATGCAGGAAGTGTTGCGCCTTCAGCAAATCAGCATCGTTCAGCACGTCGAGGTCCGCCACGCCTTCGCGGAACGTGCGCACACGCTCCTTATCGAAGCCGAGATCGCCTAGACACAGCGCATCGAATACCGTTGTCACGCCGGCCGCGGCGCACTGCGCATCATGTGCAACCATGGCGGACCGCGACGGCCAGCGAGCGAGCGAGCGGGGCTGCACCTGGCGTTCCAGGTTGTCGGTATGGGTATCGACGATACCTGGGATCAGGTAGTCGCCATCGAGATCGTGTGCGGCGAGAGACGACGATGTGTGTGGTTGTACGTCCGCAATGTGGTCGCCCCGCATGATCAGGGTCCCGTGCATCGTTGCATCGGGCAAGACGAGGATGGCGTTGGTCAGTATCGTCTCGGTCATGCGGCATCCTGCAACGGCGTCAGCGAGAACAGTCGGTCTGCAATGGCGTCCCGCACGTCCGCGTCATGGCAGATCGCAACGATGGCAGTTCCCGCGGTCTTCACTTCGTTGATCATGTCAACGACAACCTGGCGATTCTCGGCGTCGAGCGAAGCCGTTGGTTCATCCAGCAGCAGGACGGGATGCCCGCCGATGAAACCACGTGCGAGGTTCACACGCTGTTGCTCGCCACCAGAGAAGGTGGCCGGCGGCAGTGGATGCAGCCTGCGTGGGATGTTCAACCGCAGCAGCAGATCAGTCGCGGTCCGTCGCGCTTCTTGTTGTCCGATCCCTCGGCCAACAAGAACTTCCGCCACCACATCGAGCGCCGGCACGCGAGGGACAACGCGAAGGAACTGGCTGACATAGCCGAGTGTTTCGTGGCGAACAGCGAGAATCGTACGCGGATCGGCTGTAGCGAGGTCCACCATCTCTCCGCGGTGGCGGATCAAGATGTGCCCTGATTCGGCGCGGTAGTTTCCATACAGGCTTCGCATCAGCGTGGACTTGCCAACGCCCGATGGCCCGGACAGCACGATGCATTCGCTTGCATGCAGTTCCAGGCCGATGCCGGACAGAACAGGAATGCGGACACCGCCTTGCAGGTGGAGCGTAAAGCTCTTCCCTAGCGCATCGGTTCGCAGCATCACCTGATCCATCGGTCCGTTCCTGACAACGCTTGCTTTAGCGATCGCGCGCAAGGTGGCGTTATGCGCCCGCATCATCGCCGCCTGATGAGTCCAGAAGGACGAAACCGCATGCTTGTGCATGCAAGCGTGACGGTCGCGGCTTGCCCGGATGACCGGGCATTGTGCCCGGCCACCGAGGCTAAGTCGTCATCGGAGGAGAACCATGCGCGTACGCGTTTTGGTACTGCTCCGGTGGGGAAGGAGGCGGATCCGCCTGATATTGCTGATCCCCCTCTAACCCACCGGGGATCGGAGGGCGGTCGTACCCGCTCTCCGGTTCCTGGGTAGCATGTTCGGCCTCTTCGCAGCAAGCAATTCATGCCTGCAATACCGAGCTGACGAGCAACTGCGTGTAAGGGTGTTGCGGATCGTCCAATACCTGGTCGGTCAGCCCCGTCTCCACAACCCGCCCGCGTTGCATCACCATGATGCGGTGCGCGAGCAGCCGGGCCACGCCGATATCGTGCGTCACCAGCACCACCGCGATCTTCAGCCGCGTCACCAGCGAGCGGATCAGGTCCAGCAGCCGCGCCTGCACTGACACATCCAACGAGCCGGTCGGTTCATCCATGAATACCAGGCGTGGATGCGTCACCAGCGTGCGTGCGATCTGCAGCCGTTGCAGCATGCCGCCGGAGAAAGTACGCGGCATGTCATCCACACGCGCAGGATCGATCTCGACCTGCTTCAGCCAGTCAATGGCCTGTTCGCGAATGTTGCCGTAATGCCGAGCGCCTTGCGCCATCAGCCGCTCACCGACATTGCCTCCAGCGGTGACGTTCATGCGCAGATTCTGCCGCGGATCCTGATGCACGAACCCCCAGTCGGACCGGTGCAGCCCGCGCAGGGCGGGTGCTGGCATCGCATGCACATCGTGCAGATGCCCGTCCGGCGCGCGATACCAGACTGCACCTGCGTCCGGCGTCAAACGGCCGGAGAGCACGTTCAACAGCGTCGTCTTGCCCGATCCTGATTCACCGACCACTGCCAGCATCTCGCCCGGCCAGAGATCGACATCGACGTCATTCAGTGCCCTCAGCGATCCGAAAGACAGCGTCAGTCCACGCGCCGACAGCAGCGTATCATCCATCACTCCGCCGCCTCCTTGACGCCTTCCGAACCGACATGGCCAGCCGCACGGCGCTCGGCGCAATGATCCGTGTCAGAGCACACGAACAGGCGGCCGCCTTTGTCGTCTATCACCACCTCGTCCAGATATGAGTCGGTCGCGCCGCACAGGCCGCAGGGATGTGGCGCGCGGATCGGGCGGAACGGGTGATCCTCGAAATCGAGCGAGCGAACCTCTGTCCAGGGTGGGATTGCATAAATCCGCTTCTCGCGTCCTGCGCCAAACAACTGCAACGCGGGCATCAGATGCATCTTGGGATTGTCGAAAGCGGGGATCGGGCTCGGCGACATGAGATAGCGGCTGTTGACCATCACGGGATAGTCATAGCTGATCGAGATCTGCCCCAGTCGCGCGATATCCTCATAGAGTTTCACGTGCATCAGACCGTAATCGGCCAGCGCATGCATCCGGCGTGTCTCGACGCGCGACGGCTCCAGGCGGAACAGCGGTTCCGGCTGCGGCACCTGATAGACGATGATCTGGTCGTCGCGCAGCTTCTGCTCAGGGATGCGATGCCGCGTCTGGATCACGGTGGCTTCGGCGGTTCGTGTCGTCGTTCGTACGCCAGCAGTACGGGCGAAGAACCGCCGTATCGACACTGCATTCGTCGTGTCATCCGCTCCCTGGTCGATCACCTTCAGTACGTCGGTGGCGCCCAGGACCGAGGCGGTGACCTGGATGCCGCCAGTGCCCCAGCCATAGGGCAACGGCATTTCGCGTGAGCCGAACGGCACCTGATGTCCGGGAATCGCCACCGCCTTCAGCAGCGCTCGGCGGATCATCCGCTTCGTCTGTTCGTCCAGATAGGCGAAGTTGTAGCCTTGCATCTTGTCTCACCCGTCATGGCTGTCCGGCTTATTGTGGCCGAAATACTTCGATGTATGGGCGCGGACCGTAGTGATTCGTCATGCCGGGGCTTGGCCCCGGCATCCATGTCTTTCGTTCGGCCAGTAAAGACGTGGATGGCAGGGCCAAGCCCCGCCATGACGTTGAAAAACTGCCAGTGCCAGTCCCAAGATTTAACCGGACAGCCGTGGGTCAAGCCCGGCCATGACGAGGGGCAAATCATTCCGCAGCCTCCGCACGCTCCATCGTGCGCGCGACCTCGCGCTGCAAGCGCCGCACGTTCTCCAGTTCGCTCTGGAAGTCCACGTAGTGCGGCAGTTTCAGGTGTTCGACGAAGCCCGTCGCCTCGATGTTGTCTGAATGGTACAGCACGAACTCCACGTTCTGCGCCGGAGCCGTTACTTCTTCGCCCAGTTCCTCCGCCCGCATCGCGCGATCGACAAGCGCCATCGCCATCGCCTTACGTTCTGAGAAGCCGAACACCAGGCCATAGCCGCGCGTGAACTGCGGCGGTGCGGTCTTCGAACCCTTGAACTGATTGACCATCTGGCATTCGGTAACGAGGATGTCGCCGATATCGATGGCAAATCCGAGTTCCGGCGGCTCGATCTCCACCGACACCTCGCCCATCCTGATCTCGCCGGCGAACGGATGCGTGCCGCCGTAGCCGCGTTGTGTCGAATAGCCAAGCGCAAGCAGAAAGCCCTCGTCGCCGCGCGCCAGAGCCTGCAAGCGAACGTCACGCTGGGCAGGAAACGTCAGCGGCTCGCGTGTCAGATCACCCGGTTCGGAGTCGCCCGGTTCGTCCGGTTGTATCAGCCCTTCGTGGCCCAGAATGTCAGGTACGCGTGGCATCGCCTCCAATGCTTCGGCAGTAAAAGGCGCTCCAACATCGGCTCCGCCTTGAGCCAGCGTGAAATCCAACAGGCGATGTGTGTAGTCATAGGTGGGGCCGAGCACCTGCCCGCCTGGAAGGTCCTTGAAGACGGCAGAGATACGCCGCCTGATCTGCATCTCGGCTGTATTTATCGGCTGCGAGTGCGCGAAGCGGGGCAATGTCGTGCGATAGGCGCGTAGCAGGAACGCTGCCTCGATCAGATCGCCTTGCGCCTGTTTCACTGCCAGCGCGGCAAGCTCGCGGTCGTAGAGCGACCCTTCGCCCATCGCGCGATCAACCGCGCGGCCAAGTTGTGCTTCGATCTGCGCCAGCGAGACTTCTGGCACGTCCTGGTTGCCGCGCCGTTCTTCGGCCAGCCAGGCATGGGCGTTGTCGATCGCCTGCTCGCCGCCCTTGACCGTGACATAAGCCATCGCTCAGGGCTCCTCTATCGTCACACTGCGCGGCAGCGCCGTCAGTGTGGTGCCGGAGCACAGGATGAGATCGATGCCACGCGGATAGAGTCCGTGGTTCTGCTGCCAGACTTCGACGAAATCTCGTGACAGGCCCGACGCTGCGAAGATCGAAGGCTCGCGTAATCCGGGGCCTGAGAGGCGATACCGCGTGCCGACACCCAGCGCGGGAAGCTGAAGAATGAGCGTCGCTGAACTCTCTGGTGCTTCGTGCGAACCAGCGCAGAACATGCCGAGATCGGGCAGCGACAAAGCGACGGCAAACACCGCATTGCTTGCTGCATCGATAGTCACAGCGCCGCAGTGGAATGCCAACCATTCGCGCGCGGGGGCCGCGGCGGCGTCCAGCCAGAGCGGCGTCTCGTTATCAACCAGCGTAAGCAGCACGGCTGCGGTCGCGCTATCGAGTGGTGCTGGGGCAGTCAGCAACTCGCCCCCCTGATGCAGTTTGCCAGGCCGCGCCATCGCATCGAGCACGGCACGGAAGGTCGCCTGCGCCTCACCGACGGGATCGGCAAAGCCTGGCAAAGAGACTGTCGCACTCATGCGCGCATGTTCCGCATCGCCAGGAACTGCACGCGCGTTGCCGCCGCCTTGGCTGCAACTGCTTCACGCTTTGCCTGTTGCGCTGCCGCCAGTGGTTCGATCAGCTCTTCGAGCATTCGCGGCTGCTGTGCCGGATCCTGCAACACTGCGTCGGCCACGGCGGCCAGTTCCGCCAGACGTTCATTCCGTCCGGCCACGTAGGCGTGCCCGACAAATCCTGTATCGGTCCGGATCGTGCAGCGTGTCGTCGTCATTTCACCCAGATTGAAGGCAGCGCCCGCACCGCCGGTGCGCCCACGCACCATCACCAGACCACTTTCCGGTCCGCGCAATAGACGATATCCCGGCAACGCGCCTATCCGGTTGGCGATCTCATCGGCGTCCGCGCGTGCGAGAACGGCCATCCAGCGGCGGCGGGCGGCATGCGGTTGATCCGGCGGTAGGGCATCGGGCATGGCGGAATTGTACTTGTTTGGATGTCTAGACAGCTAGCCCGGGACTCGGCTATCGTCAAGCCAGGATTTGCATGAACAGGCACGCAGGTGAATGACATTGCGATGACCGCTGGAGAGCCGATGCTGCGGCAGGACGGCGTGGCGCTGTGGCGGCAGATCGCGAACCGGCTGCAGCACGACATCGGTGCGGGCGTCTATCCTCCCGGCGGCCGGCTGCCCACCGAGGCGGAGTTGTCGCAGCAGTTCAAGGTCAATCGGCACACCGTCAGACGCGCGCTGGAGGAACTATCGCGTGGCGGCCTGGTGCGCGTTGAACAGGGCCGCGGCTCGTTTGTCGCTGAGGATGTACTGGAATACGCGGTGGAGGCGCGCACGCGCTTCTCCGAGTGGATCAGACGCCACAATATGGAGCCATCCGGCCGGGTGCTGCAGCTCAAAGAGACGGCGGCCGATACACATGTCGCCTCGAGTCTCAGCATCCGCGCGGGCAGCCGCGTTGTGCTGCTGGAGCGGCTGGGCTTTGCCGATGACCGCCCCGTCAGTCTTGCGCAGCATTACTTTCCGGCGACCCGCCTGCGCGGTATTTTCGATGCACTGCGCACCGCGCCGAGTATTACCGAGGCGCTGAAGGCTGTCGGAGTTTCGGACTATCTGCGGCAGATGACGCGCGTGACGGCGCGATTGCCGAACAGCGAAGAGGCGGAACTGCTGCGCATGCCGCGCAATCGGCCACTGCTCGTCACCGAGAACGTCAACGTTGATCGCGCGGGCACAGTGGTGGAATTCGGCGTCTCGCGCTATCCAACCCCGCGCGTGCAAATCGTCTTCGAACCCTGAGAGAGATAACGATGGACAGGCTGCGCATCACCGGCGGGCGCGTGCTCCTGCGCTCCGATGGCGAGCAGGAAGTGGATCTGACGCTCGAGGATGGACGCATCGCCGGTATTGACCGAGCCGGCCGCGGTGCGGAGTTGGATGCGCGTGATCTGCTCGTGCTGCCGGGTATCGTCGATATCCATGGCGACGCATTCGAACGGCAATTGCAGCCGCGGCCAGGCGTTGGGTTCGCGGCTGATATCGCGCTGCATGACACCGAAGCGCAGTTGCTGGCGAACGGGATAACCACCGCGTTTCATGGCGTCACGTTGTCGTGGGAACCAGGTCTGCGCAGCCTGTCGGCATGGCATTCGCTACTCGATGCATTGGAAGCGCGGCACTGGACCTGCGACATGCGCGTGCATCTGCGCTGGGAGGCGTACAACCTGGAGGCGCTGGAGGTCGCGCTGGCTGATATCGCCGCCGGGCGCGTCCATCTGCTGGCGTTCAACGACCACACCCCGCCGATACTGCGCAAGATCAAGGACCCGGTGGTTGGCGCGAAATACAGCGACCGCGCGGGCATGAAGCTGGACGACTTCCGCGCGCTAGCCGAACAGGTTGGTGCGCGGGCGCATGCGGTACCTGCGGCGTTGGAACAGATGGCCGAGGCGGCGCGACAGGCTGGCCTGCCAATGGCCAGCCACGACGATGAGACGGTTGCGACGCGCCAGGCGTTCCGCGCGCGCGGTGCGCGGATCTGTGAGTTCCCGATGGCGCAGGAAGTCGGTGAAGAGGCGCGCGAGGCCGGCGATTGGGTCGTGATGGGTTGCCCAAACGTGGTGCGCGGCGGTTCGCACCTTGGCTGGGCGTCGGCTGCGCGGATGGCGGAAGCCGGTATCTGCACCGTGCTGTCCTCGGACTATTTTTACCCAGCGATGCTGCGTGCAGCGATGGTGCTGGCGAGCCGCGGCGTGCTGGACCTGCCTCGCGCCTGGGCTTTGATCTCTACCAACCCGGCCGCGGCCGCCGGGCTCGCGGATCGCGGCGCAATCGCCGAGGGGCTGCGCGCGGACGTTGTTCTGGTCGACCCCAGGATCCCGCGTGTCGTCGCGACCATAGCCGCTGGCCGGATCGGTTACCTCACCGCGGAAGGCGCCACGCGCCTTTCGCCGACAATATCTCGCAGTTAACACAGAATTTGCGCGGCAATATTGCGAAGTCAAAACTTGGTGTCCAAATTTGTCGTCTATTGAAGTGGTTTTGCAATCAACATCACGTTGCTCGCGAGCTCGTTGATATTCGTTGGAAATCGCTGATCTACTGTGCTACCGGATCGATTGAATGGTGCCGTGTGGATTCGGGGTCCTTGCGAGAACGCCATCGATCAATTTGGGTCGATTTGAAGGACCGGGAGACCAGGAAATCATGCAGCGCCCTCACAGGTTGGCTTGCAGGCTCTTGATCGCGTCTATGCTGTTTGCGCCGGCAGCGTGCACGAACACCACATCGACTTCGAACAACATGGTCGGCGCGACCCGTATCACGGGTGACAACGCGCGGAGTGCAAATTCGAATTCCGTATCCGCGGTTTCGGATGCACTGGGGCAGCGCCTCGACAACATGCTGGCGTCTCGGCAAGCGAGCAGCGCAACCAAGCGCTA
>CAYRTL010000010.1:0-70267 GCA_964427005.1 uncultured Acetobacteraceae bacterium
AGCAGAGCCGCGAGCCAGTAGCGCCGCATGGAACGAGGATAGAAGTAACGCGTTAGCAGAGGGTTGCGGCGATTTGCTTCGGACCGTTCCGGCTACGCCGTCAGGTCAATGCTGCGTTGCAAAATATCGCTTGCATGCATACGACCGAGTGCGTAGATTGTGCATCGCAGCAATGCGGTCCCTGACCGCGCTGTCTGCTTTCTTGGACGTTTCCTCCCTAAACTTGGCGGCGCCAAAAGCGCCGCCAATTTTTTTTCAAGCCGCTCCCAGGGCCGGCAGTGCCTCGGCAAGCTTCCCGATGAACCGCGTGATCGTCTGCCTCACCGTCGGGAACTCTGGAAGCTGTTCAATTCTGCCCTCGTCCATATAGAGCTCGCGTGCGATCTCGATCTGCAGCGCATGAACACCTTCGCGGGGCCTGCCGTAATGGCGCGTAATATAGCCCCCGGCATAAGGATCGTTGCGTCGTACCCGGTAGCCGAACTCCACCAGGAGTGTCTCCACGAGCCGGGTCAGGTGTGGCCCACAGGCCGTACCGTGCGCGTCACCCAGCACAAACTCCGCTGGTCTCGCGTCCAGCCGAGTGGAATGAGCATGCGTGGGCATGGAGTGGCAGTCGATCAGCAGGCAGTACCCGAACAGTGCCCGTGTTTCGGCGATCAAGCCGCCAAGTGCATCATGGAATGGCTGCCAGCAGGAGCGAATCCGGCGCTCCGCATCGGCAAACGACAGCTTGCCGCGATAAATCGATTCACCGGATGAGACGACCCGGGCAATCGTGCCGAGCCCGGCACCCACCCGAGGGCTGGTGGTATTCACCCACGATGGCAGCTTGTCCGCGAACATGCCGGGATCAAGTTCCCAGGGCTCCCGGTTGGCGTCGCACCAGGCACGGGGGAAGGTCGCGGTGAGCAAGGGCGCACCGAAATCCGGCGCCGCGGAGAACAGCTCATCCACGAAGCTATCCTCGCTCCGCCGCAGGCTCAGTGCATCAAGCCTTGCGGCGGCCAGCAATTCGTCAGGGTAACTCCGACCCGAGTGAGGTGAGGCAAAGATGACCGGTATCGTCTGTAGCGCAGGCCGCAGCACCAGCACTGGTTCAGGCGAAGCGAGCGATGCAGCGACCGGGATATCCATCGCCATATCAAACCCGGCACTGCACGCGCTGTCACGAGGCAAGCTTGCTCGCTGCGGACATGACGCGTATTTTTTAAAGAGGATGGGCGCGTAGCTCAGCGGGAGAGCACTGCCTTGACATGGCAGGGGCCACAGGTTCAATCCCTGTCGCGCCCACCATCCTAACAGTCATGTCTCAGTGCGGCTTCTTCGGCGCTTCGTCGAACACGCTGCACGCCAGCGTCACCAGGCGTTCGGCGGTGTCGGTGTAGCCGGCACGGTCCGCGTCCTGGGCGAGGGCGATGAGGCGATCCGACAGAATCAGCTCACTGACGGCTGGCTTCAGCGACGCATTGATGTGGGTTGTCCGCATCATGGGATTTCCCCCTGTCGGGCTGTATAACAATGCGAATAATGCAACCTATGGTTTAGGAAGGCGTTAATCCGTCAGGAAAGAATTCGCGTAGGGCCAGCACCCGTAGAGCGGACGCCAGCGGCCGCCCGTTGTCACGTTGAGCATCCACCGTCGCTACCAGTGCAGTCAGAGTCTGCTGCCGCCCGGCCGCGATGTGTGTCAGGGCCGACCAGAACTCCTGCTCCAGCGCGACGCTGGTTCGGTGGCCGGCCAACGAGAAACTCCGTTTGATGAGGCCGCTCAGCCGCCGCCTCCTGGCAGCGCGGCACCCGGCGAGGTCATTTCAGCCGGTACGACCCAGGGATCGAAATCCTCTGGCCGGATATAACCGAGCTTCTCCGCTGCCCGCTTCAGGCTCATGTTCTCCGCGAGGGCGAGCTTGGCGATCTTCACCGCCTTGTCATAGCCGATCCATGGATTGAGTGCGGTAACGAGCATGAGCGGTTTGGCCAAATTCTCGGCGATGTGTTCCCTGTTCGGTTCGAGCCTGGAGACCATGTTTCACGCGAAGCAAACGGCGGCATCGGTGAGCAGACGACAGGACTGCAACACATTCTGAATGATCACCGGTTTGGACACGTTCAATTCCAGATGACTTTGATCGCCAGCAATGGTCACAGTCGCGTGGCCGCCCGTGCCGCAACCATACTCGGCGCCTCACACTGCGTCGGATTTGTCTTGCCAGGCATGATGGAGCTCGACAGCCCGTCAGCCTGACCGGCTCCGCCCTCCAGTCGCTCGCATGCCCAAGCCGCGGCATCCGCCACGACATCGCATGGGTCTCCGACCAGACGCGCGGCTGCCGGACGCAGTTCCGGGTTGCCCGAATTGCCGATGGCGATCAGCACGTTGCGCACGAAGCGATTGCGTCCAATGCGCCTGATCGGGGACCCTGCGAACATGCTGCGGAATGCGGCATCGTCCAGCCCCGCCAGTTCGGCCAGGCGTGGTGCCGTCAGATCCGCCCGTGCAATCAGCTTTTCGTGCCGCGTGGCCTGGGCAAACCGGTTCCATGGACAGACCGCGAGGCAGTCATCACAGCCGTAAATCCGATTGCCCATCATCGGGCGCAGTTCGTGCGGGATCGGCCCATGATGTTCGATGGTCAGATAAGAGATGCAGCGCGTTGCATCGAGCCGATACGGCGCAGGAAAGGCATTGGTAGGGCATACGCTGAGGCAACGCGTACAACTGCCGCAGCGGTCGGCATGTGATTCATCGGGTGGGATTTCGAGTGTCGTGTAAATCTCGCCCAGGAACAACCACGAACCGTGCGTGCGTGACACAAGGTTGGTATGTTTACCCTGCCACCCGATCCCAGCACGCTCCGCCAGCGGCTTTTCCATCACCGGCGCGGTATCGACAAAGACTTTCACTTCTGACCCGAAGCGCGACACGATAAACTGCGCGAGATGCTTCAGCATGCCTTTCACCACGTCGTGATAGTCGCGGTTGCGGGCATAGACCGAAATGGTGCCGCGATCCGGCAACGCGAGTGTGGCAAGAGGTTCGATATCTGGCGCGTAAGAGAGCCCAAGGGCGATTACGCTGCGAACCTCAGGCCAAAGCTGCTGCGGATTACTTCGGGCGCCGGCTCGCGATTGGAGCCATCCCATGTCGCCATGTTGGCCAGCGGCCAAGAACTCAGCCAAACGCTCGCGTGCATCGGCACCGAGTTCCGCGCGACAGAAGCCGACAGCATCAAAGCCGAGAGCAAGTGCGCGATCGCGGATCAGTGGTTTCGGATCAGCCAGATCATCCCCTTCCGCGATAAGATGCCACGTCCTGCGTTGGTATCCAGGCGCCATCCGGCGGCGCACCGGTTTGCCAGAACACGTCGATGGGGATGCCGCCGCGGGGATACCAGTAGCCGCCGATGCGCAGCCACACCGGGTCGAGCAGTGCCATCAGCTTGTCTGCGATGGCCATCGTGCATGCCTCGTGGAATGCGCCGTGATTGCGAAAGGACGTCAGATACAGCTTCAGCGACTTGCTCTCGAGGATCCATTCACGCGGAATGTAGTCGATGACGATGTGGGCGAAGTCCGGTTGGCCGGTGATCGGGCAAAGCGAGGTAAACTCCGGGCAGGTGAAGCGCACCAGGTAGTGCTTGCCCGGAGACGGATTTGCTACGCGCTCCAGTTTTGCAGCGTCCGGACTGGGAGGCTGTTCGACGTGATGGCCAAGCTGCGTCAACCCAGCATAGTCGGTTTCCCTCATGTCGGCTCCTCCTGCGCCCATCCGGCGCGCACCACGGCGGCATGAGTGTCCAGCCGCCGTACCGCAATGGCGGCACGCAACCCGCGCATCAGGTCCTGATAATACCTCACATTATGCCAGGTCAGCAGCATCGGCCCGAGCATCTCCTCGGCCTTGAACAGATGATGCAGGTAGGCGCGGGCGTGGCGCGTGCAAGCCGGGCAGCCGCATGCCGGATCGAGCGGCGCAGTATCGTCGGCGAAGCGCGCGTTGCGTAGGTTGAGGACACCGCGCGAGGTATAAGCGCGGGCGGTCCGGCCCGAACGCGTCGGGATTACACAATCGAACATGTCGATGCCGAGCTGCACCGCGCCAATTATGTCGTCTGGTGTGCCGACACCCATCAGATAGCGCGGCGCATCAGGGGCCAGATGCGGCACGGTGGCGTCCAGCACGGCAAAGGTGGTGGCTTGGCCTTCACCAATCGCCAGGCCGCCGACTGCGTAGCCGTCGAAGCCGATGGACGTCAGGGTGCGGGCACACTCGGCGCGCAGGTCCGGGTAGACACTGCCTTGGACGATGCCGAACAGTCCATAGCCCGGTCGTGGAACGAAGGCATCGCGCGACTGCTGTGCCCAGCGCAGCGACAATTGCATGGACGCTGCCGCCTGCTCCGGTGTTGCCGGAAATGGGGTGCATTCGTCCAGGACCATGGTGATGGTGGCATCCAGCAGATGCTGGATTTCGATTGACCGCCGCGGGGTCAGGCGATGAGTCGATCCATCGAGATGTGATTGGAACGTCACCCCGTTAGCATCCAGCTTGCGCAGCTTCGCCAGAGACATGACCTGGAAGCCGCCGGAGTCCGTCAGGATTGGTCCTGCCCAGTCCATGAATCGATGCAAGCCACCAAGCCGCGCAACGCGTTCCGCACCTGGGCGCAGCATCAGGTGGTAGGTGTTGCCGAGAACGATATCTGCGCCCGTGGCGCGCACGGCGTCGGACGTCATTGCCTTCACGGTGCCGGCTGTACCCACTGGCATGAAGGCCGGTGTGGCTACTTCGCCATGGGCCGTGGCCAGCGTGCCCGTGCGCGCGGCACCGTCGGTAGCTGTGATGCGCAAGGTAAACTCCGTCACGACGCGCCTTCCAGCAGGCATGCGTCGCCATAGGAGTAGAACCGATATCCTGCCTCGACCGCGTGGGCATAGGCAGTGCGCATCCTCTCCGTGCCGGCAAAAGCGCAGACCAACATGAACAGCGTCGAGCGCGGCAGATGGAAGTTGGTCAGCAGCAGATCAACCGCGCGGAACCGATACCCCGGCAGGATGAACAACGACGTGTCGCCGCAGAACGGCCGAACCAGACTGTCGTCTGATGCCGCAGTTTCCAGCAGGCGCAAGCTGGTCGTGCCGACAGCAACGACACGCCCGCCACGCGCACGCGCCGCATTGATCGTATCCGCTGCGCTCGCGGTGATCTCGCCGCGTTCGGCATGCATGTGATGCTGCGTGACATCCTCGGTTCGCACAGGCAGGAACGTGCCAGCTCCAACGTGCAACGTCACGGTCACACGTTGTACGCCGCGCTGATCCAGCGCCGCCAGCAGCGCCGGCGTGAAATGCAGCCCGGCTGTCGGTGCAGCGACCGCCCCTTCGTGCTGAGCGAAAACCGTCTGATAGTCTTCGCTGTCCTGGGGCAGCGGACCTTTCGGTCGGTCAATGTAAGGCGGCAAGGCAAGCACGCCTGCGCGCTGTAGCGAGGCCTCGTCCTGATTAAATCGCAGAATAACGCTGCCGTCGGCGTGAAGCTCTAACACCGTCGCGTGCAGATCATACGAGAAACTCAGCTTGTCACCGACGCGCAAACGCCGGGCATTGCGAGCCAGCGCATGCCACGAACCATCCAGACGGCGCTGGTCCAGCGTGATCCCGATACGGGCGTCGCCGCGACGTGCGGTGAACTGCGCCGGGATCACCCGGGTATCGTTGGCCACCAGCACGTCGCCGGCACGCAACAATGCGGGTAGTTCGTGCACGACGCGATTTGTCAGCGCCGACTGCGAAACACGCAACAAGCGCGCCGCATCGCGGGGGCGGACGGGATGCTGCGCGATGCGGTCTGGCGGCAGGTCGAAGTCGAAATCTTCGAGCCGCATCAGGCTGGAGTGGGCGCCACCCGGCGCAGCAGCCGCACCAGCGGAACGGCGACAAGCACCGCCCACAGTTTCCCGACCACCTGCCCTGTCAGGAAGTCGAGGCTACCGAAGGCGAGAAACAGGAAGACGATCGAGTCCACGACCAAACCGACGAGAGACGATGCGGCCACCGCCAGTGTCAACCGCTGCCGCTGCAACGGCGTATATACGGCGAAGTCGGCGAGCTCGCTCAGTGCGAACGCGGTGCCGGAGGCCAGCACCAGCGCAGGGGGCGCGATCAGCGAGGACAGCACCGTGCCGGCAGCAATTGCCGCGAGCCCCCAGGCCAGGCCGAGACAGCGCTGCACAACATCGCGCAGCACCAATGCTCCGCCGACAGTCAGGACTCCGGACGGTGCGAGCAGCCCGGGCGCGACCGGAACCAAGCATGGTCCCTGCGGGACGCAGACTGTCCCCACATGCTGGATCATCCAGTTGGCAAGCGGAATTGACGCCAGGAAGCAGGCAAAGGCCACGAGCCCGATGCGAGTGCGAAGAGCTGTATCCATCAGCGTGGCAGATAGGTCGAGATTTCCACCAGGTTGCCGTCCGGATCGCGGCAGTACACCGACTGCATCGGGCCTAGCGCTCCAGCGCGTTCCACCGGCCCTTGCAGGATCGCCACACCGCATTCATGCAAGTGCGCGATGACATCCTCGGGCCCGACTGCGGTGATGAAACATAGATCGCCGCTTCCGGGCGCGTCGTTTTCTCCTGTCGGCCAGGACCGGGTGTCGGTGCCGCTAGGGCGCACGTTGATCTTCTGCCCACCGAACTTCAGCGCCGTGCGGTTGTTCGGGCCGAAATCCTCGCGCTCCATCCCGAGCACACGCTGATACCAGGCAGCCGTGATCTCCACGTCCTTCACGTTCAGCACGATGTGGTCGATGCGATCGATGGTGAAGCGCACTGGGTCGGAGTTCCTGGGTTCGTGCGACGCACCTAGCCCATTTCCGGGGGCGTGAAAACCGCGGGGTCATGTGGGGATGGGCGCGAGGCCATGTTGTCGCGCTGAGCCTGCAACCCTATTTGAGACATCCTATGGGATATGTCACGGTAAGGGATGGTGAGGCTTACCGTCGACACCAACGTGCTGGCCTCAGCCTTCCGGAGCCGTTCCGGAGCAAGCTTCGCCCTGATCGGGCTGGCCAGGAGACAGAGAGTTCGAATGCTGGCGACGCCACCGTTGTTTCTGGAGTACGAAGCGGTGCTGAAGCGGCCGGAGCAACTGGCCGCTTCAGGCCTATCACCCGCAGACGTTGATGCGGCCTTGGACGCCCACGCGGCCCTGATCGAGCCCGTCGAGGCGCATTTGAGTTGGCGCCCCCAGTTGAACGATCCTGACGATGAGATGGTCCTGGAGGCGGCGATCAACGGCCGTGCCGACGCATTGGTGACATATAACGCGCCACATTTTCGGGCTGCTGCGTCTCGTTTCGGGGTGCGTCTCGCGCGTCCGGTGGAGATTCTCCATGGAGCAATCGAACCATGAGCAAGGCGACCTATCCGCTCAAGCTGCCCGCCTCGATTAAGGCTGCGGCGGCGCGTCTGGCCAAAGAGGATGGCGTATCGCTCAACCAGTGGATTGCGACCGCTGTCGCGCAGAAGATTGGCGTGGTGGAGACGGCGGCACAATTCTTTCGGCAGCGGGCTGAGCGTGCGAAGCCGGATGACCTGGAACGAATCATGCGGAGGGTGCCCGATGCACCCGTCGAGCCGGAGGACATGATCCCGCCCGATCTGGCCAAGCGGCTGTCGCGTTTGAAGTAAGGCGATCGACCGCGCCCAGCTTGTAGCCGGCAGACTGCCCGCCTTTGATGTCGGGCGTGCATCGATGATATGCTGCTGCGCCCGGCGCACGCCGCCACTACACGCGATTTTGGCGTCGCGGCATCGCGGACTACTCCAGCCCTTCGTAGAAATCGTTGCCCTTATCGTCGATCACGATGAAGGCCGGAAAGTTTTCCACCTCGATACGCCAAACGGCTTCCATGCCGAGTTCCGGATACTCCAACACCTCGACTTTGCGGATGCAGTCCTGCGCGAGGCGAGCGGCCGGTCCGCCGACGCTACCAAGGTAAAAGCCGCCATTTGCCTTGCACGCTTCGCGCACAGCCTTGGACCGGTTGCCTTTCGCCAGCATCACCAGCGATCCACCCGCGGCCTGGAAGGCGGGCACGTAGCTGTCCATCCGTCCCGCTGTCGTCGGCCCGAAGCTGCCAGTGGCATAGCCTTCCGGCGTCTTGGCCGGCCCGGCGTAATACACCGGGTGATTCTTGATGTAGTCTGGCAGTCCTTCACCGCGATCAAGCCGCTCCTGCAACTTCGCATGCGCGATGTCGCGCGCCACCACCATCGTGCCGGTCAGCATCAGCCGCGTCTTCACCGGATACTGCGACAGTTGCCGCCTGATTTCAGCCATCGGCCGATTCAGATTCACCGCGACCGCATCGTCGCCGAGATGTTCGTCCGTCGTTTCCGGCAAGTACTTCGCGGGATCGGTTTCCAATTGTTCGAGGAACACACCGTCCGGCGTGATCTTCGCCAGGATCTGCCGATCGGCACTGCACGAAACACCAATGCCGACCGGCAGCGACGCACCATGTCGAGGCAACCGGATGACCCGCACATCATGGCAAAAGTACTTGCCGCCGAACTGCGCGCCGATGCCGAGAGAGCGCGACAGCTCCAGGACCTTCTGTTCCATCTCCAGATCGCGGATGGCATGACCCGCCTTGCTGCCAACAGTCGGCAGCGTATCCAGCCAACGGCATGACGCGAGCTTCACCGTCTTCAGCGTCATTTCCGCGGACGTGCCGCCAATGACGATGGCAAGGTGATAGGGCGGACAGGCGGAGGTCCCGAGCGACCGCATCTTGCCTTCGAGATACTTCAGCAACCGCTCCCGCGACAGAATCGCCCGTGTTTCCTGGAACAGGAAGGACTTGTTGGCGCTGCCACCGCCCTTGGCGACGAACATCAGATTGAATTCATCGGCGTGATGCTCGCCGGGCGCTGCCATGATGTCGAACTGCACCGGCAGGTTGTTGCCGGTGTTCACTTCTTCGAACATCGACAACGGTGCCATCTGAGAATAACGCAGATTCGTTTCTGTATAGAGACGGTGCACACCCCAGGACAACGCCTCTTCCTCATCGCCATCCACCCACACGCGTTGGCCCTTCTTACCGAACACGATCGCAGTGCCGGTGTCCTGGCACATCGGCAGGACGCCACCTGCGGCGATATTGGCGTTCTTCAGCAGGTCGAGCGCCACGAACCGATCGTTCGCGCTCGCCTCTGGATCATCGAGGATCGCGCGCAATTGCGCCAAGTGCCCTGGACGCAACAGATGCGACACGTCGCGGAATGCCTGGAACGCCAACTCGCTCAGCGCATCCGGGGCGATACGCAAGACGTTCTGCCCATCGCAGATCGTGTTACGGACGCCGCTGATCGGCAGCTGCTTCCATGCCGTCTGGTCCGGACCGAGCGGGAACATCGGGGAATAGAGGAACCCCGACGGCCGCGATATCGGCGCATTCATCTCAGATTCCTCTCGCTATTCCTTAGGTGGCGTCCGCCGGCGGAATGCGTCCAGACTGACCACCTGCGGGGTCTCGACTGAGTCTTCCGGCTCCTGCGGCGCCACCAGTTGCGTCGGTTCGGGTTCGGTCGGTTCGATAGCCTCCTCGGCAGGAACCGGCCGGAAGCGCAGGCCATACCGCACGAACGGGTCCGCGAAACCGGTGACTGCACCGAGCGGAATGACCAACGAAGCGGGAACGCCACCGAATGACAACCCGACACTGATCAGGCCGGCCTCGGTGTCCATCTTGAGATCCCAGAACTGATGCTGCAGGACGATCGTCATTTCCTGTGGATATTGCGTACGCAGGCGCGGCGGGATCACCACGCCGGGATAATCGGTGAGGAAGGTGATGTAGAAATGGTGTTCGCCGGGCAGGCCATTGGCGGCGGCGTGCGCGACTGCCTGCGCCACCACCTGGCGCATCGCCGCCTCCACCCACTCATCATAGGGCAGCAGACTCTCCGGTTGCTGCTCCTTGTCCTTTGCCATGCAATGACCCCACGCGATCTGGAGCACAGATAGCGCGCGACGGGGAAAGGGCAAAGGCCCGGCTGCCAGGTTCATCGATGACCCTGGTTCGGGCTTTACACGCTGATGGTTCCCCCGAATGCTGCCGCAGCAAGATCAAGGCGATAACGGAATGGATGCGACGCGCGAGGGCGACGGGCCACCCTGGCAGCGCACGCTCTGGACGATGGTCGGAGTCCAGTTCGTGATGAGCATAGCCTTCAGCATCCTCAGCCCGATCATGCCGCTGTTCCTGCCGCAACTCGGCGTCGTCACACCCGCGGGGGTCGATGTGTGGGCTGGCGTGCTCGCCTCGGTTACCTCATTCGTGGCGATCTTCACCGCGCCGATCTGGGGCAGCCTCGCGGATCGTTACGGACGCAAGCTTATGGTGCTGCGGTCCACACTCGGCATCTCTATCTTCACTCTGCTGATGGGGATCGCCGGTAATCCGTGGCACATGCTGGCGTTTCGCGCCGGAATGGGTGCGTTGGCCGGCTTCAACTCCGCCGCGACGGTGCTGGTATCCACGCAAGTTCCCGAGCATCGGCTGGGTTACTCACTCGGCTGGCTTGGCACAGGCCAGCTTGTCGGCTCACTTATCGGCCCGATCATCGGCGGAGCCGTGGCGGATGTCACCGGCAGCTATCGGGTGCCGTTCTTCTTCGCCGGCGCGATTTCGTTGGTTGCCTTCCTCGGGACATGGCAATTCGTGCCGGAGCGGTTCACGGCGTCCGAAACGCGCCAGCGTCCCTCATTATTATCTGGGTTGTCGATGATAACGCGGACAGCGGGATTGATCCCGCTGATTGTCGTCATGCTGATGGCGCAGTTCGCAACCCAGGCAGTCCAGCCGGTGGTGACACTGTTTGTGCAGGATATGCTCGGGCAACGGCCAGACCTCGCCACGTTGGGAGGGCTTGCCTTCTCCGTCACCGGCATAGCCGGCGTGCTCGCAGTGCCGTTCCTCGGCCGCAAAAGCGACCTCATTGGCTATCGCACTGTGCTGCTGATCAGCCTGTTTGGCGCCGCCTTGTTCACCGCGCCGCAGGCCATGCCCTGGGGATATCCAGCCTTCGTGGTCGAGCGTTTCGGGCTCGGTCTGTTTGTCGGGGGGATCCTGCCCGCGGCAAATTCGCTCATCGGACGACTGACGAGCGCGTCAACCCGAGGCTTCGTTTATGGCATGGTCTCGTCCGCCTACTTCGTCGGCAACACACTTGGCCCGCTGACCGGAGGGGTTGTGGCGGCTACCATTGGCATTCGCTTTGTGTTTGCCCTGACCGCAGCACTGCTGCTGATCAACCTGTTATGGGTCTGGTTCACGGTGCCGGAAGCCGGGCGCGCGGCAACAGGGTGAAAGCCTCCGTCGATTCCTCCAGGCTGGCTCGCCGGCCACACCATGATAACCTCGCCTCGAACGGCGTAGGTTGAAGAGGAGGAATCGATGATCGAGCTCTACGGCATGGGTAGCCCGAACGTGGTGAAGATCTACATCGCGCTCGAAGAACTGGGACTGCCGTACAATGTGCATCCGGTGGATGTATTCACCGGCAGGCAATTCGACCCGGAGTTCCTCAAGCTCAATCCGATGGCGAAGGTCCCGGTGATCACCGACAGCGACGGTCCCGCTGGTAAACCGATTACGCTGTTCGAGTCTGGCGCAATCCTGCTCTATCTGGCGGAAAAGACCGGCAAGCTGCTGCCAAAGGAGATCGGCGCCAAGTACGAGGCGATCGAGTGGATGATGGTGCAGATGACCACCTTGGGCCCAATGTTCGGCCAGCACGTGCACTTCATGCGCTTCGCGCCGAAGGGCAACGAATACTCGCAAAGCCGCTACACCACGCAGGTGCATCGTGTGTTGGAAGTGATGGACCAGCGCCTCGCCGAAAAGCCGTGGCTTGGCGGCGCCGAGTACGGAATTGCTGATATCGCCACCTATCCCTGGGCGCGCAACATCCCGACGCTGCTTGGTGCGCCAGCGGCTGAGAAATACAGAAATGTCATGCGCTGGGTCGGCGTGATCAATGAGCGCCCAGCGGTAAAGCGCGCGCTCGCCGCAGTTGATGACGTCCGGGGCAAGACCACGCAGTTCGACAGAGCACAGCCGAACGATCTGGACAAGCTGTTCGGCCGCGGTCAGTACGCCGCCTGAGTCCCGGCGACGAAGCATTCATCTTTGGCAGTTAACACGGCGTCTCGAATGGCGCCGTGGAGACTGTTGCGATGGCCGATACGCCCGTTGAACGAAGAGCCGACGAACCTTACAATCCGGACCTGCGTGCTCACGTATCCGGTCTGGAGGGACGATGTGCAGGACATGAAGGTCATGATGCGCAACCTTGAGCAGATCGTCCTGCGCATCGAGGCCACGCTCAATGCAACCCTGCCGCATCTGGCGACCAAGGCTGAGTTGGCGGACTTGCGGACCGAAATGAGGGGTGGATGGCCGACATGCGGACTGAGGTGAAGGGCGAGATGGCTCAGCTACGGACTGACCTCGCCGAGAAGCCCAGCAAGACCTACATGCGGGGCGTATTGACAGCGCTGCTCACCGCCTGTGCCTGTGGCCTAGCCCCCCTTGCCATCCTAAAGTAGCAGCATGCGGATATCATCGTGGCAGGCGCAGGTATATGCCGCACTGAAGGCCGCCAACATCACCCAGGTTGCCTACGTCCCTGACGCAGGTCATGCGCACCTCATCGAGGCAGCACATGCCGATCCGAATATGCGCGCCGTCGTGCTGACGACTGAGGAAGAGGGCATCGCCTTTGCCGCCGGCGCCTGGCTGGGCGGTCAGCGTGCGGTCTTGCTGATGCAATCATCCGGTGTGGGCAACTGCATCAACATGCTATCTCTGCCGCTGAATTGCCGGATGCCGTTCTTCACCTTGGTCACCATGCGGGGCGAATGGGCCGAGTTCAATCCGTGGCAGGTGCCAATGGGAGCCGCGACGCCCAGCGTCCTGACAGATGCTGGCGTCCACGTCCGCCGGGCGGACAGTGCAGAGGACGTGGCGGAGATGGTCGCCGCGTCCGCGGCGCTCGCCTTCGACAGCGCGGTGCCGGTCGCGGTCCTGTTCTCGCAGCGCCTCATCGGCGCCAAGGTGTTCGCGAAATGATGGGCGGAGCAAGTCCGGCCATGACGAGAGGAGGCCGGGCTGACGCCCGGAACCGTGAATGAGGAACGACGGCACGCTCGATCGCCGCGCCGTTGCCGCAATCCTGCTACGCGATCCGGGCGATCTGCTCGTTGTGACCGGGCTTGGCGCGCCCAGCTACGACGCGTCGGCCGCTGGCGACCGGCCGCTGAATTTTTATCTATGGGGTGCCATGGGCGGCGCGGCTATGGTCGGCCTTGGCTTGGCGCTCGCCCAACCCAGACGGCGTGTGCTCGTCCTCACCGGCGATGGCGAAATGCTGATGGGAATGGGCTCGTTGGCAACTATAGCGGCCGCCGGAGCCCCCAATCTGGCCATCGTCGTCCTGGACAACGCGCGCTATGGCGAAACCGGCTCGCAGCATAGCCATACCGGCCTCACCACTGATCTCGCGGCGGTCGCCGCCGCCTGCGGCTGGCCCGCCACCGCGACCGCCAGGGACATGGACGAAGTGGAGGCACTGCGACCGAGATTGCGTCAGGAGAACCTGTTCGCGGTCATTCGCATCTCGCCTGCCGAACTGCCGCGTCACCTACCGCCACGAGACGGCGCGTACCTCAGCGATCGATTTCGGCGCGCTTTGGGCGTGAATTCCGACTGATCTCCGATCCTTTGTATCGGTGTGTATCGACGGCTTGATCACGCGGCTCTGCCGATTGATTTTCACACTGGCGGAGATGGGCCATTTCGCCGAAAGTGCGCAACAAGGGAAGGCGTTTGCGTATTTTTGGCGGCGGAAGATCGTCGAGTGAGACAGGGTGACGGGTAAGGGGCATATTTCGGATCATGGCTGAAGCGGAGGATGGCACCGGACGACGGGGCCAGAGGTTGGCCTGCCTGCTCGCCGCCCTGTGCTGCGCTGGGATGGCCGTCGCCGCCGCCATTGCCCAGCCTGTCCGCCCCGCGCCGCCCGCGGTCCCGGTCACAATTGCCCACGCCGTAAGACAGGACGTCCCAATCGATCTGTTTGGTCTGGGATCGGTGCAAGCCTTCAATGCTGTCCTGGTGCGCGCCCGCGTTGACGGAACACTGATGCAGGTGCCCGTTACCGAGGGGCAAGAAGTCAATCAGGGAGACGTGCTGGCAATCATTGATCCGCGGCCGTTTCAGGCCGCGCTGAACGCGGCAATCGCCAAGCGGGCCCAAGACCAGGCAGATCTGGAAAACGCCAAGCGCGATTTGACTCGGTATTCCTCGCTTGCACAAAGCAGCTTTGCTTCCCGCCAGCAGGTTGACACCCAGCAATCCATGGTGAACCGGCTGACTGCGATGATTGCCGGCGATGAGGCTGCTGTTGAGACCGCTCAACTGAACCTCGGCTATTGCACCGTCACGTCACCGATCCAGGGACGCGTCGGATTGCGCCAGGTTGACCCCGGCAATCTCGTGCATGCCGCCGACGCGAACGGAATCATGACAATAACCCAGATCCATCCGATCTCGATTCTGTTCACATTGCCACAGGACACTCTGCCGAAGATCAATGTGGCTATGCTCTCAGGAAAGCTGCCGGTGACCGCGCTGTCCAGCAACGGCGCGACGGAGCTCGACCAGGGGACGCTGCTCACGCCCGACAACACCATCGATGCCAGCACTGGCACAATCAAGCTAAAGGCCATCTTCCCCAATCCGAAGAATACGCTGTGGCCCGGCCAGTTCGTGAATGCGCGGCTGCTACTCGGCACGGACAAGAACGTGCTGACAGTGCCATCGATTGCAGTGCAGCACGGACCGGACAACCTCTACGTGTATACTGTCAGGCCTGATTCGACCGTGATGCGCCAAGAGGTCATGGTGGCTCGGGACGACGGTACTGTGGCGATCATTGCAAAGGGCTTGAGTGATGATCAGGTCGTCGTGACCGAAGGGCAATCGCGATTGCAACAGGGAACAAAGGTGGTAGCGAACGACAGTGCGAAAAGTGCGATAGAAGCCTCCACCACGGACAAGACTGGCGGCTGATAAGGGAGGGGGCACCATCGCTCATGAGCATTTCGACCCCCTTCATTCGCAGACCAGTTGCGACGTCGCTTCTGATGGCCGCCTTCGTTCTGGTCGGTATAGCCGCGTATCCGCTGTTGCCGGTCGCACCATTGCCACGCGTCGATTTCCCCACGATCTCGGTGAACGCCAAATTCCCTGGCGCTAGCCCAGAAACCATGGCCAGCACGGTTGCTCAGCCATTGGAATACCAGTTCGCGCAGATTTCCGGCGTCTCGCAGCTTACATCCGTGAACGTGCTGGGCCAGTCTCAGATCACCATCCAGTTCGATCTGGCACGAAACATCGACGCGGCAGCCGGCGACGTGCAAGCTGCAATCAACGCCGCGTCCGGACAGTTGCCGAAGAACCTTCCGTCGCCACCCACCTACCGCAAGGTCAACCCGTCAGACTCGCCGATCATGATCCTGTCGGTGCAGTCCGACGCCGTGCCGCTGATCGAAGTGGATGACTACGCGGACAACATCCTGTCGCAGCAGATTTCGCAGATCGCGGGTGTCTCGCAGGTATTCATCGGCGGTGAACAGAAGCGAGCGGTGCGCGTGCAGGCCGATCCTGCAAGGCTCGCCGCGATGGGTCTTACGCTTGAAGATATTCGTGGAACTCTCGTCACTTCCACAGCCAATTCTCCGAAGGGCACGCTCGACACCACCAACCGATCGTTCGCGGTGTACGCCAACGACCAGCTCACCAGCGGTGCCGAGTACAACAACGTGATCCTGTCCTACCGGAATGGTGCGCCCGTCAGGGTAAGCGACATTGGCCGTGCTATTGACGGTCCGGAGAACAATCTGCTCGCCGGCTGGCAGAACGGGCAGCGCGGAATCATCCTGGTTATCTTCAAACAGCCTGGCGCCAACGTGATCGACACAGTCGATCGTATCAAGGCGGCATTGCCGGCCTTGGAAGCGGCGATCCCGCCAGCGATCCATGTGGGCATCATCATGGATCGCACGCTCACCATCCGTGCCTCGGTGCACGACGTGCAGTTCACGCTGATGTTGTCGATCAGCCTAGTGGTGATGGTGATCTTCCTCTTCCTGCGCAGCGTGTGGGCAACCATCATTCCGTCCATCACGGTGCCGGTGGCGCTGATCTGTACCTTCGCGGTCATGTACCTGCTGAACTACAGCCTCGACAATCTGTCGCTGATGGCTCTGACGATTGCGGTTGGGTTCGTGGTGGATGATGCGATCGTCATGCTCGAGAACATCCACCGCCACATAGAAGAAGGCATGAAACCGATGGAGGCGGCGCTCAAGGGGGCCGGCGAAATCGGCTTTACCATTGTGTCGATCAGCTTGTCGCTGATCGCGGTATTCATTCCGTTGCTGTTGATGGGCGGCATCGTGGGCCGGCTATTCCGTGAATTCGCTGTGACCGTCACCGTCGCGGTAATGGTCTCCGCAGTGGTGTCGCTCACGCTGACTCCCATGATGTGCTCACGCTTCCTGCGTCACGACTCCGGTCGGCACGGCAAACTCTACCGGATCATCGAAGCCGGCTTCGAGGCCATGATCGGCTTCTATCGCCGCACGTTGGACATCGTGCTGCGGCACCAGTTCATCACCCTGCTCACGTTCCTTGCGACGCTCACGTGTACGGCCATCCTGTATATCCAGATCCCCAAGGGCTTCTTCCCCGCGCAAGACACTGGCGTTGTGCTTGGGGTGAGCGAGGGCGCACAAGAGGTCTCGTTCAAGGAGATGTCGCGCATCCAGATGGCGCTGGACGATATCGTCGCGGAGGATCCCGATGTTCAGAGCTACGGCGCCACTGTCGGCGCCGGCATTGGCGGACAGACCACAAACAACGGGCGGATATACATCGCCCTGAAGCCTTGGGACCAACGGGTCGGAGGCACCGCGCAGGACTTCATCAACCGCATCCGGCCGAAGCTGCAGAAGGTCATGGGGGGTGCGCTTTATCTGCAGGCCGCACAGGATATCCGTGTCGGCGGACGGCTGACCAAGACCGAATTCCAGTACACGTTACAGGATGCCAACCTGGCCGAACTCTACCAGTGGTCGCCGAAAATCCTGGCCGCGCTGCAAAAGCTGCCGCTGCTGCGCGATGTCACGACCGACCAGCAAATGTCAGGGCTGACGACGACGCTCACCATTGATCGCGATCAGGCAGCGCGCTTCGGCGTCCAGCCACAGGTGATCGACGACACGCTATATGACGCGTTCGGCCAACGACAGATCACGCAGTATTTCTCTCAGGTGAACTCCTACCACCTGATCCTGGAGGTGATGCCGAACCAGGTGAGCGACGTCGAAACTCTCAACAAGCTCTACGTGAAGTCGAACACCGGCCAGGCCGTTCCGCTTTCGACCTTCGTGAAGTGGAGCACAGTCCCGGTGAAGCCGTTATCGATCAGCCATCAAAGCCAATTCCCGGCTGTTACAATCTCGTTCAACCTGGCGCCGGGAGCGGCACTAGGACAGGCAGTCGATGCGATCAATACCGCAGTGCGGCAGATGGGTGTGCCAATCACCGTACAGGGTACGTTCCAGGGCACGGCCCAGGCGTTCCAGTCATCGCTGTCCACCCAACCGTACCTGATCGCCGCGGCACTGATCACCGTCTACATTATTCTCGGCATTCTGTACGAAAGCTACATACTGCCGCTTACCATTCTCTCCACGCTGCCATCCGCCGGCGTCGGCGCGCTGCTGATGCTGATGGTCATGAAATACGATCTCTCGGTCATCGCGTTGATCGGAGTGATCCTGCTCATCGGCATCGTGAAGAAGAACGGCATCATGATGGTGGACTTCGCTATTCATGCCGAACGCCGCGACGGCGAGACGCCGTTGAACGCGATCCGCCAGGCCTGCCTGCTACGTTTCCGCCCGATCATGATGACCACAATGGCGGCGCTGCTGAGCGGGCTGCCGCTGATGCTTGGCCATGGTGCTGGTTCGGAACTGCGCCGGCCCCTCGGCACCGCCATGGTTGGCGGACTGCTGCTCAGCCAGGCGCTGACGCTTTACACAACGCCCGTTATCTATCTTTACCTCGATCGCCTGCAGCACTGGTTGTCGCCGCGGCGCCACACCATTCCGACGCTTGCCGAGAAGATGGGTTCCGCCGCCGCGGACTGACGCTCGTTCAGCGTCCTCCCACAATCGCAAAGCCGCGGGCGCGAGGAGAAGCTGGCGGAACAGATTCGCTGATCGCGTCTCTCTGGCCTTTTCCCCCGGCGCATCGCAGACTTGCCGGCGAACATTCCGCAGATGGGGGGAGCAGATGGAAGTCCGTCTAGATGGCCGCAGCGCCATCATCACAGGCGCGAGCATGGGTCTGGGTTTGGCAATGGCGAAAGAGTTCGCCGCGTCCGGTGCCAATGTTGCCATGCTGGCACGACGGCCTGAGGTGCTGGAGCAGGCAAAGCAGACGGTGCAGGCAACCGCACAGGGTGGGCGCGTTGCCGCGTTCGTCTGCGACGTGTCGAAAGCCGAGGACATCCGGAAGACCTTTGACAGCGTGATCAGGACATTCGGCAAAGCCGATATTCTGATCAACAACGCCGGCCAGTCGCGGGCGATGCCCGCCGAGCAGATCACCGACGAGATCTGGCAGGAAGACCTCGACCTGAAGCTGTTCGCCGCCATCCGCTTCACGCGCCTGGTTTGGCCCGGCATGAAGGAGCGGAAGTGGGGCCGCATCATCAACGTGCTTAACCTTGGCGCGAAGGCGCCGCGCGCCAACGGCGCCCCCACCGCAGTGTCGCGGGCCGCGGGCATGGCGCTGATGAAGGTGCTCGCCGGCGAGGGCGCGCCGCATGGCATACTTGTGAACGGAATGCTTGTGGGCCTGATCGACTCTGACCAGCATGTGCGCCGTCACGCGCGTGAGGGCGCCAATGTGTCCTATGACGAGTTCCGCGCCAAAATGGGCGCAAACGTTCCACTTGGCCGGGTCGGCAAGGCGGAAGAGTTTGCCGCGATGGCCTGCTTCCTGTGCTCCGATCACGCAGGCTTCACCACCGGCACGGCCATCAACATGGACGGGGGCGCCTCGCCTGTGGTGTGAACCAACCGACGGATGAACAGGGACGAGCCGGCCCGGTTTAACCCTGTTCATCCCTGATTGGTTTCATCTCGGGCTTAAGGATGCTGTCATGGCGAAGATCATCCCGGTAGCAACCTTCGACTGTGTCGTGTTCGGCGCTACCGGTGACCTGACCCTTCGCAAACTTCTGCCTGCGTTATATTACCGGTTCCGCGACGGCCAAGTGCCACCAGACTCGCATATCATCGGCGCAGCCCGTTCCGATCTGGGCGAGGAAGGCTACCGCAAGCTGGCTAGCAAGGCTTTGCACGAGCACGTGGCACGCGAAGACCTGGACCCCGACACCGCTGACCGATTCTGCAGACGCGTCAGCTACATCCAGTTGGACGCAACGGATCCCAATTCCAATTGGCGGGCGTTGGCAGAGATGCTGCGGCCGGACCGCGTCAGAGTGTTCTATCTCGCCACCTCGCCCGATCTATACGGACGTATCTGCCACAATATCGGCACGCACGAACTCGTCACCAACGACTCGCGCGTCGTGCTGGAAAAGCCCATCGGTCATGATCTTGCCTCTGCGCGTGACATTAATGACCAGGTCGGCGAGGTCTTCAATGAGACCCAGATCTTCCGCATCGATCACTACCTGGGCAAAGAGACAGTGCAGAACCTGCTGGCTCTGCGCTTCGCTAACACGATCTTCGAGCGGCTGTGGAACGCCGACGTGATCGACCACGTGCAGATCACTGTGGCCGAAACAGTCGGCGTCGAGCAACGCGGCGGCTACTACGATCGCTCCGGCGCACTGCGGGACATGGTGCAGAACCATATGCTCCAATTGCTGTGCCTGATTGCGATGGAGCCACCCGTCTCGCTGGAACCCGACCGCGTGCGCGATGAGAAATTGAAGGTCCTGCGTGCACTGCGTCCGCTGGAACCGCACGAGGCCGCGGCGCTGACTGTACGCGGGCAATACACACACGGCGCGATCGATGGAAAGCCGGTGCCTGGCTACATCGCTGACCTCAATGGCCGGGACAACAGCCAGACCGAAACCTTCGTCGCACTGAAAGCGGAAGTGCGGACCTGGCGCTGGGCGAACGTGCCGTTCTACCTCCGCACGGGAAAGCGCCTGCCACAGAAGGTGTCGGAAATCGTCATTCAGAATCGCGCCCTGCCCTTCTCGATCTTCCCGCCTGATGCCGGCGAATGGACTCCGAACAGGCTGATCATCCGTCTGCAGCCCGAAGAGGGCATGCGGCTGACGATGATGACGAAGGACCCGGGTCCGGGTGGTCTGCGCCTCTCCCCCACCGCGCTGGACATCCGGTTCGAGAAGACGTTCGGCATGCGTTTCCCAGACGCCTATGAGCGGCTGTTGATGGATACGGTGCGTGGCAATCAGACGCTGTTCATGCGGCGCGATGAGGTCGAGGCAGCCTGGGCTTGGGTGGACCCCATTTTGCAGGCGTGGGGCAGCCGGCCCGATCAGCCGCGCGCTTATCCAGCCGGAACCTGGGGCCCGACGGCGGCGATAGCGCTCATAGAGCGAGAAGGCCGCACCTGGCACGAGGACATTGGCTGAACAGATGCCTGGATAAAAGCCGGCCCGGCCGTCAGGGACGACCGGGCCGTAGGAAGGTCCGGGTTGACCTGGGCGCTAGGCCCAATCGACAAGCGCGGGTGTTGGGGCAGCGCCTGCCGACGAACGAATTCATTGCATGCCGCGATCGCGAATTCTGTGAGCTACGTCACAAGCCGGGCAGGAAAATTCACCCTCGAGAACGAACGGCGGGATGGCTGCTAGGCAGCCGCGCCCGGTCGGCCCCGAACAGCTTCTGCCGCAGAGTCCCCGGTTCATAGGCGCGCTTCATCACGCCGCGTGTTTGAAGCTCCGGCACGACAAATTCGACGAAGTCCTCCACGCATTCCGGCACCACGGTACGTGACAGGTTGAAGCCATCAACATCGGCCTCGTCCACCCATGCCTGCAACTGGTCCGCGACGCTGGTCGGCGAGCCGACGATAGGTGCCTGACGACTGCCCAGCACCATCATCTGCATCAGCTTGCGCAGCGTCCATTCGGTGCCGCGGCTCTTTATGGTGATCGCTTCCAGGTTGGAACGCAGCGCATTGGTTTTGACGAACCGGATCGGTTCATCGGGGCCATAGCGAGAAAAATCGATTCCAACGGAAGCCGAGTAGTGTGCCAGCGCACCTTCTGAGCTGGCGTATTGGCGGTATTCCTCCAGTTTGTCCTGTGCCTCCGCTTCAGTCGGCGCGACCACAACGGTGGCTCCGACAAAGACCTTGATGTCGTGCGGATCGCGGCCAAACGCCTTGGCGCGTGAACGGATGTCCGAGACAATTTCACGCACGTTCTGGCGAAACTGGCCGTTGACGAAGATGCACTCGGCGTGTTCGGCCGCGAACGCGCGCCCACGCTCCGACGCACCGGCCTGGTACAACACAGGCGTGCGCTGCGGGGATGGTTCCGACAGGTGAATCGCATCGATCTTGTAGTGCTGCCCGCTGTGTTTGACGCGATGGATGCGCGTCGGATCGGCGTATTGCCGGTTGACGCGGTCGCGCAGCACGGCGCCGTCTTCCCAGCTCCCTTCCCACAGCTGGTAAACCGCTTGCATGTATTCCTCGGCCACGTCGTAGCGGCTGTCATGCTCCGGCTGCTGCGCCAGGCCCATGCCGCGTGCCGCACTATCAAGATAGCCCGTCACCACGTTCCAGCCGAGCCGGCCCTTGGTGAGATGATCGAGCGTGGACATGCGTCGGGCGAATACATAGGGCGGCTCGTAGGTCAGGTTGCACGTAACTCCGAAACCCAGATGCTCGGTGGTGTAGGCCATCGCAGGAACCAACAGCAGCGGGTCATTGACTGGGATCTGCACCGCGTTGCGGATCGATGGATCGGGCGAGTCGTGGAAGACGTCATAAACGCCCAAGATGTCGGCCAGGAACAATCCGTCGAACAGCCCGCGCTCGAGCGTGCGCGCCAATGACACCCAGTGATCGAGATCCGTGTAATGCATCGAACGATCGCGTGGGTGCGCCCACATCCCGTGCTGGATGTGGCCGACACAGTTCATATCGAATGCGTTGAGGCGGATCTCTTTTGCTGAAATCGGCACTGGCAACCCTCCACGTCATGCCGGGCGACGGCCCGGCATCCACGTCTTTGATGCAAGAAGAACAGACGTGGATGCCGGGGCCAAGCCCCGGCATGACGTGAGAAGACTGTTACGGAAACAGGCCACGCATGTTCTTGGCATTCCGGACCTTTTCAACCCCGATGGCCATCGCCGCAGTGCGATGAGGAACGCCATCGCGGTCCGCCCGCTGCATCACCTGGGTAAAGGCACGGTCAAGTACGTGGTAGAGCTTGCTCATCACCTCCGCCTCATCCCAGAAGAACTGCTGCAAATCCTGCACCCATTCGAAATAGCTGACCACCACGCCGCCTGCATTGCACAGCACATCCGGGATGACGAAAATCTCGTCGCGGCGCTGGTTCAGCACCTCATCTGCATCTGGCGTCGTTGGGCCATTTGCCGCCTCGGCGAGCACGCGGCATTGCAGCCTCGCCGCAACCGAAGCATCAATGACGCGCTCCACCGCCGCGGGCACCAGCACGTCGCATGGCTGGACCAATAGCTCGCGCGAATCGAACGACAACTGGTTGGAGAAACCGGCCAGCACGCCGTGCTCGCGCGCGTGCTTCAGGAGTGCTTCGACATCCAACCCTCGAGGATCGAAATAGCAGGCGGTGTGATCGGACACGCCGATGAGCTTGACGCCGCGCTGCGCCAGCGTCTCCGCCGCGTAGCTGCCGACATTGCCAAAGCCCTGGACGATTGCCGTCGCGCCCGCGGGTTGCCGTCCGATCCGCTCCAGCGCACGTCCCACCAGATAAGCCACACCACGGCCGGTCGCTTCGCGCCTTCCCTCGGTTCCACCTGAGGCCACCGGCTTGCCCGTGACGATTTCCGTGACAGTCCGGCCTTGGTACATGGAATACGTATCCATGAACCAGGCCATCACCTGTTCATTGGTGCCCATGTCCGGCGCCATCACGTCGGTATGCGGGCCGACGAACGGGATCATCTCTTGCATGTAGCGACGCGAGAGATTCTCCAGTTCGCGCCGCGACAGCGCGCGCGGATCGACTGTCACACCGCCCTTCGCACCACCGTAAGGGAGTCCGGCAAGCGCACATTTCCAGCTCATCCAGACCGCCAGCGCCGCAACTTCGCCAATATCGACGCTGAGCGAAAATCGGGTGCCGCCCTTTGTCGGCCCCAACGTCAGATGATGCTGGACGCGATAGCCTTGATAAACGGCAAGCCGCCCGTCATCGAGGTGGATTGGACAGGAGACGACGACGGCACGCTTCGGGTACAGGAGCCGGTCCCGCTCATCATGCGGGATCTCCAAGTAGTCGGAGATCACCTGGAACTGCTGGCGGGCCATCTCAAACACCGGGCCCGAGTAAATCGTCATCAAGCGTCTCCTTCCTGGACGTCGCCTTGCATGGCCTGTGTGGGTCGGGAATGATCGACCGACCTGCACATATCTGGAGAACGAAGTGTCATCCGCAAGCACCCTGGCGGAGTCCGCCGCCGACGCACACACATTACTGAGCCGTCGCAATCGCGACGGCGTGCTGGAGAGGCCTGCCCGATGGAACGAGGTGCTGGAGACCATTCTCAATCACCGTTCGGTGCGCGCCTTCCTTCCGCGCAAACTGCCTGAAGGGACGCTTGATCTGCTGGTCGCCGCCGCCCAGTCCGCCTCCACGTCATCGAATCTTCAATTCTGGAGTGTGGTCGCCGTGCAAGAGCCGGAGCGGAAATCGCGCCTTGCCGACCTTGCCGGGCAGCAACAGTTTATCCGCGACGCGCCTCTGCTGCTGGTCTGGCTTGCCGATATGTCACGACTGGATCGCATCGCGGCCGAGCGCCAAGCGCAGGTAGACGGCACGCATTATCTGGAAGAGTTCATTGTGGGCGTCGTGGATGCGGCGCTGGCCGCGCAGAGCGCCCTAATCGCCGCGGAATCCCTCGGGCTCGGCGGCGTCTATATCGGTGCGATGCGCAATCTGCCCGAGCAGATTGCCGCCGAGTTGGCTCTGCCGCCGCACGTGTTTGCCGTGTTCGGCATGTCTATAGGCTATCCTGATCCGGAGCGGCCGACCGACATCAAGCCGCGCCTGCCACAATCCGTGGTGCTGCATCGCGAGCAGTACTCTACTGCGCCACGCAGTAAGGAAATCGATGCCTACAATGCGACCATGCGCGGCTTCCAGGCCGAGCAAGGAATGAAGGCGATCGACTGGACCCAGCAGTGCTTCAACCGGGTGAAGGACGCGGCGGCCTTGCGCGGGCGTGATCGGATGCGGGAGGCACTGCGAAACCTCGGGTTTGAACTGAGATAAGGTTGCACCACCAAGACGCGAAGGCACCAGGTTCCTCGTGGCTTTGTGCCTTTGTGGTGAACCTTATCTTCTCAATTGGAATGCGCAGAGCGCTACCATCATCAGCGCACCGCCTGCCGCTTGCACCGGCGTCAGCACTTCGCCCAGCAAGGCGATGCTACCAAGTGTGGATACCAGTGGCTCCAGATTCATGATCAGGGCCGTCCGAAATGGGCCCACGCGTGCGATGGACACGAAGATCGTCAGCACAGAAATCGTGCTGGTGACGCTCATGCCGGCGAATGCGGCCCAGCCCATGGCTGACTGCGGTGGGTTCCAGGTCTGCGTGAGCAGCGAAGCCAGCACGAACACCATTGCGGAGGGCACAAGCGAGTACCAGGTGTTAAGTCGCGAATCAGTATCTCGCAGGCTTGCGCGCGTGATCAGCAGCGAGACAACGCGGATCACCGCGGCAGCCAGTGCGCTGACGATGCCGAGCAACTCCACATCGCCGAGCCGAGCGCCAAGCATCATCGCGAGGCCGATGAATGCGGCCAGTGCTGCCAATAATCCGCGCCAGCCAACGCGGTCAATGCCCGTGGCAGCTCCGGCCAGACCGGTCAGCAACGGATAGATGAAGTAGGTCAGGATGGCAACCGACAGCGGCAGCAACTGGATCGCCAGCAGCAAGCCGAACACATTCGCGGCGAACATTACGCCGATCGCGATGGAGACGATGCGCTCACGCCTGGTATGTGGGCGCCGCGGTGGAGCACCGCGCAGCCAGAACCAGAAGAACAGCGCCGTCAGCACGCCGCGCGTGGTGACGAAGGACAGCACGTCCATGCCGTCATTGAATACCACCTTCCCAAGGATATCGGCGGCGCTGAACGAGAGTGCGGACGTGATGCCAGGCAGCAAGGCGGCGAACCGGCGTTCGCCGACAGCCAAGGATGTGCTGTTCATTGCGCCGAGAGAATCCGCAGAAATGGCGGGTCGATCTCAACCACGGCACCGTTCGGCACTACCGCAGTGATATCCACATCGAACCCGGAGATCATGGTAAAATCCGCCAGGGCGGCGCCCTGCACCATGATCGGGTTCACGCGGTTCAATACCAACGCCGCCGGCATTATGCCGCGCGCTGCCATTTCGTGCAGCATCCAGGCGGTCGCAACGCCGCCCTTGGCGGCATCCAGCACCAGGACGCGTCCCACATACGACTGTCGTGCCAGCTTGTGTTCTTTGCGTGAGAATACGCCGTTGACGCGATCGAGGTCGTAGCGCGCAGAAAACCCGTCCTTCGCAACCAGCGCACGTCCTTGCACGCGCTTACCCATCGCGGCGGCAGCACGGAATTCAATCATGCGGGAATCCTGCCGGTGCACGCCGCATCGACGCATTGCTGCATTGAAAGCTGCGCCGGGCGATAGCCGTAGCCACCCAGGATGTTCACCAGCTTCGCCGATGGCGTAACCAGGGTTTGCCAGCCATTCGCCTCGGCCATTTCGCGCGCATAGCTCTGGTAAAAGCACATGCCGGACAGCACCAGCCCGCCCGACGCCTCGATGCGTGCAGTGAGGCCAAGCCGGTCGGCATCCGGCTTCACTTGCGGACTCGTCACCACCAGCAAGGGGATCGTGGCGCGCCGCCCGTCCAGCATGGCCGCGAGATCACGCAGCTCCAGCAAGCTTAGCTGTGGCGAAGAGAATACGACAACGTCCACCTTCTCGATGCCAGCCAGATAAGCCCTCTGGAATGCACGAAGATCAGCTTCGCCTATTGTCGCAGTCTCCGGCAGCGATTGATCGACCGAGTCCCGAGCCTCCGGCGTGACGCCGATTATGTGAAACAAGGCGACAGAGCCGTAGCTGGCGAGCGCGGCGCCGAAATGCTTCAATTCGTCGGAACTCGGAACGCGATCCAAGCCGACGACCGCCGGTACCTGCCAATAATCTCCGGCAATGCGCCCGATAACGCCGCCAAGTGCGCCCCACTCGTGCAGCTCACGGGGTGTGTAGGCGACGCGCAGCAGCAGCGTTGCGCGACGCTTCTCGGCTAAATGATAGCCATAGCGCGGTGTGCGCCCGGTCAATCCGGCCGCCAGCGCCGAAGGTCCACCTTCAAAATTCGATCGCGCACCAAGTACACTGTTGGAATAGATTACCACCCCGGTGTCGCCATACGCCATGTGCTCGCCCAGCGTGGCTGGCATTATCGTCTGGTAGTTGATGCACGTGTCGGTCATGAGGACGCCAAGTGCCTCGAACGCCGCGATCACGCGGCGCTCCAGCGCCAGCATCCAGTCCTGTTGCTTCAGGCGGGCTGCGGCCGCGAAATCGGTACCACGCGGATCAGTAATGGTGGGAATGCGCACATGCCGGTCGTTGTCCGGCAATGCCGCCAACCGCTCCAGCCATTCGACGCCCGCGAGACCTAGCGATTCGGTATCAGCCATGATGTGCGCCTGGGAGACCGGCACGAAATCGGCAGCGCCCAGATATGATCCGACGCGGAGTTGGTGCTGGATCGCCCATTGCCGCGCCGGACCGGCTTCGCCGGCGAGCATCGCTTTCTCTTGGTCCGTCAGACGCATGTCAGTGGCATGATGCTGGCGTCAACTCGTTGCTGTCAAAAAGCTCTCGACGACGCTGATGAAGCCGGTCGGATTATCGGCGTGCAGCCAATGACCCGCGTTCTTCAGCGTGACCAATCGTGCATTCGGAAACAGTGCCTTTATCGCTGGGCGATGCGCAGGCTGGATGTAGTTGGAGTTCGAGCCCGCGATGAACAGCACAGGGCCATGATACTGCGCACCAACCGCCGCGTCCCACGCCTCGATATCGGGGAAGGCCTCCACGATCTCATCGAGACCAATGCGCCACATGGGAGCCTGCCCGAGCTGCAGGTTCTGCAACAGAAAAGCCCGCATGCCCGCGTCGGGCACCGCGGCAGCCAACGCGACATCGGCCTGTGCACGGGCCATCCCTGGCGTCAGGGGTAATGCCGCCATTGCCGCCGCCAGATCTCGAAGATGCGGCGGATAAGCCACCGGCGCGATGTCAGCAACGATGAGCCGATCCACCACGTCCGGCCGTGTGATTGCCGCTTGCATTGCCACCTTGCCCCCCATCGAATGGCCAAGCAGCGTTGCCGGCAAGGCAGACAGATGATGCAGTGTATCCATTACATCGTCTGCCATGACCTCATAGCGCATGTCGCCCGCATGAGGGCTCGCGCCATGATTGCGCAAATCCAATGCGATGGTGCGCCGGTTGCGGGCGAATTCCCGCTGCACCGTGCCGAAGTTGCGGGCAGATCCGAAGAGGCCGTGCAGCAGTACCAGCGGTGGACCTCCCTCGCCAGCCTCTATGGCATGCAAAATCATCCCTCCCTCGCCGGCCATGCAGCGAGCCCGACACCGCACATGATCAGCGCCGTGCCCGCCAGCAGATCCGCCGTGATCGGCTCGCCGATCATTACATTGGCAAGGATGAGGCTGATCGCTGGGGTTGTCAGAAAACCGACCGAGGAAACCAGCGCAGGCAGCGTTGCGGTAGCTTGGATGACACACCAGGTTCCAACCGGACCCGCGATCAGCCCGATATAGGCAAGCGCCAGCCATGACGTTGGCTGCGAGCCAATCCCGCCGTCCGGTGCCTGCCACAACATCAGCGGTGCGAGCAGCACGGCGCTGACAGCAAAGCACCACGGCAATAACTCAAAGATCGATAAGCTCGGCGAGGTCATACGGGTAACAATGATCGCCACAGACCAGGACAGCGATGCGCCAAGCAGGAAAAGATGGCCAATCAGCACATCGCGTGACGTCCAGTCGATCGCCCACGGGCTCATTAGAACCATGACCCCCGTGAGTCCCAACACCACTGCAGCGCAACGACGCTGCGAAATGGCTTCGCGCAGGAAGATCAGCGAGAGCGGCACGACCCATATGGTTGTCGTGTTGGCAAGAATGGCGGTACGACCGGCCGCTACCCACGCAACCGCTTCATGCGCCAGAGCGAAGTACAGCCCAAGCTGGCAGACTCCGATCGCAACCAGCGCCGGCAAATCGTGCCGGATGGGCAAGCGCAGTCGGCCGAGTAACGTCAAAACAACGGCAAGAACTGCTCCCGAGAGGACGGCGCGCCCTTCTGCAAACCACAATGGTGTGCTACCGGAGTTCAAAGCGATCTTGGTGAGCGGCCAGGCGCTGCTGAGCAGGATCACCGAGAAGGCAAGCTGGACCAAACCGGCTGCCGCAGAACGCTTACCGCGGTCGAACGAGGCCGCGGTCCGGGTCATAAACGCGTCAACAGGGGCTGACATAACAACCAATGACCTTCTCTCTCATCGGCCGCTGCTCGCGCACCGGGCAGATGGGCGCCGCCGTCGCCACGTCCTCGATCGCCGTCGGTGCACGAGTCGCCTATTGCGCGGCAAATGTCGGGGCGGTCCTGACGCAGCATCGCACCGATCCGCGCCTGGGGCCACGCGGCCTCGCTTTGCTCCGCTCGGGATGCACTGCACAGGAGACACTCGATGCACTGGTAGCATCGACCGCGCATGCGCAATGGCGTCAGATTGCGGTGCTGGATGCCGCCGGCAGCACGGCAGTCCACAGCGGCACGCGCACGAAACCGGAGATGAGCGCGGCGCCGGCCCAGGATGCCTGCGCCATCGGCAACATCCTGGCCAGCGCACTTGTGCCTCCCGCCATGCTGCGCGCGTTTCAAGCCGATACATCGGCTCCGTTGGCAGAGCGTCTGTTGCAGGCCTTGGAGGCGGGCCAGACCGCAGGCGGCGAGCACGGTCCTGTGCACAGCGCGCATCTCTTGGTCGTCGAGCGTGAAAGCTTTCCGCTGGTGGACCTGCGCGTCGATTGGCATGACGCGCCAATTGCGGAGCTGCGCGGGCTCTGGGAGCGCTATGCGCCACAGAGTCATGACTATCTGCTGCGGGCGCTGGATCCCGATAGTCCGCTGATACGCTGAGAACGGCTGGACGCTTGCCTTTTGCCCCGCGGCTGGGGTATGCAGCCGTTCATGGTGCGAATGCAGGCCGTTTCGACCTCGCGATTTTGGTACCGCTGGTACAGACCGGCGGCCTAGGATCGTGCACCAGTAGCAGGAACCCGAAGCCGCCTCGCCAAGGCGGCTTTCGCATTTCTGCGCCATCGGAAATCGGATTTCGCCTCGGCAGAGCGGCCCTCAACCGAAGGAGGCTCGCATGCAAGGTTCAGAGTTCGATTTCGACGTGATTACCGGTCCGTCCGTTCCCCGGCCGACGCCGCAACCCGCGCCTCGGCCGGCGCCTCAGCGACCGGAATGATGCGTCATGTGGACACCACAGGACTGGCGCGCCTGCCCGATCGCGCAGGCACCGGATTACCCCGACCCGGCGGCGCTTGAAGCGGTCGAGGCAGACCTGCGTACCTCGCCGCCGCTGATCTTTGCCGGTGAGGTCCGCGCACTGAAGACACAACTCGCGCGCGCTGCCGCTGGCGATGCGTTTCTGCTGCAAGCCGGAGACTGCGCGGAATCGTTCGCCGAATTCCACGCCAATGCCTTGCGTGACACCGTGAAGGTGCTGCTGCAAATGGCCGCGGTGCTGAGCTATGGCGCAGGTGTGCCGGTGGTGAAAGTCGCGCGGATGGCAGGACAGTTTGCCAAGCCGCGGTCGCAACCGACGGAAACCATCGACGGCGTGACGCTACCCTCTTATCGCGGCGACATCGTCAACCACATCGCCTTCGATGCGGACGCGCGCACGCCGGATCCCGGACGTATGCTGCGTGCCTACAATCAGTCGGCGATCACACTCAATTTGCTGCGTGCTTTCACCCAGGGTGGATTCGCAGACCTCGCGCGCGTTCAGCAGTGGAACCAAGCGTTCGTTGCCGCCTCACCGCAGGGCAGGCGATACAGCGAAATGTGCTGCCGTATCCAGGAATCTTTGGCGTTCATGGCGGCGTGCGGGTTCACGGCGGCGCCGCAGCTTCGCTCTACCGAGTTCTACACGAGCCATGACGCGATGCTGCTGAACTACGAGGAGCCCTTGGCGCGCCAGGACAGTCTCACAGGCGATTGGTATGCCTGCTCGGCGCATCTCCCCTGGATCGGCGAACGCACGCGCCAGGCGGATGGCGCGCATGTCGTTTTCCTGCGCGGCGTAGCAAATCCGCTGGGATTGAAATGCGGACCAACCATGACGCCGGATGAGTTGCTGCGGCTGATCGATGTGCTGAACCCGAACAACAACCCAGGGCGCCTGACCTTGATCACCCGCATGGGAGCAGAGCGGCTTGATGCCGGTCTGCCGCCGCTGATCCGTGCCGTGCAACGCGAGGGTCGCCGAGTGGTGTGGTCCTGCGACCCAATGCACGGGAATACGGTAACGACAGAGTCGGGCCGCAAGACGCGACCGTTCGAAAGGATCATCGCTGAGCTACGGGCGTGCTTTGCAATTCATCAGGCCGAGGGCTCTCATCTTGGAGGCATACACATCGAGATGACAGGCAAGGACGTCACCGAATGCACCGGTGGAGCGCAGCAGATTGATGACACAACACTGGAAGATCGGTACCACACGCATTGCGATCCGCGCCTGAATGGCTCGCAGGCATTGGAATTGGCGTTCCTGGTGGCAGAGGAGTTGCGGCAGAGGCGCAAGCCTTTAACTGCGGTTCCAATGGCGGCAGAATAGCCCACTGTCATGTCCCGCATTCGTGATATCCGAGTCTTTCCCTTGGAATTCCACCTGCCGACAGGTGAAGGCTACGGCTCCGCGCGCGGCCTCACAAACCGGCGTGGTGGGGGGCTGATCATTCTTGAGACGGACGATGGTGTAGAAGGGATTGGCGAGGCCTGGGGTCCCGCTGCGGTCAGCCGAGCATATCTCGAGATGATCAAACCGCTCTACATCGGCCGCAGTGTGTTCGCACAGCGCGGCGCCGCACAAGCGGTGCTCGCGCGGATGTACCACTTCGGCACGCAGAACCAGCTTGTTGCGGTGATGGGCGGCATCGACATCGCTGCGCACGATGCAATGGGCAAGCTGTTGAACCTCTCCGTCGCCGAACTCATCGGCGGACGGCAGCGCGAACGTGTGCCGGTCTATGCGTCGGGTGGCTATTTCACCGAGGCAGACGACCAGCAAGCGGCGCTTGCGGCGCAGCTGGAACCCAATGCGGCGCGCGGGTTCACCGCTTTCAAGATCAAGATCGGCCGCCATCCGGCGCAGGACGCGACGCGCTGCGCTCTGGCTCGGCGCATCATTGGCGACGCCCCGCTGCTCACCGTGGACACCAACGGCAACTACACGGAAGACGGCGTGCTGGAGAGCATGCGCCGCACCGCGCCATTTGACATCCATTGGTACGAGGAGCCGCTCGCCCCGCAGGATTGGGCCGGTTATGCCAGCCTGAAGTCGCGCGCGCCGGTGCCGCTCGCCACCGGCGAGGCGCTGTACAGCGTGTTCGACTTCCGCCGCCTGATCGATGGGCGGCTTGTCTCGATTGTGCAGCCCGACCTCACGCTATGCGGCGGGTTCGACGTCGCCCGGACTATTGGCGTGCTGTGCGCCGCCGAACACCTGCGAGTCTCGCCGCATGTCTGGGGCACCGGCATCGGCCTCGCGGCTGCCGCGCATTTCGTGGCCTCACTGCCGAATTATCCGCACGGCGAGCACGTGCCCTTTCCGCCATTGGTGGAATACGACGTAGGCCGGAACGCCTTGCAGAACGAGATCTTCGTCGAACCGCTACGCTACAGCGACGGCCATGTCGATGTGCCCAAGGGCCCTGGCCTCGGCGTGACGCTCGACCAAGCGGCAATACGCCGGTTCAGTCAGGTTTGAACTCCATGGCCACGCCGTTCATGCAGTAACGCTGCCCAGTAGGATGCGGACCATCCGGAAACACATGGCCCAGATGACCACCGCACCTGCTGCAATGCACTTCAGTGCGGGTCATGAAGAAGCTCCGATCCTCGTTTGTTCCGACCGCGCCCTCCAGCGGCTGATAGAAGCTCGGCCAGCCAGTCCCGCTCTCAAACTTGGTTTCGGACGCAAACAGCTCCTGACCACAACCGGCGCAAATAAATTTGCCATGCCGCTTCTCGGCGTTCAGCGGGCTGGTGCCGGCGCGCTCCGTGCCATGCTTGCGCAGTACCTGATACTGCGGGGGCGACAGCTTCGAGCGCCACTCTTCGTCTGTGTGCGTAATAGGAAACGTCTCGGTGTCCGTTGCGTGGGACGAGCGGAACAGCGCCACGGCCTGGCTCCTCAGTTCATGGTTGGACATAGTATAGGGTGCGAAGTCTGACGTTGGGAGGACTCGGATGCCCGCATTTCGTGACACATTGCAGCCAGTCCTGCCGGTGGATGCGACGCAGGCCGCTCTCGCGGGTCGTGTCTGGCGCCCCGATGTAGACGGGCCGTCCCTCGTTGCGGTGCGAGACGGCGATCTGGTGGACATAACTGGCACTTTCCCGACGATGCGCGATCTGTGCGAGGCGGATTCGCCGGCAGAACGACTACACTCCGTACAAGGGGAACGCGTCGGGCGGCTTGATGACGTGCTGGCCAACACGCCGGCCGAGATACGCGACCGCAGCAAGCCATGGCTGCTGACCCCGATCGATCTGCAGGCGATCAAGGCGGCGGGCGTGACGTTCGTGGTGTCGATGATCGAGCGAGTGATCGAGGAACGCGCGCGCGGCGACATGAACGCAGCCGCAGAAATCCGGTCAGTGGTCAATCGCCTTGTGGGCGATGATCTGGCAAAGCTGAAGCCCGGTTCAGCGGAGGCCGCGCACCTGAAGCAGGTGCTGATCGAACAAGGCGCATGGAGCCAATACCTCGAAGTGGGCATCGGACCGGACGCAGAGATCTTCACCAAAGCGCAACCGATGGCCGCTGTAGGCACCGGAATGGACGCCGGCATTCATCCGAAGTCGTCCTGGAATAATCCGGAACCCGAGGTTGTGCTGGCCGCATCATCGGCGGGACGCATCGTCGCCGCCACGCTGGGCAATGACGTCAACCTCCGAGACGTGGAGGGGCGTTCAGCCTTGCTGTTAGGCAAGGCGAAGGACAACAACGCGTCCTGCGCGATCGGTCCGTTCCTGCGCTTTTTCGACGCACGGTTCACCATGGATGACATACGGCAGACGACGGTTTCGCTGAGCGTCGAAGGTCCGGAAGGGTTCTGGCTGGATGGCGCCTCATCGATCGCGAAGATCAGCCGCGATCCGGCCGACCTGATAGCGCAGATGATCAACGAGCATCACCGCTATCCAGATGGAGCGGTGCTCTTCCTTGGTACGATGTTCGCTCCAGTGGAAGATCGGGATACGCCGGGCAAGGGCTTCACGCACAAGGCCGGCGACATCGTGACGATAGCGGCGCCAAAGCTGGGAAGGTTGGTCAACCGGATGATGCCGACGGATCAGTGTGAGCCGTGGACCTTCGGAGTTGGCACTCTGATGCGCAACCTCGCAGGACGGGGACTAATATAGGACTGTCGTTGCGAGCGAAGCGAAGCAATCCCCTGCATGATGGGGGTTGCTTCGTCGCCTCGCTCCTCGCAATGACAGTGGCCGTCAACTCAGCACCGCCTCCGTCTTGCGCTTAATCAAATCGAAGTCGATCGCCGCCGCCAAGCCGGGCCCGGTAGGCGCGTATAGCAGCCCGTCTTGGTCGATCTCCAGTTCCTTCGCCATCCCGTATTTATGCGCCCCGTCCGGCAGCAGCACCTCGAACATTGTGGTGTTGCGGATCGCCATGCAGAGATGCAGGTTTGCCAGATTGCTCAGCGAATTCCCCGAATGGTGGATCTCGTATTTGATGTTGAAGGCTTCCGCGAGATGCGCGGTCTTCAGCATCGTGGTAAGACCACCCTTGTTCGGAATGTCGCCACGCAAGTAGTCGGTGGCACGCTCGGTCAGCCAGATCGGATAGGTCTCCAGCCCGCCGGCGGGAAACTCGGTGGCCATGATCGGTATGTCCAGCTTGTCCCGCAGCTTCACGTAATTGTAGATGTCCTCATCTGACATCGGGTCTTCATACCAGTAGTAACCCATCTCCTCGATCGCCCTGCCGACCCGGAGCGCATCGGTATAATTGTAGCTCCAGGTCGAATCGAGCATCAGCCGGAAGCCATCGCCCACCGCCTTGCGCACTGCCTCACAGACCTTGATGTCCTCATCGGGGTCGCGCGGCGGATGGATCTTGTAGGCGCGCCAGCCGTTCGCCTTGAACGTCTGCGCCTGATCGACATAGGCCGCAACATCAGGCAGTACCTGAGAACTCGCATAGGCCATGATGGAGTTGCGGCACGTGCCCATCAACGCATGAACCGGCAGCTTGGCGATCTTGCCACACAGATCCCATAGTGCGGTATCCACCGCACCGATCGTGCGGTAGCTGACTATGCGCGAGACCAGGCGCATCGCGCCGTGGATACGTTCGCGCTCGAGTGGGTTCTGTCCCATCAGCATCGGCTTCAGAGATCGGATGAGCTGCGGCCCGTCCATAGACGCCGGGTTGGTCGCCGCGCCGAGGAAGGCGTGACCTTCCAGGCCATCATCCGTGCGAATTCGCAAGAGACCGAGATTGCTTGTGGATGATGCGAGCGCACCAAGGTGGTAGCGTGTCGCCGGAATGCCATCCCACGTGAAAATGGTTAGCGATACATCATCAATTTTCATGCGATCCTCTCATTGGATCGTCATGGCCGGCCTTGCACCGGCCATGACAGCGCAAATCACAGATTCCGATGCGTCCCGTCACAGCGAGGCTTGTTGTTGCTGTTCTTGCAGCCACAGAACGAGATCGTACCACTCTCTTCCGCCTTGAACTCAACCGGCGTGAAGCCACTGCCGCGATGCGAACCGTCGCAGAACGGCTGATTGCCGCTCTTGCCGCATGCACACCACCAGTACGACTTTCCGGCCTCTACCTCCATCCGATACGGACTCTTCTGCGCGATAACGGGTTGCGTCCCTGACATTTCCCCTCTCCTTCTCAGTTAGGTCTCACTTCAGCCCAGGTGTCATCCAGCGTGCGCTGCAGGTGCGCGGCAATATCGTCCACCTCCGCCTCGGTGATGATCAGCGGCGGCGAGAAGGCGATGCGGTCGCCGATGAACCGCGTGATCAGCCCGTGCTTGCGGGCATGGCCATCGGCAATCCGCCCAACGCCGCGCGCAGGATCGAAAGGTGTCCGCGTCAACTTGTCGGCCATCATCTCCATTCCGGTCAGCAAGCCGACACCGCGCACATCGCCGATCAGCGGATGCGCAGCAAACTTTGCCAAGACCTGCTGCATGTATGGCCCGACACGCTGCACATGGCCGACCATGTCCATCTCTTCGTAGATGCGCAGCGTTTCCATTGCCACCGCGGTGGTGACAGGATGCCCGGCATAGGTGAACCCATGCGCGAAGTTGCCAAGTTTCCGGCTCTCATCCAGCATTGCCTCGAACACGCGCTGGTTGATCAGCAGTGCTGAGATCGGCTGCATGCCGGCGGATAGCGCCTTGGCGCAAGAGATCATGTCGGGCTTCAAATCATAGGTCTGGCTGCCCCACATATTGCCTGTTCGGCCGAACCCGCAGATCACCTCATCCGCAATGAACAGCACGTCATATTTGCGCAGCACCGCCTGCATCTTCTCCCAATAGGTCCGCGGTGGCGTGAGGCCGCCACCTGCGCCCATTACAGGCTCGGCAATGAAGCCACCAACCGTATCGGGACCTTCTGTGACGATGAGCTGTTCCAAAGCATCGGCCATCCGCGTGGCGAACTGCTCCTCTGTCTCCCCATCCTCATGCAGACGGTAGTAGTGCGGATACTCGGTATGGCGGAAATCGGGAAACGGCAGGCCGAAATCCGCATGCATGTCGGCCTTGCCCGACGCGCTGATCGAAGCCGACGTGCTGCCGTGATATCCCATCTTGCGGCCTATGATCTTGCGCTTGTTCGGCTTGCCAATCCCGGCGTGATAATACCAGACGAGCTTGATCGCGGTGTCATTGGCTTCGGAACCGGAGCACTGGAGCAGCACCTTGCTCATCGGCACCGGTGCGATTTGCAACAGCTTCTCGGCCAAATCCACGCCTGGCTCATTCGTTGTGCTCCGATACAAATGCGCATAGCCGAGCTTGCGCATCTGCTCATACGCCACACGCGCCAAACGCTCCGACGCGTAACCGAGAGACGCGCACCACAGCCCTGCGGCCGCATCGAGAAACTGCTGGCCTGAGTCATCCCACACGTACATGCCCTGGCCGCGGGAGATCACCACCGGGCCTTCCTCGAGATGACGCACCAGATTGGTCTGTGGGTGCACAAGCGACGCGATGTCGCGCGCCTGCACCGAGTTGGGTGCCACGTAGGTCATTCTGCGTTCCTCCGTCAGGTGGTCTCGACGCCATACTCGCGCCGAGCAGCCGATGGAGTAACGTATCCGTCCATCAGGTCCTCGGAAAGCCGTATGCGATCTCGTTCTGAGGGTGGGCCATACCCGCCGGAACCGGGGGCCTCGATCACCACCAGCGAACCGGCTGGCGCGATGAACCCGCCCTTGCTGGTAAGCTTACGCGCGTTGCCGTTCAGCGGGATCAATTCCAGTTTCGCAGGCGCACCAGGCCTGCCGCCTGCGAGACCGAATGGCGGTGTGACGGTGCGCTCACAGCAAACGGCCGCATGCGCCTGCCGCTCCAGCACGCGCCACACGCGACGCACGCCCAGGCCGCCACGCCACTTACCCGCGCCGCCGCTGTCCGGCACCAGCGAGTACTCCTGCACACGCAGCGGGAAGCTCATTTCGATGATCTCGATCGGCGTGTTCATCATGTTGGAAACGGTGGAAGCAACGGCATTGATGCCATCCTTCACGGGCCGCGCGCCAAAGCCGCCCTTTACCGACTCATAGCTCACGTAGCGTTCGCCCGTGCGATAGTCAGTGCCACCGAATGTCATCACGGCCGATGTGCCCTGCGATCCCGCCATGACTGTTTGTGGCGTGAACGCGAACATCGCCGCCATCACCATATCGGCGACACGATGAGACATCTCATGGTTGGCATATACAACGGGCGCGGGAAGCTGCGCGTTCACTACGGATCCAGGGGGCGCCGTCACCGTTACCGGACGCCAGCAGCCGGAGTTCGGCGGAATCAGGCTCTTCGGATCAGCGATCATCTTCAGCGCGCAAAACACGCCGGATGCAGTGACGGTGAGCGGCGCATTCATTGGTCCAGCCACCTGCGGATCTGAGCCGGTAAAGTCCGCGATGATCGTTTCGCCTCTCTTGGTAATGCGCAGCTTCACCGTGAACGTCTCATCGTCGATCTCGCCTGGCGCAATGACACCATCGCCGTCGAAGACGTCGATGAACTCCGCCTCGCCGTCAGGCAGCGCGCGCAGTGCTGCTCGCATCATGGTTTCGGAATAGTCCTGCACCTCCTGCATGATGTCGAGCAGCGTCTCGGTGCCGTATTTCGCAGCCAACGCTTGCAGCCGCGCAGCAGCCCTCCAGTTGGCCGCCACCTGCGCGCGCAGGTCGCCGAGCCGTTCAGTCGGCGTCCGCACGTTGGCGAAGATGATCGCCTCTATGGCCGGATCGGGCTTGCCATCGCGATACAACCGTATCGGCGGCAGACGAAGGCCTTCGCCGTAGATCTCAGTCACCGCACCATAGCTGCCTGGCGTGGCACTGCCGATGTCGGGCCAATGAGCGCGCACGCAGCCGAAACCGAGCAGGCGGCCTTCATGGAAGGCCGGCGCGACCACATTGACATCCGGCAGATGCGAACCGCCCTGGTACGGATCATTGTGAATGAACACATCACCGGGCGCCGCATCAGGAAAAGCCCGCACCACCGCGCGAACCGCATCAGGCATCGAACCCAAATGGATCGGCAGGTCAGGCCCCTGAGCGACCATATTCCCCTGTATATCGAAGATGCCGCACGAGTAGTCACCCGCCACCTTGAGCAGCGGCGAATACGCCGTCTTCGCGAGGACGATTTTCATCTCCTCAGCCGCGCAGGTCAGCGCGTTCTTCACGACTTCGAAGCGGGCGGGGTCGGTCTTCAGACGCGCCATACGGTGCTCCTTTTTTGTCATTGCGAGGAGCGAAGCGACGAAGCAATCCCCATTATGCGCACCACCGATTGGGATTGCCTCGTCGCTTCGCTCCTCGCCATGATAGTGGGCTCAGGCAGGGGTCAAGCGAAGATATCCAAGCTCATCAACCCGCGCCTGCCAACCGGGCGGGATGACGGTGGTGGAATCCATCGCTTCAATGATCGCGGGGCCAAATATATGCGTGCCGGACGTAAGCCCGTCGCGCCAATGCACCGACGTGGACACGAAACCTGTGTCAGCAAACCATACGTCTCGGCTCCGCGCCTTCGCGCTCGCTGCATCAGCGCGTTGCGCGAGCACCAGATCTGGCAGTTTTCCCAATGCCGTCAGACGCAGATTGACCAGTTGCACGCGCTCCGATCGATTTGCGTGACCATATGTTTGTTCGTGCCGTCGATGGAACTCCTCAGCCAGATCGTCCAATTTGGCACGCGTCATCTCGCCATCGGCGATCGGTACGGTCAGCTCGTATGCTTGCCGTCGGTACCGCACGTCTGCCTGGCGTAACAGCACCTGTCGCTCCGGCGGTACCCTGGCCGAACGCAGCATTTCGCGCCCAGCCTGTTCCATGCCGGCGATCACCTCCGCAACCCGCTCCGGGTCAATGCTGCCGAGGTCTGCGTACAGCGTGCGGGAATAGTCGCGCTTCAGATCACTGGCCACCAACCCCAGTGCAGAGAATGCGCCGGGTGCCGGTGGCACGATGACTTCCGGAATCTGCAATTCCTCGGCCAATGAAATGGCGTGCACTGGACCAGCGCCACCAAATGCGATGAGGCTGAACTCCTGCGGGTCATGGCCACGTTCGATCGAGACGATTCGCAGCGCCTGCGCCATGTTGCTGTTGACCACTTCGACGATGCGCGCCGCTGCTTCGGACACTGTCAAAGCAAGTGGTTGAGCAATGGCGGCATCGATCGCCCGTTCCGTGGCAGCGAGATCAATCCGTAATGCACCTCCGAGCAGTGCTTCACGATCGAGATAGCCCAGCACGACATCGGCATCGGTCACCGTCGGCTGGGTTCCGCCGGCGCCGTATGCGGCGGGACCAGGGGCGGCGCCAGCGCTGTGCGGCCCCACCTTCAACGCGCCCCCGGGATCGACCCAGGCAATCGATCCGCCACCCGCACTGACCTCGGCAAGATCGATGACCGGCACCCGAATCGGATGACCGGTGCCATGCATCCATCGATTGGCGTGACCCGAGCCGCCGACCTCGTATTCGGCGGTAACCGACACTGCGCCACTGGCGATGACGCTGGCCTTCGCCGTGGTACCGCCCATGTCGAACGAAATCAGGTTTGGCCTCTGCAACTGACGTCCCGCGAGTGAGGCCGCGATCACACCGGCAGCCGGACCCGATTCCACCGCCATCGCTGGCATGCGTAGCCCTTCGGCGATGTCGAAAACGCCGCCGGATGAGCCCATGACGTGCAGCTTCGGCAGTCCGAGCCTGGAGATCGCGCCCTGCAGCCGATCGAGGTAGGAAGCGAGCACCGGTCCGACGACGGCGCAAACCGCCGTCGTGCTCGCGCGCTCGAATTCGCGGATCTCCGGCAGCACCTCGGATGACAGATAGACGCCAACACCGGGGAGCGCCGCTCGCAGCACCTCGCCAACACGCCGCTCATGGGTATCGTTCAGGAACGAAAACAGGAACGATACGGCGATCGTCTGGAGCCCGGCATCGCGAATGGCCTCGATCAGCGCGGGCAACTCCTCCTCGGCCAGTGGTGTCACCACCTCGCCCTGCGCATCAATCCGCTCGGTGATCTCAAAGCGCCAGCGCCGAGGCACCAGCACCGCGGGCGCGTCCTGCAGCAGATCATAGAGGTCGGCGCGCGACGAACGGCGCAGCTCCAGAATGTCGCGCATGCCGCGGGTCGCAATGAATCCCGCACGCGCGCCCTTGTTCTCCAGCAGCGCATTGGTAACCACCGTCGTCGCATGCGACAGCAGCGACACGTCAGACGGATCGATCCGATTGGCGTCCAGACCCTGGCGGATGCCGTCGATCACGGCCTGGCCGAAATCGTACGGGGTGGTCAGGAGCTTGGTTATGGCGATGTGGCCCGTCTCCTCCTCCACCAGGGCCACGTCAGTGAAGGTGCCGCCGATATCGATGCCAATCCGCCACGTCATGCGTTTTGTTTCCTGCCCCACAGCCGGTAGAACGCCCCATCATGCCAGAGCATCGCACCGACAGCATCTCCCGCCTGATGCTGTTCTTCGCCATTGTCTATGCTGTCGAAGGCATTGGCCAGGCCAAGGTCGGAGTAGTCTGGCAACCACTGACGCATTACCTGAAGGAGACGCAGGGCTGGGATGCGGTCCACATCGCTGCATCGCTGGCAGTGCTGGACGTGCCCTGGGTGGTGAAGCCGCTCTATGGCATCATTTCCGATTTCCTGCCCTTGTTCAGCTACCGCCGCCGCTCATACCTGTTGCTGGCGAATATCGGCGCGGTCGCGGCCTTCCTGTGGGCCACCCAGCTGCTCACCCCAGCGGCAATTGTGTTCGCGCTGCTGCTCACTTCGATTGCAATGGCCGCTTCCAGCACCGTCTGCGGCGCGTTGCTGGTGGAGAATGGCCAACGCTTTCGGGCAAGCGCTGCCTTCATCAACCAGCAATGGCTGTGGTTCAACATTGCGGTCATGGTCGCCTCGCTACTCGGCGGAGGGTTGATTGAAATGCTATCGCCTGTTGGCGCTTTGCACGCCGCCACGGCGATCGCCGCTCTTCCGCCGCTTGCAGTCGTCGCGAGCTCACTCTCTCTGGTTGATGAAGAGCCGGCGCACCTCGATCGCAGAGAGTTCAGGCGCGCACTGCGCGGGCTACTCGGCACATTCCGCTCGCGCACGCTCTGGCTGATTGCCGCCTTTCTGTTCTGCTATTACTTCAGCCCAGGCTTCGGCACGCCACTCTATTTTCACATGAGCGACGAGTTGCACTTCTCGCAAGGCTTCATCGGCCTGCTCTCATCGGTGAGTGCGGCCGGGTGGATCGCAGGCGCTCTGATTTATCGGCTCTGGTTACGCGGGATGACCACGCGGGCGCTACTGAATCTCAGCATTGTTGCCGGCACGCTGGCGACCCTCGCGTTCCTGGGCATGACGGAACAAGTGAGCGCCGTCATCGTGTACTTTCTCGGCGGCGTTGCGGGGATGATAGCCAACGTGGCGACGCTGACGCTGGCAGCCGAACACTGTCCCGAGCGATCGGAAGGTTTCACGTTCGCCGCGCTGATGTCGGTGATCAATCTCGCGACGCCGATATCAGACACCAGCGGCGCTTTCCTCTACGATCGAGTATTCAACAAACAGCTCGCACCGCTCATCATGGTGTCAGCAGCGTTCACCGCATTCATTCTGCTGTTTGTGCCGTTGCTCCACCGTCGGATCGCGCCCATTCCGGCGCTACGCCCGGATGCATGAGAAAAAAGAGCAGGCATGCACCGGTCGGGGTACCTGGCATGCCTGCTCCCGCAGACGCCTTACTGACCAGTGGGGACCGATAATACGAATTCGGGGAGGACGTATGATCGGACCAGGCAGTAGCTTCGGCGTCAGCAGTTATGCCACCAGCCGTTGTGGCTATTTGCGGCCGAATGATTCGTGCCGCAGCCAGCCTGTAGGCCCGAGCGGGAAATTCCGAAACAGGAAGAATGGCCCGCCAGTTCCTGGCAAAAATCCGCAAGGAACTCTCCAATTCTGCGCGGACAATCCCCTGGGAAAATGCCAGTCGGTTTGCGCCGAGTTTTCCGTTTTGTTCTCTAGGCCGAACGGCCGCGCCGCGGCCGCAGCACTGTGACGGCACCGACGAGCCCGGTCTTCCGTTGCGTTATGTCCGCCTCCTCGACCTCCAAGGCGCTTTGATACTCGCAGGTCAGGACGTAGTTGCCGATGCGCAGCAACGTGCCATGTGCCAATGGCGCCGAACCGGACAGCCGCTTATTGTCCAGAAACGTGCCGTTGGTGGAATTCAGATCAGTCACGCTGACCTCATCGCCATCGACATCGATCCGGCAGTGCGAGCGTGAGATCTCCGGAGCTTCCAGCAACAATGTGGAAGGCGGCGCACGACCGATAGTCAACGAACCGGGCGGCAGCGCCACGCGCCGCACCGCAGACTCCGGCTGCAGGATGACCAAATGGTGCCGCGGCTCTGCGACGGACTGCCGAATTGCTTGAGCGGCGCGCAGGTTCAGGGTCGCTTCGGCTCCCGGTTCGGCTCCTGCTTCGTCCGGCAAGGTTGCAGCAAGCAGCGCAGCGACTTCCGGCAAAGCGGCAGACGCCGCGTCCAGCGCTTGGTGCACCTCCGCGGCTGCCGCCTCGGACAGAGCGACACGCAGTGACTTGCCGCTCTGGCGCTCCAGCAGACCGAGCGAAATAAGATACGCGATATGATCCCGCGTAGTCTGGAAGTTCTGCCCAGTGAGGTTCAGCAGGGTTGCCGCCATCTGGTCTGCCAGGATGCCCTGCTCGCCGCCGGCGAACATGGATAGCCCGTAGCGCAGCTCGATTGCCATGAGCATCAGCGTCCAATGCGACGTCGAGCTCAGATGCCGGATTGCCTCGACTCGCCGGGCACGCGACAGATTGATGGAGTCGAAAATGCGATCGAGGGCGGCGCGCCACGGTTCCTGCCAGCGGCTCAGTGCCTGGAGGATGATGCCACGCTGCTCGGCATCTAACTTGCGAGGCATCGCGCCGCGCAGTGCGGGATTGAGTACCGATGCGCTGGTGCAGAGTTCCTTCGCCAAAGCCAGCAGATGACGATCGAACAGTTCTAGCAGCGCTGGTGTGGGGACTATGACCGAGCGCGCCGATAGCGGCGCGTCGGCTGGATCCACAGCGCAAAGCTGGAGATCCCGGATTTCCAGTATGCGTTCCTTGACCGTCGAATCGTCGAGCAGGAACACTTGCTTGACGAGGCCGTAGAGCTCGCCGACAGCGGCACCCTCGCGGCCCTTCGTGCAGAGATGCGTGACGATATGCCACTGCGCCCGCCGAAACAGGCTAGGGAAGTGAGCGTGCCAAATCGTCTGGTAGGCTGACAGGAACCGAACGACTTCGCGCTCTGGTTGCACCGGCCCCTCCACGGAACTCCCCAGGTTTCCTGGAAGTTAGACTACTAGGTTAACGAAGGCAAAATCTGTGAAGTGCGTCAAAGCTTTATGATTTTTCGCTTCAGTATCAACGCTTCACCACCAGCCCCTGCCCCGTAGGCAATTCCAGCACCGCGAGCCCGCGTTCCTGCATGAAGGCGTCCGCGGCTGCCTTTTGGTCCCGGTAGCCGGTCCAGCCATAATCGTCGAATACGATCATCCCACCGGGGCTGACCCGATCGAACAGAACCTCCAACGCACCGAATTCAGCCGGCGCGTTGTTCATGTCCAGATGCAGGAAGGCAATTCGGTCGGGTGCGATGTCGGCAAGCACGCCGGGGACCTTCCCTTGGGTGACCACAGCATTGGGCCACCCGGCAAATCGCCTCCGCACCTGATCGAACAGCCCAGGCGCGTGTCCCGGCAGGCGTTTTCCCTCACCGTCTCCCCCGGTAGGATCAAACAAGTCGTAGAGATAGCAGCGGCGGCCGGGCAGACCCGCCAGATATCGAAGAACGACCGCCATCGAGTAGCCCTGATAGCTGCCGCATTCGATATAATCGCCCGGCACAGCCAAACAGTTCTCCGCCGCCCAGCACAATGTATGCGTGCGCCAGACAATGGACAGCTCGGTGGTCGACGGATGTTCCTCCCTCACGGCCGCGACAAAGCGCGGTTCGGTCAGGAATCCGCGGGTATGGCCGAAGGTGATGAGATTGTCGGCGATGAACCAAGCGCCTCGCGGATCACCAACGCCGGGTGCAGCCGCGACCAGTGCGCGCAACAGCCTCGTTGCCTCGGCATCACCCTCCAACCCCCAGAACAGACTTGGCACATGCAGCCCTGGAGAGGCCATTTCGTCGGACATCGGATGACTCGGCAATGGGTGAGCCCTACCCTAGGGCTTCAACCGTGAACAAGCCCTCAACAGGAGCAACGCCCGTGTCTGGCAGGGCCAGGTGGAGAATGCTACTGTCCAGTAGGATTTCAGGAGCAAGAGTAGATGACCGCCCCGGACGCTATCCTGGATTACGACGCTATCATCATTGGTGCAGGAATCTCCGGAATGTACCAGCTCTACCGCCTTCGCGAGCTGGGAATGCGCGTCCGCGTCTTCGAGACAGGCACCGGCGTGGGCGGCACCTGGTATTGGAACCGCTATCCGGGGGCGCGCTTCGATTCCGAAAGCTACTCCTACAGTTACTCGTTCTCCCAGGAGCTGCTGGCTGAATGGAACTGGTCCGAACACTTCGCTGGCCAGCCGGAGACGCTGCGTTATCTGAATTACGTGGCTGACAAATTCGACCTGCGTCGCGACATCCAGTTTTGCAGCCGGGTTACCGCCGCACACTGGCAGGAGGCGACGCGGTCCTGGGACGTGACGCTGGAAGACGGCACGCGGCACACATCGCGTTTCTTGATCACCGCGGTGGGTCCGCTGTCGGCGCCGACGATGCCCCGCATCGAAGGTGTGGAGACCTTCCAGGGACAGTCGTTTCACACCGCGCGCTGGCCCAAGGAACAGGTACGCTTCGACGGCAAGCGGGTCGCCGTCATTGGCACCGGTGCCACCGGCGTGCAGACCATCCAGGAGGTCGCGAAAACCGCCGGGCACCTGACTGTGTTCCAGCGAACCCCGAACTGGTGCGCCCCATTGCACAACGGCCCGATCCCGCCGGACGAGATGGCGAGGATCAAGGCCGATTATCCGGAGATGTTCAAGCGCTGTCAGGAGACATTCCTGTGCTTCCTGCACACGCCGGACCGGCGCAAGACATTCGAGGTCTCGGAAGAGGAGCGAGAGGCGTTCTGGGAGAAGCTGTACTCCGAAAAGGGTTTCGGCATCTGGCTCGGCAATTTCCGCGACATCCTGACGGACCGGCGGGCAAATGCGGCGATCTCCGACTTCGTCGCGCGGAAAATCCGACAACGGGTGAAGGACCCCAACGTGGCGGAGAAGCTGATCCCGAAGAACCACGGTTTCGGTACCCGGCGTGTGCCGCTCGAAACGCGGTACTACGAGGTATACAACCAACCCAACGTGGAACTGGTGGACATCAAGGAAACGGCGATCGAACGGATCACGCCAACCGGCCTCCGTACGACTGACCGCGAGTTCGAGTTCGACATCATCATCTACGCGACAGGATTCGACGCCATCACCGGCAGCTTCGATCGTATCGACATTCGTGGTATTGATGGTCTTCGGCTGAAGGATAAATGGAGGGGCGGTCCGCAGACCTATCTCGGGGTGCTGGTGGAAAGCTTTCCCAACATGATGATGCTGATGGGGCCGCATACCGCACTCGGCAACATTCCGCGCAGCATCGAATACAACGTGGACTGGGTGACGGGACTGTTACGGTTCGCGCGCGATCGCGGGCTGACCCGCGTGAAGGCGACCGAGGCAGGCGTGCGGGACTGGACCGACCACGTGAAGTCGCTGGGCGAGGGACTGCTGTCGAACGAGGTTGATTCCTGGATGACGGGAATCAACCGCAACGTGGAAGGGAAGGACACGCGGATCATCGCGCGCTATAGCGGCAGCGCGCCGGCGTATCGCGAGCGGTGCGATGCAGTAGCGGCGGGCGACTATCGGGAACTGGAATTGGCCTAAGACCACGCATCGGTCGCTTCGGGTTGGGTTTACTCGCAGAGTCCCGGCCAATCGCGTAGGCTTCTAGCCAGGACAAACCCGGAAGGAGCTCGCCTCATGCATTTCGGCGCATCGATGTTCTTCACCGACTACTCCATGACATCCATCGAGTTGGCCCAGGCCCTCGAAGCCCGCGGGTTCGAATCAGTCTGGGCGCCGGAGCACTCGCACATCCCCACCTCGCGCCGCTCGCCCTTCCCCGGCGGAGGCGATCTGCCAAAGCAGTACTACGATGTGATGGACCCCTTCGTGACGCTCACCGCAGCGGCGATGGCCACCAAACAACTGAAGATCGGCACCGGCGTCTGCCTGGTGAACCAGCGCGATCCGATCCAGACGGCCAAGCTGGTCGCGTCCATCGATCAGGTGTCTGGTGGACGCTTCCTGTTCGGCATCGGCGTTGGCTGGAACGCAGAGGAGATGGAAGACCATGGAACTGTATTCGCAACGCGCGCCAAGCTGGTGCGCGAGCGCGTCGAGGCGATGAAGGAGATCTGGACCAAGTCCAAAGCCGAATACCACGGCGAGTTCGTCAATTTCCCCGAGATGATGACCTGGCCCAAGCCCGTGCAAAAGCCGCACCCGCCTGTCATCGTCGGCGGTGCCTTCCCACAGGCAGCGCGGCGCGCCGTGCGCTATGGCAATGGCTGGATTCCGCTCGCGGGCCGCGGTGACATCGTGGGCGCCATCGGGAAGTTCCGCGACATGCTGAAGGAGGCAGGACGCGACGAGGCATCTTGCCCGATCACGCTGTTCGGTTGTGCTGATGACGCCGACGCGCTGAAGCGCTATCGCGACGCAGGCGTTCAGCGCGCCTGCGTCAGTCTGCCCGCGGCCAAGGCCGATACCGTGCTGCCGATACTCGACAAGTGGGCAGGCCTCATCCGGCAAGTGAATGGCTGAGCAATCGAAAACAACAAAGGGAAACGATGATGCATTTCGGCGCGTCGATGTTCTTCACCGATTACTCGATGACCTCGGCTGAACTCGCGGTCGAGCTCGAAGCGCGAGGTTTCGAATCGGTCTGGGCGGCAGAGCATTCGCACATCCCGACCTCGCGGCGCTCCCCGTGGGGTGGCGGCGGAGAACTGCCGAAACAGTACTACGACGTGATGGACCCCTTCGTGACGCTCACCGCAGCGGCGATGGCCACCAAAAAACTGAAGATCGGCACCGGCGTCTGCCTGGTGAACCAGCGCGATCCGATCCAGACGGCCAAGCTGGTCGCGTCCATCGATCAGGTGTCTGGTGGACGCTTCCTGTTCGGCATCGGCGTTGGCTGGAACGCAGAGGAGATGGAAGACCATGGAACTGTATTCGCAACGCGCGCCAAGCTGGTGCGCGAGCGCGTCGAGGCGATGAAGGAGATCTGGACCAAGTCCAAAGCCGAATACCACGGCGAGTTCGTCAATTTCCCCGAGATGATGACCTGGCCCAAGCCCGTGCAAAAGCCGCACCCGCCTGTCATCGTCGGCGGTGCCTTCCCACAGGCGGCACGACGCGCGGTGCGGTACGGCGACGGGTGGATTCCATTGGCTGGGCGGCCGGACCAGTACGGGGACGTCTTCGAGTTCGTGCCGAAGTTCCGGACGATGTTGAAGGAGGCTGGACGTGATGAGGCGTCATGCCCTGTCACGTTATTCAACGTGCAGGGCGATATCGATCTGATGAAGCGCTATCGCGACCTTGGCGTAGAGCGCGTCAGCGTCAGCCTGCCGGCAGAGAAGCGCGACACGATCCTGCCGTTGCTGGATCGCTGGGCGAAGCTGATCCAGCAGGTGAACAGCTAAACCATGCTCCGTCATCGACGTGGCGGGGGCTTGGCCCCATTGGCGCTAACGTCATGCCGGGGCTTGGCCCCGGCATCCACGTCTTTATTGCCGGCGGGATGAAAGACGTGGATGGCCTGACCGAGCCTGTGCACTCTATTTGGCCTCGACGGCGACCAGCTCGCCGAGGCTGATCGGCTTCAGCGGCGGTCGGATGCGGTAATAGCCCACATCGTCCAGCCCCACCCCACGTGCCTCTGCGATCAGTTCGGCTACCATCGGACCGCACAGTCTCCCTTGGCACGGTCCCATTCCTGCACGCAAAAACGCCTTCGCCTGGTTGGGTCCGAGGCACCCCTGCCGCACCACCTCACGCACGGCGCCGGCCGTGACTTCCTCGCAGCGACACACCGTCACGTCATCAGCAGGCAGTCGCACCTCGTCGTGCGGCGCATACAGCACGTCGAGAAATCGGCGGATCGCGAGATGGTCCTGCCGCGCCTGCCAGTCCGCGGACGCGAGCGCATCGCGTCGCCCAACCTCGAGACGGCCGAGCTGCCGCAGCGCCTCCAACGCGGTGAGCCGCCCCGCATGCTCGGCGGCTCGCGCACCACCAATGCCCGCCGCATCACCTGCGATCAGCACGCGCTCGACCGAACTGCTTCCCCACGCATCGAGGACGGGTGCAAAGCAGCGCTGCACCGAGTCCCAAAAGAAGTTGCAACCAATGGAGCGCGCCATCTGCTGCGCTGGGATGACACCCTCGTGCAAGGCGACCAGGCGCGTTGCCAACCGGTGCTGCTTGCCATCGCTGCGGAATGAAATGCCGCTGACGGCATCGGTGCCCTCGATACGGATGCCAGTGACATGGCGATAGTGTCGAACGCCGCTACGGCGTAGCCTGGCCAGCATCGTCAGGCCTTTGAGCAGATACCGCCTGCCTTCGCGGCGTGAAACCGCCTCAGTCACATGCCGCAGCGCACGCCATTCGTTTGCGTGCGAGGTGGTGTCAAGCAAGGCCGCTGGGCGTACACCTGCCGCGAGGCATTGCTGCACGAGCAGATACAGCAGGGGCCCCGATCCCGCGACAACGAACGGCTCGACAGGGACCACGCCGGATGACTTGAGCAGTATCTGCAAGCCGCCTGCTGTCATTACGCCTGGCAGCGTCCAGCCAGGCACCGGCACCGGCCGTTCCATCGCGCCTGTGGCGAGGATCACCGCATGCGCTTGGACTGCGTGCGAGTGGCTACCTTCGCTGAACCAGATCTCGCGCTGCGGCGTCACCTGCCAGACCAGCGAGCCAGGTCGGTAACTTGCGCCGCTGGCACGAAAGCGCGAAACCAGCGTCTCACCGTAGCGATAGTCATCGCCAAGCGCTGCAAGCAGCGACCGGTTCTCCGCCGTTCGCTCGATGCCGCGATATATCTGACCGCCAGGTGCTGGCTGCTCATCCAACATCAGCACGCGTACATCCTGTTCCGCGAGCAAAGTCGCGGCGGCGAGGCCAGCAGGACCAGCGCCAATGACAACGACCTCCCAAATGTCGCTCACAGCACGCCTCGTGCGCCGCGCTGGTGCCGTACCTGCATCCCGGCAACGACAGGCGTCAAGCAGGCTTGGCGATTGCCAACGCCGTCGATCTCCATCAGGCAATCGAAGCACACGCCCATCATGCAGTACGGTGCACGTAATGCACCCGAAACCGGTGTAGTTCGCAGGCTGGTCTCTCCGGCCGCAAGCAATGCAGCAGCGACGGAGTCTCCGGGCCGTGCGATAATTTCTCGGCCCTCATAGCTGAAGCGGATTTCGCCCGCCGCGGTCTCAAGCCGCCGGAACATCGAACCGGCTCGAAGCAAATGGCGCAAAGCGCTCTGGCAATTCGCCCGATAAGATAGCGGGCGCCAGTGCGAGCGCATGCGCGCCGGCAAGCGTGACGCCGCTGTGGCAAGTCGCCGAAAAAGCACCGGGAAACTTGACCGACTGCTCGTATATCGGAAAACCATCCGGCGACATCACACGCAAGGCCGCCCATACGCGGACGATTGAGGCATCCTTCAATGCGGGGAAAACGGCGAGATTACGCTGCGCAATACCCTGCAACACCGGTACCCCCACTGAAATATCGAACCCCGCATCCTCCTGCGAATCGCCAAGCATCACCGAGCCTTCTACCGTCTGGCGCAACGTGTGACAGGTGTAGTCGAGGAAGGGACGCAGCCGCTCGGTGACGATGATCTGGCCGCGCACCGGCTTGACGGGCATGGTGAGGCCGACCATTGGCGCAAGTTCGCGGCTGCCCAGCCCCGCAGCGATCACCAGCTTCGCCGCCGTGAAGCGTTCGGCACCAACGCGCACCACGAAGCTGTTCGGCGTGGCGTCGATGGCATCGACGGTGCGCCCGGGCAGATATGCGCCGCCAAGTTGCAACAGCGCTGCATGCAGGGCGCGCAGCAAGTTTAGCGGATGCGCTTCACCATCTATCGGACAGAAAGACGCTCCAACCACCGGATCGCCCAGACCAGGTACCATCGCTTGCACCTCGGCGCGATCGATAATCCGTGTGCCGATATCGCCGCTCTCATTATGCATGCGGTGCAGCAGCGCCGCGCGGTCCTCCAACTCCTGATCGCTCAGGCAGAAGACTAGACCGCCGCGTTGGCGCAGCGCCACATCAACCCCGGTGGCCCCGGCAAGCGCACCTGCAAGTTCCGGCCAGAGTTCGGCGGAGGTGCGGGTCCAATGGGCGTAGGCCGGCATGCCGGCACCCTTGCTCTGAACCCACACCAGCCCGAAGTTGCCGCGTGCCGCGCGAAACGCGACGTCGCCCTGATCGATCAGCGCGACCGACGCGCCCTTTGCTGCGGCACCCCAGGCAATGGCACCGCCCACCAGCCCGCCACCAATGACAACGAGATCGTAGGCCATCTATAAAGACTCGCATCAGGCACCTGCCGTGGTCAAACTTGGCCAACCGCGCGTAAGCTGACGCTCGACAACAGGAAGCGGATCATGTCGGAAACTGTGGATTCCTTGCTGGCCGACTTGCTCGCCTGGCTCGCCCGTGGCGCACAGCCTTATGCCGATGTGATGGATGCCTGGCGCACTTCCTGCCCGCGTCTGCCGGTGTGGGAGGACGCCATCGAGCGTGGCTTTGTGGAACATGCGCGAGTGGACGGGCGCGCCATCGTCCGCATCACACCGGCAGGCCGCGAGTTCCTGCTAGACCGCGACTGACCCGGCTCAGAACGGCAGCAGGATATCCATCAGCTGCTGGCCCCAGCGCGTATGCTGCACCTCGGTGAGTTCCCCTCGCCCACCATAGGCAATCCGCGCTTCCGCCATCCTGTCGTGCAACACCGTATTATCGGAAGCGATGTCCTGCGGCCGGATCACGCCTGTCACCTGAAGCTCGCGCAACTCATGGTTCACGAGGAACTCCTGCCGCGCAGAAACTACAAGGTTCCCGTTTGGCAGCACCTGCGTCACGACGCCGGCGAGCCGTATCGTCACTGCCTCATTGCGCTGGATCTGTCCTGATCCGCCGTTGTTGTTGGTGCTGCCGACATTCAGGATCTTGGACGGGTCGGTGATGTCCTTCGGCAGCCGCGCCTGCATCCCAAAGAAGCTGGCCAGGCTGCCGGTCTCACTGCTGGTTCGGCTAGTTGTCGTAGCATTCTTCAAATTGGCCGCGTCGTTCATGCTGACGAGGATGGTAACGATGTCACCGACTTGCGCAGCACGCTGATCCTTGAAGAAGGCACGCGAACCGGATCGCCAGAGCGCATTCGCCTCATTCGGGCTTGGCTCACGGGCCGGCATCGGCATGGAGACCGGCCGCCATGTCGGCTCCTTCGTGGGATCGGATGTGGGGGTCATGGCTGGCGCACGGCCAACCTCCGACAGCCGCGAGAGCGATCCGCAGCCGGCCAGCACCAGGCACGCCAGCGCCGATGCCAGCACCCGGAAATTCGTATTCATCGTATGCTCCCGGCCACAGGTGTCGATCCCGGTGCGATGCGCACGCGATCGGGACCGATAACCTCTGCCTCAATCACCGCACGCGACACTGGGTTGAGCACACGTATGCGCTCGCCGATCGCAGCGGTTTCCATCGCCTGCCCTTGCGCGGTCAGCGCGATGCCGGGGCTGTCGAGGAGCATCAAGACCGTGGCGTTCTTCTGCACCATTGCTGGCCGCGCCAATTCGGAGAGCACGAGCGGCTGTCCGGCGGGAATTTGCCGCCTCGCCTGCATGCCGATGGCATCGCCGATCCTGTGCACGACCTCGCCGCGAAGCATTGCTGTGTGCACGCGCGCCATCCGCACGTCCGCCGCCCGCAAGACGCCACCCGCAACCAGCCGAACGGCTGCAACCGGCACCTCAACCGTGTCATCGACACGTCCGGCGACACGCAGATGCAGCGGCTCCATTCCCTGCCCGGTGACCGACAGGATGGCACTGAATCGAGCAGCGCTCGCATCATAATCGAGATCAGCCACCACAGGCTTGGGATCAGACTCGAAGGGCACCAGCGGCGGTGTGAAGCCCGCGAGCTCGACATCGCAATCAGCTGCAGCGCCGGCGGTAATCAACGCATTCTTCACCGCGCCCAGAACATCGTCTCGCCGCAGCGGCTTGCCCGGACGATCGAGCACGGCGCGATCTGCCGGCGAAGCCGGCCGCCAATCCACAGCGAATTGTCGGGCAATGGCAGCGAGTTGCGGAGCCTCCACCACGATCCGCCCACCCGCGCCTGGCCCCGGGCCAAGCACGCGATCGGCATTGGCGCCCGCATCGTCGAACAGGTCCGACAATCGCACGGTTGCGGCATGCAGCGTGGTGATGGTGCGCAGAGTGGCTCCCTCGGCACCCGCATAGCCTACACAGATCAACAAGATTGCGAGCGGTAATCGGGCCATGACATCACCGCAGGTTGGTCAGGGTGGAGAGCATGTCATTGCTGGTCGTGATCACGCGGCTGTTCATCTCGTAGGCGCGCTGCGCGGTAATCAGACTGGTGATTTCCGTGACGACGTTGACGTTCGACGTCTCGATAAATCCCTGCATGACGGAGCCGAAACCGGGCGATGCCGGATTGCCAGTGACCGGCTGGCCGGAAGCGGCAGTCTGTAGGTATAGATTGTCGCCCTGCGCATCGAGACCGGCTTCGTTGGGGAAGACGGCGAGCTGTAACTGTCCGACCGTCTGCGGGGCGGTCTGGCCGCTCAGCGTGATCTGCACCTGGCCCGATTGGTTCACTGTAATGCCAGTGGCATTCGACGGAATTTGCAGACCGGGCTGTACGATGTAGCCGTCCGCCGTGACGATAGTGCCATCAGCGGCGAGACCGAATGTGCCGTCGCGGGTAAAGGCGGTGTCGCCGGACGGTAAGGTTACCTGGAAATACCCATTGCCCTGGATGGCCATGTCCAGCGTGTTGGACGTCTGCTGCAGGTTGCCCTGCTCGTTGATCCGATAGATTGCGGCGGTCTTCACCCCGAGCCCGACCTGAGCGCCGGACGGCACGATGCTGCCATTATCCGAACTGTTGGCGCCCACTCGACGCAGATTCTGGTAGATCAGGTCCTGAAACTCCGCGCGGCGCCGCTTGAACCCGGTCGTGGTCATGTTGGCGATGTTATTGGAGATCACCTCCACGTTCGTCTGCTGGGCCTGCATGCCCGTTCCGGCGATGTCGAGCGAACGCATATAACGCCTCCCTCAGGATTGCGCCTGCGGCAGTAGCTTCTCGATCACCGACTGCTGCCGATCGGATTCTTGCTGAATGAACTGACTGACGAACTGGAACTGGCGCAGGCCGTCCATCATGCGCGTCAGCTCCAGCACCGGCTGAACGTTGGAATCCTCCATCGAGCCCTGCACCAGCCCCGGCGATGCGATCGGCTGCGTGGGCGCGCCGGAGCGGAACAACGTGTCGCCTTCGGCTGCAAGCTGCATGGGATCAGTTGGTCGCACGATGCCGATTTTGCCGATCTGACCATTCTCGCTGGAGATGGTACCGTCACCAGCAATGGAAATCTGTGTATCGGTTTGCGACAGCACGATCGGTCGGCCGTTGGTATCGAGCAGTGAATTGCCCGCGCCGTCTGTCAGCGTGCCGCTGGGGGTCAGGCCGAAGCGGCCGTCCCGCGTGAGGCGTGGCCCGCGCACTGTCCCAACGGTGAAGTAGCCGTCACTGGTGATGCTGAGGTCGAATGGGTTGCCGGTATGCGTGAGCGTGCCGACGCGCTGATCGCGCCAGGTGGCACGATCTTGGGTGTAGGCAATCGTGCCACCACCTCGTGGCGCGTCGGTGGCACTCTGCCGGCTGAGCCAGTCGCTGAACTGCACGCGCTCGGTCTTGAAGCCCGGCGTGTTGGCGTTGGCGATATTATGGGCGACCACTTCCATGACCCGCTCCTGCGCGGCCAGACGTGACATGGCGACGTTGCTGATCAGGTCCATGCACTGGCGATCGCAAGCCGCGTGCCAGGAATAAAGATTCACCGCAGAGGCGCAGAGCACGCTGAGAATGAGAATGGCGCTTCGCGGAAGGCGGCTATATCTGGCCTCAGCGTGCACAGCGTGCCCTGCGGTGAATTCTTCCCACCCGGCGAGAATTGCCGGGCAAGGCTTCCTTAACAGCTCGCTGTCATTCTGTTGCGTGCAAGCCCAAAGGAGCAGCCAGTGGCGACAGCCGCGGCAGCGGTGGAACCAGAAAAGTCGGAAGAGGCACCGGAAACGCCCGAACCGAAGCACTCGGGTAGCAAGCGCAAGCTGATGCTGCTGGCCGGGCCAGTCGTGCTCGTGGGGATCGGTGCCGGCCTGTGGTCAACTGGGATCCTACCGCGCTTGCTCGGGCGCCAGCAGGCCGAGATCGGGGCGGAATCATCCAAGCCAGCGGCGCCGATTTACGTGGACCTGCCGGAAATGATCGCCAACTTGAACAGCAATCCAGTGCGGCCGAGTTACGTGAAGCTGGTGGCGCGCCTGGAGGTAGCGAAGCAAGAGGATGCGGAACGCGTCAAGGCGGCGATGCCGCGCCTGCAGGACCTGTTCCTGACCTACATGCGCGAGATGCGGCCCCAGGAGCTGCGCGGTTCGGCTGGTACTTACCGGCTTCGTGAGGAGCTGCTTGCGCGTGCCAATCTGGCCGCCGCGCCGGCACGCATTACTGACGTGCTATTCACCCAGATGCTGATCCAATGAGCGACGAGCAGGACCAGCAACAGTCCGACGAAGAGCTAGCCGCTGCATGGGGCGCGGCGACGGAGGGCACGGAAACGGCCGCACCGGCCGCACCAGCACGGGTGCTCAATCAGGCGGAGATCGACAGCCTTCTCGGCTTCGACGATGGGCCGGCCGGCGGCGAAAACCGCACCGGCATGCAGAAGATCATCAGCTCAGGCCTCGTCTCCTACGAGCGCCTGCCGATGCTGGAGATCGTGTTCGACCGCTTGGTGCGCATCATGTCCACGAGCCTACGCAACTTCACCTCCGATAACGTCGAAGTGGGCATCGACAACATTCTGTCGCTGCGGTTCGGCGATTATCTTAATTCGATCCCGCTACCGGCGATGCTGGCCGTATTCAAGGCCGAAGAATGGGACAATTACGGTTTGATGGTGGTCGATTCCGCGATGATCTATTCGATCGTCGATGTGCTGCTGGGTGGACGGCGCGGCACCGCGGCGATGCGGATCGAAGGCCGGCCCTACACCACCATAGAGCGGACCCTGGTCGAGCGCCTGATCCAAGTTGTCTTATCCGATCTTTCCGCGAGCTTCGACCCGCTCTGCCCGGTGACCTTCCGATTCGAACGTCTGGAGGTGAACCCACGCTTCGCGACCATCAGCCGATTATCGAATGCGGCTGTACTCGCGCGTCTGCGCATCGACATGGAAGATCGAGGCGGCCGAATGGAGCTTCTGCTGCCTTATGCGACGCTCGAGCCGGTGCGCGAGCTGCTGTTGCAGCAGTTCATGGGAGAAAAATTCGGCCGTGACTCGATATGGGAAACGCACCTCGCGGAAGAGCTGTGGAACACCGAAGTCGAACTTGACGTGGTGCTGGATGAGCAAACGATGCGGCTGTCCGATGTGATGGCGCTGCAGCCAGGAACGAGGATCCTGCTCAACACTGCGCTGGGGGCGCCAGTGCTCGTGCGGTGTGGCGCGGTGCCGCTGTTTGAAGGACGTGTGGGGCGCCGGAAGAGCCGCGTCGCCGTTCGGATTGAGCGCGACGTGCCGCGGCTGCAGCAGGAGCGATAAGAAAGATTAACCGCAAAACACCAACACTCCAATGGCTGTCTTGATGTCCGTGTGTCTTTGTGGTGCAGCTTTTTTCGTTCGCAGATTGCTAACACTCCCGCGCGAAAATGACTGTCATGGAGTGGATTCTCGAACTCGCGCTGGTGGCGCTGCTCTCGGCGACGCTGTTTCATGCTATCCGCCTGGAGCGAGCGCTTGGCGTCCTGAAACGCGATCGCCAGGAGCTGCAGGAACTAATATCAACCTTCAATGACAGCACGCGGCAGGCTGAAACAGGCATTGAACGACTGCGGGGCGCAGCGGAAGGCGCCGGACAACAGGTCGCTCGGCAGGTTGATACCGCCCTTTCTCTGAGAGACGACTTGACGCTGCTGATCGACCGAGGTGAGCGGCTGGCCGATCGGCTGGACGCGCAGGTTCGCGCCGGCAGATCACTTGCGGCCGAGGGGCCGCGCCTCTCTGTAGTCGCGGAATCCGATCCGGCCGAACCACGCGTGCGCAGCCAGGCCGAACGTGACCTGCTGAAGGCACTGAGGATGGCGCGATGATACGCGTCGACCCCATCCGCCTGCTGCCGATTACAATATTCACCATGGCGGGCCTACTGGCGGTGAAGTCGGCGCAAATCGTGAGTGCTGCCGCAACAAGCGCGGAAGGGGCCGCGCAAACCGTGACTCAAAGTGAAGCATCCCTTCCGGCACCCCCACCGGTGCCCTCACCGTCACAACCCCTCGCTGCCGCACCAGCCGAGGACGCAGGGTCCGCACCGGTGACCGATGCCGAACGCTCCGTGCTGCTGGAACTCCGGCAGCGCCGACAAGAACTCGACGCGCGAGAGACCACCCTCGTCACACGCGAATCGCTGCTTGTGGCAGCCGAGCAGAAGCTGGCGGCGCGGGTGGCTGAATTGCAGGCGTTGCAAACGAAGCTAGAGGCGCTGGAGGCGATACGAAGGGAACGGGAGAATGCAAGTTGGCAAGGCCTGGTAAAGCTGTACGAGGCAATGAAGCCGCGCGACGCCGCGACGATTTTCAACGATCTGGACATGCCGGTACTGCTGCAAGTGGTCGATCGTATGAAGGAGGCGAAGGCCGCGCCGGTGCTCGCCGCCATGCAGCCTGACAAGGCCCGTGACCTGACTGCACGACTGGCTCAGATGCGGATGCGACGCGACGAAGTGGGTGGTGGTTAGAGGTCAATGAGAAAGATGGCCGAGAAGGGCTGAGTGACCATGTCGATCGACAAAAATATGAACGTGCTCATCGTCGATGATTACAAGACGATGCTGCGCATCATCCGCAACCTGCTGAAGCAGATCGAATTCAATAACGTCGAGGAAGCCACTGACGGCGCCGAGGCCCTCGCAAAGCTGCGGGCCGGCAACTTCGGCCTGGTGATCAGTGACTGGAACATGGCGCCCATGACGGGGCTGCAGCTGCTGCAGGAGGTTCGAGCGGACGCCAAGCTCAGATCGCTGCCGTTCATCATGGTAACGGCCGAGAGCAAGGCGGAGAACGTGGTGGCCGCCAAACAGGCGGGTGTCTCAAATTACATCGTGAAGCCGTTCAATGCGGAAACCCTGCGCGACAAAATCGAGAAGGTGCTGGGTCATGGCTGAGCATGATGCCGACCAGCTGACGGAGCGGCTGGCAGCCATACGTGGGCGGTATCCGGGATCCGATCCCGACATGGTGGCCGATGTCGTGCGTGCGGTGCTGTCCACGCTAAGTGGTGATCTCTCAGCACAGGAAACCTCGCTACTCGCGGAGGTAGAGGCACTTGGACACACCATCGCCTGTGCAAAGGCCGAAATAGCCGCTTTGCGTGTTGACGACATCACGGACAATCACATCCCGTTTGCGACCGACGAACTGGACGCGATCGTGGAGCATACCGCCACTGCCACCAACGCGATTCTGAACAGTTGCGAGACGCTGGATGATGTTGCGACTCGTCTCATAGGCGACCCCGCGACGAAGCTGCAGCAGGCCACGACGCGTATCTACGAGGCATGCAGCTTTCAGGACATCACCGGTCAACGCATCACCAAAGTGGTCGCGACTTTAAAAACGATTGAGGCAAAAGTTGCACAGATCGTGACCGCCTTCGGCACCGGCATCAATGATTTGCAAGCTGCCGATGCAAGCGAACCGAGCGCGGCAGCGCTGCTGAACGGACCGCAGCATCCGACAGTCGCCATGGATCAGTCGGACATCGATCGTCTGCTGGCCAGCTTCGAATGAAGTTTGTGCCGCACATCAGGATGGCGGCGTGGCTTGCCGTACTGCTGCTGTGCATGCCTGCAGCGGCCTCTGCCGAGAGCAAGACGGATGTACCCGTCCGGGTGGGCAGTCATCAGGGTTATGGACGCGTCGTCTTCGATACTCCGTCACGAACCGATTACCAAGTGACACAACAGGATCAGCATGTGATCGTGCGGTTCGGCGCCGAGTTGAAGATCAATCCGGCCCCTAAGCCACCGCACAACGTCCTCAACATCACCACTGGTGCCGGCGAGGCGAAACTGACCATTGCTCCCGGCGCCGCCGTGCGCGATTGGCGGTTCGGCGATCGCATCGTCATCGATGTGTGGGACGCCGGAGCTGCCCCGCCGCTGAAGCCCCAACCGGTGCCAGCAACAAGGGTGCAACAGGCTGTCCCAGCGACTGGTTCGGCAGCCGAGGCAGCACAGTCCTCACAGGCCCCTCCTCGGAAATCTGATGATTTGCCCCCGCCGCCAAAGGCCGAACCTGCGCGCGCGCAGCCAACTGCCGCACCAGGGCCGGCTCCGACGCAACCTGCTGAATCACCCGCGCTCGATGCATCCGACGTGCCGGCTCCTCCGGCCGCCCGGCCAGCCGCTCCTGCGCCATCTCCACCACCCGTTACCGAAATGCCGGAGCAGGCAAAGCCCAAGCCCGACAACGCGCTGATAGTGCCTATCGATCCACAAACCGGGCTGGCCATGTTCAGGCGTAGCAACGTGGCGCTGATCGTGTTCGACCAACCGCGCGCGATCAACCTGGAATCGCTGCAAGAGGATCTGGTGTTCAGCACGGCTAGCGTCCAGACGCTGCCCACTGCCACCGTTGTCCGCGTGGTGCTGGACCCGACGACAGCCTTATCGGCGTCGCGACAAAGCGATGCATGGCGGATCGTCGCTATCCGCGGTGAGCCGAAGCTGCAACCGGTGATACCCAGCGCGACAGACGGTCGCTTGACGTTGTCAGTCAGCGGGCCGGGCAACGTCGTCAGCATCGCCGACCCGGATACCGGCGTCACGCTTCTGGTTGGAACGCAGCGGCGCGAAGGCCAGGGGGTTCCTATCCTGCGCCGAACGGCTGAGTTCATGTTGCTGCCAACTTGGCAGGGAGTCGCTGTTGAACCGAGCGCCGATACGCTGACGTTGCGGACAACCCAGGATGGTTTTCTGCTGACCGGGGGGTCCCGCGGCCTCACCTTGTCACCGCCGTCGGACATCGCCGAACAGCTCGCGCATGCTATCGGCCTAACCCGGCAATTCGACTTTCCCAGCCAACCTTCCGAGACGCTGATGCAGCGCCTGCGTCGACAGGTGGCGCAGGATGCGGCGACACCGCCGCTCGGACGAGGGCCTCCGCGCCAGGAGGTCGCACGGACCATGATCTCACTGGGCTTCGGGGCCGAGGCACAGTCGGTACTGGGAATCGCTGCCGCCGAGGATCCGCGCATCGCGGCTTCGCCCGAGAATGCGGCGCTCGCATCGATAGCGGCTGTACTGGCATTCCGCCCGCAGGAGGCGACAGGTCTGGCCGATCCAAGGCTCGCGCCGGCGGATGACTTGGCGCTCTGGCGCGCCATACGGCTGGCGCAACTCCAGGAGGGATCGCCTAGGGCGGCCGCGGTGCTCGCGGCCACCCTGCCGCTGCTTCTCACCTATCCGGCAGAGATGCAGGATCGGGTGCTGCCACTGGTCGCCGAGACCCTGGTTTCTGGCGGTGAGATTGCTGCGGCTACGGCTCTGCTCGCCCGCCGAAAGGATGACGCCACACTCGACTTTGCGCGCGGCATGCTGCAGGAGGCGCAGGGCGACTGGACCGGTGCGCTGCGTCGGTACGACAGGCTGTCGCAGTCCAAGGACCCATTACACCACGCGCGTGCCGCAGTCCGAGCCGTGGAGCTGCGGCTCGCCAAGGGCATCCTGGACGCCGGCCATGCCGCCGATGAACTGGATAAGCTGCTCTACGCGTGGCGTGGCGATCAGCATGAGCGAGCGCTGCGCGAACGCCTGGCCGAGCTCAGGGCTAGGTCGGGCGCTTGGCGATCCGGTCTCTCGCTGCTGCGCGAGACTGAGACGTTGTTCCCAGAAGACAAGGCTGCGATCCGCAGCGAACTGCAGGACATGTTTGCGGCCCTGCTGCGGCAGGACGCGGTGGACAGGCTGCCGCCGCTTGAGCTCGTTTCGTTGGTGGAAGAGAATACGGATCTGTTACCGGACGGCCTCGACGCCGAAGCTTTGGAAGCGCGCTTGGCCGATCGGCTGCTGGCGCTTGATCTACCAAAGCGAGCCGGCCCCGTCCTGGAGAAGCTGGCACAGGCAGCTCCAAGCGAGGTTGGGCGCGCCGGTTTCGGTGCGCGCCTGGCGGCATTGCGTTTGCGCGAAGGCGACGCGCCCGGCGCGCTCACCGCGCTCTCGGGATCCGAGGCGTCAAACCTGCCCGCCGAACTGGCCGAGAAGCGCGTGCTGCTGTTGGCCGCTGCCACTGCGAGACGAGGTGACAACAGCCGTGCGCTTTCGGCTTTGGACAATTTGAACAGCGCCGCAGCCGATGAAGCGCGGGCGACGATTCTGGAGCGAGCGAGCGATTGGCCTGCCGCGCAGCGGGCGCTTGCCGCTTACGCCGGGAAGACAGTTCCACCAGACGGCCGGCTCGATGATATGCAACGACGCACGCTGCTGCGACTGGCGACGGCCGCCGCGCGCTCGGGCGATGAGGTAGCGCTTACCGCATTGCGCGAAAAGGAAGGCGCTCGAATGGGAAGCGGGCCGTTGGCCGACATGTTCCGACTGCTCACGGCCGATCAGGTGCGCAGCGTTGCTGATTTGAAGCGATCCAGCCAGGAGACGGCGCTCGCACGGGCACTGCCCGCTCAGTTGAAGGCGCTGCGGCCTGCAACTGGGGCGCAATCACCATAAAAATCAGACCGCTGGCCAAAAATCCTCTTGCATGCCGCCCCCCCTTTCCCCATGTTCCGCGGCCTTGGCCCGAGGGAACGGACGCACGACGCGCCCGCTCAACAGGCTGTCTACTGGTTGGAACAGGGTACGCGATGGACGCACTCAGCCCACTGGGGATGGTCTCGGACAAACCGAGCGAGATCCACACGGAGTCCGGCGGCGCCGAAGCGCAGAAGGACTATTTTGTCGAGAAGGACGGCGTGAAATTCGCCGGCACGCATCTGCTGCTGGACCTGTGGGGCGCGAGCAACCTCACGGATCCGGAACTGATTGACCGTGCGCTGCGCGACGCCGCGGAAGCGGCCAACGCAACGATCCTGCACAGCCATTTCCATCATTTTGGACCTGATGGCGGCGTGAGCGGCGTGTTGGTGCTGGCGGAAAGCCACATCTCGATCCACACGTGGCCCGAGCGCGACTTCGCGGCGGTAGATATCTTCATGTGCGGCGGGTGCAACCCATATCACTCACTGCCTGTGCTGAAAGAGGTGTTTGCACCGAAGTCGGTTCTGCTGTCAGAGCAGCGGCGAGGGCTGATCCCCTAGCAGTCCTTGTCCTTGGTGCAGTTTGGCGGCCCGGAAGCGATGGTCCGGGCCGTTCTGTTTGGAGGCCGGTGATGGCGACCGACAATTGGATCAATGAGACGCTGTATCCGAACTGGGGGCAGCGCTTTCTGGTGAAGCGCGAGCTGGCGCGGGTGCAGAGCCAGTTCCAGGACATCGTGATCTTCGACAGTTTTTCCCATGGCCGCGTGATGGTGCTGGACGGCGTAATCCAGATCACCGAGGCAGATGAGTTCGTGTATCAGGAGATGCTGACACATGTGCCACTGCTCGCGCATGGCGCGCCTCAGAGCGTGCTGATCATCGGTGCTGGTGACGGTGGCGTGCTGAGACGGGTGTTGCAGCACAACACGGTGAAGCGCGCGGTGATGGCGGAGATCGATGGCGAGGTGATCCGGCTGTCAAAGGAGTTCCTGCCCGCCATCGGCGGCAATGCATGGAAGGATCCTCGTGCGGAGGTGATCGTCGGAGATGGCATCGATTATGTGAAACGCGCAGCCGATGCATCATTTGACGCGATTATTGTCGATTCCACCGACCCTATCGGCGTGGGCGAAGTCCTGTTCACGGACGAGTTCTATGACAACTGTGCGCGTATTCTTACGTCTCGCGGATTGGTGGTAAACCAGTGCGGTGTACCGTTCATGCAGGCGGATGAATTGCGCGAAACCAGCGCACGGCGGGCGAACTTCTTCCCTCATGTCACTGCATATATCGCGGCGGTGCCGACCTATGTCGGCGGGTTCATGACGCTCGGTTGCGCGGCCAAGGACTCGTCGTTGACGCAGGTCAGCGTAGAGGAAATCCGTACGCGTGCAGCGGCAGCCGGCATCTTGGGCACTACCGGCTATTGGACGCCGGAGATACACGTTGGCGCTTTCAACCTGCCGCCGTATATCGCCGAGCACCTGCCAGGCTAGCGCCGATGGACATCAGCAAAATACCGACTGGCCGCTCGCCGCCTGAGGACATCTTTGTTGTCGTCGAAATCCCGCAGGGTTCGGCGGTGAAATACGAGGTGGACAAGGAATCCGGCGCAGTCTTCGTCGATCGCTTCCTGTTCACCGCAACAGCCTATCCCTCGGCCTACGGCTTCATCCCCGGTACACTTGCCGAGGACGGCGATCCGGCGGACGCATTGGTGCTCATACCAACTCAGGTCGTGCCTGGTGCGGTCATTCGTGCGCGCCCAATTGGCATGCTGCGCATGGAAGATGAAAAAGGACCAGATGAGAAGATCATCTGCGTGCCGCATGACCGCGTGCACCCGCAATACAGCGGCGTCGACAGCATAGATGACTTACCGGCGATCACCCGCTCGGCAATCGAGCACTTCTTTGAACGCTATAAGGACCTGGAGCCCGGCAAATGGGTGAAGGTTATCGGTTGGGCAGGCAAGGAGGCGGCGGAAGAGGCAATCCGTCAGGCGATCGCCGCGGCGCGTTAACTCGAAGTCCCTGGATGCAGATGGACAATGGGCTGGCCCGTGTCCGCCGATATCATCTCCGCCACAAAGCGCCGATGGCACATCATCGGATCCCGCTCAAAGCACAGCAGGCACACGCGTCGTTCACGTGCAAGCTCCTTCGCCTGTGCCAGTTCAGCCTGTGCACGATCCGAACGCATGTGCTCGCGGAATATCGATTCCATCCGCTCGGGATGGCCGGCACGCACTGCATCGCGGCCGGGCTTCGGCGTGCCCAGAGCCTGCAGATGCAGATACGCTATTCCCTGCTCGTCCACTCCCGCGGCAAGCTGCCGCTTTGAAAAACCAGGTTTGCGCGACAGCGGCACTGCGCGGACGTCGATCAGCAGTGAAACGCGCTCCCGCCGCAACTCGGCCAAGACCTCATCGATCGTGCAGCCCTGGTAGCCAATCGTCAGCAAATCCGGCATGGCTCAATAGGCTGGCGGTCGGATCGGCTCCACGCCGCCCGGTGGCACCAGCCCCTTCTGCCGCAAGCATTTCAGCGTCGCCTGACGCTTCGCCCAGATGAGATTCGAACGCGCTGGACCAAGCTGCGTGTAGTCACCTTGCTCGCCACGATAGATCGACATTACCGTCGGATCGTCGTTGGCCTGCCGCTCGCACTGAGCCTGCGGGCTGTTGTCGGTGCCGCCACAGGAGAGGAGGACGAGCGCCAACATCGGAGCAAACCGAACTTTCACTCGGCAGCCATCCAATCCTCGATCAGCCGGCGTGCGATGCTGTCAAGGCGCGGCAGCATGAATCCGTTGGCCTCACAGTTGCGGATCTGCTCGCGTGAAAACCAGCGGACATCCAGCATCTCTTCGGGATCAATGGTGATATCTTCGCTCAGCCCCTCGCCATAGAAGCCAAGCATGATATTGCCAGGAAACGGCCAAGGCTGGCTTGAATGGTACTGCACTGCGCCGACTTTGATGCCGGCTTCCTCGAACACTTCGCGCCGCACCGCCTCCTCAAGCGTTTCGCCAGGTTCCACAAAGCCAGCCAGCGTCGAATACATGTTGGCGCGCGGGAAGCGTTGCGAGTGACCCAGCAGTGCGCGATCGCCTCGCGTTACCAGCATGATCACCGCGGGATCGGTGCGTGGGAAATGCTGCGCCTCGCATGCCGTGCAGACCATCATATGACCAGCGCTCCGGGCGTCACATACGGCGCCGCACACGCCGCAAAACCGATGTCGCGCTCGCCAATGCATCAACCCACGCGCATGCGCGAGGATGGACGCTTCCGGCCGCGCGACGCCCCACCCGACAGAGCGCAGGTCCACGAATTTGCCCAGCTCCTCGGGCAGAAGCGGCACCGGATCCTCAGTCGAACTGATATCCACGGCGAAGATCGCCAAACCGTCATGCAGGCCGAGAAACGCCCACGGCCCGCCTTGCATGCGCAGCGCATGAGCCATCTCCCCGGAGATAAATACGGCCTCCGGCGCGCCGTCATCCATGCCGCGCACTAGATTGCGGTTGCGCCAGACCGGCACGAACAACGTGTCTGGATCGTGGAGTCGCTGTTCGATCCAGGCAGCGTCCTCGCGCTTCGCTGCTATACGGTCGAGCGGACTCGATGAATAGACGTTTGGCCGACTGGCGATGATCAATGTCACGGACGGCACTCACTGGCTGCATTCAGTTGACGCCGGACGGTGCCATGCGCCGGGCCGAGCGGCAACCGCATCACTGCGGTGGTGGCGGCGCGACCGCTCCAGGACCGACTGAGCTGATCAGCCACTCGCGGAATAACGCGATCTTGGGCGTGTCGGCAGTTGCCTCGGGCGCGACAATGTAGAAGCCGGCGTCGGCCGGCAACACGACGTTGAACGGCACCACCAACCGGCCGGCGGCGATGTCGGCCTCGACGAAACGCGTCCGACCGAGTGCGACGCCCAGGCCTTCCACCGCAGCCTGAATGGCCATGAAGCTCTGGTCGAAACTTAGGCCCCGTCGCGTGGCGAGCGACACCGGCAAGCCGACAGCGGTGAGCCAGAGCTGCCAATCCTCGCGTGACACGGTGGCGTGCAACAGCGTTTGATGCTCGAGGTCCTCCGGGCTGAGCAGCGGATGCTCGCCCGTCAGCAGCGATGGACTGCACACGGGGAACATACCCTCAGCCATCAGCCAGTCGGTGCGCAGACCCGGCCAATTGCCGCGGCCGTATCGCACAGCGACGTCCACCTCCTCACGCTCGAAATCGACCAGATGAGAGGACGTGGTGATGCGGACCTCGATGCCCGGGTAGGCATCCTGAAACGCTGCCACCCGGGTGACCAGCCACTTCGCGGCGAGGGAGGCCGTGGTACTGACGGTCAGCAGCCCTTCCCGGTCCGTTCGGCGCAGCCGCTCGGTCGCGCGGCGAAGGTCATCGAAGGCGCTACTGACAGAGGGCAGGTAAGCTTCCGCTTCGCGGGTCAGGGCAAGCGCACGGTTGCGGCGGACAAACAGAGGAACGCCCAGTTGTTCCTCAAGCCGGCGGATCAAGTGACTGATGGCGGTCTGCGTTACGTTCAGTTCGGCGGCGGCGCGCGTGAAGCTGAGGTGGCGTGCTGCCGCCTCGAATGCGCGCAGGCCGTTCAGTGATGGAAGCGCTGTCATTGGCCACATTTATCCATGAGATCGCCTCATGTGAAGGCTGACAAAGTATCCTTTGCGGGCAATCATTTGGCCCCCCATGTTGCGTGCACTCACAGTTCTTCAGGAGCACGTGCCATGGTTGGCTTGGTCCTTCCATCGCTGACAAATTCTCAGGTTTCTGCGCTGCCACGGACACGCCGCCGCCGCAGGCTGCTCGCCCGGATGATCGAGACCGTGCGCGAATGGCGCCACCGGGTCCGGGAAAGGGAGCTGCTGGCAAGCCTCAACGACCGTGAGCTAGCCGACTTCGGCGCCACCAGGGCGGACGTATATCGCGAACTCAATGCCCAGTTCTGGCGGGCGCCACCGCCGTGCTGACCGATGGAACGAAAAGAGGAGGACAAGGAATGACCGCTCGCCTGAACACCCTGCCATTCGTCCAGGCCCCACTGAACTATCTCGCGCCTATGGCCGAACGCCCGCGCAACTACACTTTCGATCCACCGCCTGGCGTGTCGCGATCAAATTCAACCAGCGATACGCATGTGGTGGCGATACACGATGCGCGTCCGGCAGCCGCCGACATCTCGCTCGACCGGGAAGGCTTCGCTGTCCTCAAGCAGCAAAGCGCTGTCCAGGACTTCTGGGACGAGGAGGAACTGCGACGGGTCTACTACCCCGAAGTGCAGCGCGTGATCGCCGAAGCGACCGGTGCCAGCAAGGTCTTCATCTTCGACCACACGCTCCGGAAGCGTGTCCCAGGCGTTGACGACCGCGCAGCGGGCGCGCCGCGTCAGCCGGCTACACGCGTACATGTCGATCATACGGCGAGATCTGGCCCCCAGCGTGTTCGCGACTTCTTCGGCGACCAAGCAGAAGAGCTGCTCCACGGCCGGGTGCAGGTGATCAACCTGTGGCGGCCTATACGCGGTCCGCTGCGCGATGCGCCGCTCGCTGTCTGTGATGCGGGCTCGGTGGCGGAGAGCGACCTGGTGCCGTCAGATCTGGTGTATCGAAACCGAGTGGGCGAGACCTACGGCGTCACCTACAACCCGGCGCACCGCTGGTTCTACGTTCCGGAGATGCAGCCAAGCGAAGCCCTGCTGCTGAAGTGCTTTGATTCAGCGAATGACGGGCGTGCGCGCTTTGCACCGCACACCGCGTTCGAGGATCCAACCGCGCCGGCCGACGTTCTGCCGCGCGAGAGCATCGAAGTCAGGACGCTGGTCTTCCACCAGGCCTGACAGGCATCGGTGGGCAGCGGGCGTCAGTGCTCGTTGCCCGCTGCCCTGCCGTTACTCATCATGGCCAGCACCTCGCGCCGCGTCGTCGGATCGTCGCGGAAGGCGCCGAGCATTCGGCTCGTGACCATGGTCACCCCCGGCTTGTGGACGCCGCGCGTTGTCATGCACTGATGTGCCGCCTCGATCACTACCGCCACCCCGCGGGGTTCAAGCACCTGCTGGATGGTACTGGCGATCTGGGCGGTCAGCTTCTCCTGGATCTGGAGCCGCCGGGCATAGGCGTCCACCACCCGCGCCAGCTTGCTGATGCCGACCACCCGCCTATGCGGCAGATACGCCACGTGGGCGCGACCTATTATCGGCACCATGTGGTGTTCGCAGTGGCTCTCCAGCCGGATGTCCCGCAGCAGGACAATCTCGTCGTAGCCGTCCGTCTCCTCGAACGTCCGCTCCAGCAGCGCCACTGGATCAACTTCGTAGCCGGAGAAGAACTCCTCATAGGCGCGGGCAACGCGTGCGGGCGTGTCGATTAGCCCCTCGCGGGTTGGGTCTTCGCCGGCCCAGCGCAGGAGCGTCCGGATCGCCTCCTCCGCCTCCTCACGGGTCGGCCGGCCAGTCGAGGCTGCGTTGTCCGCAGCAATCGGGCTGCCGGTCGCAATGATGTTCACCGCGGAATTCCTCCCCGGGTTGGTGGACAGCGGCGCTGAATTCCTGACGCCGCCAGTCGGGATATAGACCAAGCGCGAGGGTACACAACCCCGAGAGCGCTCAATGCAGCCTACCGCCCTGGTGTGGACTGTCCAGGCTAAATGCGGGAATCGCCACGTCGAAGTTCTCGCCGGATGAGGGCACGACCATATGGTAGGCCCCAACCATGAAGCCCGACGGGGTGTCGAGCGGCGTGCCCGAGGTGTATTCGAAACTCTCACCCGGCTCCAGCAGCGGTTGCTCGCCCACAACTCCGGCGCCATGCACGTGCTGCGTACGGCCGCGTGCGTCTGTGATCTGCCAGGTCCGACGAAGCAACTGCACCGGCTCGCGTCCCTGGTTCTCGATCTTCACCCGGTACGCCCAGACGTAGTGGCTTTCGTCCGGTTGCGACTGATCCTCCAGATAGAAGGACCGAACGGTGACGCGAACGTTGCGTGTGGTCTTCGAATACGCTTCCGCCATGGCAGGTCCTGTTGCCTCCGCAGCGAGGATTCAACGGAAGAGGCTGACCCTTGTCCAGTCGGCGGCATTTGCAATCAGCGAACCTCAGTCGGCTGCCTGGGCGGTTACGTCGTTTATCGTTTCCAGCGCCTGTGCCAAATCGTCTTTCAGGTCCTCGACATCCTCGAGGCCAACGGAGAGCCTGATCACCCCATCGGTGATGCCGAGTTTCGCTCGCTCTTCAGCTCCGATACGCATATGCGTCGTGGTGGCGGGATGCGTTGCCAGCGACTTGGAATCACCGAGATTGTTGGAAACTGCAATCAACCCGAATGAATTCATGACGCTGAACGCGGCGTCCTTGCCGCCGGCCACCTCGAAGGTCACCACGGTGCCGCCCGCGCTCATCTGCTTCCGAGCGAGCGTCTGCTGCGGGTGATCATTGCGCGTCGGATACCAGACGCGTGTCACCTCCGACCGTGCGGCGAGGAAATCTGCGATTGCCGCTGCGCTGCGCGAGCCGGCGTCAATGCGCAATGACAGCGTCTCCAGCCCCTTCAGCAACACCCAGGCGTTGAACGGCGATATTGCCGGACCCGTGTTACGAATGAACGGCTGCAACGTTTCGGTTACCCACTTGCGGCTGCCCAGCACCGCGCCACCCATCACGCGCCCCTGCCCGTCAATATGCTTGGTACAGGAATACACCACCACATCAGCGCCGAAGTTCAGCGGCTGCTGCAGCAAGGGCGTAGCAAACACATTGTCCACCACCACGATCGCGCCCGCCGCATGCGCCAGATCCGCGACCGCACGCAGATCAACCAGCTCCAGCATTGGGTTCGATGGCGATTCCAGCAGAACGAGCTGTGCCGGACGCGACAACGCCGCCCGCCACTGCGAGAGATCGGCGCAATCGACGAATTCGCTCGCAATGCCAAACTTCGGCAGCAGCGTCGAAATGATCCAGTGACACGAGCCGAATAGCGCGCGGGACGCGACGACGCGATCGCCGGTCTTCAGATGCGCGAGCAACGCCGCACTCACCGCCGCCATGCCGGTTGCCGTGGTGCGGCATTCCTCGGCTCCTTCGATGAGGCATAGCCGCTGCTCCAGCATCGAAATCGTCGGATTGGCGAAGCGTGAATACTGATAATGCTCGACCGTCCCGGCGAATGTGCCCTCTGCCTGTTCGGCATCGTCATAGACATAGCCTGACGTGAGGTAGAGCGCCTCGGCTGTCTCACCATGCTGGCTGCGCTGGAGACCACCTTGCACGAGGCGGGTGGCGGTCCGGTATTTGGTAGGATCGGTTGCCATTGTCTGGGCCCTTCTGAACTGGTGGCCCGACCGATGGAGCAGCGTAAACCCCGAGAAGGCTGTCCGCTGGCCTCTTTAGCGCGCTTGTTTCACCTCGCCGCAATCCGGCCGGACAAAT
>CAYRTL010000011.1:0-47552 GCA_964427005.1 uncultured Acetobacteraceae bacterium
CAAGGAGACGACGATGGTTGCCCGCGCCAGCCAAAGCCTGTCCGACACGGGTCGCCTGCGGGGCCCACAGCGACGCTTCGAACCATTCAGGGATGCCGAGGAAGCATGGTTCTGGACCATGGCGGGCCTGATGGCGCGACGCGAAGGCGCGCGGTACACGGCCAGTCTAGGCCGAACTGCCCGTCCGTGTGAGCCGGACGACGTGGTGAAGTGCCTGGACGGTCTTTATCGACGGCGCCGCATCGACCTGATCCACGCGCGCATTCTGCGGATCTGGGGCGAGCGCCAGATCGCACCCAACCCGGCCTTCGCTGGCGAGCGCTGCGACTGGAGGTTGTGGCGGGAGGCGCTGGAGCGGCTGGAATGGCCCCTGCGGGCGAAGGGCATTGTCGGGTGATGTCTCGGCGTTCATTTGTTGGTAAGGAAAATATTCTTGACATTACTCCTCGTCATTCCCTAATCTGTGACGGTCACCGGGCGGACTCCGCCCGCTGACCTTTCTCCTCCTCAAACCTCAAGGGCTGCCGCACCCGCGGTGGCCCTTCTTTTTTGCCCGAAGGGACACACAGCCCATGGCCTTCGCCATCCGCAATCTCTCAGTGCTCGCCTACGCGAACGGCTTCACCCTCTGGCACTACAAGGCCGGCCGCGATCGGCTCGAACAGGTGGAGACGGTCGACTTCTTCGCCGATGCCGCTGACATGCTCGCGGACGGCGACCTGATGATGGTATCGGCGGCCGATGGCGGTCGCATTCTGACAATCGCTCCCGGCGCCAGCGGTGAGGTCGCCACCGCTCCGCTCGCCTGACCCTGAACCGCTATCGGGCCTGCACCGGCCGCTTCAGCACCTCGCGCGCATGCCGATCACGGCCGGCCTCGGTGAGGAAGTAGCGGCCGTCCGTGCGGTCCCTCGCCAGGCCCATCGCCATAAGACGTGTCAGGCACGGGCCGTCCTTCATCCCCGCGGGCCGCCCCGTCTCTCCACTCAGCACCAGCCGGTGCAGCGCCGAACGGCAACACGTCTCGAGATATGGCTCATCCCACATGCCCGCCATCGTCGAAGCCTCGCGCCGATGAAGCAAGCGCCGTCGCCGCGCCCGGAGATCCGCGACAGATGCTGGATATCGTTCGCCTCACTAGGCTGACACTCGAGCTGCTGCTGAACCTGGGGCAGCCAATCACGGCGCTGCTGGTCCAGCCGCTGGTCACGGTCGCGATGCTGCTGTTCCTGTATGCCGGCTGGCATGTGCGCGACGAAGGCAGCATCGCCGCCGGATTGCGCGTGGCATTCGTGGATACGCGCGCCTTTCGCGCCGAGCATGAACACGAGCTGGAGGCGGCGACGCTTCAGGCGGAATTGCGTCAGTCGGCGCAGACCGACAAGCTGATCGACCAATTGCTCCAGGCGCTTCTGCTGCGGGCAGCATCGGCGGCGCGCGTGCGGCTGGGGGTGGTGCATAACGGTGTCACCGGCGTGACAGGCGTGGCACTGCTGCGCTTCGACATTACCAATGCGGTGGCCGCGCCGGGTCATTCTGTGGGTGTTCTGCCACTCAATCAGCCGCTGTCAGACTGGAACGCGTTCCTTCCCGCTCTGCTGGCTGGCCGGTGCTACATGGGTTCGGCCGGAAGCGAGACGAACCTCGGCGTAAAGGCGCGGCTCGATGCGCTGGGTGCGAATGCATACGTGGCGTGCCCGGTCATCGACATTCAGGCGCGCATGCTGGGAGCGCTGTTCATCACCTGGGATTTGCACGATGCGCCGCCCACAGGGGAGGCGCTGAACACGCTGATGGAGTACGCCAAGAGCGTCGGTATGCAGATCGCATCTACGCTTGATCTGCGCCACCACCTATCCCCGCGCGGCTGGCCTGCGGAGGCGCAGTAATTTTCCATGGCGGAAGAAAGCATAACACGGATTCCACCGGGGCTCCGCGTAATCCGTGACCCCATCGGTGCAATCCGTGTTATTCTTTTGTAGTCACATGTCATGACACCAGCCCTCGCCTCGGCCCTCATGCCGCTGCTCCGCCGGTTGGATGCAGAGCGCGCACACGACATCGCCCTGCTCGCCCTGCGTCTGGGTCTCGCAGGTCACGCGCCGGTCGATGATGACCCGACACTCGCAATCGACACTCTTGGGTTGCGCTTCACCAACCCCATCGGCCTCGCCTCCGGTTTCGACAAGAACGCGATCGCCATCGGCGCCCTGATGCGCCTGGGCTTCGGCCTCATAGAAGCTGGCACCGCGACGCCACGCCCGCAGCCGGGCAATCCGCGACCGCGGCTGTTCCGCCTCGAACAGGACAACGCGGTGATCAATCGCATGGGCTTCAACAATGCCGGTCTCGACGCCTATCTCTCTCGGCTGGCCCGACGTCCGCGCGGCAACGTCATCCTGGGCGCCAATGTCGGCATCAACAAGGAAGGCGCCGAACCGGAGCGCGACTACCCGGCGCTGATCGCGGCCGTTGCGCCGCACGCAGACTACGCAGTGATCAACGTCTCCTCACCGAACACGCCGGGGCTGCGCGACCTTCAGGGCGAGGCGCAGTTGCGGTCGATCCTGCGCGCTGTCGCTGATCAGGTGCCGCACCGGCCGCCTGTGCTCGTGAAAATAGCGCCAGACATCAGCGACGACGCGCTGGCAGCGCTGGTGGAAACCTGCGTGGCGGAGGGCGTCCAGGGGCTGATCGTGTCCAACACCACGATCTCGCGGCCCCCAGGACTGCGTTCATCGGAGGCTCATGAAGCAGGCGGCCTGTCCGGCCCTCCCCTGTTCGAGCTTTCCACCCGCGTGCTCGCGCGCGCCTTCCTGTTGTCGCGGGGTCGCCTCGTGCTGATCGGCGTCGGGGGTGTGTCCACGGGCGAACAGGCGCTGACCAAGATCCGCGCCGGCGCAACATTGGTGCAGCTCTATACCGCGTTTGCCTATGCCGGCCCGGCTCTGATCCCGCGGCTCAAAAGAGAACTCCGCGCCGCCATGCATTCCGGCGGCTTCGCCCGCGTGCAGGACGCGGTGGGCAAGGATGCGGAACGTCTGGCACAATAGCGCCGATGGAACACTTGCCCGGTTTCGCCCCCCTCGCCGATAGATTCGACGGCTTCATCCTCGATCTGTGGGGCGTCATCCATGATGGCGTGAACGCATTCCCGCATGCCGTCGATTGTCTTGCCCGCCTGCGCGAGGCCGGCAAGCAGACGCTGTTGTTGTCCAATGTGCCGCGTCCCAATGAGGCGGCGCAGGCGCTGATGCGGCGGATGGGCATCTCGGACGACCTCTACACCGACATCCTGACCAGCGGTGAAGCCGTAAGGCGTGCATTGCAGCGTCCACCGGATCTGTGGTGGGCGGAGCTCGGTCAACGCGTGTTTCATCTCGGCCCCGAGCGCGACCGCGGCATCATCGAAGGGCTGCCGCTGATCAAGGTCGAGGACCCAGCCGAAGCCAATTTCGTGCTGAACACCGGGCCGGACGATCACCGCAATCCGACAGAGATGTCGGAGTTCGAACCGGTGCTGCAGGACTGCGCCCGGCACCACCTGCCGATGATCTGCGCCAACCCGGACCTTCAGGTGATCCGTGGCGGGGTCCGCGTGCTGTGTGCCGGATCGCTCGCGTTGCACTATCAGCAACTCGGCGGCGACGTGCGATCAATCGGCAAGCCTGATCCGGCGATTTATCAGCCGGTGCTGCAAAGCCTCGGCCTGCCAGTCGAACGTGTCCTTGCCGTGGGAGACGCGCTGCACACCGACATCGCCGGCGCGGCGGGTGTGGACATCGCCGCATGCTGGGTGCTCAGCGGGATTCACGGCGCCGCTCTGGTCGACGATGCGGGATCCTACGACCTCGCGAAGGCGGATACGGCAGCGAGGGCGGAAGGCGTCGCACCCATCGCGACCATCCCTCGCTTCGAGTGGTGAGGCTCAGTGTGAGAAGAGCACCGGCGCGGTCATCTCCGCGATCAGGGTCTGCGTGACCCCGCCGAATACCAGCTCGCGTGCCCGCGAATGCCCGTATGCGCCGGCAACGATGAGATCGGCGCCGATATCGGCCGCATAGGACAGCAGCGCCTCGCCGTCGGAGATATCCTTCGCCACCGTATGCGCCGCCTGCGCCTTCAGGCCATGACGCGCGAGGTGGAGCGAGATGTCGGCCGCCGGTACATCGCCATGTCCGCCGACGCCGCGCTGCGGATTAATGGCAAGAACGGTCACCTGCTTCGCTCCGGTCAGGAGCGGCATCGCATCGTGCAGAGCGCGTGCAGCCTCGCGGCTGGCGTTCCAGGCCACCAGAACGCGTTCGCCAATGGTGGGGAATTCGCCCGCGAACGGGATGGCCAATACCGGCCGGCCGGAGGTCATCACCGTGGTGACCGTAACCGCGTCGGCGTCCTGCGGCTCATCGCGGTTGGGCTGGCCGACGATGCACAAATCGGCGTAGCGGGCATGGAGCGCGACCGTGGGCGGTGGCGAGCCCTCGACGAGACGCCACTCGCCCTCGATGCCATTGCGCCGCAGGCACTCGCGGAAGGCAGCCTCCACTGGAGCCGCGGCCTCGACCGCTTCCGCCCGGATGCGCTCGACTATTTCTTCGGGATTGGCCGGCACGAATGGCATCGCCGCGCCGTAGAAGTAGTTCGCCGAGGGAATGTCGATCACATGCACGCCGACGAGGTGCGCGCCATGCTGCATCGCCAGACGGGAAGCCACCTCGAGCCGCGCTTTGCTGCGCGGCGTGGCGCCGAGATGTACCACGATATCTTTCAGAGCCATCGACCAATCCTTCCTGCTGCGGCTGCGGTCTGGTCGACTTATACGCGTTCCTCTCGGCGGCTTGGTTGATCTGGATCATACGTCACGCAGGAAGAAACGAAGCGCTGCTCCGGACCTATTGCAGCGGGACCCGCAGAGTCAGGCCTGGCGTCTGGATCGGTCGCTTGTCCTCGCTGGTCGCGAACCGCGAGCCGGGTGGATAGGCCAAGCTCTGGTTGAACTGCCGAAAACGGAAATCCTGCGGCACGACGGTAGTCCCCTGTGAGGCGGTCTCCACCGGCGCCTGAATGTCGCGATCGGGCACTGGTGCGGACTGGCCGGCAGGCGGGTGCGCCGGCGGGATCGGCGGCACTGGCAGGGAACGGGAAGGCCCCGCGCCCGTGGTCAACAGCAACGCGCCTAGGATCAGGGCGAACCGCCTCACGGCGCACTCTCCGACGCGGTAAACAATTCGCGTCGCGTGCCGCGTGGGTCACTCTTCGGGTTGCCCGCTGGTACGCCAAGTGGTCCGGCGCCCGCATTTCGCCAGGCATCCAGCGCCCAGAAAACTGAAGGAAAGGCGATCTCGCCGCGCGGGATCTGCGGCCAGGAAAACAGCGCCACGTCCAGGCTTTCGGGTCCGGCTGAGAATTGCGGCGCTTCCGGCGCGGTAAAGCGAGCGCGGAAGATCACCTGCACCTGGCCGATGCGGCTGATGGTGAAAACGCCAAGAATCCCGTCCAGCGCGATGTCGGCCCGTGCTTCCTCCCATGCCTCGCGCGCCGCCCCCTCTTCGAGGGTCTCGCCATGTTCCAGATAGCCGGCTGGCAGGGTCCAGAAACCGCGCCGCGGTTCGATGGCACGCCGGCACATCAGGATGGACTCGCCCGACACCACCACCGAGCCGACGACGATCTTGGGATTTTCGTACGCGATGTGACCGCAATCGGCGCAGATGAGGCGCTCGCGATTGTCACCTTCGGGAACCCGTCTGACGAATTCCGGCATGGACCAAAAATCGCGCGTTCGTCGCGCCGGATCAATCCCTTTCGCCCGGATCATACCGAGAGATCGAGCAGCGACCCTCGCGGCAACGGCCGGCTCGGTTCGGCAATGCCATTGCGTGCAGGTGGGGCCAGACTTGCCGGTCCCGGTGAAGCAGTCGGACTCGGCGCCTGCTCGGTCAAGCCTCGCACGCGATGAATTGGGGATGTCAGTCCAAGCTCCGGCTGGGTTGAGAATGCCGCCAGTGTCGCAGGAGAGATCATGCGGTGCAGGCTAGCGGTGGGGGATTAAGAACGCCTGAAAAGCCGCTCAGACTACTTCGATCCGGAACGCCTCGCGCAGCGCGCGCGCTGCGCGCAGCATCTCCCACTCGACCTGCCGAGCCAGTTCGGCGGTGTCCGGCGGCAACTCGTCGCCAATCCGCATCAGCACGCGCAGGCGAGTGTCGAGTACGGCCATGCCATATTGTGCTGCCATTCCCGCCATGGCGTGAGCATGCGCATGGACCTGGTCAGCGTCCCTCCGCCCCAGTGCTTCCCGCAAGAACGAAAAGCGTTCCGACAGCTCGAGCAGGAACTCCTCGACCAGACTGGACAGCTTCGTGGCAGGCAGTGCCGCACGCAGCTCTGCCAGACGCGAAGATGACAGCACCGACGGGACTGGAGGGTCCTGCACGCCCCCCAGTACCTCGAGCGGCACACCTCGATGCGGCCAGACGTGCTTGGCAATTGCGTCAAGCAGCTCGTGCAGAGAGACCGGTTTGCCCAACGTCCCGTTCATGCCCGCCGCCGCGTATACTTCCTGATCCTCAGACCATGCGTTCGCGGTCAGGGCGAGGATGGGGACTTTGCCGGCAGGTCCCTGCATCCCACGAATACGCCGCGCGGTCTCGAGCCCGTTGATCCCTGGCATGAAGATGTCCATCAGGATCAGGTCGTATGGGCGGCTTTCCACGGCACTGATTGCCTCGCCGCCGCTGCTGGCCAGATCCACCGAGTGGCCCTCCCGGCGCAGCAGGGTGGCGGTGACAAATTGGTTGGCGAAGATGTCCTCCACCAGCAGGACGCGAGTCCGCGGCAGCTTCCGCCGCAGATACCCGGAACTGACGGTCGGGTTAGCCGTCGCTGTATCTGGCAGCGGCCGTATCGGAATTGTCAGCCAGAACTCGTTTCCCGCATCCCGCCCAGCCGTTTGCCAGACCGAGCAGCCGATTTCGCCATCCATCAGCGCCACCAAATGCCGGCAGATCGCGAGCCCAAGGCCGGTACCGATTGGCCCGGCGTTTTCGTCCAGGCGCGAAAACGGCTCAAACAGATGAGAGCTATCCCCCTTGGAAATGATCGGGCCCTGATCGCGCACTGCCAGGCGTAGCAGTCTTTGGCCGGACACCTCGTATACATCGGCGGTGACACGAACTTCGCCGCTGGCAGCGAACTTGATTGCGTTCGACAGCAGGTTGATCAGCACCTGTCGCAGTCTTCCGGCGTCCTCATAGAGCTGATCCGGCACGTCTTGGGCGATCGACATTCGCAGCACGATCCGCCGTTCCCCCGCCTGAGCGCCGAACATGTCAACGATGCTCGCGATCAACGGACGCAGTGCGAACAGGGTGGGGCGAAGCGTCAGTTGGCCCACCTCCATTCGCGACATTTCGAGAATATCGTTGGTCAGCGCCAGAAGTGCCTGTCCGGATTGCTGCGCCATGTCCAGCAGCACCCGCTGCGCGCCGGCAATGCCGCTGTCGGCTAAAAGATCGAGCGTGTTCAGCAGCGCGTTCAGCGGCGTGCGGATCTCGTGTGAAACGATGGCGACAAAGCGCGACATTGCAGTTCGCGCCGCCTCGGCCAGAGCGTTGGCGGCACGCAGCGCGTTCAGCGATTCCCGGCGCTCAGTGATATCGGTGTACAGCGTGACAAAGCCACCGTCCGGGAGCTGATTTCGCCGCAGCTCCAGCACAGCGCCGTCAGGCCGCGTACGCTCGATGGTGTCGGAGTAAATGCCAGCTCGCAGGTTCGTCGCGCGCCGCGCCACCTCCGCCTCGATGTCAACCGGCCCGAACTGGCCCGACTGTGCCTGCGCCCGCAGGATGTCCTCCACCGGCATGTCAACGCGCAGGATTTCGGCCGGGACGCCGGCGATTTCGGGAAAACGTTGGTTCCACTCCAGTAGCCGCATGTCGCCGTCCAGCATCACCACGCCATCGGTCATACCGGAAAGCGTCGCTTCCAGCCGGGCGGCCTTGTGGTCCGCCCGCGCCTTCGCTTCCGCCAGTTCGGTGTTGGCTTGCGCGAGCTCCGCTCGCTCGCGCGCCAGCAATGTGGCCCGGCGGCGTGCGACCTCCAGTGCCTGAATGAGGATCCAAGCCAGCACCAACAGCAGCAACGTCGTGCCGGCGGCAAATAGGTAAGCGCCCTTCGCCCACGTGTCAGTCGCCTGCATGGCTTCGGCGTGATCGACGGAGACCACCACCGCGAGATCCCGATCCGGCAATTTCCGGAAGCCATGGACCCGCTGGATGCCATCGAAGGCCGTGGCGCCAATCCAAACCGAGTTTGGACCCCGCCGCATGGCATCGAACATATCGCTCCCGGCGACGCTGCTGCCTGGATCGACCGTCTTCGGTCCGACGACCAGACGCACCTGGCCCTGTTGCAGTCCAATTACCGCGATCAGGCCGCGCGTCCCGATGTTTGCCACCTGGTAGAAGCTGCCAATCGCGTCGATCGGGAGGGTAGCCACAATGACACCAGCAAAAGAGCCGTCGGCGCGGCGAAGCGAACGGGCCAGATTGATGTGCCAGTATGGAGCCAGCACGCCCGTCATGCTGCCGCTGACAAACATTGTGTCCTCGCTGGGCGATTTCGCCGCCTGATGGCGGAAAAACTCCCGGTCGCTCACCGACTTGCCGATGGCATCCGCAACGGTGTCGTCTCGGACAATGCCGCTTTCGTCAGTGAGGAACACCTCGGTACTCATCTCGTTGAAGAGCACCAGATGATTGCGCCAGGGCCGCAGGTGGAAGTGGTCCGGGTCTGACATCCAGGCGTGGCCGAGCACACCCAGATCCTCCTCTATCTCAAGCAGATCGACTCGAAGCCGTTCCTGGAACACCGCCGCCTGGTTGGTAACGCTGGCGATCACACCCGCCTCGGCCTCGGCACACTGGTTCCGGACGGCAGTGACCGTCCCGATCCAGGTGAGGGCGATCAGTGTCGCGGTGGCGGCCAGGATGCCGAGAAGCCCCGCAAGCTGACTGACGCGTATCCGGTGCATTGTCCCCTCGCATACGGAACCATCCCGAAGCGCGCTGGGACACTCCCCGCACGGTCTATCGCCGCGACCCCTGCATAAACATTTCAGGAGCCAAATTACAACGAAGAAGGGGCGCGGCCGCTTGCTCCTGCTCCGCGCCAGTGCGAAGTTCCGGCCACTTTCGGACCCCCGGTTTCGGCGGGAGCCGGCTCAATTCCTAGGACGAGGACAGGATGGCAAAGATCAAGGTGAAGACCCCAGTCGTCGAGCTCGACGGGGATGAGATGACCCGCATCATCTGGGGTTTCATCAAGGACAAGCTGATCCTGCCTTACCTGGATATCGACCTGAAGTATTTCGACCTCGGGATCGAATACCGGGATAAGACAGACGATCAGGTCACGATCGACGCTGCCAATGCGATCCGTCAATACGGCGTCGGCGTGAAGTGCGCCACTATCACGCCCGATGAGGCGCGGGTGCGCGAATTCAACCTGAAGCGCATGTATCGCAGCCCCAACGGCACGATCCGCAACATCCTGGACGGGACGATCTTCCGGGAGCCGATCATCTGCCGCAACGTGCCGCGCCTGGTGCCGCACTGGACCCAGCCGATCGTGATCGGCCGCCATGCCTACGGAGATATCTACCGGGCCACAGAGATGAAGATCCCCGGCCCTGGGAAAGTCACTCTGACCTACCAGCCCGCCGGTGGCGGTGCCGCGCAGACCCTTGACGTGCACGAGTTCAAACAGGGCGGCGCCGCCATGGCGATGCACAACACGCTGGAGAGCATCGAGGGCTTCGCCCGCGCCTCCTTCAATTACGCCATCCAGCGCGGCTGGCCGCTCTACTTCTCAACCAAGAACACGATCCTGAAGGCATACGACGGCTACTTCATGGATATATTTCAGCGTATCTACGAAACGGAGTTCAAGGACGAGTTCACGAAGAAGGGCCTGACATACGAGCATCGGCTGATCGACGACATGGTCGCGTGCGCGCTCAAGTGGAACGGCGGCTATGTGTGGGCGTGCAAGAACTACGACGGGGACGTCCAGTCGGACGTCGTGGCGCAAGGGTTCGGTTCACTTGGCCTGATGACATCGGTGCTGCTGTCGCCCGACGGCAAGACGGTGGAGAGCGAGGCGGCGCACGGCACTGTCACGCGCCACTACCGTCAGCACCAGGCAGGCAAGCAGACATCCACCAATCCGATCGCCTCGATCTTCGCCTGGACGCGCGGGCTGATCTATCGCGGCCGGTTCGACAACACGCCCGACGTGACCCGCTTCGCCGAGACGCTGGAGAATGTGTGCATCGGCACGGTGGAGGATGGGTTCATGACGCGTGACCTCGCGGTGCTGATCGGGCCAGACCAGCCGTGGATGAACACCCAGGACTTCCTGGCCAAGCTGGATGAGAACCTAAAGAAGGCAATGGCCTGACCCGGTGTCATTGCGAGCGGAGCGACGAAGCAATCCCCAGCGAAGGTGCGTACTCACGCTGGGGATTGCTTCGCTTCGCTCACAATGACAGGCGGGGCAAATGCCGCCGCTCGCGCTAATCGTCGCGGGACCGACGGCCAGCGGAAAGTCGGCGATGGCGCTCGAATTGGCCGAACGCCTGCGCGGCACGATCATCAACGCGGACGCGATGCAAGTGTATCGCGACTTGCGCGTCCTGACCGCGCGGCCGACACAAGAGGAAGAGGCCCGTGTTCCACATGCGCTTTATGGTGTCCGCGCGGCGGCTGAAGCCGGCAGCGTCGCGTGGTGGCGCGAGGCAGCACTCGCGGAAATGGACCGGGCGCATGCGCTTGGTCGGTTCCCGATACTCACTGGCGGGACGGGCCTCTACCTTGCTTCGCTCACCGCCGGCCTGGCCGAAATCCCCGATCCAGGTGCGCAGGCGCGTGACGAAGCGCGCCGCCTGCTGAAGGAAATCGGACCGGGCGCGCTGCACGCCCGTCTGGCGGTAGTCGATCCGGACACGGCAGCGCGCCTCCGCCCGACCGACAGCCAGCGCGTTGCCCGCGCGTGGGAGGTCTGGATCGGGACTGGCCGCGGTCTGGCTGCCTGGCAAAGCAGCGCGGGCCCGCCGGCGCCATGGCGGTTCGCCGCGATCTTGCTCGACCCGCCACGAGCGGAATTACGTATCGCGATCGCCGCTCGCTTGGCGGCCATGTTGCAAGGCGGCGCGCTTGACGAAGTCCGCGCATTGCTAACCCTCAACCTTGATCCAGCGCTGCCGGTGATGCGCGCCCATGGCGTCCCCGAACTCTGTGCGCATCTCAATGGTGAGATCAGCCTGGAGGAAGCATGTCGTAGGATCGAACTCGTCACCGGCCAGTACACCAAGCGGCAAGCGACGTGGCTCAGGCATCATGAGATGACAGAGCCTGCCCGCACACACACGATCCGTGCGCGGTTCGCGGGCTTTGCGAAATTTTTGGAAAGAAATCAGCCGGAATTTTGCGCATTTATTGAAGGGCTGGGTTGACGCATCGCACCATCCGGCTTATCGGTGCGCCCCCCTCTCACCCTGGAGCCCACGTTATGTCGGCAGACGCGACCCGCTCGGGAGCAGAAGTTCTCCTCCACGCCCTGAAGGACCAGGGCGTAGAGGTCATCTTCGGGTATCCTGGCGGCGCGGTATTGCCGATTTACGATGCGCTGTTCCAGCAGAACGCCATCCGCCACGTGCTCGTGCGCCACGAACAGGGCGCCGTGCACGCGGCGGAGGGCTACGCGCGCTCGACCGGCAGAGTCGGCGTGGTGCTTGTGACGTCCGGACCAGGCGCCACCAACGCGGTCACCGGCTTGGTGGACGCACTGATGGACTCCATCCCCGTGGTCTGCCTGACCGGTCAGGTGCCTACGCACCTGATCGGAAATGACGCGTTCCAGGAGGCAGACACAACCGGCATCACCCGTCCGGCCACCAAGCACAATTACCTGGTCAAGCGCCCCGAGGACCTGGCCCGCGTGGTGCACGAGGCATTCTACGTTGCGCGTTCCGGCCGCCCCGGCCCGGTGGTCATCGACCTGCCGAAGGACATCGTCATCGGCAAGGCTCCGTACGCTCCGCCAGCGTCGGCGCATCCGAGCTACCGGCCGCAGACCGAGCCAGACCACGGCCAGATCGCCAAGGCGATCGACCTGCTGAAGCAGTCAAAGCGCCCTGTGGTCTATGCCGGCGGCGGCGTGATCAATGCCGGTCCCGCCGCATCGGCCGCGCTGACTCAGTTCGTCCGCATGACCGGCTTCCCGGTGACCAATACGCTGATGGGTCTCGGCGCATACCCCGCGTCCGACCCGCAGTTCCTCGGCATGCTGGGTATGCACGGTACCTATGAAGCCAACCTGGCGATGCACGGCTGCGATGTGTTGCTCAACATTGGCGCACGGTTCGACGACAGAGTAACCGGACGGCTGAACGCGTTCAGTCAGGGTTCGAAAAAGATCCACGCCGACATCGACAGCTCGTCGATCAACAAGAATGTGCCGGTCGATGTGCCTATCGTCGGCGACGCCGGACGCATATTGGATGCGCTGATCGCGGCATGGCAGGCCGACAAGACAACGCCCGATACGCAGGCGCTCACCGCCTGGTGGCGCCAGATCGATGCGTGGCGTGCGAAGGACAGCCTCAAGTTCACCCAGGATATGACACCTGGCGCGATCATCAAGCCGCAATACGCCATCCAACGGCTCTACGAACTCACCCGCGCGGTGCAGAAGGACATATTCATCACCACCGAGGTCGGCCAGCATCAGATGTGGGCCGCGCAGCACTTCCGCTTCGAGCAGCCAAACCGTTGGATGACCAGCGGCGGTCTCGGTACCATGGGGTACGGCCTGCCCGCTGCGATGGGCGTGCAGGTGGCGCATCCTGAGGCACTGGTGATCGACATCGCCGGCGAGGCAAGCGTGCTGATGAACATCCAGGAGATGGGGACGCTGGCGCAGTACCGGCTGCCCGTGAAGGTGTTCATCCTGAACAACCAGTACATGGGTATGGTACGGCAGTGGCAGGAACTGCTGCACGGAGGGCGCTATTCCGAAAGCTACAGCGCCGCGCTGCCGGATTTCGTCAAGCTGGCCGAAAGCTTCCACGCGGTTGGCCTGCGCGCCGAACGTGTCGAGCAGGTCGATGACGTGATCCGCGAGATGCTTGCCACCGATCGTGCGGTTATCGCCGATATCGCGGTGGATCCCAAGGAGAACTGCTTCCCGATGATCCCAAGCGGTGCCGCGCACAACGAGATGATCCTCGGCCCAGAGCACGAAGACGAAGCGGCCGGCATCACCGACGAAGGTCTCGTTCTGGTCTAACCCATAAAGTCATGGCCGGGCGTGTCCCGGCCATCCGTGGTGGCAGCGCGCCGCTACTGATGGCCGGCACGAGGCCGGCCATGACGATGGAGCGCACATGCCCGACAACCTCCTCCGCAGCGCCACGATATCGGTCCTCGTGGACAACGAAGCAGGCGTCCTCGCGCGCGTTATCGGCCTGTTCTCCGGCCGCGGCTACAACATCGACAGCCTCACGGTCGCGCCGGTGGAAAGCGAAGGCAATCGCTCCCGCATCAACATCGTGACCTCGGGCACCGAGATGGTGATCGAGCAGATCAAGGCACAGCTCGATCGACTGGTGCCCGTCCATCGCGTAGCCGACTTGACGCGCGAAGGCCCGCACATCGCCCGCGAGATGGCGCTGATCAAGGTCATCGGCACGGGCGAAAAGCGCGTCGAGGCGCTGCGCATCGCCGATGCGTTCCGTGCGCATGTAGTCGATGCGACGCACGAGAGTTTCGTGTTCGAGCTTACCGGCGGCACCGAAAAGCTCGACGCGTTCATTGATCTGATGCGCCGCCTCGGCCTGGCCGAGGTGTCGCGTACCGGCGTCGCGGCGATGGCGCGCGGCGTCCGAACCATCTAGGTTTATCCGATACCAGGAGTAAGAGAGATGCGCGTTTACTACGACCGCGACGCCGATGTGAACCTGATCAAGGGCAAGCGCGTCGCCATCATTGGCTATGGCAGCCAGGGCCACGCCCATGCCAACAATCTCAAGGATAGCGGCGTAAAGGAAATCGCCGTCGGTCTGCGGCCGAACTCCGCTGGCGTGGCGAAAGCCGAAGCGGCGGGGCTGAAGGTGATGGATCCCGCTGACTGCGCGAAATGGGCCGACGTGGTGATGGTGCTGACGCCCGATGAAGGCCAAGGCGATCTGTATCGCGAGAAGCTTGGGCCTAACATGAAGAGCGGTGCGGCACTGGCGTTCGCGCATGGGCTGAACGTGCATTTCAACCTGCTGGATCCGCGCCCCGACATCGATGTGTTCATGATCGCGCCGAAAGGTCCCGGCCACACGGTGCGTAGCGAGTATCAGCGTGGCGGTGGCGTGCCATGCCTTGTCGCGGTGGCGCAGAACCCGTCGGGCAATGCGATGGAAGTTGCATTGTCCTATGCATCGGCGATTGGCGGCGGCCGCGCCGGCATCATCGAGACGACATTCAAGGAGGAGTGCGAGACCGACCTGTTCGGCGAACAGACCGTGCTATGCGGCGGTCTCGTCGAGCTGATGAAGGCCGGCTACGAGACGCTGGTGGAGGCCGGCTACGCGCCGGAAATGGCGTATTTCGAGTGCGTCCACGAAGTGAAGCTCATCGTCGATCTCGTGTACGAGGGCGGCATTGCCAACATGAATTACTCAGTCAGCAACACCGCTGAATACGGCGAGTACATGTCCGGGCCCCGTATCGTCAACGATGCGACCAAGGCGGAGATGAAGCGCGTGCTCGCCGACATCCAGTCGGGAAAATTCGCGCGCGACTGGATGCTGGAGAACAAGGTGAACCAGGCCAGCTTCAAGGCGATGCGCCGGCGCCTCGCCGAACATCCAATCGAGCAAGTCGGCGAGAAGCTGCGCGCCATGATGCCGTGGATCGCCAAGAACGCGCTGGTCGATCGTTCGCGGAACTGAATGCTGACGGCGTTCGCCTGCAGCGACGGCGTGCTACGCCAAACTGCGGGGCCACTGTCGGATGCACAGTGGATCGATCTGCTGCAGGCGACGCCGGAGGAAATCGAGCGCGTCACACGGGAAACCGGGCTGGCCGTCCCGACTGAGGCCGAGATCAGCGAGATCGAGAGTTCCAGCCGTCTCGCGACGCGCGATGGCACGCTCTATCTCAGCATGCCCCTGGTCAGCCATCCGGAAACCGAGCCGCGGTCGGTGTCGCTTGGCCTCATCCTCTCACCAGAGCGGCTGATCACGGTACGGTTCGCACCGAGCCGGCTGTTCGACCGTTTCATGCAGCATCCAGGGCCGGTGCGCGACGCCCCAGACATCATGATCGCCTTGCTGGAGGCGATCGTCGATCGGCAAGCCGACGCACTGGAGCAGGTGAAGGCTGAGCTGGAAGCGATCTCCCATCGCATCTTCTGCCCCGAGATGGCAGCCGCCAGTGGACGCAAACGCGAGGATGCGATGCTGCGGGGCACGATCGTGTCACTCGGCCGCGTTGGTGACCTGGTCTCGCATATTCGGGAGAGCCAGGTCGGGGTCGGCCGGATCGTTCCGTATGTCGAGACGACCGCTGATTGGCTGCCCAAGGAGTTGAAGCCGCGGCTTCGCACACTGCGACGTGATATCAACTCGCTGAACGATTTCGACACGCATCTCAACGACAAGCTGCAGTTCCTGCTGGATGCCACGCTGGGCTTCATCAATATCGCCCAGAACACTGTGATGAAGGTGCTGACCGTGGTCTCTGTCATTGGCGTCCCACCGGTGCTGGTGGCGGGAATCTACGGCATGAACTTCAAGTCGATGCCGGAATACGACTGGGCATGGGGATATGGCTATGGGCTTGCCGTGATCGGCCTGAGTGCACTTATTCCTCTCGCCATCCTGAAGTGGCGCAACTGGATCTGAGAGGGTCGCCATGCCGCGCATCGAAGTCCGCGAAGCCGATATCACCAAACTCAATGTCGATGCCATCGTGAATGCGGCGAACCAGTCGTTGCTGGGCGGAGGTGGCGTGGATGGAGCGATCCATCGGGCGGCCGGCCCGCAATTGCTGGAGGAGTGCCGCACACTCGGCGGCTGTCCAACCGGACAAGCAAAAATCACCAAGGCCTATCGGTTGCCGGCGAAGTTCGTGATCCACGCCGTTGGCCCGCGCTATCGCGATGGGAAACATGGTGAGCCGGAACTGTTGGCGAGCTGCTACACCGAAAGCCTGAAGCTTGCGGTAGCCAACGGCGTGCGTTCGATCGCGTTTCCCGCGATCAGTTGCGGGATTTATGGCTATCCGATCATGGATGCCGCACGGATCGCGGTGGGCACGGTGACCGAGTTCCTCGCCGAGGATCAGACGATCGAGCAGGTGATCCTGGCATGCTTCGGCAGCGAGGTGCTTCAGGCGTATCGGGCAGCGCTACGCTAACTTGTCATTGCGAGGAGCGAAGCGACGAAGCAATGACAGTGGAATCAATAAATCGTCGCCTTCAACCGCTCCGGATACGCCGCATCATACTCCGGACCTCCCACGTGGCCCCGCGAGATATCCGCGAGGATCGTGCCAGTGCTGGGTAAGCTCTTCCGTTCCACGTGCTTCGCCGGATTCCACAGATCTGACCGGACCAACGCCTTCGGGCACTGGAAATACACCCGCTCCACATGCACGACGATAACTGACCGCGGCAGCTTGCCCTGCGCCGGAAACCGCTCCAACAACCGCGGATCGACCGAGATCTCCGCCCGCCCGTTCACACGCAGCGTCTCGCCAACGCCCGGGATCAGAAACAGCAGCGCAATGCGCGGATCGGCAATCAGATTGTTGAGGCTGTCCGCCCGGTTGTTCCCGCGTCGATCCGGAATCAGCAGCGTCTTCTCATCCTCGACCACAACGAACCCCGCAGGATCGCCGCGCGGCGAGACGTCCAGTCCGTCAGGCCCACTGGTCGCCATCACCATGAATGGCGAAGCTTCGACCATCGCGCGATAATGCGGATGTACATACTCGATCTCCTTGGCGATCGCCCCATCTGAGGGCTGGCCATAGAGTTCGCGCAACGCCGCCGAATCTGTGAGCAGGGTACCGTCCATTGTCGCCTCACACCACAATTCCCGTCGCCATCGTCACCGGCTTTCTCGGCAGTGGCAAGACCACGCTGATCTCCCGCATCCTGCGCGATCCTGCCTTTGGGCGCACCGCGGTCATTGTCAACGAGTTCGGCGAAATCGGCCTGGACCACGAACTCATCGCCAGCAGTGACGAAACGTTATTGGCACTTACCACCGGCTGCCTTTGCTGTGCGGTGCGCAGCGACCTGGTTGCCACGCTACTGGACCTGCAGCGCCGGCGTGAGCCTGGGGAGATCTTCTATGACCGTGTACTGATCGAAACCTCAGGTCTGGCCGATCCGGCACCAATCCTGCACGCGCTGATGACGGACCGCGAGATCGTCCAGCAACATGCGATCGATGGCCTTGTCACTGTCGTCGATGCACTGCACGCCGAAGCGGCGCTCGATCGGCATCCGGAAGCACGCCGACAGGCGGCGCTCGCAGACACCCTGCTATTCAGCAAAGTCGACATCGCGGCTCCCAGTGAAGCGCTGCGCGGGCGCCTTGCAGCGCTCAATCCCGGCGCGTCACTGCACAATGCGCGTGATGTCGCGCCCGCCATGCTGTTCACAGGCACCAACTTTGCAACGCGGTTCCCCGACCTGCCGCTGCCGGCTACGCGCAGCCCGTTTGCCCGTACCCAGCATACTGATGGGATCGAGACCTTCACGCTGCAACGCAATCGTCCCATCCCTGCCCTCGCACTCACGCTGTTGCTCGAGGCGCTGGCCGAGCATTGCGGCGCAAGGCTGCTGCGGCTGAAAGGGCTGGTGAATATCGAGGAAATGCCAGGCCAGCCCGCCGTCATCCACGGCGTGCAGCATGTCGTGTCCGCGCCCGAATTCCTCGATCGCTGGCCTTCCACTGATCACAGCACGCGCATCGTGTTCATCGTCCAGGACATGCCGCGTCATCTTCCGTCGCGTCTGCTCGACGCGATTGAGCAGGAGGTGCGCGAAGAGATGGAGCAGCAGACGCGACTGCGCTAGGCTCCTCTGAAACCGGGAGGAAACCGAATGCACCGACGCAGCCTCTTGCTGGGGGCCGCGGCCGCCGTTGCCGCGCCGCTCGCACGCCCAGCGATTGCCGGCAATGCGCAGACGCTCTCGATCGTGCCGCAGGTCGCGCTCAACAGCATCGACCCGGTTTGGACCAGCTCGCAGATCGCCCGGAACATGGGCTTCATGGTGTTCGACCTGCTGTATGGCCGGGACGAGAACATGAATCCCAGGCCGCAGATGCTGGAAGGCGACCTGATGGAGGATGGCGGCAAGCGCTGGACCCTCAAGCTGCGCGACAATCTCGTGTTCCATGATGGTGAGAAGGTACTCGCGCGCGATTGCGTCGCGTCACTGAAGCGCTGGATGGTGCGCGACGCGGGAGGCGTCACGCTGTCACGGCAACTCGATGCGATGGAGGCGACAGATGACAAGACGTTCGTGTTGCGACTCAACCGCCCGTTTCCGCATCTGCGCACGCTGCTGTCGAAGTTCATTCAGCCGGCCGTGATGATGCCGGAGCGGCTGGCGAAGACCGATCCATTCAAGCAAATTCCCGAGGCCATCGGCTCTGGCCCATTTCGCTGGCTCGCGGACGAGCACGTTCTCGGCAGCCACGCGGCGTTCGCACGTTTCGATCGATATGTCCCGAGGGATGAACCGCCGAGTTATACTGCCGGTGGGCATCGCGTGCTGGTGGATCGCGTCGAATGGAAGATGATTCCGGACGGCCAGACGGCGGCCAATGCGTTGATCACCGGCGAGGTGGATTGGATCGAGATTCCTCTGCCGGACCTGTTGCCACTGCTGAAACGCTCTGCCGGGGTGAACGTCGATGTGCTGGATACTTTTGGGCAGATCTGCTTCCTGCGACCGAACCACACGGTCGCGCCCACCAACAATCCGGGTGTGCGCCGTGCCATGCTCGCGGCACTGGACCAGAAGGAGGTGATGCAGGCCGCAATGGGCGGCGACCCGCAAAATATGATCACCGACATGGGTTTCCTGCGCACCGGCAAAAAGGAGGTGGACGAAGCTGGCATGGAACTGGTGCGCAACCGCGCGTCGCGCGACCAGATCAAGGCGATGCTCGACAAAGCCGGCTACAATGGCGAAAGGATCGTGCTGCTGCATGCCACCGACCATTGGCTGTTCAATCCAGCCGACACGGTGATTGCACATTCGCTGTCGGCGGCCGGCTTCAACATCGACGATCAGGCAATGGACTGGGCTACCGTGCAAAGCCGTCGTCCAAGTCGCGAGCCGATCGAGAAAGGCGGATGGTCGCTGTTCTTTTCGCAGGTTGCCGCACCCGAGCACCGCGATCCGTTGGTCGCGAACTTCATCCGCGGCAATGGCAAGCATGGCTGGTTCGGCTGGCCGACTGATCCAAAGATTGAAGCACTTTATGCCGAATGGACAGCGACGTCCGATCCGGCGGAACAAACTCGGCTTGAACGAGAGTACCAGTTGCAGTGCTTCGAGACGCTGCCATTCATTCCCCTCGGCGGCTTGCGGCAGAGCGCAGCATGGCGAGGCAACCTCACCGGCGTTTTGAAGGGACCGTCCGTGGTGTTCTGGAACGTGAGCAAGACATGAAGCGGCGCACATTCCTGGCAAGTACAGCAGCAGCGATGCTGGCAGGGCCGGCCATCGGCGGAACTGCGAAGACACTGATCTTCGTGCCGCAGTCTCCGCTGGCGAGCCTCGATCCGGTTTGGACCAGCGCGATGACCACGCGGAACGTCGGCTTCATGATTTATGACGTGCTGTTCGGGCGCGATGCGGACATGAACCCGAAGCCGCAGATGCTCGAAGGCTATGTCATCGAAGATGACGGCAAGCGCTGGGTCATGAAGCTGCGCGACAACCTTTGGTTCCACGATGGCGAAAAGGTGCTGGCGCGGGACTGCACGGCCTCTCTTCGACGATGGATGAAGCGCGATCCCGGCGGCGCGACGCTGGAAGCGCGGCTCGATGCAGTGGAGGGGCCGGACGACAAGACGATTGTGCTGCGGCTCAACAAGCGATTCCCTGCGCTGCCGAAGCTGCTGTCGAAATTCCAGACCGCGTGCGTGATGGTACCGGAGCGGATTGCCGATGGCACCGATCCGTTCAAGCAGATCACGGAAATCGTCGGCTCGGGACCGTTCCGTTTCCTGAAAGACGAATACGTGATCGGCAGCCACGCCGCGCTGGTGCCGTTCGAGCGCTACGTGCCGCGCGACGAACCGGCGAGCTTCACGTCGGGCGGGCATCGCGTGATGGTGGATCGGGTGGAGTGGAAGATGATTCCCGACCCGGCCACCGCGGCAAATGCGTTGGTCACTGGTGAAGTCGATTGGCTGGAAATGCCAATGCCGGACCTGCTGCCATTGCTGAAGCGGACACCCGAGGTTGTGACGGGGCGGCTGGACGAGTGGGGCTTCATCAGCCAGTTGCGGCCCAACCACGTTGTGGCTCCCACCAACAACGCCAAGCTGCGCCGCGCCATTATGGCCGCCATCGATCAGCGCGCGGTGATGGAAGCGATCATGGGCGGCGATCCCGAAGGCACCATTGTGCCGATGGGTTATCTCGCGACCGGCAAACCTGAAGTTGACATGGCAGGCATCGAGGCACTGACGAAGCGGCACACGACCGCGGAGGTAAAGGGGATGCTTGAGGATGCCGGCTATCACGGCGAACGGCTGGTGCTGCTGCACACCACGGATCAGCCGTTCTACAACTCGGCTTCGCTGGTCGTCGCGGATGCCTTGTCGCGCGTCGGCGTGACGATTGATGATCAGGCGATGGACTGGGGAACGGTGTTGCAACGCCGCGCCAGCAAACAGCCGCTGGACAAGGGTGGCTGGTCGCTGTTCGTCAGCGTCACGCCGGTACCCGAGTATCGCGATCCGCTCCTTGGGTCGCTGCTGCGCGGCAACGGCAAGGATGCATGGATCGGCTGGCCGGAAATCCCGCGCATCGAGGCGGCGTACAACGCCTGGCTGGACAGCGACGATCCCGCGGAACAGACACGACTGGAGCGCGAAATTCAATTGGCCGCCTTCGAGTCGGTGCCGTTCGTTCCACTCGGTCGTTACATGCCGCGAGCTGCATGGAGCAAGGGAATCAGCAATCCACTGAAAGGCCCCGCGCCGGTGTTCTGGAATGTGAGCAAGGCATAGCACCCTCTGTCGCCGCGTAGCGGCGGGAGAGGGCCTTACCGCACGTTATACCAAGGATGCGGCATGCCCGGTGTCTTCACCCGCAGCGTATAGACAGACGTGCTGGCAGTCAGAAGCAGCGTGCGTAGATCGGCTCCACCGAACGCCACATTCGCGCACACTTCCGGCATCTCGATGATGCCAATTTTCGTGCCATCCGGCGCGAATACCCACACTCCGTTCGTGCCGGTACAGAACACGCGCCCAGCCTGATCCACCTTCATGCCATCTGGCACCCCGTTCGTGCCATCAGCCGACATGTCGGCGAACACACGACGCCGCACCATGTTGCCAGCTGTGTCCAGCTCGACGGCATGGATGTACTGGCACCAGCGCGTATTCGCGATGTACAGCGTCCGCTCATCGGGAGACAGAGCGAGGCCGTTCGGATACTCCACCGGCACTGCCAGGCTCACGGATCCATCCAGCGCGATGCGATATACCGCCGCATCCAGCTCGCGCTCCTTCACCGGCACCCGATACCCAGGGTCGGTGAAATACAGCGAGCCATTGGAGTGGCAGATCACGTCATTCGGCCGGTTCAGCTTCTTGCCTTCGAATTGATTCACCAGCATCGTCACCGATCCGTCCGGATCGAGCCGCGTCACCATGCGCCCGTCGCCTTCGCAGTTGATCAGCCGCCCCTGAAGATCGAACGTGGTGCCATTGCCGCCGATGGTCTTCCGCACCACCTCCGGCTTCTGCCCCAGCACCATGCGATACAGCAGGTTTTGCCGGATATCGACGAAGTACCAAAAATCGTCCGGATGCCACAGCGGCCCCTCGGTGAACACAAAGCCATCCGCCACCTTTTCAAGCTGCGTCGTTTCCAGGACATCCGACAGTCCGGCCATGGTTGCTTCCTCCCGTGCGATGCAAGAGCCTAGCACCACCATCCAATGAGGGCATCCCTATGGAACTCATCGACCTCAGCCGCGAGTTGTTTCACCGAACGCAGACCCATCCGTCCCATCCGCCAGTCGTCGTCACGGTATGGGGCGACCACTCGGAAAAGAAATACGCCGGCAACACCGTGTTCACCTCCAAGGCGCTGTCAATCGCATTGTCTGACCACGCCGGCACCCATGTCGATGCGCCGGTGCATTTCGATCCGCGACCTGACGCGCTGTCTATCGACCAGGTTCCGCTCGAGAACTTCTTCACCGAGGCGATCTGCCTCGACCTGTCACATGTGCCGCTGAAGCACGCGATCACGGTGCCGGAGATGGAAGCCGCGCTGGAGAAGTCGGGCCAGGAAATCCGTCCGCGCGACACCGTGCTGCTGTACATGGCCACGAACGAGCGCCTGCTTGGCAAGCCTGGGTATCTGCACGACTTCCCTGGCCTCGCGCTGGAATCGGTGCACTGGCTGGCCGATCGAGGCATCGGCATGTTCGGCGTGGAGGCGATCAGCCCGGCCCCGGAAGGCGAACCGAATTACCTCGCGCACATGGCCTGCGCGGAACGCGGCATCACCCACATGGAATGCCTCGCCAATCTCGACAAGCTAATCGGACGCGGGCGCTTTCGGTTCATCGGCTTTCCGCTGAAGATCCGCGGCGGCACGGCGAGTCCGATACGGGCAGTGGCGTTGTTCGAGTAGTTGTCAGGGCGCCCGCTTCGACAATGGCGCGACGAATTGCGGCTCCGTGTCCCACGGGAACAAGATCCACGTATCCTGCGACACCTCTGTGATGAACGTGTCCACCGTCTCGCGTCCCGCTGGCTTGGCATAAACCGCGGCGAAATGCGCACGCGGCAGCAGAGCGCGCACGACGCGTGCCGTGGCGCCGGTATCCACCAGATCATCGATCAGCAGAAACCCGGTCCCATCACCAGCAGCTTCCGGCCGCTTGATCACCACCGGTGCGCTGCCTTTCTGCTCCTCGATCAGCGTTCCGCTGCCCTCCGCCGCATAGGTCAGGATGGACACGCTCTCCACCAGCCGCACATCCAACTCCCGCGCGATGATGGCCGCCGGAATCAGTCCGCCGCGCGTGATTGCCACAATGCCGGTGAACGGCCCCTTCTCCATCAGCCGCCACGCCAGCGCCCGTGCGTCGCGGTGCAACTGGTCCCAGGAAACCGCGTAGTAATGCTTCGCCATCAGAACAACTTGCCGCCGTTTGGCACCTTGAAATCGGGCCTGATCAGCACGACGGCGCCATCCTCGTCGGGCATGCCGAGTGTCAGCACTTCGCTGATGAACGGTCCAATCTGTCGGGGCGGGAAATTCACCACTGCACACACCTGCCGCCCGATGAGTTGGTCCGGCCGGTAATGCACGATGAGCTGCGCCGAAGATCGCTTCACGCCGATCTCAGCGCCGAAGTCGATCACCAGCTTGTAGGCCGGCTTGCGCGCCTCTGGAAACGGCTGCGCGTCAGTGATCGTGCCGACACGGATATCAACCCGCTCGAAGTCAGCGTAGGTGATCGTTTCGGGCATTGGTCAGCTCCGGTGGTCAGCAATCAGATGGTGGTCCATACTGCCACTGACCACTGACCACTGACCACTGACCACTGGAGCAAATCGAAGAATGCGCGATTACCACCTGCCAGGTCGCAGCCCGGTTTATGCGACACATGGCATGGCCGCCACATCGATGCCGGCCGCCACGCTGACCGCCCTTGATGTACTGCGCGCGGGCGGCAACGCGCTGGACGCTGCGGTCGCGGCATGCGCCGTGCTGTGCGTGATCGAGCCACAGTCTACCGGCATCGGCGGTGACTGCTTCTGCCTCTATTCCCCAGCGGGTTCGGGCAAGGTGATCGCGCTCAACGGCTCCGGCCGCTCTCCCGCCGCCGCCACGATCGACTGGTACGAGCAGCAGGGCATCGCCGCGATCGAGAACACCTCGGCACATGCCGTCACTGTTCCGGGTGCGATCAGTGCCTGGGAAACGCTGCTGAAGGCGCATGGCCGCAAGGGCCTGGACGAGTTGCTGCAGCCGGCGATCCGATACGCGGCCGATGGCTGGCCGGTGCATCCGAAAGTGTCGTGGGATTGGAAGCGGCTCGAAGCAAAGCTGCGCAAGACCGGTGCGCACGCCTTCCTGCCCGGCGGTTCGGCTCCCAGTCCGGGCGATATCTTCCGCAATCCGGCGCTGGCCGAGACGCTTCGCGGCATCGCCCGCCGCGGCGCCAAGGCCTTCTACGAGGGGCCGGTCGCCGCCGACATCGTCGCAACACTGCGTGCCCGCGGCGGCCTGCACACCGAAGAGGATTTTGCCGCCGGTCTTGCGAATGCCGATTTCGTCGAGCCGATCACGCTGAACTGGCGCGGCTACGACGTGTATCAGTGCCCACCGAACGGACAGGGCATCGTCGGGCTGATGATCCTGGGCATGCTGGGCGGGCTGCAGTCCGCGTCTGATGGTCCACTCGGCGCAGTGCGCTATCACCGCCACATCGAAGCCGCCCGCCTCGCCTATCGCGACCGTGACGCTTTCGTCGCCGATCCATCGCAGGTCGACGTGCCGGTACAGAAGTTGCTGAGCACGGCATACCTCTCCGGCCTGCGCGCGTTGATCAAGGACGACAAGGCTCTAAGTGCCCTGCCGTCGGCTGGCGAAGCGCTGCTGCCGCCGCATCGCGACACGATCTATCTCTGCGTCGTCGATCAGGACGGCAATGCGTGCAGCTTCATCAACTCGCTGTTCGAGGGCTTCGGTTCGGCCATCCTGGCGGAGCGCTCTGGCGTGATGCTGCAGAACCGCGGCTTCGGCTTCCGTCTGGAGCGCGGTCATCCGAACTGCATCGCACCGCGCAAGCGGCCGATGCACACGATCATTCCCGGCATGGTGATGAAAGACGGCCAGGCGGTGATGCCATACGGCGTGATGGGCGGGCACTTCCAGCCAATGGGCCACTCGCTGTTCCTCACCAACATGCTGGAATACGGGCTCGATATTCAGGAGGCGCTGGACCTGCCGCGGCTGTTCCCGCTGAAGGGCAAGGTGCAGATCGAACGCGGCATTCCGAAGGACATCTGCGACGCGCTGGTAAAGCGCGGACACGAACTGGAACTGGTGGAACGTCCGCATGGCGGTGGCCAGGCGATCTGGATCGACCACGCGCGTGGCTGCCTGGTCGGCGGATCGGAGCCGCGCAAGGACGGACTGGCGCTGGGATATTGATCCATGACCGAACCCTGCGATCTTACCGCGATCGAGGCGCGCCGCCTGATCGGCCAGAAGAAGCTGGCGCCGACTGAACTTCTCGCAAGCTGCATCGCGCGGATCGAGGCGGTGGATCACGCCGTCAACGCGATGGTCGCCCGGGACTTCGATCGGGCGCGCGCAGTCGCAAAGGCGGCCGATGCGGCGGTAGCGCGTGGCAATGCGTTGCCGCCGCTGCATGGTCTGCCGATCGGTATCAAGGACCTGCAGGAGACGGAAGGTCTTCGCACGACGTACGGCAGCGTCGTCTTCCGTGACTACGTCCCGACAGCCGACGATCGCATCGTCGCGGCGGTGCGCCAGGCCGGCGCCATCGTCGTCGGCAAGACCAACACGCCGGAGTTCGGTGCGGGTGCCAATACGCGCAACGCGGTGTATGGCGCGACCGGCAACCCATTCGATCCGGCAAAGTCCGCCGCCGGTTCGTCCGGCGGCTCGGCGGTGGCGCTCGCGACGGGCATGGTGCCGATATGCTCGGGCTCCGACACCGGCGGCTCACTGCGCAATCCCGCCGCGTTCTCCGGCATTGTCGGGTTCCGGCCGACACCGGGTCTGGTTGCGAACGAGCGTCGCGGGCTCGGCTGGAACAATCTGTCCGTCGCAGGACCGATGGCGCGCACCGTGCCTGATCTGTGCCTGCTGCTCTCCACCATGGTGAGCGACGATGCACGCGATCCGCTGGCGACGACGATCTACGGCAAGACCGTGCGCCGCGCGGCAGACTTTGCGGTACCGTCGCGCGTCGATCTCTCGCGCCTGCGCGTCGCGCTGACACCGGATTTCGGCTTTGCTCCGACCGAACGGCACATTGCCGAAGTGTTCGCCGAGAAGACCGCGCTGTTCCGCCATGTGTTAGGACGCACCGAGAACACCGCGCCTGATTGCGCCGGCGCCGATGAGGCGTTCGAGGTGATCCGTGCTGTCGGCGTCCTGGCTGCACATTTGGAGAAGTACCGCACCCGGCCGCACGACCTTGGGCCCAACGTGCGGGCCAATGTCGAGGAAGGGCTCCGCTATTCGGCGGTCGATGTCGCACGCGCGCAGGCTCTGCAAACGGCGATGTACCGTCGCTGGCAGACGTTCTTCAACGAATGGGACGTCATCCTGACACCCTCGATCACCATCAGCCCGCGCTCCTGGCGTGAACTGTTTCCAGCAGAAATCGACGGCAAGCGGACCCGGACGTATTTCCATTGGCTCGCGCTTGCCTACGCCGTGACGCTGCCTGGCCATCCAGCGGTATCGCTGCCGGTTGGTGTAGATCGGAACGGCATGCCGTTCGGGTTGCAGATTGTCGGACCACGTGGTGGCGATGCGTTCGTGCTGTCTGTGGCCGCTGAACTGGAAGCGTTACTGGCGGGCGACTCCCGAACCGCGCGGCCGGTGCCGGACATTGCGCGACTGAAGGCAGCGCGGCCGATCAGCGAGATGGAAGGCTTTCTCGGATTCGACTGACACTACGGATCCGTGGGCCTTGATCCGTGTGATCCGTGTTATTCTTAATTCAATTCGACGTTCACCGGAAGTTTGGCTCGCGGGAAGAAGGGAGAGTGGAACCGCAAATAACGCAAAACACGCAAATGGATCCTGCATCACCTGATAGGCGGCGTTGCGCGCACGTGGCGTAACGCATGCCGCGCTGTTCGGCTCGCCCGGAACGAGGGGCCCCGACACTGGTACTCCGACCTGATGAGGAGAGCGGATTTAAGGTGGCTCAGCTCTGGTTGACGCCGCCGATCTCTTCCATGCGCATGATTCGGCCGCGACCGACAACTTGGCACTTGCGCAGCCAAACTGGCATAATTCCAGGCTGCAGAGCACTACAACTCGGAACCGTCCCATGATCAAACGCTTCCACGTCCTCTACGTCGGCCAGATCGACCTCGATAATGTCGGCCTCAACGGCACGCCCGCCAATGAGCGACGCTACTCCAACGACCGCCTCTCCGAGGTCTTCTTCACCACCCGCCACATGGCCCAGGTCATGGACGACTGCGGCTATTACGCGCTGTGGACCGCCGAACACCACTTCCAGCACGAAGGCTACGAGTGCCTGCCGAACCTCATCCAGCTCGGCCTCTGGCTCGCCACCCAGACCAAGCGCTTAAAATTCGGCTGCGCGTTCAACGTGCTGCCGATGTGGCATCCGCTGCGCATTGCCGAGGACTACGCGATGGCCGACATCGTCACCGATGGCCGCGTCATCATGGGCGTCGGCCGCGGCTATCACACGCGTGAGGTGGAGACTTTTGGCGCGCCGCTGATCGATGCGGACAAGAACCGCGAGTATTTCGAGGAACAGCTCCAGCTCATGCTGACCGCATTCAACGAGGAGCGGTTCAGCTTCAAGGGCAAGTACTTCACCTGCCCGCCGGAGGTGGACTACCGCGGCTACAAGCTCAAGGACATCACGCTGGTGCCGCGGCCGAAACATCTGCCGGTGGAAGTCTGGATGCCGGTCGCTTCCGGCAAGACCATCGGCATGATGGCGAAGTATGGCCTGAAGGCGATGGTCACGCTGAACGGCGAGAAGATTCTGGACGATGTGATCCGGGCCTATCAGGACGAATGCGCCAAGGTCGGCGTGCAGAAGAAGCTAGGGCAGGACGTTATCTGGGGTTCTGGCCTGTATCTCGCCGGCAGCCAGGAGGAGGCGATCCGTCGCGTCGAGCCTGCGCACGATGAACGCTACAAGTGGTTCGCGCCGTTCGGCTTCGTGCGGTATGCGGATGAACAAGGGCGGACATGGGGGACCCCGGGTGCGCCGGCGCGCATTCCGTCATTGCGCGATGGCGTGGCGCAGAAGGCTTGGTTCTGTGGGACGCCGGGACAGGTCATCGATGGGATCAAGTCGATCGAGGCGAAGTATCCAGGGCTGGAGGATTACATGATCCACTGGGCCGAGGGACTGTCGCCGCGGGAATTCGAGGAACAGTTGCGCTGGTTCGCTCGGGATGTGATGCCGGCGTTTAGGTAAAGAATAACACGGATTGCACAGATTTTCGCACGGATTACGCGGACCGTGATCCGTGCAATCCGTGCGAAAATCTGTGCAATCCGTGTTATTCTTAACGCGATCGCAAGCACCACAGGCGCAGCATTATTATGAATGCTCGTCCACGGCAGCGACCTGACATACAAGATCATCGGTCTGGCGATGCGCGTTCATCGTCGCCTCGGCCCAGGCCTGCTTGAGTCTGTCTATGAGAAATGCCTCTGCCACGAGTTCGCCCGCGCTGGCGTACCTTTCGAACGGCAGGTGCAACTCCCTGTAACCTACGATGATGTCGTGATCGACTGCGGCTACATCGCCGACATCATTGTCGCTGGCCAAGTCATCCTGGAACTGAAGTCAGTCGAGAACCTGCTGGCGGTTCACCAGGCTCAGCTCCTCACCTACCTCCGCCTCAGCACCTGCCGGATAGGACTGCTGATCAACTTCAACACAGCCTCGCTCACCGACGGGGTCAAACGCTGCGTTGTTTAATCGTCCCGGTGGACGCGTTCCATGCGCTCATGGCGCTCCTGCGCCTCGATGGACAAAGTGGCGATCGGGCGGGCCTCCAGCCGGCGCAGGCCAATGGGCTCGCCGGTCTCCTCGCAAAACCCGTACGTGCCGTTCTCGATCCGGATCAGCGCCTGATCGATCTTGGAGATCAGCTTGCGGGCGCGATCTCGCGTCCGCAGTTCAAGCGCCCGGTCGGTCTCCACGCTGGCCCGGTCGGTGATGTCCGCCTCGTGGATGCCCCCCTCCGACAGGCTGGCCAGGGTTCCATCGGCTTCCTTCAGCAGATCGGTTCGCCAACGCAGTAGTTTCTGCCGGAAGTATTCGACCTGGATGGGGTTCATGAATTCCTCATCCTCGGTCGGACGGTAGTCGGGGGGTAGGGTGACCATCATGGCTTGCCGGACCTGCCTTTCCTCACGCTGCGCTCCGCCCTTGGCTCGTCGGAAGCCGCGGAACCCCCCGGCCGTCCTGGATCGCAATTGCGCGGGCTTATAGCGATGGCCGATAGCTCCGCCAAGAGCATGTGAAGAAGCTTCAACGACCTGAAATGAAACGGTTGCGTGATCCGTTTAAAACTGCCGCCGAGCCAATTCCACCCGCACCCGGACCACGATTGCGGAGATCATCGCAGCCAGCCGCCGATCCGTCGCGTGCGGCACGGCGGCCGCGAGTTCGGCCAGGCGTTGCAGCGTCGAGACTTCATCCGAAGCGCCGAGCAGGCGACGCTGCAGCGCGGCCAGCTCCGCCAGCATATCCTGGCCGTGGTGACGTGCCTCCCGATCCTGCGGGGTCTCGCCCCCAAGTTCCTGTAGCGTCAGCATGGAGGCGGCGGACGCGGCCTGTGTCGCGGTAGCCCCGGCGGTCGCGCCGGGCGCGGGCGCAGGCAGTGGCACGACAAAGCCGGGCGCGGCAGCTTGCGGTGTCCGCCCCGTCGGTTGCGTCGCGGCTGGCCAGCCGATTCGTTCGATCGCTGCCATTCGTCCAGTCCTCACATGCCGGCCGGCAGGTTCTGCCGGGAGGTTGCGCCGGAGGCTCGGCCAGTTGCCTCAGCTTCGCTGTGGCACGGCACTTGCCACATCACGGGCGACACTGCCGCAAATTCCTTTCGAGGCGCTTACCGCCGAGGCCCACATTGATCCGGTTCATTCGCTTGCTCGCTCTGCTGATGCTGCTCTGCCCCGCCTGGCCGACAGAGGCGCAGGTCCGCATCAAGGACATCGCCGACATGGAGGGCGTGCGGGAGAACCAGCTCATCGGCTACGGGCTCGTCGTGGGCCTGAACAACACCGGGGACAAGCTGGACAACGCGGTGTTCACCCGCGAATCGCTCATCGGCATGCTGGAGCGGCTGGGCGTCAATACGCGCGATCAGGTCCAGAAGCTTAAAACCAAGAACATCGCCGCAGTCATGGTGACGGCGGATCTGCCGGCCTTCGCCCGCGGCGGCAGCCGTATCGACGTGGCAGTGTCGGCGCTGGGCGATGCGACCAACCTGACGGGCGGCACGCTGCTGGTCACGCCACTGCTCGCTGCCGATGGCGAGGTCTATGCGGTGGCTCAAGGCGCGGTCGCCACCGGGGCGATTGCCGCCCGTGGCGCCGCCACGTCTGTGACCCGCGGCGTCCCCACCTCAGCGCGTATTGCCAACGGGGCAACGGTGGAGCGCGAGGTGGCATATCGGCTCGACAAGACCAGCGGGCTCCGGCTCGGCTTGCGCAATCCGGACCTGACCACCGCGCGCCGGATCGAGGTCGCGATCAACAAGGCTCTCGGCCCGATCGCCAAGGCAACCGATGCGCGCACAGTGGCGCTGAACCTTGCTGGCCGCGACCCGATCGAGACGCTCGCCACACTGGAGGATCTGCGGGTCGAGCCTGACAGCCCCGCTATCGTGGTCATAGAGGAAGCGAGCGGCACCATCGTCATGGGTGCCAACGTCCGGATCAGTACGGTCGCCATCGCCCAGGGCAACCTGACCATCCGGGTGACCGAGACGCCCGAAGTCAGTCAGCCAGCGCCATTCTCCGGCGGTACCACTGTCGTCGTGCCGCGCACCCAGGTGCAGGTGGACGATCAGCACGACCGCAAGCTGGGCATTCTGCAAGGCAGCGTGACGCTGCGCGACCTGGTGGCGAGCCTGAACGCTCTTGGGGTCGGACCGCGTGACCTGATCAGCATCCTGCAGTCGATCAAGGCTGCCGGCGCATTGCAGGCCGACCTCGTGGTGCGCTGATGAACGTGATCGTGCCAGCAGCCAGCACGCTGGCTCCCACTGAAACCGCGAAACTGTGGCAGGCGGCGCGGGACTTCGAAGCAATGGCGATCGGGCAGTTGCTCCAGCCGATGTTCGAGACGGTCGACGCAGCCCACTCCGCTTTCGGCGGCGGCGAGGCCGAAGCGACATGGCGGCCGATGCTGGTCGATGCCATCGGCAAGCAGATGGCGGCGCGCGGCGGTATCGGCCTTGCCGTCCCGGTGTTCAACGCCTTGCTGCGCGCACAGGAGCAGTCACGATGACCACGGACCTCATCGCTGCCGGAACCGCTCTGGCAGAAACCCTGGAGACAGAGAACGATGCGCTGACTGCGCTGGACCTGCCGCGGGCCGGCGCCATGCTGGCCAGAAAGCAGCGGGCACTCGCCGACATGGCGGCTACGCAGAACACGGCGGTGCCGAATGATGCCGCCGAACGGATGGTGCGGCGGTTGCAAGGCCTGGCAGTCGAGAACAAACGTCTGCTCGAGCGTGCTCTCGCAGCACAGGGCCGCGTCCTCAGTGTTGTTGCACAGGCCGCGACATCTTCATCGGCGCCCACGGGATATGGCTCGATCCGCGCCGGAAGCAGGCCGACGCCGCTCGCGCTGTTGGCAAAGGTCTGACGCTATCGGTCGTCCGATCGGCGTGATACGCCCGGAGCATGACCGCGCTCGCCCCGGAAACATGGCGCCGACTGCTGCGTCGCACACCGGCCGATGCCGCGCTGTCGCCGCTCTATGGTCCGCTGCTCTGTTCGCCGACCGCATCCGACGGATGCTACGTGCTGGGCCGGATCGCCCAGTCGCTCGATGGCCGAATCGCCACGGCCACTGGCGTGTCGCACTGGATCAGCGGGCAGGAGGACATCGTCCATACGCATCGTCTGCGTGCGCTGTTCGACGCCGTGGTGATTGGTGCTGGCACGGTGCGTGCCGATGATCCGCAACTCACCACACGCGAGGTCGAAGGGCCCTCGCCGGTGCGCATTGTGCTCGACACCAATCGCCGGTTAGACGCGCGCTATCGCGTGTTCCGCGACGGACCGCAAACGCTGCTGCTTTGTGCATTCGACGCAGGCGGTGAGGATCACGTGGGACACGCACCAGTGCTGCGTCTGCCCCGTTCGGGCCAGGGTCTGGATATCGCGGCGGTGCTTGGTGCGCTTGCTGAACGCGGACTGCGCCGCCTGTTCGTCGAGGGCGGCGGCATTACCGTATCGCGCTTTCTCGCCGCAGGGGCGCTCGATCGCTTGCACGTGACGATCGCGCCGCTGCTCATCGGTTCCGGCATTCCCGCCTTCACACTGCCAGAAGCAACCACTCTGACCGACGTGCTGCGCTTCGACTGGGCCGTGCACCGGATCGGCGCGGACCTGCTGGTCGATATTCCTCTGTCCCGCGCAAGACCGGGCGCTACATGAGAGCTGCGCGTGCATTCTGGACGGTTGCGCCTGGCCGCGGTGAGATGCGCAGCGAAGCGCTGCCCGCTGGCGAGGTTCTGGTGCGGACGCTGGCTACCGGCGTATCGCGCGGCACCGAGGCGTTGGTGTTTGCCGGTCGCGTTCCGCCGAGCCAATACGACGCGATGCGTGCACCGCTTATGGGTGGCGATTTCCCCTTTCCGGTGAAATACGGCTACAGCGCCGTTGGTCGCACGCCGGACGGTTCGCGCGTGTTCGTTCTCCACCCACATCAGGATGTGTTCGTTGTGCCACGCGGCATGTGTGTGCCGGTGCCGGATACCATCCCGACGCAGCGGCTTGTGCTGGCCGCAAACATGGAGACGGCGCTGAACGTCATCTGGGACGCGTCGCCGCTTTCGGAAGAACGCATCCTTGTCATCGGCGCCGGTGTTGTCGGATTGCTGGCTGCGTCGCTGCTGGCTCGCACACCGGCCGCGCGTGTCACAGTGGTGGATATCAACCCCGAGCGCCGGGAGTTAGCGCGCCTCTTCGGCTGCGAGTTCGCGCTGCCCGAATATGCGCCGGCAGATCAGGACCTTGTCGTCCATGCATCGGCCAGCGAAGCGGGCCTACGTCTGGCACTCGATCGAGCGGCGTTCGAGGCGCGGATCATCGAGGCGAGCTGGTACGGCGACCACGCCCCTTCCGTGCCGCTTGGTGAGGCGTTCCATTCGCGGCGCCTGCGACTGATCGCGTCGCAGGTGGGTGCCGTCGCGCCGGCCATGCGCGACCGCCTGAGCCACGCCGAACGGCTTGCGCTGGCGCTCGAACTGCTTGCCGATGAGCGCTACGACGCGTTGCTGCAGGGGCCGACGCGATTCGAGGATATGCCGGAAGCCATGCCGCGCATCCTCGCGCCCGGCGGTCTTTGTCATGTGATCACCTATGGGACCGAGTGAATGTTCAGCCTGACGGTTTGCGACCACATCATGATCGCCCACAGTTTCCGCGGTGAGGAATTCGGCCCCGCGCAGAAGCTGCACGGCGCAACCTTCGCCGTTGAGGCGCAGTTTCGTGCGCCGAAACTCGACGAACACCAGCTTCTGGTGGATATCGGCTTGGCGAAGACCGAGCTCCGCCGTGTCCTGGACACGCTCGACTACAGCAACCTCGACGAGAAGCCAGCCTTTCAAGACGTGAACACCACGACGGAGTACATGGCGTTCCACATCCATGCGCTGCTCGCCACTGCCTGCCGCGAAGGGCGCCTGGGCGATGGTGGCCGCTCGGCTACCAGCCTGAAAATCCTGCTGCGCGAAAGTCCGAACGCCTGGGCTGCCTATGAAGGACCACTTGGCTGATGCGTGCCTCGCTGATTGTCCCGGCGCCGTTCGATGCGGTGACCGGCGGCTACGAATACGACCGGCGCATCGTCGATGGCTTGCGCGCGACAGGGAATGAGGTGCGGGTGGTTGAGCTTGCAGGCACGCATCCTGTGACGGACGAACTGGCGCGCGATTCTGCCTGCGCTGCATGGGATGGCGTCCCGGATGATTCGCGGCCGATCATCGACGGCCTCGCGTTGCCTGCGTTCGCCGGCATGGATGATGCACTGGCGGCACGCAACGCGGTCGGTCTGATCCATCACCCGACATCATTGGAGACCGGCTTCGGCGATACGGAACGGGCCGCTCTGTTGGCGCTGGAGAAACGGCTGATGCCGAAACTCTCGCGCATCATCGTCACCAGCGAGGCAACCGCCGAACAGCTCGTGACGGAGTTTGCGGTGGATCGCGAGCGCATCAGGGTGGTCGTGCCTGGTACGGATGACGCGCCGCGCAGTCCAGGTTCGGGCGGGCCGGCCTGCCACATTCTCTCCATTGGCACGCTGATCCCGCGCAAGGGACACGACATCCTGCTGCAGGCGTTGGCGCGATTGTTCGATCTGGACTGGCAGCTCACCATCGCCGGCTCGCCCGACCGGGACGAAGTGCACGCGCATTCATTGGCGGCGCTGGCGGAGGAACTCGATATCCGTAAGCGCGTACGCTTCGCCGGCGAGGTGACGGGTCCCGCGCTCGAGGCGCTATGGCGCGAAGCCGATGTGTTTGCGCTGGCGACGCATTGGGAAGGCTACGGCATGGCGATTGCCGAGGCGTTGAAACGTGGCTTGCCGGTTGTTGTGTGCGATGGCGGTTCGGCGGGGAAACTGGTCACGGAACACTCGGGCGTGGTGTGCCCCGTCGGCGACAAGGTGAACCTATCGAAGGCGCTGCGTCGCCTCATCTTTGGCACGGAGCTGCGCCGGACCATGGCCGATGCGGCCTGGCAGGTCGGGCAGACATTGCCGAATTGGCAGACTCAGGTACGGGAGTTCGCCCAGGCGCTCAGCTTGTGATCGAACGCTTCGACGCTGAGTGGCTGGCGCTGCGCGAGCCGTTCGATCATGCCGCGCGCAGCCTCGCACTGGCACAACGCCTGGCCGAGCTTCTGCCGAGGCGTCCGCGTCTGGTGGATCTCGCTGCCGGTAGCGGCAGCATGTTCCGATTTCTGGCGCCAATCATTGGTCGGGGCCAGGATTGGATGCTGATTGATGCCGATGGTGCATTGCTGGATGAGGCGTTTGGCCGCACGGCTGCATGGGCGCGCCGGCGAGCGTACGCCGCGACTGCTGACGGAAATCAATTGCTGGTATCGACGCCGCATGGCTTGTGGCGGATGCAGGTCATTCAGCAGGACCTCGCGTCATGGTCGGGCCATGCGGATGGAGCCGATGCAATCCTGTGCAGTGCGCTCCTCGACCTCGTCTCGGCACCGTGGCTTGCACGGCTTTGCGATGCGCTGACCGTGCCGTTCCTTGCTTGCCTCTCCGCGGATGCGCGCGATGCCTGGCTGCCACGCCATCCGTACGATGCACTGGTGCTTTCGGCATTCAGACGCGACATGCTGCGTGACAAGGGATTTGGTGCGGCATTGGGAACCGCCGCACCCCGGTTCCTGTCTGCGCGCCACTGTGTAAGCGCGCCAGCCGACTGGCACGTTCCACGAACGGCACTTCGCATGTTGCGAGCCTTGATCGACGGCACCGCGGACGCAGCGCGCAACGCGCGCCCTTCCCGCAGCGCTGAAATCGCCGAATGGCAGGAACTGCGTCTCCGCCAGGCGATGCGAGGTAGGCTTGCCATCCGCATAGGGCACCGCGACATACTGGCTCTTCCACCAGGAGGATGACCGCCATGCTGTTGGGCGCGATCGCCGACGATTTCACCGGCGCTACCGACCTCTGCTCGATGCTGGTTCGCGGTGGCATGCGGACGGTGCAGCTCATCGGCGTGCCGCGTCCGGGCGATGCTCTACCGGACGCCGATGCCGTCGTTGTGGCCTTGAAGTCGCGCACGGCGCCGGTCCAGCAGGCGGTCGATGAGAGCCTTGCCGCACTCTCGTGGCTGCGCAACGCCGGTTGCCAGCAGTTCTTCTTCAAATATTGCTCGACCTTCGACAGCACCGACGCAGGCAACATTGGACCCGTCGCAGACGCGCTGATCGCGGCACTCGGGTGCGGCTTTGCCCTCGCCTGTCCGGCGTTCCCTGCCAATGCCCGCAGCGTCTATCAGGGCCATTTGTTCGTCGGCAGCACGCTGCTCAACGAGAGCGGGATGGAGCATCATCCACTGACGCCGATGACCGATGCCAATCTGGTGCGCGTGCTGTCACGGCAGACGGATGGCACAGTCGGCCTGGTTCCGTATGGAACAGTCGATCAGGGAGCCATTGCCATCCGACAGGCGATGACCGCGCTCAAGGAACAGGGGCGACGCTATGCCATCGTCGATGCGGTGGACGATGCACATCTGATCGCCATAGGGGAAGCAGCCGAACATCATGCGTTGATCACAGGCGGCTCTGGCGTCGCGATGGGGTTGCCAAGGAACTTCCGCCGATCAGGCAAGCTGCCGGAGCGCAGCGACGCCGCCACGCTGCCCGCTTTGGCTGGTCATGCCGCGGTGCTGGCTGGCTCCTGCTCGCGCGCCACACTCGGCCAAATCGGCATCGCGCGGGAACACGTTCCTGTGCTGCAACTCGATCCACTCGCCCAGCCGGACACGGCACAGATGGTAGCGACGGCGCGCAACTGGATGGCGGACAAGCTCGGTGCCACGCCCATCGTCATTGCCGCGTCAGCGCCGCCCGACAAGGTCGCGGCGCTGCAGCAGATGCTCGGACGCGATGGTGCCGGTGCACTCATCGAGCAGACGCTGGCGCACATTGCAGAGGATCTGGTCGCCCACGGGGTGCGGCGACTTGTCGTCGCGGGTGGCGAAACCGCCGGCGCGGTGGTGTCCCGTCTTGGTGTACGCAGCCTGCGGATTGGCGCAGAGATCGATCCCGGTGTGCCCTGGACCTACGCCGAAGGCGGCGCAACGCCACTGCTGATGTCACTCAAGTCGGGCAATTTCGGCGCCCGTGATTTCCTTCTCAAGGCATTCAGAGTGCTGCCATGATGGCCGGATCGAGTCTGGCCATGACAACAGGAGGCCGGGCGTTCGCCCGGAACCATGCATGACGGCCGAAGACGAAACTCGTGAGCTTCTGGTGGAACTTGCGGCCAGTCTGTTCGCACGCGGCTTTTCGGTGGGCAGCGCTGGCAATATCAGCGTGCGTCTGAAGGACGGCTACTTGATCACGCCGACCAATTCGAGCCTGGGACGGCTCGATCCTGCACGGCTGTCGCGGCTCGACAGTGACTTCCGCCATGTCGGCGGAGACAAGCCGTCCAAGGAGGTATTCATGCACCGCGCGTTTTATCGCGCGAGAGAGGATGCGGGTGCGGTGGTGCACCTGCATTCAACGATGGCGACAGCGATTGCCTGCCTGCCTGATGTGGATGCCAGCAATCCAATCCCGCCGCTGACGCCGTACTTCGTGATGCGTGTCGGGCGCCGCATGCCCATCGTGGAATACTATCGGCCCGGCGATCCCGCGATGGAGCCGGCGATCCATGCAGCGGCACGTGACGCGCGGGCCGTGCTGCTCGCTAATCACGGGCCGGTGGTATCGGGAAAGACGCTCACAGATGCGGTCTATGCGGCGGAGGAGCTGGAAGAGGCTGCGAAGCTCTATTTGCTGCTGCGCGGCACCTCACCTCGACTGCTGGCGCCGAAGCAAGTGGACGATCTGCTCGCCACGTTCGGCTGATGGTGTGATCACGAGCCAGCCGCGCCTCACCGTCATGGCGGCCCCAAGCCCGGCCATGACGTCAAACTCTTGAAAAAGAAAGGGCGCCGGTTGGCGCCCCTTGGACCCTTCCCGGCTCCATGTTGGGAGCCGGGTTTGGTGTTGTTCAGTTCATGGACTCCGAAGAGCCCGACGGCATCGACTCGTTGTTCGCGTTGGCAGCAGCAGCAGCCTTTCGGCGGCCTCCGCCCTTCTTTCGGCCCGCTGCCTTCTTACGGCCGCCCTTCTTACCAGCAGCCTTCTTCTTCGCTGTGGTCTTGCGACCACCCTTCCGTGCGGCAGCCTTCTTGCGACCAGCCTTCTTCTTCGGCGCGGCCTTGCGACCAGCAGCCTTTTTCCGCCCGCCCTTCTTCGCGGCGGCCTTCTTCTTGCCGGCAGCCTTCTTCCGGCCACCAGCCCGCATCGCCAACGCCTGCGCGGCGCGTGGCTCTTCGGTGCTCGGGGTCTCTTCGTTGCTCACCTGTAGGAACTCCTTTTCGTGTCGTTGGTTTCAGTCGCGCGGTCGAACCGCGGCCGGGCCGGCGATCCTGCGTGGAAGGCTTGTCTGCCACGCTCGCCAATGCCGCACATGCCCGGAAGCGCGACGAACCAGCCGGCGCACATCGGCGCCATAGTCTTCGTCGCATCTGCGATCCCGCATCCGACGTCGATGCTAGATCGACTGTGCTTCACCTGGACGAGTCTGCGGTCAATGGACCGTCCTTCCGTTGACGTGCGCAGCAACGACTCAGCGAATCGAATACATACGCACCGAATCCGCTATTCCTTGTCTCACCTATCGATGTCAACAAAAAGCAACCGTTTCGTCGCAAGTTCGATGAAAAAAATGCGTCGAAACGCCAATGCGATGCATTGATGCCACACAAAACCGCCGCAGCATTGCTGCTGCGGCGGTGTGGAACGCGTGATGAGAATCGGTCAGACGCGCTTGTCGATGGGTACGAACGGAAGATTTTCGGGTCCCGTGTAGTTCGCAGTCGGGCGAATCAGCTTGTTGTCGATGCGCTGTTCGATCACGTGCGCGCCCCAACCCGAGGTGCGCGCGATCACGAACAGCGGAGTAAACATCGCCGTCGGCACACCGAGCATGTGGTACGAGATGGCGCTGAACCAATCCAGGTTGGCGAACATCTTCTTCGCGTCCGCCATCGTCGCCTCGATCCGATCGGCGATGTTGAACAGCTTCATCGAGCCGGCTGCCTGCGACAGCCGCCTCGCGACCTCCTTGATGACCTTGTTGCGCGGGTCGGCGATCGTATAGACGGCATGGCCGAAGCCGATGATCACCTCGCGGTTGGCGACCCGCCTGCGAATATCGGCTTCCGCCTCTTCTGGTGTGTCGTAGCGGCTCTGGATCTCGAACGAGACCTCATTGGCGCCGCCATGCTTGGGCCCGCGTAGCGCGCCGATACCGGCAGTAATGGCCGAATACATGTCGGCACCCGTCCCCGCCACCACGCGGCAGGTGAACGTCGAGGCGTTGAACTCGTGCTCGGCGTAGAGGATCAGCGACGTATGCATGGCGCGGACAAACATCTCGCTGGGCGGCTTGCCATGCAGCAGATGCAGGAAATGCCCGCCGATGCTGTCGTCATCGGTCTCCACGTCGATCCGCTTGCCATTGTGGGCGTAGTGGAACCAGTAGAGCAGCGCTGAGCCGAGAGAGGCCATCAGCCGATCGACGATGTCGCGCGCGCCTGGCTGGTTCTGGTCTTCCTTCTCAGGCAATGCGCAGCCGAGTACGGAGACCGCGGTTCTCATCACATCCATGGGATGTGAGGCTGGTGGCAGAGCTTCCAGCGCCTGTTTCAACGGTGCAGGCAACCCGCGCAGCGAGCGCAGCTTCGCCTTGTAGGCGTTGAGTTCGGCGCGTGTTGGCAGCTTGCCGTGCACGATGAGGTAGGCGATCTCCTCGAACTCGCACGTCTCGGCCACATCGAGGATGTCGTAGCCACGATAGTGCAGGTCGTTGCCGGTGCGCCCGACGGTACAGAGCGCGGTGTTGCCGGCCGTGACGCCGGACAGTCCGACGCCTTTCTTCGCCCGATTGGGAAGTGTGGCGGTGTCGCTCATGCTGGTGCTCCTTCTGTTGTTTTCACCTGCCCACGAAGTGGGAGAGGTCGGCGCGGAGCGCCGGGGGAGGATGCACTGTGCACCTCGCCCGCTGCGCGGGAGAGGTCGGCGCGAAGCGCCCGGAGGGGGTGCGACGCGCAGCACCCTCTCCCGCGTCGCTTCGCTCCGCGACCTCTCCCACTGCATGGGCGAGGTGTACACTGCACCCTCTCCCGGCACGCTGTGCGCGGCGACCTCTCCCGCCTGGCGGGAGAGGTGTTCTTAGAAAATCCCCGGCTTGCCGACGGCAAGCGTGCCGGCTGGCAAGGCAACATTCAACGTGTGCAGCTCGCCCGCCTTCAATTGTGGCAATGACTGCGCCGCCTCCAGGAAGCGGTTCGCCTCGCGCGTCGAAATCACGCCGTCGGTCATTGTGGTGAACTTTCGGATGTAGTCGTCGCGGCCGAACGGCTTCGCACCGAGCGGATGCGCGTTCGCAACGGCGAGTTCGTCCACTATTCGGCTGCCGTCCTGCATCAGCACCTCGACACGACCGCCAAATGCCTGCTCGGCTGGATCGGTGGAAAGATAGCGCCGCTCCCATTCCGGATCCTCGCGCGTTTCGATCTTGTGCCAGAGCCGAACGGTGTCCGCACGTCCGGCCCGGCGCGGCGTGTAGCTGTCCACGTGATGCCAGCGCCCGTCCTGCAGCGCGACGGCGAAAATGTACATGATCGAGTGGTCGAGCGTCTCGCGGCTCGCCTTCGGGTCCATCTTCTGCGGGTCGTTGGCACCGGTGCCGATCACCGCATGGGTGTGATGGCTGGTGTGGATCGTGATCTTCTCGACCTGCTCCAGATCGGGAATCTGCTCGCGCATCCGGAAAGCGAGATCGATGAGCGCCTGCGACTGGTATTCGGCGCTGTGTTCCTTGGTGAAGCTGTCGAGGATGGCGCGCTTCGGCTCTCCCGGCGCCGGCAATGGCACGTGATACAGCGCGTTGGGGCCATCCAGCAGCCAGGCAATCACCGAGTCCTCACCTTCATAGATCGGGCTTGGCGCGCCTTCGCCGCGCATCACGCGATCCACCGCCTCAACCGCAAGCTTGCCAGCGTGGGCCGGCGCGTACGCCTTCCAGGAGCTGATCTCGCCTTTGCGTGACTGCCGAGTCGTGGCGCTCACGTGCACGGCCTGTTGCACCGCCTGATAGATCGCCTCCTGCTTCAAGCCGAGAAGCGTACCGATGCCGGCGGCCTGCGCAGGGGCCAAATGCATGATGTGGTCGATCTTATGCTTGTGCAGCGAGATCGCGCGGACGAGGTCGATGTGGATCTCGTAGCCGGTGGCGATACCGCGGATCAGGTCACGACCGGATTTGCCCATGGTCTGCGCCACCGCGAGTATCGGCGGGATATTGTCGCCGGGGTGGGAATAGTCCGCCGCGAGGAACGTGTCGTGCATGTCGAGTTCGCGCACCGCGGTGCCGTTGGCCCAGGCGGCCCATTCCGGACTGACACGCTTCGTTGCCGGCACACCGAACACCGTGGCCGCGTCCTTGCGTGGATGACCAAGTGCCATGTCGCGCGCGGATACCACCGGATGCCGGTTGATCGCGCCGATGGCCACCGCCGCGTTGTCGATGATGCGGTTGACGATCATGGCGGTGACATCGCGCTCCACCGGCACCTTATCGGCGGCAACCGCGGCGATCTTCCAGGCGAGCTGATCCTCGCGCCTCAGATTGTCCTTGGATGGGTGCACCCTTACGTCGTGCAGGATCATGCGTTTCCTCCGATGGATCGGGACCGGCTGGTGCCCGTGCGCGATCCTTCGTAAGGTCAAGCGCATTGCATCGCAACTGAGTGCCAAGGACACTTATATATAGTGTCAGCTCCATTCGACCGGGTGATCATCGGTGAGGTGGTCACCAGCGACACCGTCATCCCGCAGGGCTACATCGCCGTGCGCGGCGAGGTCATCGCCGCCATTGGCGAAGGAACGCCACCGCCGGCGAAGGAAACCATCGATCACAGTGGCAAGCTGATCCTGCCTGGATTGGTCGATGGCCACATGCACACTTCGTCGTCCACCGGCTGGCCGGGCATCGAGACGGCGACGAAGAGCGCCGCGGCTGGCGGTGTCACGACCTGCGTGGACATGCCGTACGATGTGCCGAAGCCGGTGACCGATGCCGCCATTCTTGCCGACAAAATCGGCTGGGTGGAGCGCACGGCGCATGTGGACATGGCGCTATATGGCACGATCACCAAGACGGGCGGCGTCGGTGCCATTGCAGGACTGGCGGCCGGCGGCATCTCGGCATTCAAGCTGTCCACCTACGAGTATGACGCGGTGCGGTTCCCGCGCATCGATCATCCCACCATGCTCGCGGCGTTCCGTGAGATCGCGAAAACCGGACTGCCGTGCGCGATCCATAACGAGGATCAGGAACTGGTGGAGATGCTGACCGCGCAGGCGCGCGCCGAGGGACGCATCGAGCCGATCATGCACTGCCGCACGCGCCCGCCGCTGGCCGAGACGATGGCCGACCTCGAGATTTTCGAGATGGCGCTGGAGACCGGCGCACACGTGCACATCGCGCACTCGTCACTCTCTCGGGGGTTCGAGATAGCCGAGACGTTCCGCGGCATGGGCGCGAAGTCCACCGGCGAGGCGTGCATCCAGTATCTCTGCATGACCGAGGACGACATCGTGCGGCTCGGCGGCAAGGGAAAATGCAACCCGCCGTTCCGCACCGCAGATGAGGTGGAGCGGATGTGGGCGTGCCTGACGGCGGGGAAGATCGCCTACGTCTCGACGGATCACGCGCCGTGGCCGATCGAGCGCAAGACGCTGCCGGACATCTTCGCCAATGGTGCCGGACTGACCGGGATGCAGAGCTTTGCGCCGCTGATGTTCTCGCTGCTCGATGAGCGCGGACTGCCGCCGGCAGTGATGGCCACTTACTGCGCCGAACGCAGCGCGCAGATGCACGGGATATGGCCAAAGAAAGGCGCGCTCCGCGTCGGCTCGGACGCCGATATATGCGTGCTGGAGCGCGGCAACTTCGTGTTTGACGAGGCGAACATCCAGGATCGGCCGGAGATGCGCTGGTCGCCCTATCACGGGCGCAAGATGCGCGCGCGAGTGGTCGCGACGTATCTCCGCGGCGCGCTGATCTGGGACGGCGCGACAGTGCTGGCGAGGCCCGGCAATGGTCGGTTCATTCGGCGGAGCGCGCACTGACAGCTTGTTCCGGCCGCACCGGCGGCCGTTGCTGCGCCTTGCTCTGGCATTTGGGGCAGGCGCGATTGTCGTGTTCAGCGTTGCCGCGGTCGTGTGGCTGCGGATACATGTCGTGCCGCCGGACTGCGAAGATCCCGAGACGCTCGCGCTGGTGCGCCGCAGTCTCACGGGCCGTTTCAAGTTGCCGGACAGCCTCGCGATGGAGAATATCCGGACCCACGCGGGCGGCTATCTTGCGTTCCGCTTCGCCTGCGAAGCCGATTTGCGGGGCATCAATCGCCAGGATCTCGCACCGGGAGCGCCGATTCCCGGTTCAGTACGCTATGTGAGCCGGTTGACCGACAGCGGGCGCCGGCATGAAGTGACGGTGAGGATCCAACCGCTGCTGAAACTGGAGCGCGTGCAGTGAGCTGGCCAATCGCGACGCCATTCGTCATTGGGTTCCAGTCAGCTTGAAGGCGCTCCAGTCGGCAAGCCATGAGGCCAGTGTTGCAGATCGCAGGCCAGGTACCGTTCATTTGGCGCGACAATAAGATAGGTCGGCTCGAACCGCTCGACATCGTTGAAGTCGAACGCGCACTCCTGGAAGTGCATCCAACCAACGCGCGCAGCGCCCGTCTCTTGCAGCATGGGCTGCCAGAACATGTCGGTGTAGCTGTCGCCGAGTACCAGCACCCGTTCGCTGCCGGACGCCTGCTCGAAGGCATAGGGGAAGAAGACGCCCCCATAAGGTGGCGCACGAAAGAGGTCGATCGGCCTCCACGCGCGGTGGGACGCAGACAAACGCCAGCCGTAGTCATAGTCGGGAAGCTCATCCTGCAGGCCGAGCATCATCGAGAGATCGCCGCCCCGGACCGGCGTCGGTGGAGACAGCGCCTTTGCCGGATCGATCGACCAATTGGCACGGCCGATGGCCCGCATCGCCAGATTGAACGCCGTCAGTGCGGCATTCCACCGCCAGTGCGTATCCGCGTGACGGTACAGATGATCGGCATCCGGTGTGGCGGCGAACGCAGCCTTCAGATCGACGGTGGCGATATGATGATTCCGCAGTTCGCGGATGGCGAGATCGTACTCAAGCGGACCACTGATCTGCCACCACGGCGGCAAATACTGCGTCGGGATTGACTGGGCATTTGGTGGCACCAACACGAGGAGATGAGTGCCACGCGGCGCGAGGGTACGCTCCAGCGCTGCCACCACGTTGACGAAGTGCAGCACGTTTTCCTGCCGATACAGCGAACCGGTAGACTGGCCGACCACGCCTTCGCCGCCGTAGTAGAGATGAGCGTGCCGGCCGAAAAACACCCGCCGGTCGCTCGGACTGAGGAGAGCGTACTCGACGATGCCGCGCAGGTAAGGCAGCGTGTGGGCATAACCGAAGTCGTCGCCGACAAATTCGCGAATGGCCCGCGCCCAATGATTGATCGCGCCACCCGGTGCGGTGGTTGCCCCCGGTACTCTGAAGGCCTGCCAGCCTCGCATCGGATCAGGCACGAGCGCGCCGAGCATCACCAGCACGAGGAGCGCCAGTGCCATAGGACCGAGATAACGCCGATGCCGCGGGATCAGCGCCATTGTCAGAACCGGTAGTACAGGAACGGGCTGTATTCGCTGGCGCCCGCGATGATCATCGACACGAAAAGCAGGGCCAGCACCCAGGCGTTGTCGCCAATTGCAGTGCCTCGCTCGCCAATCAGCCTGGCGACTGCATGGCGAAGTCGCGGCAGCCGCCACTTCCATAACCCAAGCAGTCCGGCGACAGCGAGCACTGCCTCAGTCGCCGGATTGAGCGCGATATGCATGGGCACCGACAGGCTGGTCGGGCCGTTGAGGCCGGCGAGGCCGGAAAAGATTTCGCCGGCGCGGCCGAAGCCGCTCGCGCGGAACCAGACCCAGCCGAGGAACACGACGAGCAAGGTGTAGACATGGGCCATCGGCTTCGGCCAGCGCGCGAGTAGGCGGCCGAGTCCCGCACGCTCGAGCACCAGGAACAGGCCGTGATGAATACCCCAGATCACGAAAGTCCAACTTGCGCCGTGCCATAGCCCGCACAGCACGAACACTGTCCACAGATTGGCGTAGGTCCTGGCCGGTGAAACCCGGTTGCCGCCGAGAGGGATGTAAAGATAGTCACGCAGCCACGCCGATAGGCTCATATGCCAGCGCCGCCAGAAATCGGTGATGCTCAAAGAGGCATAGGGGACGCGGAAGTTACGCGGCAGCGTGAATCCCGTCATGATTCCGAGCCCGACTGCCATCGTCGAATAGCCGCCGAAGTCGAAATAAATCTGCATGGCATAGGCATAGAGTCCCAGCCACGACTCGATAAAGCCGGGTGACGGAGCCTGATCGAATAGCGCGTCCGCAACAGGTGCTATTCGATCCGCAATCAGCACTTTCCAGGCAAGCCCAATGACGAAGATGCGCATGCCGGCTGAGAATCGCTCGAGTGTAACCCGACGCTCGTGCAACTGCCGCGCGACGGTCGCGTAGCGCACGATCGGCCCGGACACGAGTTGCGGGAACATCGACATGTAGAGCATGAATTCTTCGAAGCGCCGATTGGCGGTGACCCGCCGCTTCGCGATGTCGGCAATGTAAGAGATTGCGTGGAATGTGTAGAACGAAATACCGAGGGGCAGGAGGAGTTTGGGGACGGGCAAGGCAATGCCGAAGAAGCCAATGAGCGGGTTGAGGTTCTCGACCAGGAATCCGCTATATTTGCAGATCGCAAGGACCAGCAGATTGCCCGCTACGCCATAAGCGAGGAGGCGATAGCGTTGATCATCATCTGCGCGATCGATGGCGATCGCCAGGCGGAAGTTGGCGGCGATCGATGCGAGCAAGATCAACAGGAATGGCGGCTTGTCGGCGGAATAGAACAGGAGGGAAAAGGCGATGAAGACGATGTTCCTGGCGCGGATGCTCTTGAAACTGAAATAGCAGATCAGGAAAATCGGGAAGAAGCAGAATAGGAAGATTTTCGAGGCGAACGTCATGCGGATCCGTCTGGTAGCATTTCCTCGGGCGGCGAGAGGTGTTAGCCGGGCCGGTCAGGTCCGGCAAGCGCAGGTGAACCGTTGGCAGTTGGAGAGATCGCAATGAGTCGAAACATTACAGTTGCCGCGGCGCAGCTTGGGCCAGTCCAGATGGCCGAACCGCGCTCGGTCGCCGTCGAGCGCATGGTGCGTCTGATGGAGCGCGCGCATCGACGCGGGGTGGAACTCGTGGTGTTTCCCGAGCTTGCGCTGACGACGTTCTTTCCCCGCCACTACCATCGGGACATAAGCGAGGCGGATCATTGGTTCGAGACGGCGATGCCTTCGAATGAGACGGCGCCGCTGTTTGCCGCAGCGCGCAAGTATGGCATCGGTTTCCATCTTGGCTATGCCGAAATGACCGAGGACAAGCGGCGGTTCAACACGTCGATCCTGGTCAATCCGGATGGCGACATTCTGCTGAAGTACCGAAAGGTGCATCTGCCTGGCCACGCGGAATACGATCCACGGCGGAAGGTGCAGCATCTGGAGAAACGCTATTTCGAAGTCGGCGATCTTGGTTTCCCGGTGATCCGGGCACCGATGGGCGGGGTCGATGGCATCAATATGGGAATGATGATCTGCAATGACCGCCGCTGGCCCGAGGCCTGGCGCGTACTGGGGCTGCAAAGCGTCGAGCTGGTGCTGCTTGGCTACAACACGCCGAGTTTGAACATGGAGGCAGGCGGGTTCGAGGCGCACCATCTGCGCGTGTTCCACTCGCACCTGTCGATCCAGGCCGGCTGCTATCAGAATGCGTGCTTCGCGGTGGCGACGGCGAAGGCTGGCACCGAGGATGGCTGCGAACTGTTCGGCCATTCGATCATCGTCAATCCGCAGGGCGAGATCATCGCGATGGCGACGAGTTGGGACGATGAGCTGATCACGGCCGATTGCAATCTGGACATGTGTGCACTCGGCCGCACGACGATTTTTGCCTTTGAGAAGCATCGCCGGCCGGAGCACTACACGAGAATCACACAGCAGGCGGGCGCGGTGGACCCGCCGGTATGGTCGAAGCGGGCAGCGGAGTGAGGGCTTAAGGCTCCGCTAACCGATGTGTGCCAAAGCGACGCGATGAGCGGAATTGGTTCCATTCCTGCGGCCGAAGCACACAAGCCTGTCGAGAAGCGAGAGGAAGCGGACCGCGATGGCGGCAGAAAGCCAGCCCCGCGCCGCCTTCGCAAGCAGGAGTCGGCCGACGATATGGTCGAGGTGGAACAGCACAGCCTGGACGTGGAGGCCTGACGGCATCGTACACCTCGCCCGC
>CAYRTL010000011.1:47652-69853 GCA_964427005.1 uncultured Acetobacteraceae bacterium
GCGCTCATCACAATGCCCGCCGCCGCCTGGCACGGTTCGATCACCGGCACGCCAACGGCGTCCTCTACCGCGGGGCGGTGATGCGCCATTCCCGTGCAGCCGAGGATGATCGCCCCGGCGCCTGATGTGGCGCACAGACGGGCCGCATCGATCAGACGCGCTCGCGCCGCCTGCGGCTCCAGCAGAGTCTCCATCGTGACATTCAGCGCGACTTCTGCTGCCAGCCGATGCTCCAGTCCCATGGCGCGCAATGCGGCAAGGTGACGTGCCTTCGACGCGTCCACGATCGCGACTACGCCAAACCGTTCTGCACGTGCCACGGCCGCGGCGACTGCGCAGCGGAACACGCCGAATACCGGCCGACGAGTCGTCGCTCGCACCGCCTCGATGCCAGGATCCGAAGCACACGCGATCACGTAGGCACCCGCCGGTTCCCGCTCGACCAGACGGCAGAGAGGTTCCACCACGTCATGCCAGTCGCGCCAGTCGTAGATGGCAGGCGGCCCTTCACGCAGCGTGACCACCTCGAAAGATGGCGCGCCGGGCAAGCGGAACGGCGCCAGAGCCGCAGCGATCCCATCCGAGCAGGCGGTGGAGCAGTTGGGGTTGACCACCAGAATACGTGCCATGCAGATACTGTCCCCCCTCTGGCCGACGCGGGCAAGCGGACCGATATGAGACGCTAATTTGAAGGACGAATAGAAATGGCCCCTGTTCGCTGGCAGCCTGATCGCTCGACTCCCAAGCCGGCGTGGCCAGTTCCGTCGCTCGCAACAGCGATTGCACGCGGTCTCGCTGGACGCTGTCCGGTCTGCGGCAAAGGCCGCATTTTCAATGGCTTCCTCCGGGTAGTTCCCGAATGCGAGTATTGCCACGCACCACTGGGCCTCGCCCGCGCTGATGACGCGCCGCCCTACTTCACCATCCTTATCGTGGGCCACATCGTGATCCCTGCCATGCTCATCATGCAGAAGATGGCCGACCCGCCGAACTGGCTGCTGGCGGTAATTTTCCTGCCGCTGACGCTGATCCTCTCAATCGGGCTGATCCGGCCAATCAAGGGTGCTGTCGTCGGGCTTATGCTTAGCTTCAATATGCTGAAGACCGACGTTGAAACCGGATGAATCGACCGCCTGGGCTCGTTCAAGGAGGGCTGTCCCGTGTGGTGTTGGACGGAGAGACACCTTCCAGTCTGCCGTCCGTGCTCGAAGCGGATCGCGCCCAGGCGGTTGCCGATCTGGCGGCCGAGAACCAATTCGTACCGTTGATTGTTAAGCCGGGCGTGCCGGCGCATGGGCCATTCGTGCTGCATCTCGCGCTGCAGGATGGCCGGTTGGTGTTCGATATCCGCCGCAGCAACGGCACCAGGCTGGCGATTGTCGGGCTGGCCCTGGGACCGTTTCGGCGCCTGGTGAAGGACTACCAGTTGCTGGTGGACAGCCACATCAAGGCAGTCGAAGAAGGGCGCGCTGAACGCATCCAGGCGATCGACATGGGCCGCAGAGGACTGCACAACGAAGGCGCACGACTGATGCGCGAACGGCTTGCCGGCAAGATCGCGATCGATTTCGCGACCGCTCGCCGATTGTTCACGCTGGTCTGCGTGCTGCACCAAAGGGTCTGAGGCCCATGCTCGTCGATGGAGTTCCTTACCGCACAATCTGGGTCGATCCCGAGGACGGCTGGTCGATCCGCATCATCGACCAGACGAAACTGCCCTGGGCGCTGGAGATCGTTCGGCTGACCGATGTGTCACAGGCGGCCCATGCCATCCGCTCCATGCAGGTGCGTGGCGCGCCACTGATCGGCGCGGCGGCCGCTTACGGATTGTGCCTGGCATTGCGGCAGGACCCGTCATCCACGGCAATGGAACGCGACGCGGCGCTGTTGGCGGAGACGCGCCCGACGGCGATCAACCTGCGTTGGGCACTCGAGCGGATGCTCACCCGATTGCGCAATACGCCCGCTGCGGACCGTGAATGCGTCGCCTATCAGGAAGCGGCCGCAATTGCCGATGAGGATGTGGCGCAGAACGAGGCGATCGGACGGCACGGACTGCCGCTGATCGAACAGGCCGCCGCCGGGAAGCGGGGCGAGCGAGTGAATGTCCTGACGCATTGCAACGCCGGCTGGCTTGCGACAGTCGATTGGGGCACCGCACTCGCGCCGATCTACCAGGCACACAATGCAGGCATCGATCTGCACGTGTGGGTGGACGAAACCCGGCCGCGCAATCAGGGCGCTGCGCTCACGGCCTGGGAACTCGGCAGGCACGGCGTTCCGCATACGGTTGTGGCGGACAATGCCGGCGGTCATCTGATGCAGCACGGCGAGGTGGACCTGGTCATTGTCGGGACGGATCGCACAACGCGCCGCGGCGATGTCGCCAACAAGATCGGCACCTACCTGAAGGCACTTGCCGCGCGCGACAACGATGTGCCGTTCTGGGTGGCGCTACCTTCCAGCACCATTGATTGGAAGGTCTCCGACGGAATCGCGGAAATCCCCATTGAGGAACGCAGCGCGACCGAGGTGACCGATGTCACTGGCCGTACCGTGGATGGGACAATAACCACGGTGCGCGTTGCGCCCGTCGAGAGCCAGGCTGCCAATCCCGCCTTCGACGTGACGCCGGCGCGACTGGTCACCGGATTGATCACCGACCGCGGCCGGTGTGCCGCCAGCGCCGAAGGTCTGCGTACGCTCTATCCGGAGCACGCCTAGCCTCGGCACCCGGCTTGCATGACAATGGACCGACTTCTCGGGGAGACTCACATGACCGTTCGCCGTCCGCTGATCGCGGCTGCCTTTGCCCTGCTTGCCAGCGGAGCCATCGCGCAAACCAGCCAGCCACCATTCCGCACCGCGGTCGACGGCACATATGCCCCGCACGCGATGCCGAAACTGGGCGGCGGGCTCGAAGGCTTTCAGGTCGATCTGTTCAACGAAGTTGCGCGCCGCATGCATCGCGGGATCACGATCGATTCCGCCAGTTTCAGTGGATTGATCCCTGCACTGCAGGCTGGTCGGTACGATTTTCTCGCCGCACCCACCACGGTAACGCCGGAACGCGCACAGGCCCTGCTGTTCACCCAGGGCTACATCTGGACCGCGTTCGAATTCGGCATCCGCAAAGGCACACCGCCCCTGAAGGGGTGGGAGGATCTCAAGGGCAAGGTGGTTTCGGTGAACAAGGGCACGCCCTACGAGTCACTGTCCAAGCAGATGGGCGAGAAATATGGCTTTACCGTGCAGACCTTCGACACCGAGCCTGATGCCGTGCAGGCGGTGGTGTCCGGCCACGCCTATGCCAATCTGGCGGGCAACACGGTGATCAAGTATGCGGCAAGCAAGAACCCGCAGTTCGTCGCCGATCTGACGCTGACGGACACCAAGGCGCATTGGGCCGCGCCGTTCCGCAAGGATGAGACGGCGCTGCGCGACGAGATGGATGACGTGCTCAAGTGCATGAAGAAGGACGGCACGATTGCGAAGCTGTCGGAGAAGTGGTTCGGCGCGAAGCCGGCGGAGGATGATCTGGAGAACGTGACCTTCCCCGGGCACGGCGTGCCGGGCCTGCCGGGATACGAGCCGAATGCGTCAGAGCCGGATTGCAGTAAGTACAAGTGATGCTACCGTACTACCGTCTCGTCATGGCCGCCCTTCGGGCGGCCATCCACGTCTTTGCCAGGTCCGAAGGAAGACGTGGATGGCCGGGCCAAGCCCGGCCATGACGGTGGGGGGAGGGGCCATCGTCCAGGCGCACGGCATTCACAAGCACTTCGGCTCACTGCACGTCCTGAAGGGCGTGAACCTGGACGTGGCGGAACGCGAGCTGGTCTTCGTTATCGGCCCGTCCGGCTCCGGCAAATCGACCCTGCTGCGCTGCCTCAATCGCCTGGAGGAACCCTCGTCCGGCACGATCATCGTTGATGGCATCGATCTGCTGGATCGACGCACCGACATCAACCATGCGCGCCAGCGCATCGGCATGGTGTTCCAGTCGTTCAACCTGTATCCACACATGACGGCACTCGGTAACGTCACCCTGGCGCTGCGCAAAGTGGCCGGCAAGCGGCGCGCGGAAGCAGACGAGACCGGCCGCGCTGCATTGGCGCGCGTGGGGTTGGCGGATCGCGCCAGCCATTACCCCGCGCAATTATCCGGAGGACAGCAACAGCGCGTGGCAATCGCTCGCGCGATCGCGCTGGAGCCGCGAGTCATGCTGTTCGATGAACCGACCAGCGCGCTGGATCCTGAACTTGTCGGCGGCGTGCTGGCAGTGATGCGGGAGTTGCGCGAGAGCGGCATGACGATGGTCGTGGTCTCGCACGAAATGGGCTTCGCCCGCGCTGCGGCCGATCGTGTGCTGTTCATGGATGAGGGCGTTGTCGTCGAACAGGGGCCGCCCGCACAGATATTCGGCGCGCCACGCGAGGAGCGCACGCGCAGCTTCATCGGCCAGATTCAGCGGCACTGAATGTCCGGCTGGGATCGTTTCGCCGATACGTTCCTCAATGGCGCCGTTATGGCGAAGTACCTGCCGAATATCATCGACGGGTTCTTCCTGACAGTTGGCCTGGCGGCGCTGGTGGTGGTCAGCGGGATCGTCGCCGGTCTGCTTCTGGCGGTGATCCGGTCGGTCGGCATCAAGCCGCTGAACTGGTTGATCATATTCACGGTCGATCTGTTCCGTGCGCTGCCGCCTCTCGTCGTAATCGTCCTGCTGTATTTCGGGCTGCCCGCTGCGGGCTTCTCACCCAGTGCATTCGGCACGACGTGGGCGAGTCTTTCACTGGTGCTGATGGCGTTTGCCGAGGAGATCTTCTGGGCGGGAATCACGGCTACGCCGCGCGGACAGTGGGAAGCGGCGCGCTCTACCGGACTGACATTCTGGCAGGCGCTGATCTTCGTTGTGCTGCCGCAGGCGATCCGGCTGACGATTCCGCCGCTCACCAACCGAACCATCGCGATCACCAAGGGAACAGCGCTCGGGTCGGTGATCGGTCTGGCGGAAATTCTCTCGCAGGCTTCTTCGGCAGTCTCGTTCAGCTTCAATCCATCTCCCCTCACCCTTGGCGCCGCGGCATATCTGGTGCTGTTCCTGCCCGTGGTGGTGCTGGGGCGTTGGATCGAGACGCGGTTCGCGTGGCAGCGGTGATCGAGACGTTTCTCAACACGCAGATCATCGCGGCGGCGTGGCCGATACTGCTGCAGGGACTGCTGACCACCGCCGGCCTGTCGCTGCTGGTGGTGCCGCTCGGGTTACTGGGCGGCGGCGTCATCGCGGTGCTGTCCACCGTGCACCATCCGTTTGTCCGCTGGCCACTGACGGCATGGGTGGATTTCTTCCGCGCGTTCCCGCCACTGGTACTGCTGATCTTCCTTTACGCCGGCCTGCCGTTCGCCGGCCTTGAACTTGGCGCGTTCGGCTGCGTCGCCATTGGTTTTTTCCTCAACACCGGCGCCTATTACGGCGAAATCCTGCGCGCCGGGATCGAGAGCGTGCCGAAAGGACAAAGTGAGGCAGCGCGCAGTACTGGGCTTTCACGCTTGCAGACAATGGTGTGGGTCGTGCTGCCGCAGGCGGTGCGCAACGTTCTGCCCGACCTGGTGTCGAACACGCTGGAAGTGGTGAAGCTGACGTCGATCGCCAGCGTGGTCGCACTGCCGGAGTTGCTGTATCAGGCGCGCCAGGCGCAAAGCGTCACTTACAACCCGACTCCCATCGTGGCGGCGGCGATCGTGTACTTCATGTTGCTCTGGCCGGTGGTGCGTGTGCTGAGCCGGTTGGAGAACCGCGCGATCGCAGGACGGCGGTGATGCGCGCCGCTGTTCTGTTCGCTCTGGCTCTGCTGTCGGCGTGTGCGCCGCAGCGTCCGCAGCCCGATGCACACGTGCCCCCGTTCGCGCGCGTTCCGTATGAGCCGTTCTCGCGCGACGCGGTGGTGGCGATCGCGTTGCGCGAATGGCGGCTGTTCGGCTCGCAAGTGGATGATGATCCGCCGGGCAGCTATCGCCCCGCTACGCCGGAGGACAAGCCGGAACGGCAGCAAGGGCTATGGCAACGTGTGGGCGAATACTGGTGGCTGGCGATGAACGCCGGCGCACCGGAGGCCGCCTGGACCGGGAAGCACGACGCCAACGGAATCGTGTTCCCCGCCAGTCAGGATGGCATGTATGCATGGTCGGCTGCGTTCGTCTCCTATGTGATGCGCATCGCGGGCGCCGGCGCGCGCTTTCCCTATTCCGCGAGCCATTCCGATTACATCGACATCGCCAAGCAGATGGCGCTCGGGCAGACGTCAGGCTGGCTGGTGTTTGCCGAACGGCCCGAAAGCTACGCACCGCAGCCTGGCGATCTGATCTGCCTCGGCCGCGGCAACGCTCATGCGTTACGCTACGATGACTTGCCGGCAGGGCATTTTCCCGGCCATTGCGACATCGTCGTCGATACCGCGGTACCGGGTCAGATCAGCGTAGTCGGCGGCAATGTGGACGACGCGGTGACCCTGAAGCACGTGCCGGTCACGCCGGACGGACACCTCGCCACGCCGGATGGGCTGATCATTGATAGCCGCTACCAATGGATGGTGGTGTTGCGGCTAACCGTGACGACTGTCATCGCGAGCGAAGCGAAGCAATCTCCATCGTGATGGGGATTGCTTCGTCGCTTCGCTCCTCGCAATGACAGCGTCACCGCTGTCGCCAGGGCAGGCCTTCCGCTTTCCATCCCGCCGTGACGCCACGATGGCCGGAGGCATCCACGCCGCCTTCGAACCCGTCGGCCACGTTATAGACATGCGGGAAGCCTGCGGTCTGGGCGGCCTGAGCCGCGGCATAGCTGCGCTGGCCGCTGCGACAGATGAAGTAGATGTGGTGATCCGGCGTGAACCCGACCTCCTTCAACTGCTCGGCAAAGGCCGTGTTGAGCTGCATCGTCGGATAGACCTGCCACTGGATCGGCACGACCTGCTTGCCGGCTGAGGACAGGTCCGGCAGGCCGACAAAGTTCCATTCCGCATCCGTTCGCACATCGACAAGCTGTGCCTTCGGGTTCCTCTGGAGGGCTTCCCACGCCCGTCCGGGCGGCACATTCTCAACCATGGCAAGAACTCCGGCTACACGAGGATGGCGATGACCCAACTCTACCACGGCACGCATTGGCAAGAGGACCTGGCCGCTGCGATCGGTCATACGCCGCTGATCCGGCTGCGCGGCGCCTCCGAAGCGACCGGGTGCACCATCCTCGGCAAGGCGGAATTCATGAATCCTGGCGGATCGGTGAAGGATCGCGCCGGCCTCTACATCATCACGGATGCCGAGAAACAGGGCACGCTGAAGCCGGGCGGCACCATCGTGGAGGGAACTGCCGGCAATACCGGGATCGGCCTCACGCTGGTCGGCAATGCCCGTGGCTACCGCTGCGTCATCGTGATGCCCGAGACGCAGAGCAAGGAGAAGATCGACTTCCTGCGCATGATCGGCGCCGATTTGCGCCTGGTGCCGGCCAAGCCGTACCGCGATCCCGGCAATTACGTGCATGTGTCGCGCCGGATGGCGGAGGAAACCGGTGCGGTCTGGGCCAACCAGTTCGACAACCTCGCCAATCGCGAGGGCCATCGCATGCATACCGGACCCGAGATCTGGGAGCAGACCGAGGGCAAGGTCGATGCGTTCACCTGCGCCTGCGGCACCGGCGGCACGCTGGCGGGTGTCGGTCTCGCATTGAAGGCGAAGAACCCGAACGTGCGGATCGTGCTGGCCGATCCCGAGGGAAGCGGTCTGTACGGCTGGATCAAGAACAACGACCTGAGCATTTCTGGAAACTCGATCACCGAGGGCATCGGCAATTCGCGCGTCACGGCAAATCTGGAAGGCGCGCCGATCGACGACGCGGAACGCATCCCTGACGGTGAAGCACTCCAGCACATCTATGATGTGCTGATCCACGAGGGCTTGTCTGTCGGGACGTCGTCCGGCATCAATATCGCCGCTGCGGTGCGGGTGGCGAAGCGGCTCGGTCCCGGCCATACCGTGGTGACGATTCTGGCGGACGGTGGTTCTCGCTATCAATCGAAGCTGTTCAATCCTGAATTTTTGCGCTCCAAAGCGCTGCCGGTGCCGAGTTGGCTGACTTGAGCACCGAAGCGCGTTGAGAGATCAGGAGTTTCGGATGAGTTTGCGCATTGCTATCGGCGGCTTTTTGCACGAGAGCCACTCCTTCGCGCCACGACCCACGACATACGCCAATTTCGTACACGCTGCCGGTTTCCCACCGCTGACCGAGGGACCCGCGATGCTCGGTGCCGTGCGGGGCACGTCGGTACCTGCCGCCGGAGGGCTCGCGGTGGCAGAGGCCGAAGGTGCGGCGGTTGTGCCACTGGCATGGACGCTGGCCAATCCCGCGGGGCCGATCCAGGACGAAGCATTCGAGCGCATCGCCGCATTGATCTGCGCGGGGTTGTCACGCGCACTGGATGAAGCGCCGCTGGATGGCGTGTATCTCGACCTGCACGGCGCCGCCGTGGTGGACAGTTTTCCGGATGCGGAAGGTGAACTGTTGCGGCGGGTGCGCGCGATTGTGGGTGACCTGCCGCTGACCATCAGCCTCGATCCGCATGCCAACCTGACGTCGCAGATGGTGACGCGCGCGGACGCGGTTGTGCCGTTCCGCACCTATCCGCATGTGGACATGAAGGCGGCCGGAGCGCAGGCGACACGCCTGCTGTTCGAGCGAATCAAGCGTGGTCGCCCGTGGGCGCGTGCGTTCCGCCAGTTCGAATTCTGGATCCCACTCGGCAGCCAGTGCACATTGCTGCAGCCGATGAAGGAGGTCATGGCCGAACGCGCCTCCCTCGCCGAACGTCTCGGCGTCGCCGAACTGGCATTCTGCTTCGGCTTTCCCTACGCCGATTTCCCTGACTGCGGTCCCGCTGTCGCCGTCTATGCCGACACGCAGGCGAAAGCCGATGCAGCGGCCGATGCCTTCGCTGCACATGTGGCGGCGCGCGAGAGCGACTTCGAGCAGGATACGTTACCTGCGGCTGAGGCTGTGGCGGAAGCGAAGCGGCTTGCCGCACGTGCATCGAAGCCCATTGTCATTGCAGACACGCAGGATAATCCGGGTGGCGGCGGGCATGGCGACACGACCGGACTGCTCGCCGAACTGGTGCGCCAGCAGGCCAAGGGCGCGGTGCTGTGCCTGATCAACGACGAGGAGAGCGCGGCCGCGTGCCATGCGGCCGGAGAAGGCGGCGAAGTAGCGCTGTCGCTTGGCGGGAAGTCCGACGGTTTGCCTTTCGCATGCACGGCACGCGTCCTGAAGCTCGCTGATGGCAACTTCAAGTTCACCGGGCCGATGGGCGCTGGAAATCCCGGCAATCTTGGACCATGCGCGTTGATCGACATCGACGGCGTGCGAGTGATGGTGGTCTCGCACAAGGTGCAGGCATTGGATCAAGCGATCCTGCGCCATGTGGGTATTGAGCCGAGTGAGTGTCCGATCCTGGTGCTGAAATCTTCCGTGCATTTCCGCGCGGATTTCGGGCCGATTGCCGAGCAGATCATCGTGGGGATCGCGCCGGGTCCTGTGGTCAGCGATCCGGCAATCCTCAACTTCCGCTATGTTCGACCGGATGTCCGGCGTCGTCCGCGCGCGGCGTGACTGTCTTTTCGTCATGCCGTGGCTTGGCCACGGAAAAGACGTGGATGGCTGGGGCAAGCCCAGCCATGACGAATGAAGACGACGCCGCGCCGTTATGTCAGCGCCTATGGGCCTTCGCCCACCATGACCTGCCTATGGCGTGAAGCCGGAGCCAAGGACATTCAGCGAGCCTTCGAGCCATAGCTTCCTGGTGAGGCTGCGCTGAATCTTGCCGCTTGTCGTCTTCGGCAGTGAGGCCGGCGGAATCAATGCAATTACATGCGGCGCGATCTCGTGCTGCCGAGTCACCGCCTCGCGGATGCGTCTCGTCACCTCATCCAGATCGAGATGCCTGCGCTGCGTCCGCTCGACCTCCTGCACGACCGCCAGCTTCTCGTTGCCTTCTTCGTCGGTGATGGCGAATGCGGCGCCACAGTCGAGGCGCAGCGCAGGATGGCTTTCCTGCACCGTGCGTTCGATGTCCTGGGGATAGTGGTTCACGCCACGGATGATGATCAGGTCCTTGATCCGCCCGGTGATGAACAACGCACCGTTCTCATCCACGAATCCAAGATCGCCGGTGCGCAGCCAGATCTGGTCGGATTCGCCAGCGATGCGAGCGTGGAAGGTCTCCTCGGTTGCTGCGGCGTTTCCCCAATAGCCCTGCGCGACATTGGCGCCACGCACCCAGATCTCCCCCACTCGCAAATCGGGGACCCGGTGGCACGTTTCCGGATCGACGATGGCTACCTGGGTGTCTGGTACATTGTGTCCGCACCCCACCAACAACTGCTTATCACCGGTGTTTGCCGGCTCGGTGATGTTGCCGCGCTGCAATGCTGCACGGCTGACACCGCGGATCAGCGGTTTCGCGCCACGCTTTCCCCCTGCCACCATCAGAGTGGCTTCCGCCAGCCCATAGCCGGGATACATCGCGCCGGGGTTGAAGCCGTACGGTCCGAATGTCTCGCTGAAACGCGCTATAGTGTCCGCTTGCACCGTTTCGGCGCCGTTCAGGCAAAGCTTCCAGCACGACAGATCGACACCGTCCATCTGGTCCGCGCGAAAGCGGCTGACGCAGAGATCGAAGGCGAAGTTCGGCGCACTCGTGAGTTCGGCGCGGTATTGGTGGATAGTGCGCAGCCAACTGAGCGGCCGCTGCATGAAGGCGGCCGGCGCCATCAGCACCGACATGGCGCCGAGATACAGCGGCTGCATGATGCCCATCATCAGGCCCATGTCATGGTAATGCGGCACCCATCCCACAGCGATCGACTGCTCGGTGTTGCTCATCGCCAGCCGCACCATTTCGAAATTGGCCAGGAGGTTTTCGTGCGTCACCACCACGCCCTTGGGCGTCGAGGTGGAGCCGGACGTGTATTGCAGGAACGCAACATCTAGGCGGCCCAGAGACGGCAGAGCAGCGTCTGTCGCCGCGTCCTCCATAGCGTCCACCGTCATCCACTTGAACCCGGCTTCGTTGAAACGCTCGGCCAGATCAGGACGGGCTTCCAGCAGATCGGGCGCCGTCAACGCCATGGTTGGGGCGCAGTCGGCGATGATAGCCGCGCTGGAGTCGCGGGCCGCCGTTCGCCGCGGCAACATCAGCGGCACGGCAACCACGCCGGCGGCAAGGCAGCCAAAGAACGCCACCAGGAAATCCAGACCTGGCGGAAATAGCAGAACCGCGCGGTCACCTTTGACAGTCCGTTCCTGAAGCCTTGCCGCGACAGCACGCGCACGCTGGCGCAGTTCGGCGTATGTAAGCCGGATATGCTCGCCGCCGCGCTCCGGCACGAACACAAACGCCGTCGCGTCCGGCTTCTCTGCCGCACGTTCCTCTAGCACGTGCGTGAGTGACGGAAGCCGGGAACTGGAAGCGAAGTCGACCAAGCAGGACTACCGCATCACCGGTTCGAACGGGATCGATCCGCGACGAAATGCGCCAGCTCTGCAATCGTCGGATGCTCCATCGCGGTATCGGACGGGAGTTCCACGCCGAGCCAATCTTCGAGGGCGGAAATCAGGAATACCGATTCGGCAGAATCGAGTCCTAGCGTGGCGAAATCCGCATGCACGTCGATGTCGCCCTCGGGCAGCTTCAACGCCTTGCGAAGATAGGCCGCGCACCACGCCTGGATCTCTGGCTCGGTCGCGTGAGGCGTGGAATTGGCCATGCCGACTCCGTTTGGTTCAAGGAGACCGGTTGTTCAACCGCGATTCGACGGCAGCTCCGGTACCACCGGTACCTCTGCCATCCAGCACGGCGATGATCTGGTCTTCGATATAGTGGGACAGCTTGTAGCGATAATGGATCGGATCGACGAAGTCAGAGGCGTCGTGTGCGGCCTCACTGTCTACGCGGAAGTCGAGAAACCCGCTACCCGGACGGTTGGGTACTGCCTTCGCCAATGCCGTCTTGCACGCTTCGAGTTCGGCAGCCCGATTCGTGCCAGGTTCAGGTAGCGATGTGTAGAATACCGGCGGCATCGCCAGCACGACACGGACGTCCTGTGGCAGCGAAGCCAGGAACGCGCGCAGCCGATCGATCCACGGCAACGGCAGCGGCCATTGCACGTTCGGGATGTCGGGCCGATGGCCGGCCGGTTCCGGTTGGAAGTGGACGTTCTTGTTGACGAGATAATCGGAGTAGCCGACAGGATCGACTGGCTGCCGGAGGCCAAGCGCGATCATGATGCGCCATGCAATACGATCCAGCGCCTTCGAGCTCAGCACGTTCGCCAGATAATCCCAGTTCCCGCCGTAGAGCCAGAATGGGAACGGATACTCGACCGGCAGATTGGGATCGGACGAGCACCAGGAAATATCGGTGACAATGACGAATGCGCCGTAGGTCGGATGGTTCGCCATCACCCAGCGCATGATCGCAAGCTGCTCGCGCGGTCCCGTCGCGGGAATCGTGAGCTGCGTGAAGTGCAGGCCCGTTTCGCTCGACAGGCGGTACGGATTGATGAGCTGACCAGTCGAATTGCCAATGACCGCAGCATTGAAGTGCGGATCCCGCGCGAAACTTGCATGCGCGGTGCGTGGACTGCGATCGAGGATGCCAACGATACCGAAGTTGGGGAACCGCCCCGTGTCGTAGGGATCGACCAGCAGCAGCAGGAGGTAAATCAGCGCACCGACACCGTAGAATGTGCCGCAGAACACGATCAGCCAGCGCCGCCACGGCCGAGCCGCGCTCTCGACCTGATCGAGTCGCTCAGAACTTGAAATAGATGAACTCATAGGACTCGTTGCCGCCGAGTTGCACCAGGATGCCGATACCGACCACGCCAAGTACCGCGGGCACCCAGGCCAGTGGGCGCAATGCGATACGCTTCGACTGATCTTGCGTCGCTGGCAGAAGCAGCGCCGCCAGGATCGCCGCGCCTAGTATCCAGGCTTTGCTGAGCATCTTGCCGTCGGGAAGGGTTGCCAGACCGGAATAGACGTTCCACGCCGCTTCCAGGCTTGTGGTGCGGAACACGATGCCGCTGAGCAGGAAGAAGCCAATGGTTGCCGCCCAGCCGATGATCCTTGGCGGCGACGGCAGGATTCGCCGCCAGCCGAGAGCAAATACGATGGCTATGCCATGCATTGTGCCCCACAGGACGAAATTCCATCCGGCCCCGTGCCACAAGCCGCACAGCGACATCGTGATCAATATGGCGGCGACGTACTGCATCGCCGTGTGCCGCGTTCCGGCAACCCGCATGTCAGCGAGCGGCATGAACACGTAGTCGCGCAGGAAACGCGAAAGCGTCATATGCCAGCGCTGCCAGAACATAAGAATGCTGGTGGCACGGAACGGCGCATTGAAGTTGAACGGAAGCTGGATGCCGAACAGCAAGCCGACGCCGATGGCAATATCGGAATAGCCGGCGAAGTCGAAGAAGATCTGAAAGCCGAAGCCCAGCGCCAACCAGGAAGAGCCGTCGTGCAGCGGACCCGACGCTGCCGCCTGATAGATCGGGTTGAGAATCTGGCCGATCGGATCGCCGAACGCGACCTTCTCGATCAGGCCGACGATGATGAACGTGATGCCGAGAGCCCAGCGCGGCTCCCAGTCCGGCGCGAATGCATCCCGGCCGAACTGCCGCCCCACTTCTGACCAGCGCGCAAGCGGCCCGGCGATCGCCTGGGGAAAGAAGCAAATGTACAACGCGTAGCGGTCAAGCGTTGTGGCTTCCGCTCGACCGCGCCGCAGGTCCGCCAGATACATGATGTGATGAAACGTGAAGAAGCTGATGCCAAGCGGCAGCACGAGATCCAGGCGGCCGATCGTGAAACCGCCGACAGCGGCAAGGCTGCCCGTGAAGAAGTCGGCGTATTTGAACAGCCCCAGCACTGCGAGGTTCAGGACAATCGCCGCGGTGACCACTGCGCCGTTTCGTGTGGCGGCGAAATATCGTGCGGCAAGCCAGTTCACCAGGATGGAGCCGATGAGAAGCAAGACGAACGGGGGGTTCCAGTATCCGTAGAAGATCAGCGAAAACAGCAGCAGACACGGTATCCGAAGCCGCGGATACCGGTTCACCATCGCAAAGACCGCGATTACCCCAGGAAGGAATGCGAGCAGAAACAGATAGCTGTTGAAAAGCATTCCGCCCCGATGTGAATTTCCTCCTGGCAGTTACAAGATACGCACCGCCGCAGCAAGCGCGGCTTCAGACCAGGGTCACGCCACCTGTGGCGATGTCATACACCCCGCCAGCCACCTTCACCTTCCCCGCGCTGACCATCTCCGACAGCAGCGGCTGCGCGGTGCTGACGGCACGCACGGTGCGACGGACATTCTCGGTGATCGCGGCCTTCAGCAAATCAGCGGGCTGCGTCACTTTCGCTGCGAGCACGGCAGGCTTCACCTGATCGATCAGGCCCGGCAGGTGGCCAGGCAGCGACGCATTGTCCTGTACTGATTTGATCGCCGCATCGACCGCGCCGCAGCTGCTGTGCCCGAGCACAAACACCAGGGGCGAGCCGAGGAACTGTGCGGCGTATTCCAGGCTGGCGAGGCCCTCATCCTGCAGAATGTTGCCAGCGACTCGCACGACGAACAGATCGCCAGGCCCTTGATCGAACAGGAACTCGGGGCCGACGCGCGCATCGGCACAGCTCAGGATCGACGCGAGCGGGCGATGGATGGCGACTCGCGAAGCGCGGCCCGCCGCGAAATCGCGAACATGCGTGTTGTTGGCGCGATAACGGGTATTGCCTTCCATCAATCTCTGCAGCGCCTGATCACCCGTGATCGTCGCCTCAGGCGCCGGGCCTGCCGCCGCAATCAACGTAGCTGCCACAGCACCGAGGATGCCGCGGCGCGATAGTCCTGATATCGGCGTCAGACAACGTTCACACATGTTCGGTCTTTCCCTCCATTGCCGCTACAACATCGACCGCGTACGGAATCGGTGCCACCGCCCCATAGCCGGTGCATTTCAGTCCGGCGGCGATACTTGCATAGCGTGCTGCTGCTTGTGGCGCATCTCCTGCCAGCACACGGGCGAGAAAACTGCCGCAGAATGTGTCGCCGGCGCCGGTGGCGTCGACCACCTGCACCTCATGCTTCGGAACGCGAACGCGGCGCTCCGGCGTCGCCAGATACGCGCCCGATTCGCCCATCTTCAGCACGACAACCTTCGGACCGAGTCGCAGATAAAAATCCAGTATGGCATCGGGATCGGTTAGGCCGGTCAGCGTCTGCACATCCTCGATTCCCGGCAATGCATAATCCGTCTGCTGCATCGCCGCGTGCATCACCGCCGCGGCACGCGCCGGCGGCCACAGGCGCGGACGATAATTCGTGTCATAGGCAACCCGCACTCCATTGCGGCGAGCGATGTCGATCGCGGCGAATACCGCATCGGCTGCCGAGTTGGAAATACCCTGGCTGATGCCCGACACATACAACATCCGCGCAGCGGCGATCGCCTGCTCGGGTAGATCAGCCGGCGTGTACATCGACGCGGCGGAATTTGCGCGATAATGCAGGAAGTGATGTCCCGCTGCATCGTGCGTGACGAAATACACGCCGGTCAGCCAGCGTTCAGTGCGTATGACGGTGGATGTATCGACGCCCTCCCGTGCCCATAACGCCATGAAGCTGTCGCCGGGCATGTCCCGACCGAGCGCGGTGATATAACCGACACGCGCGGCCTGGCGCGCCGCAGCGATCGCGGCATTCGAGGTGTCGCCACCGTGGCCCTCCAGATAATGGCGCGAACCATCGGGAAGCGGCGGGAGCTGGTTGAACTCGAGCATGGGCTCGCCCATGCACAGCAGATCGACTGTCATGCCGCCATGACCTGCCTTGCCGCTGCTTCGATGGCGGACCGATCACCGGCTGCAATGCGCTGTTCATCGACCAGCGCGCCGCCCATGCCGACGAAGGCGGCGCCGGCCGCAAGATACGCCGCGACATTGCCAGGTTCGACTCCGCCGGTGGGACAGAAAGCAACATTCGGCAGCACGCTGCGCAGCGCGCGAATATGTCCCGGCCCGCCCACTGAGGAGGCTGGGAAGACCTTTATGACCTCGGCGCCGGCAGCCAGCGCGGCGCGCACCTCCGTCGGCGTGACCGCGCCCAACATCAGGAGGGCGCCGGCTGCACGGCATGGAGCGGAGAGCGACGGATCGATCCAGGGCGCCACGATGAACCGCGCCCCGGCGGCAAGACACTTCTCGGCGGTGGCCTGATCGGGCACGGTTCCGGCGCCGACGAGCAAGGCGGGGTCCGACGCCAGTTCGCGGATCAGAGACGGCGCGTCGGGTATGGTCATGGTGATCTCAAAGATGCGCAGCCCAGCGTCCCGCAGCCACTGCACGGCGGTAGCAGCGTGGCGCGACTGCTGCGTGCGAACCACCGGCACCACGCCCGCCGCGCGCAGCATGTCCAGCAAGGAATGCGGCATGGTCGGCCTCCTCCCATTCAGCATGACGGTTACCTTATCGTCATGGCCGTGGCCGTGGCACGAGCCGGCCGTGACGTTCAGTCGGCGCGGCTAACAAGCGCCGCGTCGGCCATCCGTTCCAACTCCAGCGCCTGGCTGTGCAGGCCAGAGACACGCGTACCCAGGGCGTCCAGGCTGTCCCGGTAGCGGTTGAGGCTCCCTCCTAACCCGGAGACGACGCTGTGCAAGTCCGCGAGTGACTGTCGCCACGAAGCGACAGCCGCCCGCTGCGCGGCAAGGGCGCTGTCCAGACCTGCCAATGCCCGGCACAGGCGCTCCTGGCCATCTTCCGTGACCTGCGCGACGCGTCGAGGAAATGGGATGATGTTGCCGGATGCCTGCTCGGACATGGTTGTGCACTCGCCCTATGCAGAGGTTACTCAATCATGAATCAGGATCAAAAGTCACGACAATCCTCAAAAACTGATCGTCTGACCGAGCAGGCGAAGCGTGAGCACGGTGATCATCATCGCAACGGCCACCAGTGTGAAGCCCCAGCGCAACCATAAGTAGCGCGGCGGCAGCAATCCGCGTCGTCCCCCCTCCTGTTCCAGCAGGACTGCGCCGATATAGGCGGCGATCAGCACGATCAGCGCCACCCAGGACGCCACGACCAGCGGCAACAGCAGCGCCACCCAGCCAACCAGGGGAGCCAGGACGCCCAGGCCCAGCCGTGCGCGCTCGACGAACGTGTCTGGCACCCGGGATTGCAGCTGGAATCCCCAGTGGATGCCGCCGGCAAACGCCAGTGTCACTGCGGCGTAGCCGATGAAGGCGCTGAGCATCCGTGAGGCCGTCTCGGAATCAGGACCCAGCGCTCCCAGCCCGCAGACGATGAACGGGACCAAGCCGAGGACGCTGAGCAGGACGGCGAGCAGGGGCACGCGCCCATCTGGCACTTCATTCCCGGTTGCTGACAACCGTTCGCGTGCTATTGGCTGATCGCCGCCGCCGTTATGTTGGGCCATGGGCATCGGTCTCGAAATCATCATCGTCCTATTACTGATTGTGCTCAACGGGCTGTTCGCGATGAGCGAGCTGGCCCTGGCCTCGGTTCGCCGCGCCCGCCTCGCGGTGCTGGAGCGCAAGGGTGTTCCGGGCGCCGCAACGGCGCGCCAACTCGCCGCGGAGCCGCAGCGCTTTCTCCCCACCGTGCAGATCGGTATCACCTTGGTGAGCATGCTGACCGGCGTGTTCGGCGGCGCGCGCATCGCAGGCGATCTGCGCGCCTTGCTGGAAACCATCCCCGCCCTGGCCTCCGCAGCCGAGACCCTGTCACTCGCGCTCGTTGTCGTGGTGACCACGTATCTGACACTCGTACTCGGCGAACTGGTGCCAAAGCACCTCGCGCTGCGCCGCCCGGAAGTGATCGCGGCGCGGGTTGCGCCCCCCATCGCCTGGATGGCGAGGGTCAGCAGTCCGGTGGTCTGGCTGCTGGACAAGTCTTCCGCCGCGGTGCTGCGCCTGTTCGGCCTGCATCGCACGGCACGCATGACCGTGACCGAGGAGGAGCTGAAGGCGTTGCTGGTCGAGGGCACGCAGGCCGGCGTGCTGGAGACCGAAGAGCGTGACATGATCGAGCGCCTGCTGCGGCTCGCGGACAAGCCGGTGCGGGCGATCATGACGCCCCGAACCGAAATCGCCTGGATCGACCGCACCGATTCACCGCGGGAGATCGCGGCGGCCCTGAAATCAGCGCCACACTCGCGCTTCGTGGTGTGTGACGGATCGGTGGACAATGTTGTCGGTGTGGTGCAGGCGAAAGACATCCTGGATCGCATCCTCGACGGAGGCGATATCTCGCTCAGCGCAGCCCTGCGCCAGCCAATGGTCGTGCCCGACACCGTTACGGCGCTGGACGCGCTGGAACGGCTGAAATCCGATCCACTCGGCATCGCGCTGGTGATGGACGAGTACGGCAGCTTCGAGGGGGTGGTCACCGCGGCCGATGTGCTCGAAGCCATTGTCGGGGATCCGACGGATACCGCACCGCAGCAGGGCACGGGCGACAACGAAGGTGAGACCACGCTCGTGATGGACGGCATGATGCCGGTTGACGAGTTGAAATCGCGCCTATCGCTGCCCGATCTGCCGGCGGAAGGCAGCTATCATACATTGGCCGGGCTGCTGCTTGCGTTGCTGCGGCGCGTGCCGCGGGTTGGCGATCGCATCGTGTTCTCGGGTTGGCGCTTTGAAGTGCTGGAGATGGATGGCCGGCGTGTGGACAAGGTGCGCGCCAGCCGGGAACCGTCACCAGCGACATGACGGTCACCGTTCGGCAATGCGCTGTACTCGTAGGTGGTCTTGGCACACGGCTTGGCTCCCTTGCCGCGACCACGCCAAAGCCGCTGCTGCCGTGCGGCGATCGGCCCTTCCTTGCCTGGGTAATGCGGGAGTTTGTGCGATTCGGCGTCGAGGAATTCCTGCTGCTGACCGGACATCTGTCGCATGAGGTAGAGGCGCGCGTGGAAGAGCTGTCCTCGCTGTTGCCGCGCGATGTGCGCATCGAGATATCACGCGAACCGATGCGCGCCGGGACTGGCGGTGCATTGTTTCATGCGCGCGAGCGGCTCGGGGCGAAATTCCTGCTGTGCAACGGTGATTCGCTATTCGACTTCAACTTGGCGAAGCTGCTGAGCGCCGCGGCCGAAGACGATCCTTCGGTACTTGCGCGCATCGCGTTACGCCGTGCCGAGGATGCGTCACGTTATGGAATCGCTGTGCTGGACGGTGACCGGGTAACAGAGTTTGCCGAACGGCCTGATGCCGGCGGTGGCTCTCTGATCAATGGCGGCGTCTATCTGCTGGATCGCCGTCTGATGGATAACCTGTCGCCTACCTGCTCGCTGGAATCGGAGATTCTGCCTCGACTCGCAGCGTGCGGTGTGCTGCGCGGCAATGTGGAAGAAGGCTACTTCCGCGATATCGGCGTGCCGCAGGATCTTGCCCGTGCGCAACAGGAGCTGCCTAGCGTGCTGCGCCGGCGCGCGCTGTTCATGGACCGTGATGGCGTTGTCAATGTGGACCGTGGCTATGTTGGCACGCGTGATCGCTTCGAATGGATGCCGCGTGCGCGCGAGGCGATCGGTGCGGCCACGGATGCGGGCTGGCATGTCTTTGTTGTCACCAATCAATCTGGTGTTGCGCGCGGCCATTACGGCGAGGCTGATGTCGCTGCTCTGCACGCATGGATGGCCGACGAGGTCCGGCGCTGCGGTGGCACGATCGATGATAGCCGCTACTGTCCGTACCATGAGGACGCCGTGATCCCTGCGTATCGCCGCGTAAGCGATTGGCGGAAGCCGGCGCCGGGCATGCTGCTTGATCTGATGCGCAGATGGGAGCTGGAGCCAGCGCGCTGCATACTCGTCGGCGATCAACCCACCGACATTGCGGCCGCGAACGCTGCGGGGATTGCGGCATTTCGGTTCGAGGGCGGCGATCTGGCGAAGTTCATCGCGCCGATACTGCTTTCGCCCGAGTGAGGGGAATCGGCATGTCGCTGTTGGCAGGCTTACGTGTCATACAGATCGGCAGCGGCATGGCGGCCGCCGTCTGCGGACGGCTTCTTGCCGATGTCGGGGCCGATGTCGCCTGTGTTGACGCGAACAGGTTCACTCTTTTGGGCGAGTATCTGAACTGCGGCAAGGCCACCGCCGCTCAGCATGCATTGGCGACAGCCGACATGATCGTCTGCGAAGGACAACCGAAGGAACTTCGAGCGAGTGGTCGCGATGCCGTTACACTTCGGGGGCTGAATGCAAAAGCAGCGCTCGTGTTCATTGCCCCGTTCGGCCAGACCGGCCCCAAAGCGGATGCACCGGCGACTGATCTGACGCTGCACTTCTCCAGCGGCATCGCGCGGCTGCTGACCGGACAGGTTGATGACCTGGCGGAGCCGCCGATACGACCTGTCGGCGAGCAATCAGCTTTCATCGGGGGGCTTGCTGCTGCCTGTGCCGCGATGCATGCGGTTCAGGCCCATATGACTGCTGCTGTGATCGACGTCTCGATCGAAGAAGCGTTGGCCACCATGGCCATGGCGGAACTGGCGAGTGCCGGGCTGCACGGCAGGAGCCGCTCCCGCAAACGTCTGGCAGACGGCAATGGCGCGACCGTCTGCATCCTGCCGGCACGTGATGGCTATGTCGCGATTTCGCCACGCGAGGATCGCCAGTGGTCAGCATGGCTTGAGGTGATGGGTTCGCCGGCATGGGGCGCTGATCCGCGCTTCGCCGCCAAGCCGGATCGCGTCGCCAACTGGGACGCGCTGCATGCTCTGATGTCAGAGTGGAGTCGACAGCACGACAAACAGCGAATCGCCGACATGGCGCAGGCGGCGCATGTGCCGAGTTTTCCGCTGCGTGAACCAGCCGAGCAGCTTGCATCGGAGCAGCTTGCGCATCGCGGCTTCTATCGAATGATGGAGATCGGCGGCCGTGCCGTGCAGGCGCCAGGTCCGCCGTTTGGCATCACGATGACAAAGACGAAGCGAAGCGCATCAAACGCAGTGGGACCGCTGCCCCTGTCCGGTGTCCGAGTGCTCGACTTCAGTTGGGTGATCGCCGGTCCGACAACGACCCGCTATCTCGCAGCGATGGGCGCGGAGGTCATCAAAGTCGAGGCACCGGGACGTGGCGATCCAGGACGCGCCACCGAACTGCATACCGTGCTGGGTCAGGGCAAGCGCGGCATCGTGCTCGATCTGAAGAAGCCGCGTGCGATCGAGATTGCGCGCGCGCTGGCGGAGCACTGCGACGTGCTGGTGGAGAACTTCGCGACCGGCGTCATGGAGCGACTGGGGCTCGGCGCGCAGGCGCTGCAGGAACGCAATCCCGGGCTGATTTATGTATCGGCGTCCGGGCTTGGCCGCACCGGGCCAGAATCGCACGCTGTTGCCTATGGCACGCTGCTGCAATGCTACGCGGGGTTCGCAGGACTCAATCGTCATCCCGATGTGCCGCCACGTGTGGGTTTCGCGTGGCTCGACCCAATGTGTGGCCTGATGCTTGCGTTCATCGTTGCGGCGGCCCTTTGGCGGCGGCAGCGCGATGGCAGTGTTGCCCGGATCGATTTCTCGATGATCGAGGCGATGCTGTGGACCATGGCGGAGCCGCTGCTGGCAACCCAATGCGGCGCCACACCAAGGCCGAAGGGCAACCAATCCGGGCACCACTCGCCACACGGTGCATATCGCTGCGCCGGTGACGACGAATGGATCGCGGTTGCTGCTCGCGACGATGTTGAACGGCAGAAGCTGCGTTCAGTGATAGGAGCGCAGACGCTGGCGAACTGGGCGCGTACACAATCGGCTCAGAGTGCCCTGGACATTTTGCTCCGCGCCGGCGTTCCCGCCGCGGTTCTCGCCAGTTCAGTGGACCTTCTCGCAAGCGATCATCTGCGCGAACGCGGATTCTGGGAGCGGCATGGCGATGGCGTCCTGCCCGGCCTGCCGTGGCGCGCCAGCTTCGGCCGCAAGACCGGGCCAGCGCCAGGCCTTGGCGCAGATACGAGTGCTGTGCTGGCGGAGGTTCTTGGGCTGTCAGACGCGCAGATCAGCGCACTGCAAGCTTCCGGAGCTTTGGGTTAGTACTTTTGTCAT
>CAYRTL010000012.1:0-67377 GCA_964427005.1 uncultured Acetobacteraceae bacterium
GGCATCGTCTCGCGCGGCGGCTCGATCATGGCGCGCTGGTGCCTCGCGCATCACAAGGAGAGCTTCCTCTACGAGCACTTCGACGAAATCTGCGACATCATGCGCAAATACGACGTGTCGTTCTCGCTGGGCGATGGGCTGCGTCCCGGTTCGCAGGCGGACGCCAACGACGCGGCACAGTTCGCCGAACTGGAGACACTGGGTGAGCTGACCAAGATTGCCTGGGACAAAGGCTGCCAGGTGATGATCGAAGGCCCCGGCCACGTTCCAATGCACAAGATCAAGGTCAACATGGACAAGCAGCTTCGCGAGTGTGGCGAAGCGCCGTTCTACACGCTTGGCCCGCTCACCACGGATGTCGCCCCCGGCTATGACCACATCACCAGCGCAATCGGTGCGGCGATGATCGGCTGGTTCGGCACCGCAATGCTTTGCTACGTCACGCCAAAGGAGCATCTCGGGCTGCCGAACCGCGACGATGTGAAGACGGGCGTGATCACGTATCGCATCGCGGCTCACGCGGCGGATCTTGCGAAAGGTCATCCCAGCGCGAAGCTGCGCGACGATGCGATCAGCCGAGCGCGATTCGAGTTCCGCTGGCAGGATCAGTTCAACCTGTCGCTCGATCCCGATACGGCGCGCCACTTCCACGACGAGACTTTGCCGAAGGAAGCCCACAAGGTCGCGCATTTCTGCTCGATGTGCGGGCCAAAGTTCTGCTCGATGAAGATCACCCAGGACTTGCGTCAGGACGCGGAGCGCATGGCTGGGCTGGAGCAGAAGAGCAAGGAGTTCGTCGAAAAGGGCAAGGAACTCTACCTGCCCGCGGCCGAATAACCTAAAAGGCGAAGGCACGAACTGAGCCGGTGTCGTGCCTTCGTGTCTTTGTGGTGAAGCATTCTTGCACCGGAGAGCCACCGCGCCCACACTGCTGCGCATGATCGACCCGCGCGCCGCATTGGATGCGATCGGCCTGCTGCCGGACACCGAAATCGATATCGGTGATGCGGCGCTGCAGCTCGCACGCGTCGATGCGCCGAACGCCGACTGGCAGGCTGCACGCGAGCATCTGTCCGGTCTGGCACGCGATGCGGTGGAACTCGCCAATGCCATCGAGACGAATGATTTGTCGATGCGGGCAGAGGCTCTCGCTGGCCTGATCGCTGGCCGCTATGCATTCACCGGCGACGTCGAGACCTATGACGATCCTGCCAATGCCAATCTGATTCGCGTCATTGAGCGCCGGAAAGGCCTGCCTGTAGCGCTGGGCATCATCTGGCTGCACGCCGCCCGTGCCGCTGGATGGGGCGCGCACGGAGTCGATTTTCCCGCGCATTTCCTCGTTGCTTTGGAAGGCAAGAGCGTCCAGGCGGTGATCGACGTTTTTGGCGGCGGTGTGACCCTGGATGCGCGAGACCTGCGCGTGCTGCTGAAGCGCGTCGAAGGCGAGCAGGCGGAGTTGCGGCCTGGGCTCTTGCGGCCAATGAATGCACGCCGCGTGCTGCTGCGGCTCCAGAATAATATCATGACGCGGCGTCTGCAGGCTGGCGATCTGGCTAGCGCATTGATCTGCACCGAAGACATGCTGCGGATTGCCCCCGACCATGCGGATCTCTGGCGGCAGGCAGCCGTGATGAACCAGCGTCTCGACCGTGTCGGCGCCGCACTGCGCTGCTTTGAGCGGTTCCTCGTGCTGGTGCCGGAGGGCACTGCCGCCGCGCGCGTCCGTGGTGTCATGGACGACTTGCGAACGCGGCTGAATTAGCAACCAGGGGTATTCGACAGCGATAGTTTTCTCTCGGCGTGGCCGCCAAATCCTGCCATTCTGGTCCTGACGCTCGGGAAACGTTAATTATGGCAGGCACCACGCTCAGCGGCGGTTACACCACTCTTGTTTCACTAACCGATCCGGCCGCCAACCCTGTGCTTGTCACTGGCAGCCTGAGCGATGCGCTTTATGGTTCTGCGCCGACTGCCTGGACAATCACCAACGCAGGCACGATTGAAAGCGGAACTCGGCTTTGCCGGTGGAGGCTTCGCGCTTGCTCTAGCTGCCGGCGCTCACGTGCTCCGGTGGTGGATGCGGCATGGCGCCGATTGCTGGAGCGTTCCGGACCGCGGCCGGGGATCCCGCTGACGGATGATCCTGACCTGTGTCTGCTGGTTGACGGTCGACGCATAGATCCGATGCGAATCGCCGGCAGCAGCCGTGTATTCCGACTGTCTGGCCCGGTCGATTCTGTACGGATCATGTCACGCGCCGCGTCACCACAGGAGATCGGCCTTGCGCGCAATTCTCGGCTTCTCGGGGTCGCGGTACGACGGGTTGTGGCTGTGTGCGGCAATGGTCTGCGATCCATAGAAGCGAGCGACGAAGCCCTCAGCGCGGGCTGTCATGACTTCGAACCGAATATCGGTCTGCGCTGGACCAACGGAAACGCACTTCTGCCGCAGCATTTGTTTACCGGTTGGTCAGGAAGCTCTGATCTGACTCTGGATGTCGGCGGTACCGGGCAATATCTGGACGAAGGCGAGGAGTACCTCGCCGCTTAGGTCGAGGCGCTGCAGCCATGGGAGAAATCTTTCGCCGCGAAACGGCGAAGCATCCTGAACCGTTCACCGGCGAACGGCTGACCACCGCCGTCGGTGGCCAGGTGCAGATCGAGCACTACCATCGCTACCTGTTGGCGCGTTCCCGCGTTGCCGGCCTTGATGTACTCGATGTGGCAAGTGGCGAAGGCTACGGTTCCGCGCTCCTCGCGCAGGTCGCCCGCTTTGTGGTCGGTATCGAGTATTCCGGACCGACTGCACGCGCCGCCGCCACCAATTTTCCGCGGAGCAATCTCTGCTTCGTGCAGGGGGACGCTCGCCGGCTGCCGCTCGCGGATCGCAGCATCGATACTGTCGTCTCGTTTGAAACCATCGAGCATTTCGACCGCCAGGCCGACTTCCTGCGCGAAATCCAGCGCGTTCTCCGTCCGGAAGGAAGTCTCATCGTCAGCACACCCGATCGCGATACCTACTCCCCTGCCGGATCGCCGGCAAATCCGTTTCATGTGCAGGAATTGAGTCGGCAGGAATTTGTTGCCCTCCTGCGAGACCATTTCCGCTACGTCCAGGTTGTGCAGCAGCGTGCGCTGATCGGTTCCGCGGCGCTGGGCGACGCAGGTTGCTCCGAGCCGCCGCTTGTATTCGATCGGCGCGGCGAAACGCACTTCGAAGCGTGCATGGGACTTCCGCGTGCGCCCTACCTGATCGCGGTGGCGTCAAACAGCGAGCCTCAACCATTGCCGCCCAGCCTTTATATTGATCGCAGCGATCTGGACACAGAAACACTGCAGCGCATGGCGCTCGCCGCTCAATTGCAGCAGGCCCGAGCCGAATTGACGCAAGCCATCCAATCCGCCGAACAGTCAAATCTGGCGGCCGAACAAGCCTGCCGACAGGCAGAACAGGCGACGCGGCGCGCCGATCGGGCCGTGCAGGAAGCAGAGCAGACGAAGCAACGCGCCGAACAGGCAACACTACAGGCAACACTAGAAGGCGAGCTGGCAAACCAGCGTGCCCATGAAGCGACGCAACGCGCCGATCTGGCGGAAGCCCGGATCGCAATACTGCAACGCCAGCACGACGTCTTGCGCGGTTCGCTGCGGACATTTCTCCGCGGCTACCTGCCGTTGCTGCGCAGATATCTCTTCGGTCAGCGGCCGTAGCGACGCTTGCGCTGCTGGAATGCACGCACCGCGCGCAGGAAGTCGATTTTTCGAAATGCCGGCCACAGCACGTCGGAGAAGTAGAATTCGCTGTATGCGCTCTGCCACAGAAGGAAGCCCGAGAGGCGCAGTTCGCCGCTGGTCCGGATGATCAGGTCCGGCTCGGGGGCATCTGCCAGGTAAAGATGGCGTCCAATCTTCTCCGGGCACACATCGGCGATGATTGCCGGCAAATCGGCGCCGTCTTGCATCGCTTCGACCAGCATCTCGCGCACGGCATCGGCGATCTCCTCGCGACCGCCATAGGCGACCGCAATGGAAAGCAGCATTGCATCGTAGTCACGTGTCGCCGCCTCGGCTGCGCGTATCGCCTCAATCGTTCTGTCCGGCAGCAGATCGAGCCGCCCGATCGCCTGGACGCGGACGCGCCGTTGATGAATCTGCGGGTCGCTGACCAGCGTGCGCAGCTTGGCCTCCAGCGCGCCCAGTATGCCGGCAACCTCCTGCGGCTGGCGCGCCAGATTGTCGGTGGAGCAAACCCACAGCGTCACTGCAGGAATCGACAATTCACCGCACCAGTCGAGCAAATCGTCGAGTTTCTGCGCCCCATGCGCATAGACCTTCATGGGATCGACCATGCCGGACAGACGTCCGAATCGGCGATTGCCATCGATAATAATCCCGACATGGCGCGGCGGTGGCCGCTGCAGCACCTGCCGCAGCAAACGTCGGCCGTAGAGGGCGTAGACCGGTTGCTTCAGGCATTCGATTGACGCTCGGCGCCACCGCGCCAGCCGGCCCCCCCACAACGGAGCCGATTGATCGGTTCGTGCAAGGGGCGCCGTGAGGCCGTTCAGCAACGCGCCCGCCTCATCAGTCGGCCGAGCCGCTTTCCCGGCTGCATGCCGGTCGGAATTCCGAGGCGACTTTCCAGTTCATCGTAAGCGCGTTCCAGCTCCGAGCAGCGCGCCTGAAATGCCGCTGCCCCATTATGCCCCCGCTGTGCCTCCCATGCCTTTATCCGGTCAACCATGTCGTAGATTGCACGCAACAAAGCTACCGCGGCCGGATAATCATTGCGGTCACTGTGATGGCTGCGCGCCAGCCAGTGGTCAATGCGTTGGTGGGCGAAGTCGATCATGTCCGCCCCTTCGGGTTCGGCGCTGACACGCGCCGGCCTCGATGTATAGCGATTGGTGCGTTCTATCCACTGTTTCGTGTCAACGTGTGAAAGGTGCTCAATACAAATTTGTGATAGCGCCGGAACGTGCTCGACCTGATCCGTTCTAAGTTCGATGCCGCCGTGGACCACGGGACCGAACACGACGGCACCTTTGCGAAAGAACCTCACCTGGTGCTCCGGCCAGTAATACGCACTGGGATCGAACGAGCCGAGTATCCAGTGCCGGCGAGGCAAAGCGACCGCCAACGGAGCGTCAGGTACGCGAGGCGCACGCAAATATTCGATCGCTTCCGGGGTCAGCATCTCGTCATCGTCCAGGAAGGCGATCCATTCGTGCCGGCATTGATCCAGCGCGAAGTTGCGCGTTTCCTCGACTGTCGGCGTCCACGGTACGGTGATGACGCGGTCGGCATAGCGCCTGGCGATGCGCGGCGTGTCGTCGGTTGACGTTTTATCAATCACGATCAGCTCGTCCACGAAGCGGATCGAGCGCAGGCAGGTCCGCAACAGCTCAGCCCGGTTGTAGGCGATGACAAAACCGCTGATCGGCATGGGTTACAGCCAAAAAGATGTGGGTCCCTGCATTTCGCGGGGACACCAGAGTTTCTAAGCTCGCTTTGCTCGCCCAGAAACTCCAGGTGGTCGGAGTGAGAGGATTCGAACCTCCGGCCCCTGCGTCCCGAACACAGTGCTCTACCAGGCTGAGCTACACTCCGGCCAAGGCGGCGCATATAGCTCTGGCCGTGGCCCCCGGCAAGCCAGCGTTACAGGCGCCCGGCCTGTGCCGGCTCAGCAGGCTGCAGGGTTGCGAGGCGTTCCAGCACGGCAGGAACGCCATCCAGCACCTCGAACAGCCGCCGCTCCTCACCATGAACGAAACCAGCCGCTGAGGCGGCCTCGATGGTTGCCAGAAACGGTCTTGCCGAACCGGCCACATCGCAGATCAGCACCGGCTTGTCGTGCAGTCGCAACTGACGCCAGGTGATGATCTCAATCGTCTCATCGAGCGTGCCCAGGCCGCCAGGCATCGAGACGAACGCATCCGCGGCGGCGAACATGCGCTGCTTGCGGCTGTGCATTGAGTCGGTGACGATCAGCTCCGTGATCCCCTGATGTGCCACCTCGCGACGCATCAGGAATTCCGGAATGACACCGATGACCTGGCCGGCGGCGGCCAACACCGCATCGGCCATGACGCCCATCAACCCGACACGTCCGCCACCATAGACGAGGCGCATTCCGGCCTCCGCCAAGCCGCGCCCAAGCGCGCGCGCGGCCGCAGCGTACACAGGATCGTTGCCGGTTCGCGAGCCACAGAAAACGGCAACAGCATGAATATGTTTCATCGGCTGGATGTGGCGGGCGTCACCGGCTTTTGCCATCGCTTTCATTCCCCAGCCGGGAATTTTGATGATTCCGGGGCGTCTGGTCATTGCAGGTACTGAGACGAAAGCGGGGGTCGGGAATGACAAGAAAGCTTGCAATGGTGGCTGTTCTGGCTTTGGTCGCGGCGGGAGCGGCCCGGGCCGATGGGGTGGACGTAATCGAGACTCGTCAGGCTGGGCAGGACCTCGTGGCCGGAACGTTCGCCGGGATTCGTGCAGTGGTCGCTGCCAAGGGCGATGTGAAGACACTGGAAAACCCCGCGAAGGCGGTGGCGCGTTGGGCCAGGCAGTTCCCATCGCTGTTTCCGCCGGGGAGCGACAAGGGCCACGATACGAAGGCACTGCCGGCGATCTGGTCGGATTTTGCCGGCTTCCAGAAGGCCGCCGCTGAGGAGGCGGAGGCCGCGACGAAGCTGGCTGAACTGGCCAAGGCCGGCGATGTGGACGGCGTGACGGCGCAGGTGAAGGTCCTCGGCGATGCCTGCGGGACGTGCCACCGGACCTACCGGGCCAGGTAGGCCGCCCCCCTCCCCACCCCTCCCCCGCTGCACGGGAGAGGGGCGGGGGTGGCCTAGCCGGCTCTTACAAGACGACCGGGCGTGGCGCCGGTGTACTGGCCGTGCTCGAACACCGGGGTGCCTGAAACGAACGTCGCGATATAACCATCGACCCGCTGCACCAGGCGGCGCCCGCCAGCCGGCAGGTCGTAGCGGATTTCGGGTACATGCAGCCGCAGCCGCTCGAAGTCGATCACATTGACATCGGCCTTCAGCCCCGCTGACAGCCGGCCCCTATCAGCGAAGCCGAAGAAGTTCGCCGTCTCGCTGGTCTGCCGCTTGACGATAAGCTCCAGCGGCAGGCCTGGTCCGCGCTTCCGGTCGCGTCCCCAATGCGTCAGCATCCAACTCGGCAGGCTGGCGTCGCTGATCGAGGAGCAATGCGCGCCGCCATCCGACAACCCCAGCACCGTCTCCGGCGAGGTCAGCATCGTGCGGATGACGTCGTGGTTGTCTTCGTTGTAGCCGACGATGGGGAAGAACAGGAACTTGTCCAAACCACTGGCGAGATAATCGTACGCCACCTCATCCGGCGTGTGGTTGGAACGGTTCGCGATCGCCGCGATGCTGCTGCTCGCCTCCGGCTCGTAATCCGGCGGATCGCCCATGACGAACATGCGATCCCAGCGCGTGGTGATCTGCATGCGGAACTGCGACAGCCTCCGGACCAGTGCATCCGACGGCTTGTCGTTCAGGATGGCCGAGCGCACCGCGGGATCCTGCAGCCGAGCCAGCCGTTCCTTCGCCGGAAGCTTTAGCAATTCCTGATAGCTCGGCCGGATCGAGAAGGGATTCAGCGCGGTGTCCACGCCAAGCATGACACCGACCGGCCGCCCCGCGACCTGCGCAGTCACATGCGCGCCTTGTGCACGTGCGGCACGCACGCCTTCCATCAGACGCCTCCAGCGCACCGGATCAGTGGGACGATCTGTCAACAGGAACCAGACCGGCCGTCCGGTTTCCTGCCCCAGCTTCGTCATCCAGGCGAGTTCCTCGCTTTCGATGTCGAAGTCGCTGTTCACGCCAAATGCCCCGTGGCCCAGGCCTTTGAACGCGGAGCCAATGCCAAGAAGCTCCTGCACTTCCGAATAGCGGCCGGGCACCATCTCGCCAGTCGGCGTCTTGTGCGAATTCGTGCGCGACGTGGTGAAGCCGAATGCACCCGCCTCCAGCGCCTCGCGCGTCATGCGTCGCATCGCCTCGATGTCCTCTGCGGTGGCCTTCTCGCGATTGATCGCGCGCTCACCCATGACATAGACACGCAGAGGATGGTGCGGCACCTGCGCCGCGACATCGATCGCTCTCGGCATGCGCTCCAGCGCGTCCAGATACTCCGGGAAGCTTTCCCAATCCCACTTCAGTCCTTCAGCCAGCGTGATGCCGGGGATTTCCTCCACAGCCTCCATCAAGCCAATAAGCGAGTCATGGTGCTCGCGACGCACCGGCGCAAAGCCGACGCCGCAATTGCCGAACAGGATCGTGGTGACGCCATGCCAGGATGAGGGCGCCAGTTCCTTATCCCACGTCGCCTGGCCATCATAGTGCGTGTGCGCGTCCACCCAGCCGGGTGTCACCAGCATCCCATCGGCTTTGATCTCGCGCTTCGCCGGACCGGCCTTGCCGCCAACCTGACTGATCCGATTGCCGTCAATCGCCACGTCGCCGGTGAACGCCTGCTTGCCGGTGCCGTCAATGACGGTCCCGCCGCGGATGACCGTATCGTGCATGGGGCACTCTCTCCTGGGTTTCCTTTGAGGAGAAGCAGAGACCCTGCCGGCCAAGCGGTCAAGCGAGCCTAGTTCGTGTCCCGCTCGAGGGCCTCGATATCGTCATCGCTGAAACCGAAGTGATGACCGATCTCATGGATGAGCACGTTGCGCACCAGCCGGTAGAGGTCTTCGCCCGTCTCGATCCACTCCAGCAGTATCGGCTGGCGATAAAGGAATATCAGGTCAGGTTGCGGGATAATGTCGCTGACGCTGCGCTCCGTCAGTGGCGTTCCATGGTACAGGCCCGTCAGGTCCCACCCCGACTCAATTCCAAGCTCATCCAGCGTCTCGGCATCCGGCATCTCCTCGACGGAAATGCCGACGCCGCGGACATGCTGCGCCAGCGGCGCGGGAATTGCCGCCAGCGCACGGTCCGCGAGCTCCGCGATGTCATCAGCAGAGGGTGGCGTCACGTAGAGACCTGTTCCAGCACCGCACGCGATTGCCGGATGCCGTAGCCGCGGATGAGCAATGCCGGCAACAGCGCGCCGGGCACCACGATCCACAGGATCCAGCCGAGATGATTTGGCCCCCACGCATAAAGCGGACCGAGCAGCGTCACGCCAGCCCAGGCACCGAGATGTCCTAGCCCGTCTGTCCAGGCGAACGCCACGGCGCGAATGCGCGTCGGATAGGCAACCGCCGTGTAGTTGTACAGATTGAACAGGAATAACCCGGTACCAATGCGGCTGATGATGTAGCAGATCGCGATGGCAGAAAGTGTAGGCACGGCCCACGCGACCACCCAGCAGGCCGCAAACAGCAACGCCATCAAGGCGATGACGTCACGCCGCTCGACCCGCTCGCCAAGCCATGCGTTCACCTGGAAGCCGATGAACAGCACTGCATAGGCGGCCGCGATGGTCAGGAACACTTCATGCGCGGTGGCGCCATGGTCCACCATGTAGACGCCGAAGAACGCACCGACGCCGTAGATCAGACCGGCATACCCTGCCAGCCAGCAGATGATCAGCACCCACGTGCGCTGGCGGTATTGCGGGCTGGTGAACAGCTCCTTCCAGGCGCCTGGTTCGGCCATCACCACGGGGTTATCCGCGCCTTGTGGCTCGGGCAAAGGCGCGCTGTTGTACCGCTGCACCTCGCGCTCGTATTCCTCCATGGCTCTCTCGGCTTCTTCATGCCGGCCATGTGCTTCAAGCCAGCGCGGCGATTCGGGCAGCTTCCAATACAACCAGGGCAGCAGCACCACGACTTCGATGATCGCGCTGATCCATAGGAACGCCTGCCATTGGCCGGGGATGAGCCAGAACGCCAGCAGGTTCACCGAGATCGCCACGAGGGCGGTGACGCCTTGGGAGGCCAGAAGCACCCTGTTGCGCACCTCGGGCGAGGTCATCTCCGACAGGTACACCGAGTGCGTCGCCACAATGCCGCCGACGCCCAGTGTGCTGAGCACGGACAACACCACCATGCCCCAGAAATTGGTGACGTAGGCGAACGGCCAGATGCATATGCCCCCAAGCAGCGTTGCCAGCAGAATGGCCGGGCGGCGGCCGTATCGGTCAGCGACCCAGCTCATCAGATAGACACCGATCAGGATGCCTGCGCCCACCTGTAACGCCTGAATCACGGCGTACTGATAAACATTGATGATGTTGTTCGGGCGCCAGACAAAGGGATAAAGCCGCGCGCCGATACCGTCGGTATCGAAAATGATGAAGCCCCAGGTCAATTCGACCAGGATCGCGAGATGCCATTGCACGCGGGTCAGCGGGAGTCGGTCGATCCGCGCCGCAATATGGCCATGAATCGCCGCGCGCTGGGCTAGCATCGTATCGGCCATCAGTTCCTCCAGCGGTCAATGTTATGCTTCAGTGATCCGCGACGGATATGCTGGGACGGCAGTCCGTAATGTGTCAATCGAACTGTGAGGAGGTGCTCATGCCGACACGTTTGACCGAGACGGAACGGGCAGCGCTGGCGCAGAACCTGCCGGGCTGGTCATTGGTCGAAGGCCGAGACGCAATCGCGCGCAGCTTCCAATTCCGTGACTTCAGCGAGGCGTGGGGTTTCATGAGCCGCGTCGCTCTGTTGGCGGAGAGCCAGAACCATCATCCCGACTGGTCCAATGTGTGGAACCGCGTTCGTATCGAGCTATCGACGCATGATGCCGGCGGACTGACCGACAACGACGTGACGCTGGCGCGCGCGATCAACGCCTTGCTCGCCTGATGGAGCCAAGCTTTCCGGAACGTGCGTTGCTCATTCGTCGCGCGACAGCGCGGCTGTGTCTGCGCCTCGGCTGGGCGCCGCTGCACGAGGTGTCGCTGCCGAATGGCCGCCGCGCCGATATCCTGGCACTGCGGCCGGACGGCTGCTTCGCCTGCATCGAGGTGAAATCGGGACCGCGCGACTTCCTGACCGACGTGAAATGGCAGGACTATCGGGAGTTTGCCGACGAGTTGTTCTTCGCGGTTGATACCGAATTTCCGCAAGACCTGCTGCCGGCTGAGACCGGACTTATCGTCGCGGCGGGGCTGGAGGCAGAGCTGTTGCGCGAAGCTCCAGCGCATCCGCTTGCGTCCGCACGGCGCCGCGCGCTGTTGCATCGATTTGCACTGCTCGCCGCGGGACGCCTGGCAACGCTGGAGGATCCTATCGGTGTGGCCGATCTGCGTGCGGCCCTTCGCGTGGAGTAACTAGGCGGCCGCGGTGATGCGGTCCGCCAGTTCACCGAGGGCGCGGCTCATCGCGTCGGCAATCGCCTCGGCTCCCTGGCCATTTGTCGTCGTCTGAATCGCTTCATGCCGAACACCCCCCGGCTTGTCCGCGCGCTGAAGGCTCCAATCAGCCTCCAACACCACATGGCCCGTCGAATCCGCCATGAACTGCTGCACATTCAACATGAGAGTGCGCGCTCCTTGCGACGTTGGATCGCCAGGCGCGAGCACGCTCCCGGCAGGCAGACGCTCGCGCAGATCCGCTGTCAGTGCGCGCCGGACCAGTTCATCGAGCGGCGCCGCCCAGCGGTCCTGGTCGGAAACATTCACCTGATTGCCCGTCCCGCGCGTCACCAATGCTAGCCGGTCCAGCGTGCTTGGCAGATTGACATCGCCTACTTCGAGAGACGCCACGTTGTGCCCCGGCGTGATGGTGTGCTTCGCCGGTGTCTTGTCGAGCGTATAGAAGTGCGTCTTCGGGCTGCTGCCGCATGCCGGCAACGCGAGAATCAGCAGCAGCACAACCGGATGACGCTTCATCCGCTATCAGCCTTTCCGCGCAGCAATGCCTCGGGATGCCGGTCAAGATAGTCCGACAACTCCCGCAACGAACGCGCGGCGCGACTCAGCTCATACAGGGCATTGCCAATGCCAGTCGTGCCAGGCCGGTTGCGCACGGATCCGTTGCTCGCGATAAGGCTCTTCGCGGATGCCAGAGTGGCTTGCGCCTCGTCGGCAACGCCGCGCAGCCGGGTAAGTATTGGGCCAACCTGCTGGCGGGCGGCATTCGCCACCGCATCCACATTGGCCAGCGTCTGATCCAAATGATGCAGACTCTGTTTCAGCTCGGGCGACTGGCTCAGCTCAGCCAGCTTCTGCGTTGTCTGATGCACATCCTCTGCGATCTGATCAATCGGCATGGCATTCAGCTTGGCGCTGATGCCACTGATCGAGGCAATCACGCCGGCAATGTCCGACCCAGGAGCAGTGGGAATTTCCGGCAAGTCGCCAGTCCCAAGACTTGCCTGCTTGGCGTTCGGCACGAACTCCAGCAGCACTGCATCACTTCCCACCACCGGAACTGTCTTGCCGATGCGCGCCCGCAGTCCCTGTTCGATCAGATGCCGCAGCAGGGCGTCGGTTTGCGCGCGATCACCGCTTTCCCATTCAGCGCCGTTCGTCTCATGGATATGCGTCGGATCAATCGCAATTGTCACGCGTGACGCAAGCCGGCCGGAAGCAGGATCGTATTGTAAAATGCTGTCCTGCACAGAACCGACTTGCTGATTTGCCAGCCTCACCGGCGCGCCGCTTTCCAGGCCGCCAGCGTCGGATGCATCGAAAGTCACGCGATAGCGCACTGAATGCGACGTCGGCGCGTTCTCCGCCGCGCTCTTGCTGTCGTACAGCGTGAAGGTCGTCCCTTCCTGCACCGGAGAGCCGTCGTCCGGCGTCTCGAAGGCCACAGCGCCTCCGAACAATGCGGGCAGTGACTGCATCTGCAAACGCGGTCCAGCATCTGACATATACATCTGCACAGCGCTGGCGTTCCAGAACTGGGTATTGCCATGCACCAGCTTGTCGAACGGCTCTCGCACAAAAGCGGTGATCGCGAAATGTCGCCCGTCCGGTCGCAGGTGCGTCGATTCAACCTTCCCCACATCCAGATCGCGATAATAAATCGAGGAACCGCGTGAAACCGTACCGAGTGTAGTGGCCTGCAGCGTGTAACGGGTGCCTGGTATCGGTTCTTTCATGACAGGCGGTTCCGACAAGCCGTCGTAGTGGTCCTGTTTCGTCCCTGGATGTGGATCTATGCCGATATACGGTCCGGTGATCACCGCCTTGAGCGAGGACAGATCGCTCATGTCCGGTTGGCGGCCGGCGATCCAGAAACGCGTTCCGGGACCCAGATGGCCTGCCATGTCACCGTTCATGCGCAGTGACACGTCCACGTGCTGTAAGTCCTTTTGCAAGGTGACCGACTCCACCTCGCCGACTTGCAGGCCTTGGTATTGCACTTTGGTGTCGCTTGGCTTGACGCCGCCGGCCGTGGCGAACGTCACCTGTACCGAAGGACCCCGCTCTGCGAATTCCCTCACCGTGAGATAACCGACAATCGCCAGAGCGGCTATCGGCACCGCCCAGATCCAACTGGCCCACCGGCTGCGACTTTCAACTGCCTGCGGAACTTCTTCGTTCACGCCCGGGCCCTCAGATTGTCCCACATGAGCCGCGGATCGAAGAAGCGCGCTGCTAGCATCGTCAGCACGATGACCGAGAGAAACGCTGGTGCTCCCGTCCCCGCATGGACGCTGAGCAATGATCCGAACTGCATCAGCGGCAGAAAGATTGCGATAGTGAATACATCGACATTCGACCAGCGGCCGATCTCGACGATGAACCGATAGATTCGCGTCTTGAGCACGAGGCAGCGCGCGGAATGGCGGCGGACAGACCAGACCAGCCAGGTAAGTCCGCACAGCTTGAGCAGCGGGATCGCGATGCTGGTGCAGAAGATAAGGATCGCCAGCGGCCACAGGCCCGCCGATAAAAGCTGCTCGATGCCACTGGCGATCGTATGGTCCTTGGTCTGATTGAGCTGAATCTGCACGCTCATCGGGAAGTAATTGGCAACTGGGTACAGGAGGTAACCTGCCGCCACCAGCGCGGACACTCGCACCAGCGAAAAAGGCTTACGAGGCTCGAGCAGCGCCGCACATCGCGGACATTGCGTGCGGCGCAATGCGGCCGGTAGAAGGAGGTCACATTCGGTGCAGGCGATCAGCGGCCCATTCGGTGTCGTGTCCGATGGTCCGATCCTTTCCCAGATCGCCCGTCGATCGAGATTTGCGCGCGTCACCATGGCGAGGATCGCGCAGGTGATGAAACACCAGCCACCCGGTCCGATGGTGACCGGCAAGTTGGGGGCTACCCGGCTGTAGCCGACGGCCGCACCAATCAGGAAGACATCTGGCATGGCCCAGAGGTCGAGACGCTCGGACCAGCGAAACATACGCCCAGTCCATGCCGTCCGTAGCCTCAGCCGTATGGCGCCCAATGCCGCGGACAACAGGCCAAAGCGAACGAACGGCAGCACGATTCCTTGCAAGCCAGCCACGACGGCGAGCAGCACCCAGCCTTCCTGCGCCATGCCCAGGACGCCGGAACCCAGGCGGCTCGACCGCTCCACCCCGGCAATCGAGACCTGGAGCAGCGTCATGAGATTTGCCGGAAACAGCAGCAGCAGCGTCGCCAACGACAAAGCCAATGCGCGGTCGACGCTATTGCTCCGGACGCGTTCCAGCGTGTTGCGGCAGCGACAGCAGACGATCCGATTTCCGCGCCGAATCACCGGCGCTGTCTGAGCTGTCCCGCAGTCCGGGCAGGCAATGATCATGGGTCGCTTCTGCAACGCCACCCTCCGCTGCACGGTTGCTGTCAGAAGAACGGGTGCAGGCTGTCAACTCTTCCGGCGTGACGGCACGGGTTTCGCAGCTTGCGGTTACGTCTGGTGCGGGCTCGAACGAGGAGATTTGGTTTATGACAAAGGACGAGGGCAAGCAGCCTGCCCAGGTTCCAGGCGACGCGGAATCACCCCCACAGGGCAAGACAGATCGCACTGTCCAGGAAGCGATCCGCCACAGCGACAAAACCGAGCCGATCCCCAGCGCGGAAAAGCAGCCAGCGCGGTAAGCCCTCAGTACGGTGCGCTACAGCCCAGATGGCACCCAGTGTGCCGCTGCCGATATCGCCGGAACGATCCGATGGATCGCAATCCTGGCCGCACTGGCGCTGATCGTCTGGGCGCTGTCCAATATCGTATTGCTGATCTTCCTGGCCGCCTTGATCGCGGTCATGTTGCGAGGCGTCGCTGATTGGGCCTCGCAGCGCACGGGAGCACCGCAGGGTGCGATGCTTGCGGTGGTAACGGTTCTACTGGCCGCGCTCCTGATCGGTTTCCTTTACTACATCGGTCCGAGACTCGCATCTGAGTCTCAGGCGCTGTGGGACCAGCTTCGTCACGGAATCGATCACCTGCGCGATACGTATGAGAACACTCAGTGGGGCCAGGCGATCTTCCAGCGCCTTTCGCCGCCTCAGGGGATGCAGGATCACATTATCAGTTACGCCGGCACCGTTGCATCCTCCGCGATTGGCGGCGTGACGACTGGGTTCATCCTTATCGTCACCGCCCTCTATTTCGCGATCTCGCCCGATCTTTACATCGGCGGCATCGTTCGGTTGTTTCCCCTCTCGTATCGTCCGCGATCACGGCAAGTGCTGCACGAGATCGGAAGGACGCTCCGTCGCTGGTCGCTGGGTCAATTGATCGACATGTGCGTCGTGGGCGTGCTGGTCGGCATCGGCCTGAGTCTTCTCGGCGTACCCTTGGCGCTTGCCCTGGGCGTGCTTGCAGGGCTGCTGACATTCATTCCGTATTTCGGGGCCATCGCCTCCGCGGTGCCGGCTGTACTCGTCGCCTTGGCTGTCAGTTGGCAGGCGGCGCTCTGGGTGGTGGTGATATTCCTGATCTGTCACACCATCGAGGGATATCTCATCGGGCCGATCGTGCAGCGGAATACAGCCGACCTGCCGCCCGCCCTGACCATATTGTCAATGACCGTTCTGGGCACGCTGTCCGGTCCCGTGGGGGTGATCCTCGGCGCGCCTGTCGCCGCCGCACTGCTCGTGCTCGTTCGGGAAGCCTACGTTCGTGATGTACTCGGCGACGCCGAACTGCCGCCGACTGAACCGAACTGACGATCAGGGACTATCCCGCACAACCAGATCAGGCCGCAGCTCAGCAAGCAGCGCATCCGGTGAGTCCTCGGCTAGCGAAGTGACGAGGTCCACGCTCGCGAGACTGGCTAACATCGCTGCGCGCGCTGCCTCAGGTTGGGTGCCACCCGTGACCGGCTTAAGCGCTACCACGAGCCGATCGCAGGCCTCCCGCGTTTCCTCGAGCCGGTGCAGGTCCTCAGGCGATAGGGGATCGAAGCGGCCGTCGATGAAGCCGACGCGCCAGCCACGATGGTGCCAGCGCTGCACGTGCTCCACCGCGGCGTCCCGCAAGACGATTTTCCGCAGAGCGCCACCCTGAGGCGACAATGCCGCAAGCAGGTCCGCTTCGCGTGCGACAGCGGTTCCCACCTTCCCGACCACGATGCCGGCGGCGATATTGGCGAGCCGCACGGCAACCGGCAGTTCCAGCCGCGCGGCAATGCCGGCAGCGAGCGTCGCCACCGCTGTGTCGCCAGCACCGGCGACGTCATAGACCTCGGCGGCTTCGGCAGGAAAATGCGAAGCGCCCGAATCATCGAGCAAGGTCATGCCATCATTGCCGCGCGTCACCACGACTGCGCTGAAGCCGTGCCGTTGGCGCAAGGCGGTGGCAGCCGAGATAATCGCAGCCTCACTGTCCACGCGCATGCCGGTGGCCTCGGCCAGGTCGGTGCGGTTCGGCACGATAATGTCGGCGCCGGCATAGCGTGCGTAGTCGGGCCCCTTCGGATCAACGATGATTGGCCGGCCTGCTTCACGCGCCGCCGCGATCAGTTGCGGTGGCACTTCGCCGGCGAACAGGCCCTTGCGATAATCCGACAGCACGGTGACTGAGGTCGCCGCCATCGCATCGCGCGCGATGCGCACCAGCCGCTCTGCAAGCCTGGGATGGATCGGTGACGTTTCCTCTCTGTCGGCGCGCAGTAACTGCTGTCCGGCGGACAGGTAGCGCGTCTTCAGAGTTGTCGTGCGCCCACCCTGCACCAGCAGCCAAGGTTCGATATTTGGCTGGCCGCCAATCAATCCAGTCAGGTCCGAGCCAGCCTGATCGTCCCCCACGATCGAAATGAAAGCCACGGCCGCGCCGAGTGCCGTCAGGTTCCGTACCACGTTTCCGGCGCCGCCAGGCATTGCCAGTTCGCGTTCGATAGAGAGGATGGGGACGGGCGCTTCAGGGCTGATTCGCTCGACCTGCCCGTACACGTAGCGGTCAAGCATCACGTCCCCGACGACGAGCACGCTGGTACGGCCAAGTAGACGTACCGCAGCCGCCAGTTCGCCGGTCTCACTCTGGTCCATCAGTACGCCCTAGCCTGCCCGTCGAAGCCGCGCAAGGAAGCTCGTTACGCAAAAAGGAAACCGAGCCGATCCTCCTCCAGCACGGCACAGGTGAGCATGCCACCCATCACCGCGCCAGTATCGATGCCGATACGGTTCTGCCGAATAACAGGCTCTTGCCGAGGCGTGTGGCCGTGCACCACGACAAGGCCGAAGGGCTCATTGGAGGACAGGAAAGGCTCACGTATCCAGATCAGATCGTGCCTTGTCTGCCGTTCGAGCGGGACGCCTGGACGTACGCCGGCGTGGACAAACAGATACCCGCCAACTTGGTGGCGCACGGCCAGATCGCGCAAGAAAATCAGGTGCCATTTAGGCATATAGCCAGGCCATTCCTTCGGCTGTGCCGAACGCGGCACTCCCCAGCTCAGCAGCGAGTCTCCGCCGCCGTTCGCCAGCCAAAGCTCGGTCGCTTCCGTCTCGCCTGTCGCCAGCGCCGCAAGCATCATCTGCTCGTGATTGCCCATCAGGTTGACCATCGGCATTTTGGGTAATGCGCTTCCCTCCGCCAGTCGCGCCACTACGCCGGCACTGTCCGGTCCACGGTCCACATAATCCCCGAGGTGAACCAATACAGGGGCACGAATCGGGCGGGTTTTCAGATCTTCGGTAATCAGCTCGTGCATTGTGGCCAGGCGATCGAGGCAGCCATGCACGTCGCCAATGGCGTAGACCCGCTGGCCGGATGGCACACTGCCGGGAGCCGGGATGAAATCGATCATGGATGCACAACCTAGGCGGCCATGCCCCAAACGCCAATTCCTCGCCCGCCCACTCCACTTGGCGGCGTGATGCGCCCGGCCTATGCCCCCGGCATGGATGCGATCCGGGTACGCAACCTGACCAAACGCTATGGCGACACGCTCGCGGTGGACGGGATCGATTTCACCGTGCCGCTTGGCGCGACCGTTGGTCTGCTGGGCGGCAATGGAGCCGGCAAGACCACGACCATCGCAATGCTGCTAGGTCTGCTCATCCCAACCGCCGGCACGATTGAGGTGCTCGGACACGACATGGCACGTGACCGGTTCGACGCGCTGGCCCGGATGAATTTTTCATCGCCCTATGTGTCGCTGCCACAGCGCCTGTCGGTCGCGGAGAACCTGCGGGTGTATGGCCATCTCTACGATGTTGCGCACTTGGAACGCCGGATCGGCGAGCTGGCTGTGGAACTCGACCTGCTCGATCTGCTCGATCGCCCGGCCGGAAAGCTGTCCGCGGGCCAGAAGACCCGTGTCGCGCTCGCAAAGGCGCTGATCAACCGCCCCGAACTGCTGTTGCTGGACGAACCGACCGCCAGCCTGGACCCGGACACGGGCGATTGGGTCCGCACCTGGCTGGAACGCTATCGGGACGAGAGTGGCTGCACGATCCTGCTCGCCTCGCACAACATGGCGGAGGTGGAGCGGCTGTGCTCTTACGTCCTGATGCTGAAGAAAGGCCGGATAGTTGACCATGGCAGCCCGCAGGAGCTGCTGGACCGCTACGGTCGCGAGGACATGGAAGAGGTCTTCCTGGACATCGCCCGAAACCGCCGGCACGCGGCAACGCCGGCATGACAAGAACCGCTGCCCGCCGGATTTGGGGCCTGATGTACCGACACCTGGCCCTCTACCGCCGCTCCTGGCCGCGGCTGCTGGAGCTGGCCTACTGGCCGGTGCTGCAGATGTGCATCTGGGGCTTCACCGCAAGCTTCCTGGCCAGCCGCATCGGCAGCCCGGCTGTGCTGGCCGGCGCCACTCTGCTGGGGGGCGTGCTGCTCTGGGAGGTGGCGCTGCGCAGCCAGATGGGCGTCGCGATCAGCTTCCTGGAGGAGATGTGGTCGCGCAACCTGGGCCATGTCTTTGTCAGCCCGATTCGGCCGTGGGAGCTGGTCACGGCACTCATCATGATGTCAGTGATACGCATGCTGATGGGCGTTCTGCCGGCCATATTGGTCGCTTGGCTGCTCTACGCGTTCAACCTGTTCTCGCTCGGGCCAATCGTGGTGCTGTTCTTCATAAACCTGATGATCATGGGATGGGCCGTGGCACTCGGCGTCGTTTCTCTGATTCTGCGGCACGGGGCGGGAGCCGAAGCTCTGGCCTGGTCGGTGCTGTTCGGCCTGACGCCATTTTCCGCAGTGTTCTATCCCGTGTCGGTGCTTCCCGCCGCCCTGCAGCCCATCGCGCTGGCACTGCCCTCGGCGCATGTCTTTGAGGGTATGCGGGCCGTCGTGATGAATGGCGTGATCCGCTGGGATCATCTGATCGCCGCTTTCGCGCTGAATGCCGTATGGCTCGCCGGGGCAGGGCTGTTGTTCGCGCAGCAGTTCCGCCAAGCGCGGCTGCGCGGAGCGTTGCTGAGCATCGGCGAATGAGCGAGACGCGCTTCTGGCTGATCCGCCACGCCATCGTCGATGAGAACTCTCGGGCGATGCTGTACGGCGTGATGGATGTGCCGCTGTGCGAGACCAGCCTGCTGGAACAGGCGCCGATGTACCAGGCGCTCGCCCGGCGACTGCCTCACCCCGCAGTCTGGAAGGTGACGCCGCTATCGCGCACGAGGCGGACGGCGGAGGCGATCTTCGCCGCCGGCTATCCGCACACCCAGCCGGAGGTCGAGCCGGACCTGATCGAGCAGAGCCTGGGGGAGTGGCAGGGCTTGCCGCACGCCGAGTTGCCGGCGCGGCTCACCTTGCCGAAGCATGCCTTCTGGCCACTGGGCGGACACGAGCGTCCGCCAGGGGGCGAGACGCTGGCAGAGGTGGTCGAGCGCGTGGGGCTGGCTTTGGAGCAGCTCGCCGTGCGCCATCAGGGCCAGGATGTCGTGATCGTCAGTCACGGCGGGGCGATCAGGGCCGCTGTCGCGCATTGCCTGTCGATCGGCCCGGACAATGCGCTGCACCTCAGCGTGCAGAACCTCTCGCTCACCCGCCTTGAGCGCACCGAAGAGGGCTGGCGGGTGGTCTGCGTCAACGAACTACCCGGATATTGATCATCACAATCCCGCCGCGAATCGAAGCAAAGGTTGTATGGCACCCCGATTCGGACGCTCTGCGTCCGGGGATTCGAGGAGAGGATCATGCGACGCATCCTGCTGGCCGCCGTAGCGCTTGCCGTGCTGCCGTTGTTCGCGCCGCATCCGGCGCACGCGCAGGGCGATGAGCAGACCCTGGTCGATCGCGCCACGCTTGCCGTCCAGGAGATGGTAAACCAGAGCCTGTCAGAAGACCCCAGACGAGCGCTGGAGCATGCCCGGGCAGTGATGATCTGCCCGCGCGTGTTCAAGGCTGGATTCATCCTGGGAGGCGAAGGCGGTGCCTGCGTCCTGCTGGCCCGGGCGGGGAACGGGACCTGGTCCTATCCGGCGTTCTACGGAATGGGCAGCGGGAGCTTTGGTCTGCAGATTGGAATCCAGGATGCCCAGTTCGTCATGATGATCATGACCGAGAAGGGGCTCCGCGCGATCCTGGACAGCCAGTTCAAGCTTGGCGCAGATGCGTCGCTGGCGATCGCCACAATCGGTGCCGGCGTACAGGGCTCCACAACGGGTGCACTGGGCGCCGACATTGTCGCCTTCTCGCAGACGCGCGGCTTGTATGGCGGCATTTCGCTTGAAGGCAGCCTGATGGGCCAGCGCAGCGGGTGGAACCGCGAATACTATGGGCGTGAGCTAGGCTCGCGGTCGATCGTTCTGGACATGCAGGCGTCCAACCCCGGCGCTGACCCGCTGCGCGAGGTGCTGACCCGCTACGGCAGCGGCCAGGTGCAGCAAGCCGCCGCCCCGCCGCCCCCGGCCTATGCGCCGCAGCAACCACCTCCGGCCTACGGCGCGCCGACGCAACTCTCGCCACGCGGGCCGGTGCAACAGCAGAACTTGCCGCCGCCGCGCTAACTGGCCCTCTGGTTGCGGCACACTCCAGGAGCCGTCGCTGGCCACTGAAGATCGGCCCCAGTATTCTCCGGCGGCATGGACGCTCGGGCGCCATTCTGGAAGGAAAAGACGCTGGAGCAGATGTCCCGCGAGGAGTGGGAATCGCTCTGTGACGGTTGCGGCCGTTGCTGCCTTCACAAATTGCGGGATGACGACACTGGCGCGCTGTCATTCACCAATGTCGCTTGCCGCCTGCTCGATCTGAACAGCTGCCGCTGTGGGGACTATGCGCGCCGGCAACGGAAGGTGCCGGACTGTGTATCCCTGACACCGGCTGAAGTCCGCGCGATCGATTGGTTACCCCCGTCCTGCGCCTATCGCCGGTTGGCCGAGGGAAAGGATCTGTTGTGGTGGCACCCGCTGGTGTCCGGCGACCCGGACACGGTGCATCAGGCTGGCATCTCAGTCCGCGGCCGGGCTATCAGCGAACGGAAAGCTGGACCGTTCGACCACCACGTCGTCGATTGGCCTGGCCGCATGCCGCGCGCCAAGCGCCTGCCATAGGAGAGAAGCTGATGATGAAGGATGCCCTGTTCGCCGGCGTGAACGCCGCCGTGTTGACGCCGATGCGCGCCGATCTGACGGTCGATCTCGACCGCATGACAGCGCATTGCCGTTGGCTGCTGGCGAACGGCTGCAACAGCCTGGGCGTACTCGGCACTACCGGTGAGGCGAACAGCATCGGCATCAGCGAGCGCATGGAGGTCCTGGAAGGCTTGGTGAAGCGCGGCATCCCTGCGGCGAAGATGATGCCGGGAACCGGCACGCCGGCTCTGACCGACACGGTGATGCTGACGAAGCAGGCGGCGGATGTCGGCTGCCGCGGCGCGCTGCTGTTGCCGCCGTTCTATTACAAGAACCCGACGGAGGATGGGCTGTTCGCGTATTTCTCCGAGGTGATCAACCGCGTCGGCACGAACATCAAATACTACCTCTATAATTTCCCGCAGCAGTCAGCGGTGCCGTTCAGCGTGGATCTGATCGGACGGCTGCTGAAGGCGTTCCCCGGCACCGTGAAGGGCGTGAAGGACAGCAGCGGCAACTTCGAGAACGGCCGAGCCTATGTCGAGAACTTCGCCAAGGACGGATTTGAAGTATATGCAGGTGACGATACGCTGCTGCGCCCGCTGCTGCTCCTCGGCAGTGCGGGCTGCATCACCGCGGCCGCCAACGTGAATTCGCCCATCGCAGCACAGGTTTATGCGAACTGCACGACTGACGTGGGCGCGCGCATGCATGATACGCTGAGTGCAACGCGCAAGGCCATTGTGTCCGCACCTGCGCCGATACCGGCATTGAAGGCGTTGATGGCGCGCCATACCGGAGATGCGGCATGGCACAATATGCGTCCGCCGCATCTCAAGCTGAATGCCGAGCAGCAGGCAAAGTTGTTCGCAGTGTTTGATGCATGCGGCGTGCAGCTCGCGCAGGCGGCGTAAGGGAACACACCGTGAAGGTTGACGAATCGGCCCATTCTGCCCTTTCTGGGCAGAATGGAGTTGCCGCGATCTGAGATGCTGACGCTTCCTGGTGGGCCGACTCGCGTCGAGTGGCGACGCAATCGTCGCGCACGGCGAGTCAGTCTGCGCATCGATCCGTGCGGCGGCGGTGTTGTCGTCACGCTGCCGATGCGTGCGGGACGCGGTGCCGGTGTTGCGCTGCTGATGACCCATGCAGAGTGGGTTGCCAATCGGTTGGCTGCATTGCCCGATGCGCTGCCGTTCGCCGATGGATCGATGGTACCAATCGCCGATGTGCCGCATCGTATTCGTCATGTGCCGCAGGTGCATGGCGGTGCATGGCTGGAAGATGGCGAGCTACACGTCAGTGGCGACCCAGAATTCCTGCGTCGGCGCGTATTGGATTTTCTGCGCGCCGAGGCGCTGCGCCGGCTCTCGGCTCTCGTGAATACAAAGACAGCGACACTTGGCGTTACGGCGCGCCGCGTCACCGTGAAGGATACACGCAGCCGCTGGGGAAGCTGCGCGGTGGATGGTTCGCTTGCATTCAGCTGGCGCCTCGTGATGACGCCACAGTCCGTGCAGGACTATGTCGCGGCACACGAAGTGGCGCATTTGAAGTACATGAATCACGGCAAGCGGTTCTGGAAGGTGGTCGATCGGCTGACCCCCCACGCCGCTACCGCCATTCCCTGGCTGCGCGCTGAAGGATTTCGGCTCCTGCGGATAGGTTGATCCCTCTCGCGTGACGGGGCGCACGCCGGCCTGTATGGTGTCGGCGGAAACCACTGCGCCTCGACATCAAGAGGGAACATGGGAGGAACCACCACAGCCTTAAGCCCGTCCGCAGTCCGCACGACGCATGGTGCTGCCCGGGCCAGCACGGGGTTTCAGCGTTGGCTCGACCGGCAATTCACGAAGCTCGCGGTACTGCCGACGAGTGCGATGATGCTGCTGATCTTCGGCCTCCCGTTGCTGTTCTCTTTCTACCTCAGCTTCGAAGGCTGGGCGCCGGAACAGGCGCTGTTCGCCGGCAGCTTCGCAGGCACCGCCAACTATGAAGATCTGCTGACCGATCCGCAGTTCCTGAAGAGCCTATCGGTCACCTGCACCTATACCGCGATTACAGTGGGCACTGAACTTGCCTGCGGGCTAGGGATCGCGTTGTTGCTGAATATTGATCTGCCGTGGATCGGCCTGTTTCGTACCGCACTCGTTGTGCCGATGATGATCACACCGATCGTTGCGGCGCTGAGTTGGAAGCTGCTGCTCGATCCGGATCACGGGGTCGTGAATTACTGGATCGGCAGCCACATCGTTTGGCTCGGACGACCGGATACCGCGCTGATTTCGGTCATGGTGGTGAACCTCTGGCAGAATGCGCCTTATGTCGCAGTATTGCTGCTCGCCGGACTGCGTGCGCTGCCAAGCGAGCCCGTGGAAGCCGCATCGATCGACGGTGCCAGCCGGCTGCAGGTGTTCTGGCACGTCACGCTGCCACTGCTGCGGCCGTACATACTGGTAGCACTGCTGCTGCGGACCATCTTCGAGTTCCGCGCCTTCGACAACATCTACGTCATGACCAGCGGCGGGCCGGCGAACGCGACGATGTCGCTCTCGATGTTCACCTATCTCGCATCGTTCGTGCGGTTCGACCTCAGCCTGGGCGCCGCGGCATCCTGGCTGATGCTGCTGATGTGCCTGCTGCTTTGCGTGTTCTTTATAGTGGTAATCCGCCGACGGGAGGCGAACTGATGCTTCGCTTGGCATCGCTGCTACGCCAATTCGCCATGGTCGAGCTTGGCGATGAGGGGTGCATCCAGTGAGTGCACTCTCTGGCGTGGGATCGCGGCGCAGCAAGCTGCTGTTCGCGGCATCGGTGTATTTTGCCCTGATCGCGATGACCCTGGTGTTCATGTTCCCGCTGCTCTGGGTCATCGGCTTGTCGCTGAAGACCCGGCTACAGGTGTTCGCCACACCACCGCTGTTCGTGTGGTGGCCGACGCTGGAAAACTATGCAGCCGTACTGGGGCAGGCCGACTTCCTCCAGGCCTTCGTCAACAGCCTGGTGGTGTCATCCGGTGCGGTCGTGCTGTCGCTCTGCGTCGGCGTGCCGGCAGCTTATGCCTTCGCACGCTTCCCATTCCGCGGCGGATCTTTCCTGTTCTTTTCTCTGCTGGTCATGCGGATGCTGCCGCCGATTGCCGTGCTGGTGCCGATGTACATCCTGTTCAGCAAGCTCGGCCTGACCACGACACGGCTATCGGTGATCCTTGCCTACAGCACGTTCAGCCTGCCGCTGGTGGTGTGGATCATGCGTGGTTTCTTCGAGGACCTGCCGCGCGAACTGGAGGAAAGCGCCTGGGTTGACGGCGCATCGCGCTACGCCGCTTTCCGGCATGTGGCACTGCCGCTGATCCGGCCTGGACTGGTGGCGGCCAGCATCCTGAGCCTGCAGCTTGCGTGGAATGACTTCCTGTTTTCCGCAGTGCTGACCAACAATGCGACGCGCACGCTGCCTGTGTTGATGGCAGGCTTCTCCGGCGGAGATACCGGAACGGACTGGGGAGGCATGACTGCCTCGGGCGTCCTGGTGATTCTGCCGGTGCTGATCTTCTCCTTCGCCGCGCAGCGGCATCTGGTCGCCGGTCTGTCGTCCGGAGCAGTCAAAGGTTGAACCGCAAAGCACGCAAATCACGCAAATGCTTGCCACGCGCAGCGCGGCTTTTGTGTGCTTTGCGTGATTTGCGGTTCCATAAACACGTGGGAGGGAACGCATGGCCATGTTGAAGCGCCGCACATTGCTGCAAGCATCTGTCGGCGCATTGGCCGCGCCGCAGATCATGGCGCAGAGCAAGCCAGAGAAACTCGTCTATGTGGGCGATAACGGTCCCTGGCATTACGTAATGGTCGAGGAGGTGGCGCCGGCCTTCGAGAAGAAGACCGGTATCAAGGTCGACTTCACTCTGCTGCCCGTCGATCCCTGGCGGGCGCGGCTGCGGGCCGAACTCGGCGCCGGCAGCAGCGGCATCGATGTCGTCCAGTTCTCCGTCAGCATGACCGGCTGGATGTCGCCGCACATGGAGGACCACGAGCCATTGCTGGCGCAGATAAAGGCGAAGGACCCGGCGTTCGATTGGAACGACTACCTCGCCGGCCCGCAGAAGGCGGCCACCTATGACGGCAAGCTATGCGGCCTGCCTTACCGCATCACCACCGGCATCTTCCATTACCAGCGTGAACTGCTGGAGAAGGCCGGCTTCGCCAAGCCGCCCGAGAACTGGGAACAGTTCCTCAAGATCGCGCAGGCGGTGAACTCACCGCCTGATCGCTACGCCTATGGCCTGATGGGCATGCAGGGTGCCGGCATGTATTCCTGTTTCGCTTCCTGGCTGTTCTCGAACGGCGGGCGCATGGTCGATTTCAAGACCGGCGAGATCTTCATCAACGACGCCAAGGCGGTAGAGGCGCTGCAGCTCTATGGCGACCTCAGCACCAAGTACAAGCTGGTGCCGCCGGATGCGATGACCTGGCAGTTCGAGGAAATCGTCGCCGGTGGCCAGCGCGACCGCTACGCGATGGTGCAGATGTTCGCGCCCTACGGCACGTTGATCAATGATCCGAAGATCTCCAAGACCGGCGGGAAATGGGCATGGACCACCGTGCCCGGGCCGCATTCGGCGGATGAAGGCCGCACCTGGATCGACGGCCACACCATCGGCGTGCCGAAATACAGCAAGAACAAGGAATGGGCGCTGGAATTCGTCGCCATGTGCTGCGCACGCGAATGGCAGAAGAAGGCAATGATCCGCGGCAACGCGCCACCGCTGCGCTCGGTGCTGGAGGATCCCGAAATGGTGGAGAGGATCGGCTGGCCGCCTGTCGGCGCGAAGGCGCTGGAGACAGGGGTGCCGACACCTGGCCATCCGGTGTGGGATACACTGGAGGTGCAGATGCGGTCGGCAATCTCGCAGGTCCAGCTCGGGCAGAAGACGGCGAAAGTGGCGCTCGATGAGCTCGCAGCCGACTGGCAGCGTAGCCTGCGACGCGCCGGGATTGGCCGATGATCAGGCGACGCCATTTGCTTGGCGCAACGGCTGCCGCCGCCGCTCTGCCGAAGTTCGCGCTCGCGCAGAACAAGCCCGACAAGCTGGTGTTCGTCGGCGACAACGGACCGTGGCACTGGTGTCTCGTTGAAGAGGTCGCACCGGCTTTCGAGAAGCAGCATGGCATCAAGGTCGATTTCACGCTCCTGCCGATCGATGCGCTGAGCGCGAGGCTGAAGGCCGAGTTGAACTCGGGCTCCAGCGGCATCGATATCATCCAATGGACCGCCACCTATGCCGGCTGGCTCGCGCAGCACATGGAGGATCACGACAAGCTGCTGGCGAGCACCGCGGGAAAACATCCGGACTTCGACTGGGATGACTTCCTGCCGCCGATACGCGACATGGCAAGCTACCAGGGCAAGCTTCTCGGCATTCCCTATCGTGTGACCGCCAGCATTCTGCACTACCAGAAGCCGTTGCTCGCGCACGTGGGCTTCGAGAAGGCGCCGGAGAACTGGGATGAGTTCCTCAAAACTCTGACCGCCACCACCAAGGCCGGCGCGCCCAACCGCTATGGGCTTGGTATCTGGGGACGCCAAGGGCCCGCCATGGTCGGCGGCTTCTCGCCATTTCTTCGCGGCAATGGCGGCCGCTATTTCGATCCCAAGACATGGGAGATCGACATCAACAACGCCAAGGCAGTCGAGGCGCTGCAATTCTATGGCGATCTGATGACCAAGTACAAAGTCGTGGTGCCGGACGCGATAACCTGGGAGTTCGATGAAATTGTGGCCGGTGGCCAGAATGACCGCTATGCGATGACAATCACGCTGGCGCCGTACGGCACGCTGATCAATGACCCGAAACTGTCGAAGACGGCCGGCAAATGGGGCTGGGCCGTGGCGCCTGGTGCGCATTCGCGGGCCGACAGCCAGGTCAGTGTTGGCGGTTGGACCTTCGGCGTGCCAACGGCGAGCAAGAACAAGGACTGGGCGTTCGAGTTCATCCAGTTCGCGTGCAGCAAGGAGTGGATGCGCCGCTCAGTGGTGCGTGGCAATGCGCCGCCCCGCGTCTCGGTGCTGAACCATCCCGAGGTGATGACGAACTACGGCTGGGCTCCGGTTCTTGCCGAGGCCATGAAGACCGCTACGCTGGAGCCGCGTGAGCCGATCTGGCCCACCATGGAGTTGGCGCTGCGCAGCGGCATCTCCTCCGTGCTGACCGGGCAGAAGAATGCCAAGGATGCATTGGACGCGGTCGCGTCGGATTGGCAGCGCGCGCTGCGGCGGGCTGGATTGAAGGGATAACGAGCACCATGGCGATTGAAGGCGCGATCGACTGCGACATCCATCCGGGCGTGCCGAACATCAAGGCGTTACTGCCCTACATGGACGAGTTCTGGCAGGAATCCTTCGTCGCGCGCGGGATCGATGGCTTCGACATGATGAGCTACCCGCTTGGCGCGCCGATCACCTGCCGGCCCGATTGGCGCGTCAAGGGCGAGCGTCCTGGTTCGTCCTTGCCCAAGATGCAGCGTGACGCATTGGATGCGTTCGGCATCAGCCTCGCGATCTGCAATCCGCTCACCGGCGGCCAGGTTGCGGTCAGCGAGACGATGGGCGCGGCGATCTGCTCGGCCGTGAATGACTGGATCGTCGAGCATTGGCTTAACAAGGAGCCGCGCCTGCGCGCGTCGATCGTGATCCCAGCGCAGGCGCCGCTGCTCGCGGTGGAGGAGATCGAACGGCGCGCCGGGGACAAGCGTTTCGTGCAGATCCTCATGCCTGCAGCGTGCGAGATGATGCTGGGTCGCAGCTATTACTGGCCGATCTACGAGGTGGCAGCGAAATACGATCTGCCGATTGGACTGCATGCCGGCAGCATGTACCGCTATGCGCCCACCTCGGGTGGCTGGCCGTCATTCTATCTGCACGACTACGTGGCGAACTCGCAGATCTTTGAGGATCAGTTGCTGAGCCTGATCTCGAATGGCGTGTTCAACAGGTATCCAGACCTGCGTTTCGTACTGATCGAGTCCGGCGTGACATGGCTGCCTGGGTTCATCTGGCGGGCGATCAAGACCTGGCGTGGCGTTCGCGCCGAGGTGCCGTGGGTCAAGCGCTCGCCAGCGGAGACAATACGCGAGAACATCAGGCTCACCGTCCAGCCGATTGACGCGCCGAAAGATACCGACGTGCTCAGCCGCATCATCGAGCAGATCGACAGTGATCGCATGCTGCTGTTCGCCTCGGACTATCCGCACTGGCAGTTTGAAGGCGACGCTGTGCTGCCGCCTGGTCTGTCGCCCGACCTGCTGCAACGCATCCGCGTTTACAATCCGCTGGAGACCTATCCTCGCCTGAAGGAGACCATGCAATGAATGCGCCCGTGAACGTCATGGAGCGGCGCGCCGAGACCGACACGCGTCTCGGCATCATCGACTGCGACATTCATCCCTACATGAAGCCCGGCGCACTGAACCAGTATCTGCCGGAGCGCTGGCGCAAGCACGTGGCCGAGTATGGCAAGTTCAACTGCGGCATCTATGCCGATCGCGGCACGTATCCGCGTTTCTCGCCCAATACATCGCGACGTGATTCGTGGCCGCCGGGTGGTGGGCTGCCCGGTTCCGACGTGGCGTTCATGCGCGAACAGCTTCTGGATGCCTACAACATCAGCTATGGCGTGCTGGAGCCTCTGCTAGGCGGCAATACGTCGCGCAACCTGGACGAGGCGGCGGCACTGTGCTCGGCCATGAATGACTGGCAGGCGCACGACTTTGTCGATCTTGAGCCGCGGCTCCGCGCGTCGATTCTGGTGCCGCAGGATGATCCCGAAGCTTCCGTGAAGGAGATTGAGAAGCGAGCCGGCGATTGGCGCTTCGCCCAGATCCAGTTGGGATCGAAGACGTCAGAGCCGCTTGGGCGGCGGCGTTACTGGCCGATTTTCGCCGCGGCGCAGGCAAACGGTTTGTCTATCGGCTTGCATATCGGCGGCACGCAGAGCAGCGCGCCTTCAGCCAGCGGCTGGCCCCAGTTCTACGTCGAAGACCACCACGTGCTGGTGCATTCGATGCAGAACCAGGCGGTCAGCCTGATCCTGGAGGGCGTGTTCGAGGCATTCCCCAACCTGAAGATCTGCATGATCGAGGGCGGCTTCGCCTGGGTGCCGTCACTCGGCTGGCGGCTCGATGCGCACTGGGAGAAGATGCGCGACGAGGTGCCGCAGGTGAAGCGGCGCCCCTCGGAATACATGCGGACAAATCTGTGGTTCGCCACCCAGCCCGTCGAAGAGCCGGAGAACCCGGACGATTTGCGCCAGGTGTTCGAGTGGATCGGCTGGGACCGGATGGTGTACTCGTCCGACTATCCGCATTGGGACTTCGACGATCCGCACCTTGCGTTCCGCTTCCAGATGACCGAGGAGGAGAAGCGGATGCTGTTCCGCGACAATGCGCTGAACGTCTATACGTTCAGGTAGATGCGAATGTCACGGCCGGCCTCGTGCCGGCCATCCGTCGTGGCACCCTGCCGCTACTGATGGCCGGGACGAGCCCGGCCATGACGATCGCCCTCAGTGGAATTTCGGCATGACCTCCTGGCACAGAAGGCGCAGGGCAGTCATGACGTTTTCATGCGGGATTTTCCCGCCGCAGTTCAGCTCCATAAGCACGCCATCCAGCGCCAACTCCTGCCGCAGCTCTTCCAGCCGTCCGGCCACCGATACTGGTGAGCCGATCAGCACAGTGCCCTTCAGCGCGTCCTCGTACGTCATGGTCTCGAGCCGCCGTGCCGTCTGGGCGCGGCGATCGGCGCCATCGACGCCGGCACGCTTCGCGGAGTCAGCCAGCAGCGCCGCCTGCTGGCGATAGAAGTGGATGAGGCTCGGTTCAGCCTCATTGCGGGCCTGCGCATCGGTTGGCGCGATATAGGCGGGCACCCGCAGAAAGACGCCGCCCTCGCGGCCTGCGAGCGCCTCGCGATACGCACGAATTTGCGGGGCTATTTCCGAAGCGCTCTCGTAGCGCACAGCCACAAATATCGGCAGTCCCTGGCGTCCAATGGATACGAACGTATCGGCACTCGTCGCCGCTACCCGTATCGGCGGCGTCGGCTGCTGATACGGCTTCGGCACCACCGCAACGTCATCAAAGCGGTGGTACTTACCCTGATATGACACCTTGTCCTGCGTCCATGCCTTTCGGACAATGTCAAGGACCTCGGCGAAACGCTCGCGGCTTTCCGCGTAAGGCACGCCATACGCCTCATAGGTGCGCGCCACGCCGCTGCGTCCGACCCCGAAGATCAATCGCCCATTGCTGATCTGATCGACGGTCGCAGCTTCCTCGGCCAGCCGGAGTGGATGGCAAAGCGGCAGCACCTGCACCGCCAGCCCGATCTTCATGCGCTGCGTCCGTGCCGCAATGGCACTGGCAATGCAAAGCGGCGCCGACAGAACCGAGCGCGCCGGATCGAAATGCAGCTCGCCGAGCCACATCGCATCCAGCCCCCAGCGTTCGGCGCCGTCCACCAGCTCGAAAGACTGGGCAAATGCCTCGGCGTGCGTTCGTCCTGGCAGGGACGGAAACTCATGAAAGATGCCGAACTCCATCGCTGTCGCCTTCCCGCTTCCTCTTTGCACGGGAGCCTAGGGTTGCCGAGCAAATGCGTCCAGGTCGCGTTCCAGCGACCATTGCAGCCGCGCCTTCTCGCTTGCTTGCAAAAACGCTGCACAGGCCTGCGATGCCGCATCCTCGCACACGGCCACTTTGCGCCATGCCACAGCATCGGCCCACAGGCTCGCGCCGGGCACAAACGCGTACTCCAACGTGTTGCGCTCCAGGCCCACCAATGTCGGCCAGTCCAATCCGAACTCCATCACCGCACGCTGCAGTTCGTGCGTGCGGTCAATCCGCTCGACGCCTTCGTCATCTGTGGACAAGACAGTCGGAACGCCGGCAGCCCGATAGATGGGGAACGGATGAGTCGGACCATACACGCCGAGGATCTGGTCGTTGCTCGTCAGGTTGATCTCGACCGCAACGTGTCGCTCCGCCATCTCGCGCAGCAATGATGCGGGATCAGTTTCATACATGACGTCCGCGCCATGACCGATGCGCCTGGCATGCGCCAGCTCCACGGCCTGCCGGATATGGAAGCGCAATTCATCCGGCGGGACCAGGCCAAGGCTCAGCTCGCCGGCATGCAGCGCCACATTCGCCTGCGGCATCACGCCATGCAGGTAGTCGAGCATTCGCATTTGCAGCGTGTAATTGGCGAGCGCTCTCGGATCGTCCTCAGGCGCCACGAAATTCAGCCCCACAACGCGCCGGTCAGCCTGGCTCAGCAGAGCGGTGAACAGCATCTGTGCGAAAACCTGACCTGGCGGATTGGTGCGCGTCACCTGTCCCAACCAGCGCACCGTCACCGCGCATCCCGGCTCCGGTTGCGGGGTATCGCAATGCAACAAGGCGCGCATGGTCGCCTCGCTTGCATCAATGTCCGCGCTCGCTTGGGGCACCAGCGCCGGCAAGCCAGCCGCAATGAGTGCCTGATGATACGCCGCCATATCGCCGGTCCATGGCAACTTGCTCGCCAGGGGGCCGACATTCCAGCCTTGGAAAGTGACCATCAGCTCGACGTAGCGCTCGTGCTGCTGCCCCGCGCGATTGACGACATCGGCTGCCATCTCACCCATACTGGCGACGTTGCTGAACTTGCCGAATGTGGCGAAGAAGTAGTCATGGCCGGTATCACCGGTACGCGGTACGAAGCCGCGCATAGACCACGCATCGACCAGCGCTGTGCGAAAAACAGGGTCGGCCAGCGCATCGGAAAGCTTGCGGCTCTTGCTGCCACAGGCGGCAACTATAAGCTTGGTCGTATCGGCGCACTTGCCCGATTTGGCGCCCGCCTCGATCAGCCGTTCAGCGTAGGCAGCGCCGCTCAGGTGGCTGTGCAGATCGCCGCCCTTTGGCATTTGGTAGAGGAATGCGCGCAGCTCCGGCGGTGACTGCCGTACGGCATCAAATCGGGCGGCGATGTCTTCATTGGTCGCTCTGACTTGTGGCGCGCAAGCGCCCAGGAACAGTACGAGATAGGCGAGCACAAGCCGCGTGGCATGGCGCACGGACGTTTCCCCTGATGACGAGCGCGATCAACCTAGCACACGCTCGCCTAAGGAGGATCAGCCGCCAGTCACGCTCATATGCCGCGCTACCGCTGGCCTGTCATGCCGGCGATCGATGATGAAGTCGTGGCCTTTCGGCTTACGGCTGATAGCCTCGCGGATCGCATCATCCAGCTCCGCGTCAGCGGCACCCGCCCGCAGCACCTTCCGCAGATCCGCATCATCGTCCTGGCCCAGGCACATATACAGAGTGCCTGTACAGGTCAGCCTAACGCGGTTGCAGCTTTCGCAGAAATTGTGAGTCATCGGCGTGATGAAGCCGATACGCCGCCCGGTCTCCACCACGTTGAAGTACCGCGCGGGACCGCCCGTGCGGTAATCGGTTTCTTCCAGCGTCCAACGCCGACGCAGTCGCGAGCGCACGATGGAAAGCGGCAGGTACTGCTCGGTCCGGTCGCCAGTGATGTCACCCATCGGCATGGTCTCGATCAGGCAGAGATCGAAGCCGTGATCACCGCACCAAGCCAGCATGGCGTCGAACTCGTCCTCGTTCACGCCCTTCATCGCCACGGCATTGATCTTGATCGCTATCCCCGCTTCTTTCGCGGCGAAGATACCGTCCAGTGTCGCGCCGATCTTCCCCCAGCGGGTGACCGCGGCGAATTTCTCCGGATCCAGCGTGTCCAGCGATACGTTGATGCGCCGCACGCCGGCCTCGTACAAACCGCCCGCCAGTTTCGCCAGTTGCGTGCCGTTCGTGGTGACGACAAGCTCCTTCAGGCCGCCGGCGCCCAGACGCGTGCCCAGGCTCCGGAACAGCGTCATGACGTCGCGACGCACCAGTGGTTCGCCGCCGGTGATCCGGATCTTGTTGGTGCCCAGCCGGATGAAGGCGGCACAGACCCGGTCCAGCTCCTCCAGCGTGAGCAGGTCCCGCTTCGGCAGGAAGGACATGTCCTCGGCCATGCAATAGACGCAGCGAAGGTCGCAGCGATCGGTCACAGAGACCCGGAGGTAGGTGATGGCGCGGCCGAACGGATCGATCATCGCGATAAACGGCTCCTTCCTGCGCCTGACTTGCTCCATCCCAGGGCAGGGTTCAAGAGCCCGACCTGAAGGGCTGAAGACCAAATGGTCATTGCCGAGCCAGCCCGTTCACCACTGGGCGCTTTACCGGATCATAAATCACCTCTGAAATTTCGGCCTATGCTTGCCCGCGGGGGGACGGATTTGATGGCGGACAAAACCGAATCACTGCGGCTGGCGGAGTTGCTCTGCTCGCGCCTCTGCCATGATCTGAGTGGCCCGCTCGGCGCGCTGATCGGCGTACTGGAGATCGCGCGGGAGGAGTTGCCTGGCCATGAGACCATGGCGCTAGCCGAGGAGACCGCGGTGGAACTCGGCCAGCGCCTGAAGCTGCTGCGCGGCGCCTGGGCGGCCGATAGCGAGGAACTGGACATCATCAGGCTGCAGAATTTCGCCACCACCCTGGCCGCCAGTCGCCGGCTGCGGCTCGATCTCGCCGGCCTGGATCCCGGGTCGGTGTTTCCGCCGCCAGACGCGAGGCTGATCCTCAACGTGCTCCTGCTGGCAGCGGAGAGCCTTCCCGGAGGCGGCATCGTCGCTCTCTCCGGCTCTCTCAAGGACAATATTGTCGTGACGATCTCCGGCCCCCGGGCAGCGTGGCCGACGGGCTTTGCTGCCTGCCTCGCCGACGCCGATGCCGCATGGGATTCCGTGATTGCGAGCGTACGCGGCATGCAGGCCCCGCTGACCGCCCTGCTGGCACGCGGTCTGGGCTACCGCCTCTCCATGCTGATGCCCGCCGGTTCCGGTGGGGATGCGGATCGCTCGCCGCCCCTGCTGCTGTCGCGCGGCAGGTAGCCTGACCGCAATTTACCGATTCTTTGTCAGCTTCTGACCAGGATGCGCCTCCGCCTGGCGCGATGCCGGGCTGCCGGGGGCTGCCATGGACGATCTGATTGCCGACTTCCTGACCGAGACGAATGAAAGCATCGCCGATCTCGACGTCGCACTGGTGAAACTCGAACGAACGCCAGACGATCACGAAACGCTGTCCCTGATCTTCCGGCTCGTACACACGATCAAGGGCACCTGCGGATTTCTCGGTCTGCCGCGGCTGGAGCGGGTCGCCCATGCTGCCGAGAATGTCCTGGGGAAGGTGCGGGATGGCGCACTGATCGCCGAACCTGACACGGTGACCCTGGTCCTGACAGCTCTCGACCGCATCAAGGCCATAGTGGCTGGGTTGGCCGCGACTGGCAGCGAACCGGCGGGTGACGATAGCGATCTGGTGGAGGCGTTGAACGCTGCGGCGGTTGGCGAGGCACCGAAACCGCCTGCCCTGGCTGTCGAGCCCCAACCGGAGCCCAAAGAGGAGGTTGTGCCAGAGCCGGAACCTGTGTCGGTTTCAGAGGCCCCCTCGCAGCAGACGCCCGCCCCGGCGCAGCCTATCTCCGAGACACCACAGGGCGAGCCGGTCGCGACCAACCAGACGATCAGGGTCACGGTTGACGTATTGGAGGACCTGATGACGCTGGTGAGCGAACTGGTGCTCACGCGCAATCAGCTCCTGCAGCTCGCGCGCACGCAGGAGAACACCGGTTTCACTGTTCCTCTGCAGCGCCTGTCGCACATCACCTCCGACCTGCAGGAAGGCGTGATGAAGACGCGCATGCAGCCGATCGGCAATGCATGGAACAAACTACCGCGTCTCGTCCGCGATCTGTCGCGGGAAATGGACAAGAAGATCGAGCTCACCATGCTCGGAGCGGATACCGAGTTGGATCGCCAGGTGCTGGAGCTGATCAAGGATCCGCTGACGCACATGGTGCGCAACAGCGGCGACCATGGGCTGGAGAGCCCATCGGAACGCCGCGCCGCCGGCAAGCCGGAAACCGGCCACATCACGCTGAACGCATTCCACGAGGGTGGCCATATCATCATCGAGATTTCCGACGATGGCCGCGGCCTGCCGCTCGACAAGATCCGCGCGAAGGTGCTGAAGAACGGGCTCGCGACCGAAGCCGAGGTCGCCGGCATGAGCGATGCTCAGTTGCAACGCTTCGTCTTCCGACCCGGCTTTTCCACTGCATCCGTGGTCACCGCCGTATCGGGCCGCGGCGTCGGCATGGATGTGGTGAAGACCAATATCGAGAAAATCGGCGGCACCATCGAGCTGAAAAGCGTCGCTGGTGTCGGTACCACCTTCACTATCAAGATTCCCCTGACACTCGCTATCGTCTCCGCACTCATCGTCGAAGCCGGCACTGAACGGTTTGCCATTCCGCAGATCAGCGTGGTCGAGCTGGTGCGTGCGCAGAAGGAAGCGGGGCGCGGTCACAACGAGCCGGGCTCGGAGACAGTGATCGAGCGCATCAACGACACGCCGGTGCTGCGGCTGCGGGACAGGCTGCTGCCGCTGGTCAATCTCAATGACCTGCTGGCCCTCGGGCAATCACACAACGACGAGACCGGCGCATACATCGTCGTGACACAGGTCGGTGCCAATAGCCTCGGTATCATCGTCGATCGCGTGTTCGATACCGAGGAGATCGTGGTGAAGCCTGTGGCGCCAATCCTGCGCCACGTCACAATGTTCAGCGGCAACACCATTCTCGGTGATGGCTCCGTGATCATGATCCTTGATCCAAATGGGATCGCGCGTGCCACGGGCGTCGGAGCGGGCGGCGAGGCCAAGGCCATCTCGTCGAGCGCCGCGGACGCGCTGCGTTCCGGCGATCGCACAGCGATGCTGCTGTTCCGCGCTGGTAGCGAACAGAAGCTGGCAGTGCCTCTGGGCTTGGTCGCGCGCCTCGAAGACATCCCACGCGAGACGATTGAAATCTCCTGCGGCGCACCGGTGACCCAGTATCGCGGCAAGCTGATGCCACTCGTCGCATTATCGGGGAACCTCGATACCGAGAAGCCGCACCAGCCCGTGCTGGTGTTCAACGACGGCGACCGCAGCATGGGACTGATGGTCGATGAAATCGTCGATGTAGTGGAGGACCGGCTGAACATCGAGCTGTCAGGCACTCGTCCCGGGCTGCTCGGTTCGGCGGTGATAGCCGGCCACGCAACTGACGTGATCGACACTGGATATTGGCTGACGCAGGCGTGGCAGGACTGGTTCCATGGTACTGGCGGGGCAACGGATCAGCGCAAATCGCGACGCGTGCTGGTGGTGGAGGACAGCGACTTCTTTCGCCAACTGCTGACCCCGATCCTGGGAGCGGCCGGTTACCATGTGACAGCGGCGCCTAGTGCCGCGGAAGCCTTGCGGCTGCGCGAGGGCGGGGCAATGTTTGAGGTCATCGTCTCCGACATCGCCATGCCCGACATGGATGGTCTCGACTTCGCGCGTGCCGTGCGCGCCAGTGGTCCATGGGCGAAGCTGCCAATGATAGCACTGTCGGCGCGCACCGAGCCATCTGACATCGAGGCAGGACGCGACGCGGGCTTCACCGATTACGTCGCGAAATTCCAGCGTGAGGCGCTGATCGCCAGTCTGCGTCAGTGTCTGGCAGAACCCATCGCTGCGTGATGAAGGAGACGCGTATGAGCACCGACGTTCTGGAACGCGCAGAGGCAGCAGGCAATGATGAAGAGAACGTCTTCGTCACACTGACGGTAGCCGATCAGCTTTGCGGCGTTCCCGTGCTGGGCGTGCGTGACATTCTCGGCGAGCACAAGATCACACGCATTCCGCTCGCGCCGAGTGAGATCGCGGGCAGCCTCAATCTGCGCGGGCGCATCGTCACCGCGATTGACCTCAGGCAGCGTCTGCGTCTGCCGCCGCCACCGCCCGATCAGCCGCGCATGTCGGTGGTGGCCGAGCAGGCCGGCGAACTGTACGCGCTTCTGGTCGATCAGGTCTCGGAGGTGATGGCCCTCAAGGCCAGTGCGTTCGAGCGCAATCCGCCGACACTGCCACCAGCATGGGCTCAGTTCAGCAGCGGCATCTATCGGCTGGAAGGCCGGCTGCTGGTGGTGCTGGATGTAGGAAAACTGCTCGCGCTGAACGAAACTGCCTGAGGCGCATCATGGCGCGGGTCTGCCTGGTCGTGGACGACAGCCGTGTGGTCCGCAAGGTTGCACGACGCATTCTCGAAGCACATGGATTCACGGTTGCCGAGGCTGGCGACGGCCAGCAGGCGCTGGACGCATGTCGTGCGCAGTTGCCGGATTGCGTCCTGCTCGACTGGAACATGCCGGTGATGAACGGGCTGGAGTTCCTCAAGCAACTGCGCGCCGAATACGGTCCTGACCAGCCGCCGGTAGTGTTCTGCACCACCGAAACCGAGATGTCGTCAATTGAGTTGGCGATCACCAACGGCGCGCAGGAGTACATCATGAAGCCGTTCGACGAGGACATCCTCGTCGGCAAGTTCGAGCAGGTCGGGCTGCTGTGATCGCTCCGTCACGGGTCGTAGCGCAACTCCATGCGGCACCGCCGGTACGCGTGATGGTGTGCGACGATTCCGCGGTGATCCGTGGTGCCATTGCACGCATGCTGGAAGCTGATCCGGCAGTACAGGTGGTGGCGCGCGTCGCCAACGGACAGATCGCACTGGACGAGTTGAAGCGCACACCAGTCGATGTTCTGGTGCTTGACATTGAAATGCCAGTGATGGACGGCATGACGGCGCTGCCGCTGCTGCTGCGCGCCGATCCGAGTCTGAAGGTCATCATGGCGTCCACGCTGACCACACGCGGCGCGGACATTGCGATGCGCGCGCTGCGATTGGGCGCCGCCGACTACGTACCGAAACCGTCGGCGGTAACAGGAGACGAGACGTTCCGGCGCGAGCTGGTGGAGAAAGTGAAGGGCCTCGCGCGCCTGCGGCGGCGTGGTGCCCAGCCGGCGCGCACGACGACGACATTCAGTTTGCGACCGCCGCCGATAACGCCGCCGCGTCTGCTGGCCGTTGGTAGTTCGACCGGTGGACCCCAGGCACTGTTCACGCTTGTACAGGGTCTGGGAAAGTCACTGAACGTGCCGGTAGTGATGACGCAGCATATGCCTGCGACGTTCACGCCGATACTCGCCGAACACATCAGCAAGTTGGGCGGCATGCCATGCGCCGAAGCAAAGCATGGCGAGGCGCTGGTTGCTGGCCGCATCTATCTCGCTCCCGGCGATCGACATCTGCTGATTGATCGCGATCGCACGGGCCTGCAGGCGCGCATCAGCACCGATCCGCCAGAGAATTTCTGCCGCCCGTCGGTAGATCCGATGCTGCGCAGTGCTGCTGACGCCTGCGATGGCCGTGTGCTGGTGACGATACTGACCGGCATGGGGCAGGACGGTCTGGCCGGCACGCGGCGGGTGGTGGAAACCGGCGGCGGTGCCGTCGCGCAGGACGAGGCGACGAGTGTCGTCTGGGGCATGCCCGGAGCGGTGGCGCAGGCGGGGCTGTGCCATGCCGTGCTGCCACTGCCGAACATCGCGCCGCGGCTGCTCGAGTTGCTGCGGATGGCCCGCTGATGAGCCAGACGCTTTCCGGCGGCGCGTTCGAGACGTTCGCGTCTCTCCTGAAGAGCCGCTCCGGATTGGTAATCAGTCCTGACAAGCTCTATTTACTGGAAACGCGCCTCGCCGGGATCCTGAAACGCGAGCAGTTGCCGAATCTGGCTTCCCTGGCTGACAGATTGCGTTCGCCCGGAGGTGAACAGCTCATTCGGCAGGTGGTCGAAGCGATGACCACCAACGAGAGTTTTTTCTTCCGCGACGACAAGCCGTTTCAGCATTTCCGCAACCAGGCACTCCCGCGACTGCAGGCATCGCGTGCCACCGGTATGCCGCTACGCATCTGGTCGGCCGCAGCATCATCGGGTCAGGAAGCCTACTCGATCGCGATGATCATCTCCGAATGCCGCGCCAGCATCGGCGACCGAAAAGTGGAGATCGTCGGCACCGATCTGGCTCGTGAGCAGATCGCGCGTGCCCGCGATGGGGTGTACACGCAGTTTGAAGTGCAGCGCGGGCTGCCGGTGCAGATGTTGATGCGCTATTTCCGCAAAGAGGAGACTGGTTGGCGGATCAGCGAGGCGATCCGCAACATGGTGCAGTACAAGGAGTGGAACCTGCTCGCCGATCTTCGGCCACTTGGGCAATTCGATGTTGTGTTCTGCCGCAATGTGCTGATCTATTTCGATCAGGCGACCAAGACGCGCGTGCTGGACGCGATTGCGCAGCAGATGTCGTCGGACGGGCTGCTGTATCTCGGCGGAGCCGAGACGGTTCTGGGCATCACCAGCCGCTTCGCACCGCTACCGACAGATCGAGGCGTGTATGGTTTATCGGAAGCGGAAAGAAAATTCACCGCCGAGACGCAGAGATCGCGGAGTTTGGCTTAATCAAAGACTCTGCGCCCTCCGCGTCTCTGCAGTGAATTTCCTTAGTACATCCCGCCGCGCGCGGCGATCGGCCATAGGCACTCCACCCGGCCATTCCGTACGCCGACATACCAGTCATAGCGATCCACCGTCGGGTCGCAGTGCCCTGGCACCAGCCGCAGCTTCTCGCCAAGCTTGGGCGGCGACGTTTCGGATCCGACTTCCAGCTTGCCATGCTCATCCGAGGCACTCACGTAGCGAATGTCTGGACGCTGCCATATTGTCGGCATGCCGCTGTCCACCGCGACCGCCTTGTGACCCGCATCCACCACGGCGATGTTCCTGTTCGGCGCGCTCATCACAGTGGCCAGCACGAACAGCGAATGTCGGAACGTGCTGACCGGCGCTCCCGCGTCATCCAGATTGCGCGCATAGTCGGCATCCATGAAGACGTAGCTGCCAGCCTGTATCTCGTTGTAAACGCCTGAAGCCGACTCGAGCTGGAAGGTACCGGTACCGGCACCGCCGACGATGGGACAATTCAGCCCCTGCTGGCGTAGCTGCTCTACCGTGCGCCGGGATGCATCGATGGCGTTGCCGATGAGCGTCCGCCGCTCGGCGACCGTTCGCTTGTGCTGCGCACTACCGTGATAGGCCTGCAATCCACCGAAGATCAGATGCTTCGAAGCGGCGATGCGCTTGGCGAGGGCCACCGCATCGGGACCGGGCGCCACGCCACAGCGACCTGCACCAACGTCGATCTCCACCAGCACCGGCAGCCGGATGGCTGCGTCCTCTGCCACTGCCTCGATTGCCGCGACCTGGCTTGCATCATCAGCGCACACCGCGACCTTGCTGATGCGCGCCAACGCGGCGAGCCGTGCCAGCTTCGATGCGCCGACAACTTCGTTGCTCACCAGGATGTCGGGAATGCCGCCCCAGGCCAGCGCCTCGGCTTCCGCCACTTTCTGCACGCACTGGCCGACGGCGCCGCGCGCCATCTGCAGCTTCGCGATCACTGGCGACTTGTGCGTCTTGGCGTGCGCCCGCAGCTTCGCCTTGGTGGGGGCCAGCAGTTCCGCCATGTGATCAAGGTTCGCCTCGAATGCATCCAGATCGATCAGCAGGGCTGGCGTGTCGATCTCGTCCTCACGCATGCCAGGACGGGCTGGCGGTGGCTGCAACATGTTCATTCCTTCCACTCTCGGCTGGTACCGCCCGGTGCTATCCAGGTATGGGCAGTAGTCTTGCCCTTCGCTGTTTGCACGACAACCCGCGTCAGGCGATAGGGCGGCCCCTCATACGCAGCGAGCCGTGCAACGGCGGGAGCCGGCACGTCCACGACGACACCCGCCACGCACCCCGCCCGGTAGCGACGCAGCGTCGGATAAGGTGAGCCGCGTAGCCTCACGCGCTGCCATCCAGGCAAGCGCGCTGGCTGTTGCCGAATCCATAGCACAGCGTTTCCGCTGCGCGCTGCAAGCGTGGCGGGATCGAGCAGCGTGCCATAAAGAAAGAGCCGCAATCAGCCCCCCTGCGCGACAATAGGCAAAGGCCAGGAGCACGCGTAATCTGGCCCTGACCCTGCTTGCCGGAGATCCGCCAGATGGACCGCGACCTCGACGCCCTTCTCGGCTTTGCCCCCGACCACGATTCGCCGATACCGTACATGCAGCGCACCCGCGAGTACTACGCGGCCATCGGCTACGCCACGCCGTATAGGTGGGCCCATTACATCGAGGCGCCATTCACCCCGCTACGCAAGCCAGTGGCGCAGGCGCGGGTGACCATCGTCACCACGGCCGCGCCATATCGCCCGGACAAAGGCGACCAGGGTCCAGGCGCGCCCTATAACGGCGGGGCGAAGTTCTATCAGGTCTATTCCGGCGATACGTCGCAACGGCACGATCTGCGCATCTCGCATATCGGCTACGACCGCACCCACACCTCGGCGGAAGACAGCGGCACCTGGTTTCCTCTCCCAGCGCTGCTGCGCGCCGTGGCCTCTGGCCGCGTGGGCGGCGTGACCCCGCGCTTCCATGGCGCGCCGACAAATCGCAGCCATCGCGTCACGGTGGAAACGGACGCACCGGAGATCCTGCGCCGCTGCCGGGAAGACGGTACGGACGCCGCGATATTGGTGCCCAACTGCCCGGTGTGTCACCAGACCTGCAGCCTGGTTGCGCGGCATCTCGAGGCCAATGGCATCTCTACCATTGTCATGGGCTGCGCCAAGGACATCGTCGAGCACGCCGCCGTTGCGCGTTTCCTGTTCAGCGACTTCCCACTCGGGAACAGCGCCGGGAAGCCACACGATATCGCCTCGCAGGACCAGACGCTCGAGCTGGCTCTACGCGTGCTGGAGACCGCTCCTGGACCGCGCACCACGATGCAATCGCCGCTGCGCTGGAGTGCGGACTCCTCCTGGAAGCTCGATTACCTGAACCTCGACCGTATCCCACCGGAAGAACTGGCGCGCCGCCGCCGAGAGTTCGACGAACAGAAGGCCATCGCGCGCACACTGCGCGTCGAGAAGGCTGCCTGACGTCTTGAAGGTCGCTGTCGTCGTACTGATCCGCAACGAGATCGACATCGTCGGTGCGTTTCTGCAGCACATCGCGAGCCGGTTCAGGGCTGGCATTGGCACGACATTCTCTGGCGCATCGCGGACGGCACTCTGCGCGACGAGGACCTGATCGGCATGGCCGCGTATTACAGCGTAACAGGCAATCAGACTTCGCACCCACTGTCATGGACGGAGCTGGAAGCGCTTGGCTTCACTCGGACCGGCCTGAATGTGGCGTTCGGGCGCGGGTTGCCGTCGCTAGCGGAACCTCTGACGATCGAGCCGGTACGGTTGGTTGCCACCATTCTGCGACGGTTTCAGGTTGAGCCGTCAAACGGCCAGGAGTTGATCCTCGATGGCAATCGCCTTCGCTTCAATCCGAATGCGTCTTCAATAGCGTGAGCCGATCATGACCCGACCATTTGCCAACACCCGCATTCTCGACTTCACCCAGGTGCTCGCTGGGCCCTATGGCAGCTATCAGCTCGCCCTTCTCGGCGCGGACGTGATCAAGGTGGAACGCCGCGAAGGCGAGGATATGCGCCGCACGCCTCTCTCGCGTGAATGGGCCGATCGTGGCATGGCGCCATCCTGGCTGGCCATCAACGGCAACAAGCGAAGCCTGACGCTCGATCTGCAAAAACCGGCGGCGATCGAGATCATCAACCGTCTGGCCGCTAAGGCCGATGTCGTGATGGAGAACTTTCGGCCAGGCGTGATGGACCGCCTGGGCATCGGCTATGACGCATTGCGCAAGGTCAATCCGCGGCTGATCTATTGCACGATCTCCGGCTTCGGCAGCACCGGACCGTATCGCAACGAGGCAGGCTATGACGGCAAGATCCAGGCCTTGTCCGGTATCATGTCGCTGACCGGGCATAAGGAGATGGGCCCCACTCGCGCCGGTTTCGCCGTATGCGACGTGCTGTCCGGCATGACGGCTGCCTTCGCCGTGTCCTCGGCACTCTATCAGCGGACCCACACCGGACAGGGACAGTTCATCGACGTCTCGATGCTGGAAGCGAGCCTCGCCTTTCTCTCCACGCAAGTCGCCGATTTCACCGTCGCCGGCCATCGGCAAGAGCAGTTCGGGAATCAGGCGATCAGCCGCAAGGTCACGGCGAATCTGTTTCGTGCGAAGGATAGCTGGCTGCTGCTGGCGGTGAACAACGACCGTCAATACGAAGCTCTGATGACGGCTCTGGGGCGCGCTGATGTTCTGGATGACAGGCGCTTCGCCGACTGGTTCCAGCGCAAGGAGAATGAGGCCGCGTTGCGTGCCATCATCGAAGAAGCGTTGGCGAGCGCGGACGCGAAAACCTGGGAGAAGCGTCTCAACGATGCGGGAGCGCCTTGCGCCAGCATATGGCGCATCGAGGAGGTGATCGATCATCCGCAGATCGTCGCGCGCAACGCCATGCAGACGGTGGAGACCGAGTACGGGTCATTGCGCCTGATGGGCTCAGGCTTCCAGATGGCGCATGGCGGCGGCAGGCTGGACCACGCACCACCGCCGCTGGGTGCGCATACCGACCAGGTGCTGCGCGAAGCGGGTTATTCGCCCGACGAAATCGCTGGCTTGCGGCGCGATGGAGTCGTCTGACTGAAGACGCTGCTCATCGTCTACCACTCGCTGACTGGCGGCACGCGCCAGATGGCGGAGGCCGCCGCGTCCGGTGCGCGCGCCGAACCGGATGTCACGGTTCGTTTGCTGACCGCAGGCGAGGCCGATGGTTCGGACCTTCTATCGGCTGATGGCTACATCTTTGCCAGCCCGGAAAATCTCGCGGCACTGGCAGGCAGAATGAAGGACTTCTTCGACCGCACCTATTATGTCGCGTTTGAGCGTATCAACGGCCGCCCCTACGCCGCGCTGATCTGCGCAGGCAGCGATGGCCATAACGCCGCACGGCAAATCGCGCGGATCGCCACAGGTTGGCGGCTGCGGCAGATCGCGGAGCCATTGATCGTATGCACACATGCACAGACGCCGGAGGCGATCCTGGCGCCGAAGCACATTCCGCCGGCGCAACTCGAGCAGTGCACAGAGCTGGGCGCCGCCTTCGCCGCGGGGCTCGCCTCGGGAATCTTTTGATTAGAGTGTCGTAAAGACCGTGTATAGTAGGTCACCAGCAACGCGGCCGAATAGAGCCCGTGCAAAAGGGGTTGCCTGGGAACGCGCTTGATGACCGCACGGCTCCTGAATTCGGTACGCCAACGCTTCAGCCCTACCCATGTCGTTTGGGGCACCGGGGTGGCCGTCGTGCTGGTCAGCCTACTATGCGCAGCACTGACAATTTTGGACCTGCGCGGCAAGACGTTCCGTGACGTGAGCGAGGAGATGTCCACCCTCGGCTTCGTCCTCGCCGAGCAGACATCGCGGTATCTTCAGGTGGTCGATCTCCTGTTGCAGGAAACCCGGACGCACGCACAGCAACTCCAGATACGAACACCCGAACAGTTCCGGCTCGCACTCGGCAATGAGGAGACGCACAGGTTTCTCCACGAGCGCATGGTCAACCTGCCGCAAGCCAATGCCCTGGCAATCGTTGATGCGGATGGCCGGTTGCTGAACAGCTCGCGTGACTGGCCAGCCCAACACGTCGATGCATCCGACAGAGGATTCTACCTCTACCTCCGGACACACAATGACACAGGCCTGTTCGTCGCGACGGCACTCAAGAGCCGCGTGACAGGCAACTGGACCATTTACGTCGCTCGCCGCATCAATGGTCCGGATGGCGAGTTGCTGGGGCTTGTCGTGGGCGCGCTCGATATCGGCTATCTGAGCAACTTCTATCGCGCCATCAGCACCAACAAGGCATTACGGGTAACACTGCTGCGCCGGGACGGCACGGTGCTCGCCCAGCATCCATATGACGGACAGCTCATTGGCAAGCCGGTTCCCGCCGGTTCCCGGTGGTACAAGCTGGTGGCGAGCGGCGGCGGAAGTTATCGCGCGCGAGCTCTCGACAGCGGCATGCCCTCGATCATCGCGGTGAATGTGCTGCAGCACTATCCGCTGGTGATCGATGTTTCGATGTATCAGTACGACGCTCTGGCGACCTGGCGTCAGCAGGTCATCTACGTTGTGGCTGGAGAGTTTGCCGCCGCGGCGACCTTCATCCTGCTGTTCTGGGTCATTGGCAGACAGTTCCGCAGACAGGCACAACAGAACGCGGTGCTGTCACGTACGGCCGAAGCGGCGCGGCTCGGCGAACGGCGCTTGCGCGACTACGCCGAAATGGCGTCAGACTGGTTTTGGGAACAGGACGCTGATTTGCGCTTCGTCTCGATCACGCCCGGGACGCCTATGATTGGCCCTGACGACACGCCGTTTGTCGGGCGACGGCGCTGGGAAATGCTGGCGTCCGATGCGGACGATGAGCGCTGGCGGGCACACAAGGCTGATCTCGCGGCGAGACGCCCGTTCCGTGACTTCCGCTACACACTGATGGGCCACGACGGACGTTTGCATCATGTTTCCATAAGCGGCAATCCTGTCTTCGATGGAACAGGTACGTTCACAGGATATCGTGGCACCGGCCGCGACATCACCGACGACATCGACGCCGCGGCGATCTTACGCGCGGCAAAGGAGGAGGCAGAGACCGCCAATCGTGCAAAGTCGGAATTCATCGCAAACATGAGCCATGAATTGCGCACGCCGCTCAATGCCATCATCGGCTTCGCGGAACTCATCCGCGACCATCCTTTTGCCGAACGCGATGCGCGCTGCGCCGAGTATGCAAGGGAGATTCATGCGAGCGGCCATCATCTGCTGGACCTGATCAATGGCCTGCTGGACATGTCAAAGATCGAGATGGGGCACTACACGCTGCGCGAGGAGCAGGTCGAGGTGGACGAGATCGTTCGAACCTGTAGCGCGATGCTGGCGTCCCGCGCGATGGAGGGTCAGATAAGCGTCGGAATTGGCGACCTTGCCGGGATCAGCCTCCACGCCGATCGGCTCGCAATCAAGCAGATCGTGCTCAATCTGCTGTCCAATGCCGTCAAGTTCACCCTCCCGGGCGGCAGCGTCCAGATCAGTGGCTCACTGGCCGGGACTGGCGAGTTCCGCCTGGACATAACCGATACCGGTATTGGTATCAGCGAGGCCGCACTGCCATTTCTTGGGGGAGCGTTCTACCAGGCGGATGCTTCGAGGAGCCGGCCTCATGGCGGTACCGGCCTGGGACTGGCCATCTGCAACCGGCTGCTGAAGCTGCATGGCGCGACACTGGAGGTGAAGAGCCAGCGCGGCCGCGGCACCACGGTCAGTGCAGTGTTTCCCGCGAAGCGGATCTTGCCTTCCTCGCGGGTGCGCAGGGAGTTGACTTAACGAGACGCCGTGGTCCGAACGCACATCCCCGCTGCGACGGACCGTCCACCTTCTCCAGCGCGCACAAAGCGCGGGTAATGGCCCGTGGCCAGCGCATCCAGACTGGCGGCAGGCAGCCGCAGTTGTGCGGCATAGTGCCAGGAGTGGACCAACGCATCCTGCACGAAACCACGGGTCTGGGCGCTCGGAATCGCCTCCAGGAACATCAGCGGATCGCCACCGTCCCGGACCGCATCGACCCATTTCCGCAATCCACCCTGGCCCTGGCCGTAGCTGGCGAGCATCCGGATCAGGTCCCCATCGATCGCTTCATCGGCCGCCAGCGTCAGCAGGTACTGCTGTCCGATGGTCAGATTGACCGCTGGTTCCTGCAGACGGGCGGCCAGGCTCCCGGAAACCGCGTAGGCGGTCCGCGGCATGATCTGCATCAGCCCGCGCGCGCCCGCATGCGACACCGCCGAAGGCCGGAAATTCGATTCATGCCGGACCAGGGCATAGACGAGTGGCGGATCGACCACGAAGCCGCTCGCCGGCCGCAAACTCACCGGGATCGGCTCGCCGTGCTGCGCCAGATCATTCCGCTCGATCTCATCGGCCAGCCGCGTGAACCCCACGGCGTGAGCGGTCAGCACCAGCGCACGGTCAAACAGGCCATCCTGCGCGGTATCCACCCAGAGCGTGCGCAGCTCCGTCTCGGCGTAGCGCTTCTCACCCACTTGTAGCAGGGCGAAGGCACGCCGCCCCGCCGGCGTATCCAGCAGCGCTTCGACATCGGCAATGCCGACGGTCTCACCCGACACGCAACCGTTGGACGGGCCGAGTGCACGGCGGGCAATCAGCGCGTAGAACGTGTCGCCTTCCAGCGCGGCCCGGCGCATCCAGACCGCAAAGCCACCACGATTGCCACGCTTCTCGGCAACATGCCCCGCCCAGAAGGCACTCGCGGCGCGCATGGGTGCCGTGGCGGCGGCGCGATAGGCGGCATCCAAGAAGCTGGCCGCTGCGTCGCCCTGGCCCAGCCGGACAGCAGACAAGCCGGCGACCAGCAGAGCATCGGCGCTCCCAGAATCCGCGGCTCCCGACAGCAGCGGCTGCACCGCGGCAATCACATCGGCATCCCGGTTCTGCACGAACAACGCGCGCGCCTGCGACGCGCGTGCCGCGGTCCTGACAGGGCGCGAGTGCGATGGCACAACCTCGACGGCCTGGGACGCCGCCTCTGGTGCCAGCCGCTCCAGCAAGGTGCGGATCGCCTGCGCCTGGGGCTGATCGCCGAACCGCGTGAGCCAGCCGGACAGTTCGGCGGCTGATGGACGATAATTGGGGCGCAGGTAACGGTCCGCCAGGATCGTACCGAGCAACAACTCGTTCTGCAGCCGCGCCGTCTCCTTCTGCGCGTCCGCCACGGCGCCACGGTCCTGCATGGCAAAGATTCCGCGGACCAGTGCCGCCTCACTGGGTGAGAGAGGCTGCGGCATGGCGATGCCCGCCGTGCCGTGAATCCCGATCCGCGGCACCGCTAATGCGGTCTGGTCGCCGCTCTCGCCTGCTCTCTGCGTTTGGGCAAAAGAATAGTTCCCCGCCGCTGTAAGAACAGCGACGAGCATCCCCGCCCCGAACGCCAGAGCACAGGTCTGAAGTGACCCTCGCCCTCGCATTCAATCCCAATACACAGATAAATCCTGGCTGGCAACACTGCCCCAAAATCAGTCCGGACGGGGCGGAGAGTCAGACGCTTCCATTGCCGACTCTCGCGTTTCCCACGCCATTCTATGCACATCAGAAGTATTACTTGCGAATACTGAAAAGCGCCCCAAACTACTGCGAGGACCTTGGTTACAACATGCTTTCATTAATGGGCGTTGACCTTGCTCATCCCGGCATCACACATCCACCCATGCGCCTGATCCGCCTTTCACTGACCAACTTCCGCAACTACTCCGCCCTCGTCTGGCAGCCGCGGACGCGCATAAGTGTGCTGTTCGGGCCGAATGGCAGTGGGAAGACCAATCTTCTCGAAGCGGCGTCACTTCTGGTGCCTGGCCGTGGCCTGCGAGGCGCACGCAATGCGGACCTGCCGCGGCATGGAGGGCCTGGTAACTGGGCAGTGGCCGGCCGTTTCGCCGTCGCCGAGGGCGAAGTGGACATCGGCACCGGCACAGCGCCTGACGGCCCACCGGACCGGCGAGTCTTTCGCCTTGGTGGCGCCACACCGCGCAGCCAGGCCGATATTGCCGCGCATGTCGCCGCCGTGTGGCTGACGCCGCAAATGGATCGGCTGTTCCAGGAGGCCGCCTCCGGACGCCGGCGCTTTCTCGATCGCCTGGTCTGGGCGCTGGAACCGGGCCATGCGCGCGAGGTCGCGGCGTACGATACGGCGATGGCCCAGCGGAACCGGCTGCTCGCTGACGGGCGCCAGGATCCCGCTTGGCTGGCCGGGCTGGAAGATGCGATGGCGCGGCATGCCGTGGCGGCAACGGCCGCTCGGATGGGCCTGGTGGCCCGGATGAACGCTCTCCCCGCGTTTCCCGGTTTCCCGGCGGCTCAGATGAGCCTGATCTGTCCCATTGCCGAACGGCTCGAACGGAGGCCCGCCTTGGAGGCGGAGGATTGGCTGAGGGAAGGTCTTACCGCCGCGCGCAATCGGGACGCTGCCGCCGGCTCCGCTGCGGTAGGAGCCCACCGCACCGATATGATGCTGTCGGACGCCATGACGGCTGCTCCTGCCTCGCTCGCCAGCACAGGCGAGCAGAAGGCGCTGCTCATCGGCGTCATCCTGCGTCATGCCACTCTCATCGCGGAGATGCGTGGGTTCGCGCCTATGCTGCTGCTTGATGAGCCGGCAGTGCATCTCGATCCCAATCGTCGCGCCGCGCTGTTCAGGGCACTGACGAAACTGCCTGCGCAGACGCTGATCACCGGCACCGACGCCGAGACATTTCTGCCTCTCGTCGATGTCGCGGAAGGGCTATCCGTGCATGGCGGAAAATTGCTGCCGGACGTGCGTTTTCCTGCTCCGGAATCGTCCGGCACCCCTGTGCCGCATACGCTGTAGCGGCTATATATCTAGAGTATCCAAACAGCCCCTGGAGTCGCCCGTCGGCATGTCCGAAGACACCGCGCCGCAGCCTGATTCTGACGCCTATGATGCCGCCTCGATTTCGGTCCTGAGGGGTCTCGATGCGGTGCGTCGGCGTCCCGGAATGTACATCGGTGATACCGATGACGGATCAGGCCTGCACCACATGGCATTCGAGATCATCGACAACGCCGTTGATGAAGCGCAGGCCGGGTTTGCCGCGCGGGTCGAGCTGATCCTGAACGGCGACGGCAGTGTCACGGTGCGCGACGACGGCCGTGGCATACCCACAGATATCCACCCCGAGGAAGGCGTGTCCGCGGCAGAAGTGGTGCTGACGCGCCTGCACGCCGGCGGGAAGTTCAACCAGAACTCCTACAAGGTGTCCGGCGGCCTGCACGGCGTCGGCGCGGCGGTGGTCAATGCGCTGTCCGAATGGATGGAGGTGCGCATCTGGCGTCATGGCGTCGAGCATTTCATTCGATTCCGCAATGGCGACGCCGAAGCGCCTCTCGCCGTCGTTGGCACATCCGATCGTCCCAGCGGCACCGAAGTCACCTTCAAGCCAAGTCCCGCGACCTTCACCCGAACCGACTTCGACTACGCGCTGCTGGAGCGGCGACTGCGGGAGCTGGCGTTTCTCAACTCCGGTCTCACGATCGTCCTGCGTGACGAACGTCACGCCCCGGCGGCGGAGAGCGTCATGCACTATGAGGGCGGGCTGACCGCCTTCGTGGAGTGGCTGGATCGCGGCAAGACCGCGGTATTCACCCCGCCGATCAATCTGCGCGCCGCGGATGAGGCGCAGGGCATACGGGTGGAGTTCGCGCTGTCGTGGAATGACAGCTTCCACGAGACGATGCTGTGCTTCACCAACAACATTCCGCAGCGTGACGGCGGCACGCACCTGGCCGGCTTCCGCCAGGCGCTGACCCGCGTGGTGACGAAATACGCCGAAGGCATGGGCAAGAAGGAACAGCTCCAGCTTGTTGGCGAAGACATGCGCGAAGGCATGACCGCCGTCCTGTCGGTCAAGGTCCCCGACCCAAAATTCTCCTCGCAGACCAAGGACAAGCTGGTGTCGTCCGAGGTTCAGCCGGTGGTGCAGGCCGCCACCGCCGACGCCATCGCGCACTGGTTCGAGACGCATCCCAAGGAAGCGAAGTCCGTCGTCCAGAAGGTGATGGACGCCGCTGCCGCCCGTGAGGCGGCCCGCAAAGCGCGCGAACTCACCCGGCGCAAGGGCGTGCTGGATGTTTCGACCCTGCCGGGCAAGCTTGCCGACTGCCAGGAACGCGATCCGGCGCGTTCGGAAATCTTCATCGTCGAGGGTGACAGCGCGGGCGGCTCCGCCAAACAGGGACGCGACCGGAAGTTCCAGGCGATTCTGCCACTGAAGGGCAAGATCCTGAACGTCGAGCGCGCGCGGTTCGACCGCATGCTGGGCAGCGCGGAAATCGGCACGCTGATCACCGCGCTTGGCACCGGTATCGGCCGTGGCGAGCCGGAACAGGGCGGGTTCGACATATCCAAGCTGCGCTACCACCGCATCGTGATCATGACCGACGCGGATGTCGACGGATCGCACATCCGCACACTGTTGCTGACGTTCTTCTTCCGGCAGATGCCGGACCTGATCGAGCGCGGGCATCTCTACATTGCGCAGCCGCCGCTGTATCGCGCCAAGCGCGGCAATGATGAGCGCTACCTGAAGGACGATGATTCGCTGGAAGCATTCCTGCTGGACAAGGCACTGGCCGACGCGCGGCTGACCTACAGCAACGGCGAGACCTTTGAGGGACCGGAACTGCGCGAACATGTACGGTGGCTGCGTCATGTCGCTGCCCTGCTGCGGCGGCTCTCTGTGACAGCACCCATCGCCTATCTCGAACAGGTCGCGATTGCGGGCGCGCTGAAACAGGATCCGCAACGCGCGATCGAAGCCGGTCCGACGCTGGCGTCCCGCTTGAACGCAGTGTCCCTGCCGACTGAGCAAGGTTGGGTCGTCAGCGCCGATGGCGGTCTGACCATGTCGCGCATGGTCCGCGGTGTCGCGGAGCGCTATACGCTGGATGCTGCGTCGCTGCGCAGCGAGGACGCGCGGCGGCTGGATGCTCTCGCCGAGGAGCTGGCACGACGTTTCGCGAAGCCTGCCAGGCTGAAGCTCGATGCACAGGAAGTGACTGTTCCGGGTCCCGCCACGGCCTTCGACCGGATCATCGCGCATGGCCGGCGCGGCCTGACGGTGCAGCGATTCAAAGGCCTTGGCGAGATGAATCCCGATCAGTTGTGGCAGACGACGCTCGATCCGTCCGTCCGCACCCTGCTCCAGGTGAAAGTCGGCGATATCGAGGACGCCGCACAGGTGTTCAGCACGCTGATGGGCGACGTCGTGGAGCCACGGCGCGACTTCATCGTCGGCAACGCGCTGAAGGTCGCGAACCTCGACGTGTAGCTTTACCCGGCCTTAAGCCGCCGGGCGTCTGATGACGGCATGTCAGCCGCACTGGAAGAGCTCGTGCGTGCCAGCCTTCGGGCGGAACTCAGGGAGTTCCGCCGTTTCGTCGATCGCCGCATCGACGAACTCAGCGCGGAGATCCACGCCACCGTACAACTCGTCGATTACAGTGAGACCAACCTGTCAGCGAAGCTGGCGGGCATCCATGAGGAGATCGCCAAGATCGTGGCGCCGCCATTGGCGACTGCCTATAACGGCGGCATCGAGTTGGAAGCAGTAGTGCAGGCAACCGAGAAAGCCGCCAATCAGATCATGGAGGCAGCGGAAGCCATCAGCGCGTGGCTGCAGGCCGGCGGCGACCCAAGTGCGCTACCCGCAGTGACGCAGCAAGTGAACGCGATCTTCGAAGCATGCACCTTCCAGGATCTGACAGGACAGCGCATCCATCGGGCGATCGAGCACCTGCAACAGGTCGAGACGCTGCTGTCCAGCATGATGACCACTGGCCAGTCGGAGCAGCCTGCTGCCGAGGTCGTCCCGGACCTGGCGCAGACCGACATCGACAGCATGTTCGCCTGAGCCGTCTCGCGCGATTTCGGTGATCAGCTTGTTACGCAAAGCCGCCGCGAACGCGCCGTAGTTCTGCACGGCGATAACGAACGCGCCTGGACCGCCGATAACGTTCTGCCGGTAATACACGTCGAGTTCCGGTTCCAGCGTCAGGATCGGCAGACCATTGATAATGACGCCTACCTGCACGGCCTCGTCCCGCGCATCTTCGGCCGGGCGGCCGCGGTTGTTGGCCCCGTCGCCGGACACATCGATGACGAGCTTCTGCCCTTGGTACGGCGACCGCGCCAGCATTGTCCGCGCATAGTCGATCGCGCCGCTGATCGAGGTGCCGCCGCCGAACAGCGCGCGTGGAGCGCGCTCGATTGTCGCGGCGAAGCGCTCAGCCGACGCAGCATCCTCGATCAGCGTCCAGTCCACCGCCACGACATGCAGCTCTGGTCCGGTCCATTGCAGCATTGCCACGGCGACCGAACCGGTCGATGTGGAGCGGATGGCCTGCAACACCTCTGTGCTGCGAAACGCTGACGCATAGCCTGCGCGCTGCAGCTCGAACCGATCCTGGCTGACGCTGCCCGACACATCGACGGCCAACACAAGCTGCATGGAGACCGGCATCGCGCCGTGACCTGCGCCGGCGCAAAGCAGAAATAGGCCCAGCGCGAGACATAGGCGTCGCATGCTACAGCGGCAGCCGGCCTTGGCGTTCCGGCCGATCGGCCGTCGCGCCAACCTCGCCATCGGCAAAGCGCAGGCGCAGCCGCGCGCCGGGCGCCACTCTCGCGGCGCTGGTCAGCGGGTGGCCGGAGGCATCCGAAACAACCGCGTACCCGCGCTGCAGCACCGCAAGCGGCGATACGGATTCAAGCCTCGCCGCGGTCCCTTCCAGGCGCGCTTGCGTCTCGCGCAGCGTGGCGCGGAGCGGCGCTTCGGACAGGCGCCCCAGCGTGCGGCCGGCGCGATTATGTATGCCGGCGACCGCATGGCGCAGGCAGGCAACCAGCTTCTGCCCGCACAACTCCAGCGTCGAATGGCGCCGAGCCACGAGGTTTGGCAGGGCGATGATCAGCCGCACGCCGCGCTCCCGCACACGCTCCCGGCAGGTTGCCAGCATAGCAGGCAGGTCGGGCAGCCGCCGGACCGCCGCATCCAGCGCCGCTTCGCGCTTGTGCAGCAGATTGGGCAAGGCGAGCATCAGCCTCTCCGCCCTGTCGTCCAGCCGCTGCCGCACGCCGCCAAGCAACCCTGGCAGGTCAGGCAGGCCCCTTTCCGCCCGTGACAGGCGCAACCGGCGCTCCTGCGCCAGCCGGTTCAACCCGCCGATGAGCCGGGCCGCCTTGTGCTCCAGATCCGCGACCAGATCCGCTCGCGCCGGCACGGCGAGTTCGGCTGCCGCTGTCGGCGTCGGCGCCCGCCTGTCGGCTGCGAAGTCAATCAGGGTGGTGTCGGTCTCATGCCCCACCGCGGAGATCAGCGGAATGCGGCAGGCGGCGGCGGCACGCACGACATCTTCCTCGTTGAACGCCATCAGGTCTTCAAGACTGCCACCCCCGCGCGCCACGATGAGCACGTCCGGGCGCGGTACCACGCGCTCGAAGCCAATGATGGCGGCAGCAATGCGGACCGCTGCGCCCTCGCCCTGCACTGGCACGGGCCACAGCAGCACGGGGCGCGGGAAGCGCCGCATGATCGTGGTGCGGATATCCTGGATCACGGCGCCACGCTCGCTGGTGATGACACCGACCACCGCCGGCAATACCGGAAGGGCGCGTTTGCGGTCGGCATCGAACAGCCCCTCAGCCGCAAGGCGAACACGCAGCATCTCAATGCGGGCGAGCAGTGCGCCGGCGCCGGCATACTCCATCCGTTCGGTGATGAGCTGATACGAAGAGCGTTCGGCATAAGCGGAGATGCGGCCGGTGGCGATGATCTCCACGCCATTCTCCGGCACCATGCCCAACCGCGCGACAGACGATTTCCAGACGACGCCGGCGATCTTCGCGCCCTCGTCCTTCAGCGAGAAGTAGATGTGGCCGGACGGATAGCGCTTCAGTTCAGTGATCTCGCCGCGCACGCGCACCCGGCCGAAATTGCCTTCCAGCGTACGCTTCACCGCGCCGGAGATTTCGGAGACGGTGTATTCCGGGACATTGGAAACGGCGGGAGCGGCCAGATCGTTCATCCTCCGACAATAGGCAATCGGCGGATGTTCCGCGAGCCGTTCGCCGGGATCGCGCAACGTGCTACAGCGCGCGGCGATGCCGAGGACTGCCCGGAAGGAACCTGAATGCGCGTGCTGGTGATCGGATCGGGTGGACGTGAGCATGCGCTGTGCTGGTCGCTCGCGGCGAGCCCGCTCCTGACCAAGCTGTGGTGCGCGCCCGGCAATCCCGGCATCGCCCGGATCGCGGAATGCGTGCCGATCGGGGCGATGGACTTCCCGGCGCTGGTCGGCTTCGCGCAGGACAATGAGGTGGACCTGGTGGTGCCTGGCCCCGAGGCGCCGCTGGTAGCCGGCATCACCGACGCAATGGAAGCGGTCTCGATCCCCTGCATCGGGCCATCGCGCGCGGCGGCGCGGCTCGAAGGCAGCAAGGCGTTCACCAAGGAACTGTGCGACGCGGCTGGCATCCCCACCGCGCAGTGGGAGCGTTTCGACGATGCGGAGGCGGCGCGGGAGTTCGTGCGCCGCCGAGGCGCGCCGATCGTGGTGAAGGCGGACGGGCTGGCTGCCGGCAAGGGCGTGGTGGTCGCGGCGACCGAGGACGAGGCGCTGGCGGCGATCGACACGATGATGCAGGCGCGGGCGTTCGGCGAGGCAGGTGCCTCGGTGGTGATCGAGGAATGCCTTGTCGGCGAGGAGGTCTCGCTGTTCGCGCTGTGCGACGGTGAGACCGCGCTGCCCCTTGGCGCGGCGCAGGACCACAAGCGTGTAGGAGAAGGAGAGACAGGGGCGAACACCGGCGGCATGGGCGCCTATGCGCCGACGCCGTCCTTTCCGCCGGCGCTGCAAGAGGCTGCCATGGACGGGATCATACGTCCCGCGCTCGCCGAGATGGCGCGCCGCGGCACGCCATTCCGCGGCATCCTGTACGCCGGGCTGATCCTGACAGCCGAAGGCGTGAAGCTGATCGAGTTCAACGTGCGTTTCGGCGATCCGGAGTGTCAGGCTCTGCTGCCGCGCCTGATGTCCGATCTGCTGCCGGCGCTCCAGGCTGCGTATGACGGCGAACTGAAGAACTTCGATCTGCGCTGGAACGATGTCGCCTCGATTGCGGTGGTGATGGCCGCGCGTGGCTACCCGGAGGCGCCGCAGCGGGGCAGCGAGATCCGCGGGTTGGATCAGGCGGCTGCGGCACCGGGTGTTCAGATCTTCCATGCCGGCACAGAGGCCGATGCGAACGGACGGATACGCGCGGCCGGCGGACGGGTGCTGAACATATGCGCGACCGGCACTGATCTTCGGGCAGCGCGGGATGCGGCGTATGAGGCCGTACGACTGATCGATTGGCCCGAGGGTTTCTGCCGTCACGATATCGGTTGGCGGGCGCTGCAAGGCTAGCGGGCTATCTCCGCCGCTCCGACAGGACAACCGCGCTGGAGATATTCGAGATACTCCTGTCGCTGGACGGTGTAGGGATCCACGCTGGCGATATCAGGCCGATCGGCAACGTGGCGCAGCGATGCTGCCCCCGTAGCTACGTCCGTCACTGCATCGAACACCACAAGCCAGGTCGCGACCTGACCCAGTGCGTAGTACCCGGCGGTGAACACCACGGCGATGATGCCGAATGACGTGACGTTCGCCGGTCCAACGGCGGGCAAGACGAGATATGGACCGGGCGGCACGCCAAAGGTGCATATCGCCTCGCCGAACTCCGTCTCTCGGCGAACGAGGCCCATGCGCGTAGCGGGATCAAACAACCCGCCGACACCAACTGTCGTGTTGATCGCCAGCCGCTCCACCGAGACGCGGGAATCGGCGTAGTTCCCTTGCAGCAGATTGGTGACGATGAATTCCCATTCGCTGAGGTTCTCGTAGAAGTTGCGACCGATCTGGCGCAGGTCGGGCGAGACGGATGTCTGGCCGAAGGCGGCGATCGGATCGACGACGTTGTTGAGCAGCGCGTTGTTGAACGAGAACATCGCGCGGTTGAAGGGCTCCAGCGGGTCCTCGGCCGCGCGCGCGGTCCTTGCGGTGAGGGTGAGCAAGGCGGTCAGCACCAGGACTGTCAGGGGGCGCACGCGCCCAGGCATGTCACGCTTGGCTCGTATTCCATGCATGCGCTGACCTTGCCGGAATTCGATGCATACGGGTAGCAGCAATTCCGACGCCGCACTATCGGCGGTGCGCGAAGAACACGTGACCGAGTGCGGCCGTCCGGGGCACATCCGGCAGCCGCAGCGCGTGCTGACGTGTCTCGACACTGTCTCAAAGCATCGCAAAGCGAGGCAATGGGGCGACAGGTGAGAAATCCGCAAGGCATGCGTTAAGGTTTCACACGGAGAACACCGAGCTTCAAAGCCACGGAGAGCCACCGAGGAATTCCATCGCGCTTCGCGCGCAGCGCTTGAATCCCTTCTCAGCGGCCCTTTGTGGCTTTGGAGCTCGGTGTTCTCCGTGTGAAATCTTACCACTGTCACTCTGGATGATGATGGGATTTCGTCACGTCGCATGGGAACCAGCGCCAGAGGTTGGGCGAAGAGTTCGCGGGCAACGGGGACGGAGTTCGGGGAGAGGTAAGCATGGCTATTCTGTCCTGGAGGGAGCCAGGGAGACGGATGTTATCTTCACTAAATTAAGGTTAGAGTGAGAAACTGCCCTGCTCCGCCTACAGGATCGCCTCGATTCCCTTGCGGCGGATGAGGTTCAGCAGGACCAGGACCGGGCCGCTCGGGCGCTTGGTGCCACGCTCGATCTGCGAGACGTAGCCGACGGTGAGGTTGAGATAGCGGGCGAATACCGCCTGGCTGAGATGCGCGCGCTCACGCAGTGCACGGATTTCGTCACCGCTGAGTGGCTCGGTAGCGTGCGCGCAAGGGCCGAGATGACGGAGTGTGATCTTCTCGTGACTGGCCGCGTCCACGATTCCGACACGACGCATATCGTCGGCCGTTTCGAGCAAAGCCTGGGTCAACCGGCTAGGTTGCGTCTTCTGCTTCGTCATCCTGTACCTCCTGTAACGCGTCCTCCTCGATCGCGCGGGCAATGCGCAACGCGCTTGCGGTCAGCCATGACGCGCCGATCTCCCGAAGCGTCAGTAGTTCGTCAGGGCCGATGTTGTCCCGCTCGTGCTTGGCGAAGCCATAGAGGAAGACTGCCCGATCGCCGGCGCGGTAGGCGATCAACATGCGGTACCCACCGGATCGTCCCTGGCCGGCGCGTGCCACGCGCTGTTTGATGATGCCGCCGCCGAGGTCGGCATCGATCAGACCCCGCTCCCCGCGCGCAATGGCCTCTACGAGGCTACGGCTCGCGATCCGCTCGCGCCTGGTGAAGCGGGCGACCCACTTGGTCAGGTAAATCCGCACGAGATCGTAGTGCCTAGGACTATAGTTCTAAGTACCACGAAACTCAAGCCGATTTCCGCGGCCTGCGCGCAGCATGCAGTCGCGGGTGTCGCAATGTGTTAAGGGGGGTCCTGGTAGCCGAAATGACGCGCCGAGATCTTCTCGGGGCTGGTCGACATTTGGGCTAGTCAGGAATTAGCCAAGTTGTGCGGCGGTGCGGGGTAATGAACGATCGCGCCGACTGTCCTTACCTCCTCTCCTCAAAGAAGCCACGCAGCAACGCCGCAGCCTCCGCCTCCCTCACTCCCCCCACCACCTCCGGCCGCCACAAGCACGACGAAGCGTCGAACACCCGCGCGCCGTGCTCCACGCCGCCCCCCTTCGGATCATAGGCCCCGAACACCACCCGCTTCACGCGGAAGAAACTCGCCGCCTGCGCGCACATCGGACACGGCTCCAGCGTCACCACCAGCTCGCAGTCCGGCAGCCGCGCCTCGCCTCGCGCCGCCGCAGCCGCTCGTAGCGCCAGCAGCTCCGCATGCGCCGATGCGTCGTGCCGCGCCTCCACTTCGTTGCCGGCCCGCGCCAGCACAGCGCCGCTGCCGTCGAGGACGACGGCACCCACCGGCACCTCGCCGCGTGCCGCCGCCGCCCGTGCCTCGGCCAGTGCGATTTCCATCGGGACCATGCCACACTCATCTTCATCGACGGAGGAAACCGATGCCCCGCATCCCCCTGGTCACCAAGGCCAGCATGACCGACGAACAGCGTCGCGTATACGACGCCATGATGTCGGGCCCGCGCCGTTCGCCGCCGGTGGGGCCGCTCGCCGCCGCCATGCATCGTCCGGACCTGGCGGAGAAGTGGTCGGACCTCGGCCTCGTGTTGCGTTTCAACTCCAGCTTCGAGCCGCGGTTGCGCGAGTTCGTAATCCTGCTCACCGGCCGGTATTGGGACTGCCAGTTCGAGTGGTTCTCGCACGAAGCCGAGGCGCGCAAGGCTGGGCTGTCGGAGCAGACGATAGAAACGCTCCGCAACGGCGGGCACAGTTTCGTGGCGCAGGACGAACAGGCTATCCATGATTACGCCATCGAGCTGCTGCGCGATCATCGTGTCGGCGATGCTACGTATAAGCGAATCCTGGATGCCCATGGCACCGCCGGCATCGTGGAGCTGACTGCGCTCATCGGCTATTACGCCATGGTCGCACTGACATTGAACGCGCACGAGATTGGCGTGCCGGAGGGCGCTACGCCACCCTTGCCCGAATTGCCTTGATCTGTCATTGCGAGGAGCGAAGCGACGAAGCAATCCCCACCATGGGTGCGCGATCACGAAGGAGATTGCTTCGTCGCTTCGCTCCTCGCAATGACAAACGGGAAGTGCAATGAATCGCCCCGTCATCGGCATCACGCTGGATTCCGAGCAGCCTGGCGGCTACTCGAAATATCCCTGGTATGCGATCCGGCAGAACTATGCCGATGCCATCGTGGCAGCGGGTGGGTTGCCGATTGCCCTGCCGCATGACGCATCGCTGGCGGAGGCGTATCTCGATCGCATCGACGCGCTTGTCGTCACCGGAGGCGCATTCGACGTCGATCCGTCCTTGTATGGCGACAGCGACCGCCACGCCACGGTGACGCTGAAGGAAGGCCGCACCGCCGCTGAACTCGCGCTGACCAATGGCGCGCTGGCGCGCAACATGCCTGTACTTGGCATCTGTGGTGGCGAGCAGCTTCTCGCGGTTGCACTCGGCGGCACGCTGATCCAGCACATTCCCGATGCATTCGCCGATGCGCTGGAGCATGAGCAGCTCAATCCGCGCCACGAACCCGGCCATCCCGTCGCGGTGCGAAGTGGCACGCTGCTGCATCGCATCGTCGGTACCACGGAAATGCAAGTGAACTCCGCGCATCATCAGGCGGTGCGCGATGCCGGGCCGTATGCGGTGGTCAACGCGATCGCGCCAGACCAGGTGATCGAAGGCGTCGAGGATGCGCGTTACCGGTTCTGCCTCGGTGTGCAATGGCATCCCGAGTTCTTCATCGATCCCGGCGACCGCCGCATCTTTGACGCGCTGATCGCCGCCTGCCGCGTATGATGGCCGGATCAACATGAGCGATTCCCCGCGCGGGGAACGCATCGCGAAATGGCTGGCGCGCGCCGGAGTGGCGAGCCGGCGCGACGCGGAAAAGCTGGTGGCCGAAGGACGGGTGCGGGTGAACAACAAGCCGGTGACGCACCCGGCGACGTTTGTCGATCCCGGCGATATCGTGGTGGTGAACGGCACTGTCGTCGATGCGCCGGAGCGTACGCGACTCTGGCGGTATCACAAGCCTGTCGGCTTGGTGACCACGCATCGCGATCCGCAGGGACGGCCCACGGTATTCGAGAAGCTGCCGCCAGGCATGCCGCGCGTCGTGAGCGTCGGGCGGCTCGATCTGACCAGTGAGGGATTGCTGCTGCTCACGAACGACGGGGTGCTCGCCCGTAAATTGGAGTTGCCGTCCACGGGCTGGCTGCGGCGTTATCGCGTGCGCGTACACGGCGTGCCGGATGAGCGCCGGCTGGCGGCGCTGGCGAAGGGTATCACCATCGACGGCGTGGCGTATGGGCCGATCGATGCGGGACTCGATTCACGCCGGGGCGATAATGCGTGGCTCACCGTCAGCTTGCGCGAGGGCCGCAACCGCGAGGTGCGGCGAGTGATGGCGCATCTGGGCTTGGCGGTCACACGGTTGATCCGTATTGCGTATGGGCCGTTCCAGTTGGGGACGCTGCCGAGAGGCGCGGTGGACGAGGTGCCCACGCGTGTGCTGCGCGATCAGTTGCCAAGGAATGAATAGGAAAGCTTCCACACGGAGAACACGGAGTGCTCTCCGTGTGGAAGCTTTCTTGCCATGAGAATCGTCGCCGGTGCATGGCGTGGCCGCCGCCTCGTCGCTCCGCCCGGCACTGCCACGCGTCCCACTGCCGATCGCGTCCGTCAGGCGTTGTTCGACATGGTGCTCCACGCACCATGGGGCGGTCGTGAAGCGGTGGAAGGCGCCCACGTGCTCGACGTCTTCGCAGGAACCGGCGCCTTCGGTTTGGAAGCGCTGTCGCGCGGTGCCGCGCACGCCACCTTCGTCGAGCACGACCGTGCCGCACTCGCTGCCCTGCGCGCCAACATCGCCAGGTGCCATGCGCAGGACCGCTGCACCATCCTCGCCATGGATGCCCTCGCCATTCTACCCGGCGAGGCTGCCGATCTAGTGTTCCTTGATCCGCCCTACCATCAGGATCTCCTGCCGCGAACGCTTGCGCATTTGCGCGCGGTTCGCCGGCTTGCACCGCGCGCTTTGCTGATCGCCGAGACCGCGCGCGATGAACCGCTACCGAACACAGATGTGCTAGCCGAACGCACCCATGGCGCGGCGCGACTTAGCGTCTGGCGGGAGCCGAGTTAGTTGGCTTTCAGGAACCCGTCGCCTCGATCACGTCGCCGAACAGGACCCAGGTCTTGCCGTCCCACTTCTCCAGCCGCATCGCCTTGAGCGGCCGATGATCGGTATGGCTGGTGCTCGCCTTGATCCCCGGCAGGACCGTCGGCAACTCCACATCATGCAAGCTCTCCGCCTGCTTCATGACGTTCTCGCGCGAGAAGTTGCCATTGCACTGCTTGAGCACCTGCAGCATCAGCTTTGATGCCGAATAGGCATACACGTAATTGTTGTCGGTCAGATCGGCGCCGGGCATGTACTTCGCCATGAACGCGCGCCATTCCTTCATGCCGGCATCATTGTCCCATTGGTGGTCCGTCGGATCCTTCAGATAGCCCGTGCTGATCAGTCCGATGGCATTGTCAGCGCCAGCCGGCGTGATCACCGAGCCGACTGAGATCGACACGTTGGTCATGAAGAACATCGGCTTCCAGCCAAGGTCATGTACCTTGCGGATGGACTGCGCGGCGAACTTCGGCGCCGCCGCTACGACGAGTACATCGGCCCCTGACGCCTGCAACGTCGTTACCTGCGAGTCGATCGTGGGATCAGTGGGCTCGTAGGTCGCCTCGGTCACCATCTTGGCATAACGGTCGCCGAGTACGGCATGCAGCCCGTTCAGATAGTCCTTGCCGAAGTCGTCGTTCTGATACAGCACGGCGACCTTCGCATTCGGCTTCTGCTGCAGGATGTATTTGCCGTAGATCTGCGCCTCGGTGCGGTAGTCCGGCTGGAAGCCTGTGGTCCAGGGATAGTCCTTGTGGTCGCCCCACTTGGCGGCGCCAGTCGCGACGAACAGATGCGGCACCTTCTTCTGGTTCACATAGCGCACGATCGCCGAATTGGTCGGCGTGCCCAGCGTGTTGAACAGGAACGCGACCTGGTCTTCCTCAACCAGCCGGCGCACGTCCTCCACCGTCTTCGGCGGGCTGTAGCCGTCATCGAGGGAGATGAAGTTGATCTTGCGCCCGGCGATACCACCCTGCTCGTTGACCATATTGAAGAAGGCGGCGTCCAGCTTGCCGATTGGGCTGTAGGAGGAGACCGGTCCGCTATACGGCATGGTGTTGCCGATCTTGAGTTCCGTGGCGGTGACACCCGGATCGGCGGCAAGCGCTGCCGTCGAGACAAGGGTTGCGACTGCGGTAGCCCACTTGATCATGGTTCTTCCTCCCTGTTTGGAAGGAAGTAAGGTTCCACACGGAGAACACGGAGGTCAAAGCCACGGAGTGCCGTGGCTTTGGACTTCGGTGTTCTCCGTGTGGAACCTTCTTACCGCCGTCCGAACAGCTTCTCGATCTCGGCCTTCGACAGCTTCAGGAACGTCGGCCGCCCGTGGCTGCACGTGGCCGCGCGCGGCGTCGCTTCCATCTGACGCAGGAGCGCGTCCATCTCCGCCGCGTTCAGCCGCCGCCCGGCCCGGATCGAGCCGTGACAGGCCAGCCGCGCGATGACCGCATCCAGCCGGGCATTCAGCGCGGTGGTCTCCTCCAGCTCCTCCAGCTCATCCGCAAGGTCCCGCAGCAGCGGGCCTGGTTCCGGAGAGCCGAGGGCGGCGGGCAGCGCACGCACCATGACGGCACCCGGGCCGAATGCCTCGATCTCCAGGCCCAGACGGGCCAGTTCATCGGCACGCGCCAGCAGCCGGGACGCATCGGCTGGCGGCAGGTCAACGATCGCCGGCAGCAGCAGCGGCTGGGATCGCACGCCGCCGTCCAGCATCTGCTCGCGCAGCGATTCATGCGTGAGGCGCTCATGCGCGGCGTGCTGGTCCACCAGCACCAGCGAACCATCCGAGGCCACCGCGAGCACGTATGTATCCAGCACCTGCGCGACCGGCGCGCCGAGTGGATGTTCGGCGCGCGGTTCGGCGACCGGAAGCATGCGAGCCGCTGGTGCCGCACCGAAGGCGAGTTGCTTCTCGGCCATCCCGGGAAGCGGAACGGAGGGATAGGGGACAGAGGCAGGCCGCGGGCCCGTCAGATGCAGCGAGGGTCTCGGCGCCGGCAGTGACGTGCCCGCGCCGCCGGCAAGCGCACGGCCGATGCTGCCGATGACCAGCGAGCGCACCGCACCCGCGTCGCGGAAGCGCAGCTCGGTCTTCGCCGGATGGACGTTCACGTCCAGCTCCTCTGGCGGCAGGTCTAGCCACAGCGCAACCATGGGATGGCGGCCGACGGCGATCACGTCGCGGTAGGCGACCCGGACCGCGGCCTTCAGCACCGGATCGGCGACCGGCCTGCCGTTCACCGTCAGCGCCTGCGCGGTTGCCGTGGCGCGGGTGACCGCCGGCGAACAGGCATAGCCGGCGATGCGCAACGGACCGCGCTCGCCGGCAACCTCAACCATCGCCTCTGCCGCATCGGCACCGAACAAGGCCGCCACGCGGTCAGGACGGCTCTGCGCCGGCAGATCGAAGGCGATGCGCCCGTCGCTTTCCAGCCGGAACGCCACGGTCGGCGCCGCGAGCGCCAGGCGCCGGACGACGGCCTCGGCGTGGTCCGCCTCCGTCCTTGGGTGCTTGAGAAACTTGCGCCGCGCTGGGGTGGCGAAGAACAGGTCGCGCACCACGACACGCGTGCCGGGAGGTCCGGGTGCTGGGGATACGTCGGAGACCTGGCCGCCCTCCACCCGGATCTCGGATGCATGCGCCACACCTCGGGGGCGCGAGGTGATGTGCAGGCGCGCTGCGGCGCCGATGGACGGCAGCGCCTCGCCGCGGAAGCCGAGTGTGGCGATGTGCACCAGATCGTCGCCGGCGAGTTTGGACGTGGCATGGCGCAGCACCGCGAGGGCGAGGCCTTCGGCATCCATGCCGGTGCCGTCATCGGTCACTTCGATGCGGTCTATGCCTCCGGCGTCGAGCGCGACGGCAATGCGTGTCGCGTCCGCGTCGAGTGCATTCTCTACCAGCTCCTTGACCGCCGCCGCAGGGCGCTCAATGACCTCGCCGGCGGCGATGCGGTTGACGGTGTGGGGAGGGAGGATGCGAATGGCGCTCATGCGCTCAGGCCTGCGGCATGGATTCAGGATAGCACTTCCGGAACAGAATGGGAACTGAAAGGAAGGAAGGTTCCACACGGAGGCCACGGAGATTCAAAGCCGCGGAGGGCCACTGACGAAGAACACAGTGCTTCGCGCAAAGCGCATAAAATACTTCTCTGTGGCGCTCGGTGCCTTTGAATCTCCGTGGCCTCCGTGTGGAACCTTCTTCCTTCCTTCTTTCAGTTCTCCCCACGCAACGCCCGGAAGCGCGCGATCAGCCCCGTCGTGGACGAATCATGCGCCCCCGGCACCACACCCGGCTCCAGCTCGGGAAGGATGCTGCCGGCGAGTTCCTTGCCCAATTCCACCCCCCATTGGTCGAAGCTGTCGATCTCCCAGATGCAGCCCTGCACCGCCACCTTGTGCTCATAGAGCGCGATCAGCCGGCCGAGGCTGAACGGATCAAGCCGCCCGAACAGTATGGTGTTCGACGGCCGCTCGCCCTCGCACACCCGGTGCGGCGCTACGGCGTCGATTTCGGCCTGCGGGACGCCTTTCGCCTTCATCTCCGCCCGTATCTCCGCCTCTGACCTGCCGCGCAGCAGCGCCTCCGCCTGAGCGAAGGCGTTGGCCGCCAGCGCCCGGTGCGCCTCCACCCGGTTGTGGTCGGGATTGGCGGCCAGGATGAAGTCCACCGGCACCACCCTTGTGCCCTGGTGCACGAGCTGCATGAAGCTGTGCTGCGCGTTGGTGCCGGGCTCGCCAAACAGGATCGGACACGTGTCCCAGCCTGTCGGCTTGCCTTCGAGTGTGACGTGCTTGCCGTTGCTCTCCATCTCGAGCTGCTGGAAATGCGCCGGCAACCGCCGCAGCCTGTCATCATATGCAAGCACGCAGTGCGTCGCGCAGCCGAGTGCGTTGACGTTCCATACGCCGACGAGCCCTAGCAGCACAGGCAGGTTCTGCCGAAGCGGCGCATCGCGGAAATGACAGTCCATCGCCCAGGCGCCGTCCAGCAGCGCCTGGAACTTGTCCCAGCCGACCGCGAGCGCGATCACCAGGCCGACGGGTGACCAGAGCGAGTAGCGTCCGCCAACCCAGTCGCGGAAGCCAAAGGTGCGTTCCGGCGAGATGCCGAACTCGCCGACTGCCTTCAGATTGGTGGAAAGCGCGGCGAAGTGGCTGCCCACCGCCGCCTCGCCGAGTGTCTGAGCGATCCAGGCACGTGCCGCCCGGGCGTTGGTAATCGTCTCGAGTGTGGTGAAGGTCTTCGAGGCGACGAGAAACAGCGTGCGCGCCGGATCGAGCCCCTGGATCACCGCCTGGAATGCGTGTCCATCCACGTTGGACAGGAAGCGCGCTTCCATCCGCGCGTCGCTGCGGCCAATCGTCAGCGCCTCGGTCGCGACGCGCGGCCCCAGGTCTGATCCTCCGATCCCGATGTTGACCACGGTGGTGAGCCGTTCGCCCGTCGCGCCGCGCAGGCTGCCCTCATGCACCGCGGTGACGAACCTCCGCATGCGGTCCCGTTCGGCGGCAGCCAGTTTCGAAGCATCCTCGACGCCACCGGGAAGTGCGGCCTTCAGGCCGGCATCGGGCGGCGAGCGCAGCGCCATGTGCATCGCCGCGCGGTGCTCCGTCACGTTGACCATCTCGCCCGCGAACAGCCGCCGCCGGAATCCCTCCAGATCGGCGGCCTGCGCCAGCGCGAACAGCGCCTCCAGCGTCTCGGCATCGATCGCCGACTTCGAGAAGTCGAGAGTCAGGTCATCGAGGCTCAGGCTGAACTTGCGCGCGCGTTCGGGATCGGCGGCAAACAGCGGGGTGATGCGCCTGCCGTTCGGACGTGCGGCAAGGGAGGCGAGACGGGCGAAGGCGGATGAGCGGGTCATGGCGACTATCATGCCTCCCGATTGAAGGTTTCACACGGAGATCACCGAGCTTCAAAGCCACGGAGTGCCACGAAGGAAGAACATGGCGCTTCGCGCGCAGCGGTTAAATTCTTCCTCGGTGGCGCTCCATGACTTTGATCTCAGTGTTCGCCGTGTGGAACCTTAA
>CAYRTL010000013.1:0-1475 GCA_964427005.1 uncultured Acetobacteraceae bacterium
CTAAGCACCTGCCTCTTCCAGGCCAATATCCCGGTCGGGACTTGGAAACGTCGAAAGGATCCCGGTGAAGATCGCCTATCTCAATCCCTGGACGGACGCAGCGGAGAACCAAGCCTATAAATCGTTGGCAATTGGGGCGGTGCGACTTGGGCATGTTCTCGTCGATTGCCGTGTCGCGGAGGACGTCGAGCGTGCTCGACCTGATTTCGTGTTATCGGTAGCCAGTTCCGTGCCGAAGGTCGCCGATTTCCCCACATATCTTACGCTACATGAACCGAAGCGCCGCTTTCTTGAGAGTCAGTTCTATTTCCGTAATATGCTCACTTATGACGGGTTCCTTACGATCTCTGACAGCCTGGACACATTCGTTCGCCATGTGTGCTTTGGAGTGGGGAGGGACGATGAGGTTGGTTTCTATTACAACACCCCGCAGCGAACGAATTTGCGAGCTGATATAGCGAGATCCATATCGGAAGGGAAACTCAAGGTCGTATATCTTGGAACAAACTGGGATCGCCGAATGCCAGCAGTGTTCGAGCTCCTGGATCGGCGAGCCTTGCTGCAAATACACGGCCCTCTCGCCTCATGGGAGTCGCTCGAATACTCATCCTACAGGGGTCCTCTGCCCTTCGACGGGATTTCCCCTCAACTGGCTTATTCCACGGCTAGCATCGGATTAGTCCTTTTGTCGGCCGATCACCTACGCGAGGACATCATCTCGAACAGAATTTTTGAAATCGTCAGTGTGGGCGCCGTTGCCATCTGTCCCGAGAGTCGGTGGATCCGAAAGTGGTTTGGCGATGCCGTTCTGTATTTCGATGCAAAAGCCAGCCCTGAAAACCATTGCGGCCCAGATCACTGATCATTATTGCTTTTGTCTGGCTAACCCAGAGCTTGCCCAGGCCAAAGCTGATGCAGCTCGCTCGATCTTCGAACGCGAATTCTCCGCAGAGCGGATGATTGCGAACGCTGTCCACTACCACCATCAGAAGCAGCAACTCGAGCGAGACAAGCAGCCTAAACTGCTTCCCAAACCGGATATCTCGGTGATCGTCCGTTGCGGGGGGAGGCCGCTCTCGTTCGTCAAGGAGGCGGTAGATTCTATCAGGAATCAGTCGTTTGGTCGGTTCGTTGTCATTTTGTCGAAGTATCGAGACATAGATGTATCCGAGATCACTTCGGATCGCTCGGGCGCAATCTCCGAATTCAGGGAAGTACTGACCGAGGGAGGCGCCCGCGGCGCAACTCTCCAGGCGGGCCTGAAGGGCGTGCGCACAACCTATTTCGCCGTTCTTGACGATGATGATTTCTGGTTAAGCAATCATGTAGAGACCTTATTCTCTGCCACCGAAGTTTCCGACCCGGAATTCGACGTGGCCTTTTCAGGTTCGGTTGCGATCACTGCCGATAAGGTCCAAATCGAAAAGAGCCTCCATTGGGACCGGAACGTCTATACGTTCGGGATTGGGCCTGAC
>CAYRTL010000013.1:1575-13307 GCA_964427005.1 uncultured Acetobacteraceae bacterium
GACGAAAGCCTCCAGTTTTCAGCTACAGGGCGACAGCTTTTTTCCGCCGGGGATTTGGCGGTGAGAGCAACTGGGAAACTCGAGAAGACCGTGCAGATGACGAACTGGCAGGGGCTTTGTGTACCTCAATGCAATGGGCGCCACGTTGGATCACCGCCACAGGGATGCAAGTGCCCATGAACGAGTGGCGAAGGCAGCGGGAAATCCAAAACGCAAGGCAATCAGCAGCAACAAACGCAGAAGCACCGAGAGCGGAGCCTGCGCGGAGAAGCTCGATATTTCCATTGAATGTCACCCAGTTGCTAACTGCTGGTCCAGCGGGGAAGGCAAACCGGGCCGGGTTTGCTGGAATTCCACGTACGCAAGGGCATATCTGCTTCGGGCCACATCTGAGCCTTGAACCGGGCCTTTACTGTGCAAAGTTCAGGATTTCGACCTTCCATAGGTGGACTTCCCGTTGGAACCGAAAACTGCACGGATCGATCGGCCATGTTGACGTATGCAGTGCGGACGGATCGCCATTGGCCAAACAAGAAATCTTTCTCGGCATCAATCGCGACGTCACCAAGGCGCTGTTTTTCGTGGTTACCGGAGCCACCGGCAAAGCGATTGAGTTCCGCGTGTTCAGTGAAGGTATTGCGGACTTGTCGGTTCGATCCATCACGATTCACTTGCAAAGCGGCCATATCAGTTGCACGGCCGAGGCGGCAAGGAGCTACGTAGGATGCTGAAGATCGATGAAACCAGTCGTCGAGTTTAGGATAGGAAGCTCTTCGTTGCCGGCGCAGCATCCACCCCGATTCATATCGTACGCTCAAAACTTTGAAGATGTGGTCCTGTGGCGGGCGCTAAAGTCGATCCGGAACGGCTTCTATATCGACATTGGTGCACACGATCCGATCAATAATTCTGTGACATGCGCGTTCTATCGGCATGGTTGGCGCGGAATCAGTGTAGAACCGGCACCGTCGGTGTTCCGACGCCTCTCCACCGCGCGTCCAAGAGACATCTCTTTGCAATGTCTTGTGGACGCAGAGGCAGGAAACAGACCCTTCTTTATTATTGACGACGAGAGCGGCTTCTCGACTGCGGTCTCCGACGTGGCTCAGGTCCATCGGCAAGCTGGCATGACGAGCCGCGAGATCACTGTCGAAGCCACAACCTTGACTGACATATGCTGCCGGTATGTCGACGGGCCCATACACTTCCTCAAAATCGACGTCGAGGGTGCGGAAGCTCACGTGCTCAAGGGCGCCGATTTCGAGCGCTGGCGACCCTGGGTCGTCGTGCTGGAGGCTACTTATCCTAATACCACCCAGCCCAGTTATGAGGCCTGGGAACCAGACCTCCTCAGTAAGAGCTATCGGCATGTCTACTCCGATGGCCTCAACCGGTTTTATTTGGCCGCGGAACACGAAGAGGATCTCGGTCCTTCGTTTACTCGGCCGCCCAGTCCCGTGCTCGACTGGTTCATAAGTGCGGGCGAGGCGAATGCTTACGGCAAAATATCGGAACTTACGCTCGCGCGCGACGCCATCCGGGCCGAACTGGAGCAAGCGCGCGCCGAAGCAAGCTTAGCGGTCCAGGCCGCCCAAACTGCCGAAAATCAAATGCGAGTTGGATTGGAGCAAGCGAGGGCCGAGGCGAGCCTTGCGGTCGAGGCCATCGCGTCTGACCTGGAGCAAGCGCGCGTCGAAGCGAGTCTCGCGGTTCAGGCCGCCCAAACCGCGGAGAACGAGATGCGGCGGAGGTTGGAGCAAACGAGAGCTGGTGCGAGCCTTGCGCTGCAGGCCGCAGAGAGCAGAGCTGGCGCGGCTGAGCGGGCGCTGCAGGCCTTACTGTCCAGCACATCCTGGAAACTCACTGTTCCTCTTCGGGTTATCAGACGATTCCTGTCCCGTTGGCGCTAAAAACCTCGCCAGCCTCAAGGCAGCCCACGACTCTATTTTGACTAGAGGGAAGTTGGGGCTCAGGTGACCTGGGCTGAAGGTAATTTGCCTTAAAGGGCCTCGCGGTCAGCCCTCGGGCTTGCCCCGAGTGTCTCTAACGCTGCGCGGGCTTCCAATTCGGTAGCAAACTCCAAAAGCCTGTGCCGCCCCTCATCGAAAGGGTCAAGATGCCACGCGAACCAGCGAGCGCGCTCAGCCCGTCCCGATAATGTAGCGGCAGTCTCATTCTGGCTCGGTGTCACTTCTCTGCTCCGAGGCATCGCGATGACTTGGTCCAGCCAACTGTGGGACAGGATCTACAGCCTGGCTGTGCAGTCAATCTATTCCAAGTGGGTAGCGCCGCGGCTATGCGTCCGGCTGAAGCAACCTTCAATCTCTCTGCCACGCGTGGCGTTCAGCATTGGCCAACGGAAACGCCAAAAAAAGAGGCACGCCCGGGGGGAGGCGCGCCTGAGGCTGGAGTTTGAAACGGATGATCGATAAACGACCACCGAGCCAGGCGGCAAAGGGTATAGGTGGTTAAACCCTGAGCATTACGCTCAAAGTCCCCGCCCCTCGCAAAACAATCGATCCCTCACGAGGCGCCCCGGGCGCCAGCTCAGAGCATCGATCCAGGCATCCGAGCTGCGGGATCACGTTCGGTCAGCAGCAAGCCTCGTCCGCTACGCACGCCTTCCGGAGATAGGAGCCTCACGAGAGGTGCGCCTGGGTGATACACTGGACTTCTTTGCTGCTTCGCTGGCCCCGTCTGCCAGGATTTTGGTTATGTCCCGAAGAAAGGCGTTGCCCTTCGGCGTACGCTGTACCAGGACACTGCGGCGGTCCGAGGCGTCTTGCACGCGTCGAACCAGATCGAATTCGGCGAGCCGGTCAAGCGCTCGGGTGATGGCTGGTTTTGAGACGTGCAGTTCTGCGGCCAAGCCGCGCACAGTCTGTGCAGTGGCCTCCAGATAGCATGTCAGCAACAACCCCAGTTGCCTGGCTGTCATATCCGGACCTGGGTGTCTTACAAGCGCGATGACAGTATATCGGAATATGCTGACCAGTTCGTCGACGCTCATAATGGCCATGGTCAATATTTCCCTGGGCCGACGCTGCCGCCCGATTGGCCCTTGCCTGGACTGGGCAGCGCGAACAGTTCACCGAAGATGCGCGTCGCGCGAGGCACCAGTATATCGAGCCTCTTGATCAAGCTGACCGGCACACGCCGCTCTTCCAGTGTGACCGGCAGACGCATCAGCGCTGTCCCGGTAAACGGTGCAACTACAAACCGCCTGATAGGGTTGCTACCATCGGCCGCTGACAGGTTCCGAGCGCCAGCCACCGGGCGTCTTACCGCCATGCTGTGACAAGCCGCTAGCTGTCAACAAGCTATCAACCAGCTCCATCAGCTTGTCTCCAGTGGGTGCATCCGTGGTATCCCTCGCGATCTCAGCCAATTGGCTAGCTAGTGTGAGCAAATCATCCTTGACTATCATCGTGCGTTCTTGGCGCGCCTGAGTTTGGGTTGAGAGAATTTGGTAGCGCTCAAAGTCGATGCCGTCCAAGGCAATAAGTGATTAAGCATATGGCTTTGCAATTGTATTGCGAGCCGTAGTGCCCACTGCTGTTTACGATCGAAACATTTCGGAACAAGGGCACCAACTTTCAGTCTTTGTGTAGTTATTTATGCAGGCGCTCGTGCGTTGCCCCGATCATGGCCACCGCCTCCAGCCAAGAACCATATCCCACAACGCAGATCGCAGCGGCGATATGCCAAGTGACCACAGAGGTGCCGAACCGAGGATCATGCGTCCTGTCGTCGTGCTCGTATCAATGGGCGTGTCGAGGATACGAAAACCGACGTCCTTCTGGCCCAATCGGTTGATAAGCGCCAGAACTGCACGCGTCGAACGTGCGATGCGATAGGGTTTCGTGATTGCTATCACGTCCCCCTTCTGAGCCAACCTGATCGCTCGTTCCAACTCGGGCGCGTCACCAAAGATGCCAGTCCTTTCGCAAAAGAATGTCTCCGCCCCCATCGCCGCCAACGCACGTCTTTGGGTCTCAAGTCTGATCTTGGGCTCCAGTACGCTAACGCGACAATAGCCGATGATCATGAAAGCTCCCTGTGCATGGCACCTGAGGTCGCCTCCCCAGAAACATGGGGTCGCGGAACAAGGCTGTGGTCTCCAGAGGTCGGGACTCTTATGCGCGCCAGTTTGACGTACTGCCTCGCCACTCGAAATGAGTCGAACTGTTCGACGATTCGAGCGGCGCCTGAAGACAGGCGTGACCAGAGAGCGTCATCATTCAACATAGCCCTCAGGGCCGCGGCCATCGCATTTGGATCTGTGTCGGTCACCAGCCCATTCACACCATCTTTGAGCAAATCCCGACTGAGCTGCGACGAACCGATGATGGGTGTTCCGGCAGCCACGGCTTCCATGACGGTTGCCGATGCAACAGGGACCGCATAGCGAGTGGGAAAAGCAGCGGCGCGGACCCGGCTATGCAAGCTCCGGACAAAGCCGCCATCCGCGGGCCCGAAAAAGATCACCCGCCGACGGAGCTGGGTAGGAAGAGCATCAACTGCCTCTCGCACCGGTCCGGTGATGTCTCCTGTAATATAGAGCGCAACCGATGGATCTTCGAGTGCGCCATATGCGCGAATCGTGGCGCCAGGATCCTTGTAGGGCAGCGTGCCTGCATGGAGAATTGCCCGATCGCGATCTGCAAGTTTAGGACTGCGGTAGGACTGACGGTCGATGCACTTCGGGATCACCGCTATTTGGTGAAGCGGCATACCAAGATCGCGAACGAGTTCGTCGCGAAGCTCTGTCGTCGTAGCGACTACGTGGTCGCAGCGTTTGGTGCTGAGGCGGCGAATAGTCCGCCAGACTGGCGCGAGGCGACCATTCCGTGGCTGGAGATCGTGGACGACCTGGACGATTGTACCGCGTAGTGGAACTGGTACTGCCTCGCTGTGGATGACGAGGTCAGGCTCAAAGCTATCGATTGCCACCTTTGCCTGAAGCCACCCCTTTAGAGCCGCCAAGCCGGTCAGCGGTCTGCGGCTTAGAGCAAGAATTGGAAGATCGAGGCGAGGAGCCAGAAGGCGCTGGTACTCCGCTCGGCTCTGCATGCTCCCGACAACGATCATCACCACATGGTTGAGTTCGATCAGAGCCTGAGCAAGCGAAACAATGAAGATGCTGACTCCATCGGGTGAATCAATACCCTCTCGTCTAGTGAGGACTACGCGCATACGACCGAATCCACTGTAAGCAGAAACGAGAGGCTTCTATCGCCAAATGATTCTGTGCTGGTTACGGGCTACTAGTCTCAGTGTGCCCGTTCTATGATTCAAAACGGGAATCGCAAGCGAGAAAGGGGATTACTCCCCAAGGAATTTGACCTGCAACCCAGCCAACATCACACTCGGGACGATTGCGTTGAAGCCGCAAAGGATACCCGCCGCATGTACAATCCCGACTGGCTTCGGTACTGTAAGCGTGTGGTTAGGGCTGGACTTGGCACGGACCACTTGCTCAAACCAGAACTGAACGTTGCGACTAGGCACATCGGCTCCGATTACGGTGGCTGGATCGTTGCGATCGGTCCCCTCGGCGATGTGAAAAATCCTGTGGTGCTCTCTTTCGGACTAGGTGACGACATCTCTTTCGACGAAGAGATCATCAGTAGTTACGGGGCACACGTTTATGGATTTGACCCCACCCCGGCAAGCCTGCGATGGATTGCAGCCAGAGGGGCGCCTCAAAACATGCAGGTCTTTCCGATTGGAATCTCCCGTTTTGATGGCAGACAGAAGTTTTCAGTTTCCGAAAACGACACTCGCGGGAACTATTCTTCGAAGGAGACTGCTGGGACCTCTGCCATATGCGACGTAATGCGATACAGTTCCATTCTGGCTATGCTTGAACTCAAACATGTCGACGTTCTGAAACTCGATATCGAGGGATCCGAGTACGATGTGATTCCAGAGATCATCACATCCTCCGTGCGACCAGTTCAGCTCCTGGTCGAATTTCATCACCGGCTCCATCGCATCGATGTGGCGGATACGCGCAGAGCGGTCAAAATGGTCCAGCAGGCGGGTTTCTCACTCTTCGCGGTTTCGCCGGGTGGCCAGGAGCTCTCGTTCATCAGGACTTAGGCGCTTCTGGTGCCTTCCACCTGCCCTGTCGGTCCGATTCAATCTGCTGCCACAAGGAGTAGCTCGACCGACCACGACGTGTTAGCCCCATACTCCAAAGGCCCACGAGCGCAAGACGCGGGCTATCCCAAAACTCTCTTGCATACATCGGCGCCACCATCACAGTTGATATATGAGGCAGCGGTCGCCTTTCGACACACATACCTCTCCTCATTGAAAGCGTCGGAGCATGTCGAACAAGGTTGCACTGATCACTGGCGTGACGGGCCAGGACGGTTCCTATCTGGCAGAACTCCTGCTAAAGAAGGGTTACGTCGTTCACGGCGTTAAACGCCGGTCGTCTTCGCTAAACACAGGGCGCATTGACCATCTCTATGCTGACCTGCATGACACGGAAAGCAGGTTTTTCCTGCATTACGGCGATCTGACTGACGCCACAAACCTCATTCGGCTGATTCAAGAGATCCAGCCAACCGAGATCTACAACCTAGCGGCACAAAGCCACGTTCAGGTCAGTTTCGAGACACCCGAATACACAGCAAACGCCGACGCTATAGGCACCTTGCGCCTGCTCGAGGCGATTCGAATTCTCCATCTGGATCAGTGCGTCAGGTTCTACCAGGCCTCTACATCAGAGTTGTTTGGCCAGGTGCAGGAAGTGCCGCAGAAGGAGACGACGCCGTTCTATCCGCGAAGTCCTTATGGGGTCGCAAAGCTCTACGCCTATTGGATCACCGTAAACTATCGTGAGGCCTATGGTTTGCATTCGTCGAACGGCATTCTGTTCAACCACGAAAGCCCGGTCCGAGGAGAAACCTTTGTTACTCGCAAGGTCACGCGGGCAGTGGCAGCGATCCAGGAAGGGCTCCAGAAAACGGTGTATATCGGGAACCTCGATGCGAAACGTGACTGGGGCCATGCCCGCGACTACGTTGAGGGCATGTGGTTGATGATGCAGCAGCCCGAACCGGATGATTATGTGCTCGCAACAGGGGAGATGCATGCTGTACGTGAATTCATCGAGCGGGCATTCGCGGTTATCGGCCGAAGGATCGAGTGGCAGGGCAAGGGCACGGACGAACGTGGGATCGATGCAAGGACTGGCAGCACGTTAGTGCGAGTCGACCCCCGCTATTTTCGACCGAGCGAAGTCGATCTGCTCATTGGAGATCCCAGCAAAGCGCGAAAGAAACTCGGATGGGCACATACCACCAGCTTCGACGAGCTTGTGACCGAGATGGTCACTTCCGACATCCATGAACTCGAATTGGAGCACCGCCCTCATGGCAAGCCACGACTGCGTGCTGTATCGTCTCAGTGGGAAGAGAGTGTGGGTCGCTGGCCACAAGGGAATGGTGGGCTCGGCCGTCGTGCGGCGGCTGGCATCCGAAGCTTGTGAGATCCTGACTACAAGCCGGGCCGAAGTTGATCTGCGACGCCAGGCCGATGTGGAGGCCTGGATGGATCGCAACCGACCGCATGCTGTGATCATGGCGGCTGCAACCGTGGGCGGCATCCTTGCGAACGACAATCGACCCGCTGAGTTTCTTTACGATAACCTCCTGATAGAGGCTAATGTCATTCATGGAGCCAAGCTCTTTGGCGTTGAAAAACTGATGCTTCTCGGCTCATCGTGCATTTATCCGCGCCTCGCGGAGCAGCCGATCCGGGAGGATGCACTGCTCAGCGGTCCGCTCGAGCCCACAAATCAGTGGTATGCCATCGCGAAGATTGCGGGAATCAAGTTGTGCCAGGCCTACCGGCGGCAGTACGGATGCGACCTCATATCCGCCATGCCACCGAACTTGTACGGGCCCAACGACAACTTCGATCCGATCTCAAGTCATGTCTTGCCGGCGCTCCTGCTCAAGGCACATCGGGCGAAGCTCGAACGCCGCAGCGATATCGAGGTCTGGGGCACGGGCACGCCACGCCGCGAGTTTATGTACGTTGATGACTTGGCCGATGCAGTGGTCTTCTTGTGCAAGAGCTATTCTGAGGAAGAGCCTGTGAATATCGGCGTCGGCTATGACGTGAGCATTGCCGAGCTCGCCGAGATGATCATGGACGTGGTAGGCGTTGAGGCCCGCGTCGGGTTCAATCCGTCTATTCCTGATGGTACGCCGCGCAAATTGATGGACAGCGCGCGGCTGTTCGCAATGGGCTGGAGACCAAAAACCAGCCTCCCGGAAGGTCTGCGGAAGCTGTATGCCTGGTATTTGAACTGCAACCGTAGAAATACCTAGGCGATCCTACCCAAGTCTATTGCGTAAGACGCGTAACCGCATGGACGCCACAGGACATTGCGCCGCACTGACCTAATCTGCCACTCCAAGCACAAAGTACATCCAGGTACTGGGCCACGGTATCCAGCGGGTCAATCCTCGTCGGACCAGATAATTGTGCATCGACGAGGTTAGCTCTCGATATTGATAGGCTGTCGCGAGACAGATGTACCTGTTCTCTCTGGCGAGCATAAGCGCGGATCTCGGCGAGAATGTGCGCTCTGGCCCGTCGTAGCGCGGGCCTTTAACTCGGCGGGCAATCGAAGCCCGGAAATGCACGGGAACGTCTATGATGGCGATGCCGCCGGGACGGATAAATGGACGCATATTGGATAGTACTTTTTCGACGAAATCACCGCTGTAGAGGAGCGTATCAAGACAAAATGCTGCATCCCAGGTCCTGCCGAACAGGTCGGTTCCAGCTGCCCTCGGTCGCAAGAGGTCGATAATCCCAAATTCGATGTTAGAAAAGTCGGGATGATCGGTCCGCGCGACATTCAGCGCGTCGGGACTGAGATCGAGATGCGTAAATTGGCGGAAATGGGGGGCCAGTGTCTCGAGCCAGCGACCTGCGCCGCCGGAAACATCTACTCCACTCCAGTCGGGCTTGGTCCAGCGGGAAATCAAGTGCTCGACAACGGCAGAACGCGCCTGGAACCGCTCATCGAGCCGGTCCTGTCTTGTCCCCCAGACAAGATGTGAATCCGTCGGTTGAACCCGACTATGCTGCATCTGATAGACCCGACTCCGGAGCATTCCGACCAGACTGAGCGAGCCAGTCTAGTACCCTTACAAGGCCGGCCCGCAAGTTGAGTGGCTCCGGCAACGAAAGGGCAGCGCGTGCCTTCCTGGGTGAGCCAACGGAGTGACGTATATCGCCTGCGCGCGACGGGTGGTGCCGGGCTTCAAGGTGGGTTCCCGTCAACTCGGCTATTATTTCAGCCAGCTTAAGCACCGAGGTCGGAATGCCGGTGCACACGTTCGCCACAAGTGCCTCCGGCCGTTGTGCACTCATAGCAGCGAGCAAAGCGGAGACTACGTCAGCGACGAACACGAAGTCGCGGGTCTGTCGACCATCTCCAAATATTTCTATCGGCTTGCCCCGTCGCAGCCTTTCGCAGAAGATCGAGATCACGCCTGAGTAAGGTGAGGCAGGGTCTTGGCGGGGCCCGTAAACGTTGAAAAAGCGTAGACCAGCACTCGGAATGCGGTGCACATGACAAGCGACACGCGCATGCAGCTCGGCACCATACTTGTCCGCTCCGTAGGCCGAGAGCGGGCGCCGTTCGGTGTCCTCTGTGATGGGCATTCCAGCAGCGTCACCGTAAACAGCAGCAGACGACGCATATACCACCGGGGCTATTGTCCCGGCCTGGCGAATGGCATCAAACAAAGCAATGGTGCCGGCCAAATTGACGCGATGAGTTCCGAGCCAGTCGCTAACCCCGCGCTCCACCGAGGCTATTGCGGCGAGGTGAAAGCATCCGACAACTCCATCGACCGCGCGACGCAGCACACTTGGATCGGCGACATCACCAACAATCAATTCGACACCGGCTGGAAGGTTTTCGGGTTTTCCGGTGGACATGTCATCTAGCACACGCACCGCGTCACCACGTGCAAGCATGGCCTCGCAGAGATGCGAACCGATGAAACCCGCCCCACCCGTTACCAGATACATTACCATTGCTGCGCGGTACCCACCTGCAGCACCAGGTACCAGCTTGGGATTTGGTGTGACCAATACTCGCGATAGCCAAGCTCGTACCGCCAAACCGCCAGCGCCTCAGCACATCGAGTTTGCATCTCAACTCCGAGCCGGTCAGTAGGCATTCTGAGCATTGCAAACACACACAGCGGTCAAGACTAGAATCTTCAAGTCGAGCCCAAGCGACCAGTGGTTGACGTACCACAAGTCGCACTCCACGCGCCTAATCATCATTTGGACGTCAGGCGTGCCGCCACGCCAGCCATTCACCTGCGCCCAGCCAGTGATTCCAGGCTTCACGTTGTGACGGGCGGCATAGAACGCGATGATCTCGCGATATTCGTTGTCATGCGCCAGCGCATGTGGTCGCGGGCCGACAAGCGACATTTCACCCCTAAGGACGTTAAGCAATTGAGGCAACTCGTCGATGCTGAACCGGCGCAAGATGCGACCCACGCGGGTAACGCGTTTGTCGTCGCGGCCGGCTTGCTGGATTGCAGCTCCATCCTCCAGGGTTCGCATCGTGCGGAATTTGTAGATGTAGAATGGGCGGTTGTTGAAACCAACCCGTCGTTGGCGGAAGAACACTGGCCCTGGGGAGTCGCAAACGACCAAAGCGGCGATGATGGCCAAGGCAGGCAGCACGACCGGAAGCGCAAGCACGCTCAGCACGAGGTCCAATAGTCTCTTTGCAGCAAGCTGCGGCCGGTTCAACGGTGGGCGCTGAAGCTGTACTGCCTTCGTATCGCCAAATCCAAAGAGAGGATGCTCAAGCAAGGTACTAGTGGCGCTGTCGGGAACCAGCGCCACCGGGAGTGGTACGACACTTAGTTGCCCGGTGATCTCCTCGATCAACGTTGTGTCGGTCCAGTCCAGTGCAAGCAAAATCTCGTCAACGGAGCCATGGCGAACGTAGTCGATGATCTGGCGCATGCATTCAGAGATCTCCCATTCGTCGGACGACACGGGTAGGGAGAAGGTCCTGCAAACATTGCGTCCGGAGGCCTCGATGGCCTGAGCAAGACTGGCCGGAACGGAATGCCTATAGCGAGAGACGACAACGACCTGGCGCTTGGTGATCCGCCCAGATCGCGAAGACTGAGCCAGTACCTGTCGCGTCCCCCACCGCAGCAACGAGACACCGAGAACGCCAGCGGCAAATGACAGCAGAACAGTTCCCCGCGGGGGGAAGTCGTCCCCCTTGAGCACGATCATAAGAACGACCAGACACAGGAAGGCCCCCGTCCAGATCAGCATCGCCTCTTTAATTCGCAAGCCCGACTGTCTGGAATACAGCCCGCGGGCATAGGCAAGGCTCGAAAATGAAATTGCTAGAGCAATGCCGAATCCAAAGTACCGGCTAAGATCCCCGATGCGGCCGGACTCGACCAGGTTGTAAGCTATACCGGATGTGATACCGAGGATCACGACACAAGCGACGTCCATAAAAGCAAGCGCCGGCGGGACCGCATCTAAAGCCAGCGACAGCCTCTTGCGCGAAGTCGGCAAGGCGGCGACCAGTGTGGGACGTAATTCGTCGTTGAGAAGAGGCATCTCGTTGATCGCGGTTCCAAATGGCAGCGGTTGCGGAGCAACTGCGATGTTGCCTCAGCCAGAGCACACAGCGCACAAGC